>JBNJFM010000006.1:1898-13021 GCA_051746865.1 Pseudomonadota bacterium | reverse complement strand
TTGCTGTTTCCCGGCAGAGTTGCACAGGAACGACCGGACGGTCTTACTTCTTGCGACCGTAGCGGTTGCGGAACTTGTCCACCTGCTTGGCCATGCTGCCCTCGGAACGCTTGCCCGTGAAGAACGGGTGGCTTGCGGAGGACACGTCGACCTTGATCAGCGGGTACTCGTTGCCGTCTTCCCACTTGATGGTTTCCTTCGACTGGATGGTCGAACGGGTCAGGATGGCAAAGTCCGCCGCCACGTCCTGGAACACCACCGGCCGATAGTTCGGGTGAATGCCTTCTTTCATCTCGATTCTGCCCCTGAAAAATAAGTTCTGTCGCGTCGGCAGGCAGTCTGCCCGACGTGTTCATTGAATCGTTTCGCCTGTTCCCGCCCGCCGGATGGCGGGCTGTCCCGAGATCGGGGCACGGTCTGACCCGACCCGGGACGGCCAAGGCGCGAGATTCTACTCCAAGCCCCCCGCCAGAACAAGAGCTTCCCGCCCCTAGGGGGTGCGCGCCACCACCCAGACGGCCACCTCGCGGACGCCAGCACGACGCAAGGCCAGCGTCAGGGCCTCGGCACTCGCGCCGGTGGTCAGCACGTCGTCGACGATCGCCACCCGACCGGGCAACGAGCCGCTCACCTCGAAGGCGCCGCGCAGCGCCCGCCGGCGCGCGGCCGCGTCCAGGGCCGCCAGCGAGCCGGCATCCCGAACGCGACGCGCCTCCCCCTCGGCCACCGGAACGCCCAGGGCACGGCCGAGCGCCCCGGCCAGCAGTTGGGCCTGGTTGAAGCCGCGCCGGCGACGCTGGGCCGGATGCACCGGCATGGGCACTAGCGCCTCGGGGCGGAAATCACCGGCCTGCGCCAGGACCGTTTCAATCAGCGTCTCCTCCAGCAGCGGCAACACGCTGAAGTCGTGATGATACTTGAGCCGGTGAATCACGTGACGCACGCTCGGATCCAGGTCGACGGCCGCGACGACCCCGTCGAAGGCACGCGGCCGCCGACGGCAGGCCCCGCAGCGCATCGGGCCTTCCGCGTGACTCTCCCGGGGCATGGCCAGCCCGCAGCCGGGGCAGCGCGACCGCCCCGCAAGCGCCCGCCATTCGCGCCGGCAGGCCGGACAGAGTCCAGCGCCGTCGAGCGTGTCCCGGTTGCACAGGTGACAGGGCGCCGGCATCCAGCGCCACCTTCGCGGGGAAATCCGTTTCATGCTAGCCTGACGAATGATTCGCACGTTCCGAGGTCAAGCCGAATGAACCAGAACGAACAGCCCAGCCAAAGCGAGGAGGAACACGTCCCCACCCGCATCTCGGGCGCCTCCGCCCGCCGGGCCGCCAGCTGGTTCAACTGGGGCAACATCATCGCGATGATCGTGCCCCTGCCGCTTGCCATCTTCTGGACCGGCCTGTCCATGCTGGTCTACGCGCTCAATCGGCACCATCCCAATCCCAAGGTGGGCCACTACACGCAATGGGCAGCGTACCGCTTCTACGGCGTGGCCGGAACCGTGGTCGCGATCGGCACCTTCGCCCCGCCCAGCATCCTCTTCTACCTGGTGCTGTGGGCCATCGCCGCGCTGATCATCATCCCCTGGTCGCTTTACGATCTCTACCGGATCAAGCAAGATACTTGGGAAGATTCCTTTACCGAAGCCCCCGAAACCTTCGAGGACGACTGAGCCCATGACCCGCCCGCGCTGGACCACCCGGGAGGCTCTCGACCTGTTCGAGCAGCCCTTCAACGATCTTCTCTTCCAGGCCCAGCAGGTCCACCGCGAACACTTCGACCCCAACGCGGTGCAGGTCAGCACGCTGCTATCGATCAAGACCGGCGCGTGCCCGGAAGACTGCAAGTACTGCTCGCAGAGTTCGCGCTACGACACGGGTCTCGAGCGCGAGCGCCTGCTGCCGCTCGACGAGGTGCGCGTGGCCGCCCGTCGCGCCCGCGACAAGGGCGCCTCGCGCTTCTGCATGGGCGCGGCCTGGCGCAACCCCACCGACAAGCAGCTCGAAAACGTCATCGACATGGTCCGCGTGGTCAAGGAGACCGGCATGGAGGCCTGCGTGACCCTGGGCATGCTCCAGCCGCACCAGGCCCGTCGCCTCAAGGAAGCCGGACTGGACTACTACAACCACAACATCGACACCTCGGCCGAGTACTACGACCAGGTGATCACCACCCGCTCGATCGAGGATCGCCTGGAGACGCTGGATCACGTGCGTGACGCGGGCATCAACGTCTGCTCCGGCGGCATCCTCGGCATGGGCGAATCGCGCGAGGATCGCGCCTCCTTCCTGACCACGCTGGCCAACCTCGAGCGCGCCCCCGAATCCGTGCCGCTGAACATGCTGGTGCGCGTCCCCGGCACGCCGATGGCCGACAAGCCGGTGCTCGACCCGATCGAGTTCATCCGCACCGTCGCCACCGCGCGGATCATGATGCCCACCTCGCACGTGCGCCTGTCCGCCGGCCGCGAGGGCATGAGCGAGGCCATCCAGGCCTGGTGCTTCTTCGCCGGCGCCAACAGCATCTTCTACGGCGAAAAGCTGCTGACCACCGAGAACGCGGATGCCGAGGCTGACGAGGCGATGTTCGCCAAGCTCGGCCTGAACCCGCTGGTTCCCGAAGGCTGCCGGTTCGACGAATCCGCCGACAGCGAGCCGGAATCCGTCTCGGCCTGATACACAACGCCCCGGCCGCCCGCACGGGCCGCGAATGACCCACCCGGTCCGTCGCGGCCCGTTTCATTGGGCAGACCTTTCACTCGACGCCCCATTGCGCAAGCCGGCCTTTTCCGCCAAAGCGACGGCCGTCGCCGTACCGGCACGAAATCTTTCTCGGATCGGGGCCCGCGCCCATGGCGCGGTTTGCTTGCAAGGCAAACTCCCATCGGTGCCGGCGGGTACCACAGGAACACCTTCAGGCGCGGTGGCCGGGCACCTTTCCAGGACGTCGCGGCCAACGCCGGTCCTGCAGCCACCCCGGGCCGCTATTCGCCATCCCGACCGACCTCCACCTCCACCTCGTCCGGCGCGAGACACACCTGGTCATTGCAGGCCTGCAGGTCGACGACCAGACGCTCGGGCCGCTCGCCAGTCACCGGCACCCGCAGGACCAGCTCGCCCTCGTAGACGTCGATGGCCGTGCGGGCGAACTCGGCGCGGAACGGCCTGCCCGGCGGGTACTCGACCCGGCCGATATCACCCGTCGGCGCACGGACACGCGTGGGGATCAGATAGTCCTCGCTGGCCGGGTTGGCGTTGATGTGGAAACCCGGCTCGATCACCAGCCGCAACTCGATCGCCGCGCCGGCCTCGATCATGCGTGCCTCGGCCTCGACGTGATCCCGGGACTGCCCGGGGCCGGCCACTTCCGCGGCTTGCTCGGCCAGTCTTTCTGCCTCGCGGGTCACCACCCCGGCGCGTGACGGCCGGGCCAGCTCGCCGGCCAGCCAGCCCCAGTCCGCCGGGCGGGACTCGATATCGCCGGCGAACCCCGCCAGTGCGCGCACGGCGCGATACTCGCGCTCGCGATCGCCCAGAACCCCGCCGAGATCCAGCAGAAAGATCACCGCCTGCCCATGCCCGGAAGGCACGACATCATCACCGCTCAAAGGAGGCGACAGCGGCATGCCCACCTCGCCTCCCCCCGTCACGGCGCGCTCGTGCAGGCGCCCCGCCTCATCCAGGTAGCGGGATTCGATCGCGTCGGCGACGCGCTGGGCACGGAACAGCCAGCGCAGTTCGTGCTGCGTGCCGTACAGGGCCAGCATCAACCGACCGACCGCGGCGTGGTCGGACAGGAAGGCCTCGCCGGAGGCTTCGCCCTGGTAGACCTGTCGGCGGAGCACACCGCGCTCGTCGTCCCACAGCCGCTGCCACAGCCACTCGCCGGTGGCCACCGCCCGCTCGTGCCAGTCGGCACGGTCGAGGCGTTGCGCGACGGCCAGCAGCCCCAGCCCGGCCAGCGCGTTGAACGCCGCCACCCGCTTGCGATCCCGGGACGGCAGCCCGCGTGTTTCTCGGTACACCCTCAGGGCCGCGTAATCGGGGGCCATGGCCTGCGTGAACCCCGCCAGCTCCCCGGTCTCCAGCGCAGTCAGCGCCCGACCGGGGTTCAGGTTGACCGCCCCGCCGTCCGGCATCTCGTGGCCGACGCGGCTGGCCGGCAGGGGGACCAGCTCGTGCCAGGCAAGGAAAGACTCGGCGCGGTCGCCCAGCACCTCGCGGATCTCGGCGGCGGAAAACACGTGCCCCGCACCCTCCACGCCGTCGACCTCGGCGTTTTCCCCGGTGAAGAAACCGCCTCCCTCGGCCGCCAGCCGGCGCAACAGGTAGTCGGCCGTCCGCCCGGCCACCCGGTCGAACCACGGCTGGTCCAGCCGCTGGCCGGCCCGTGCGTAGAGGCCGACCAGCTGCGCATTGTCGACCAGCATCTTCTCGAAATGTGGTATCGCCCACTCCGGGTCGACGGTGTAGCGGTGAAACCCGCCGCCGACGTGATCGAACAACCCGCCGACGCTCATGGCGGCCAGGGTCTGATCGAGCATTTCGGCGGCGCGCTCGGCGAGCGCCTCGTCTTCCAGCGCGGAAAGCAACAGTGCGATCCTCGGTGACTGCGGAAAGCGGCTGGACTGGCCGGGCAGCGCGAAGCCGCCCACCAGCGGGTCGAAATCCTCCGCCAGCGACTCGACCGCGGCCCGGCGCCAGCGCGCCGGCTCGATGCGCTCGGGCGCCAGCCCGGGAGTATCCGCCTGCTCGCGCAGGGCGGCGGCCACCTCCTCCGCCCGTTCGACCAATGAACCGCGGTCCTTCTGCCACTGCCCGGCGAACCGTTCGAGCAGCTGCGGGAAGCTCTCGCGGCCGGGCAGGGGGTCGGGCGGGAAGTAGCTGCCGGCGAAGAACGGCTCGAGGTCCGGCGTGAGGAAGACGTTATTGGGCCAGCCACCGGCGCCGCCCAGTTCACGGGTGGCGGCCATCAGCACGCGATCGAGGTCCGGGCGCTGCTCGCGGTCGACCTTGACGTTGACGAAGTGGCGATTCATCACCGCCGCGATCGCCGGGTCCTCGTACAGTTCACGCTCGGCGACGTGGCACCAGTAACAGGTGGAATAACCCACCGAGACGAACAACGGCCGGTCGGTCTCGCGGGCGCGGGTGAGGGCTTCGCGTCCCCAGGGGTACCAGTCGACCGGGTTGTCGGCGTGATCACGCAGGTAGTCCGAGGCCTCGGTCGCCAGCCGCTCGCCGGCCTGCGCCCCGCCAGCGGCGAACAGCCCGATGGCCAGCACCAGACCCGCACCACCCCGGCACAAAATCTTCGACACCATCATGCACACCCTCGACGACGTATTGCCCCAAGCATGGCACAGGGTGATGACAAGCGAGCATGCTAGGCTTGAAGCCAGCCCCGCCCACGCCCTCCGGCAAGGACACGCAGAGGAGCACTTCATGTTCGAAGCCGCCGAACTCGGCCGCCGCATCAGCAAGCACGACTTCAAGGAAGCGGTGCCCGATCTGCGCTATCGCCTGTTGCAGGCGCAACGCAAGGCCCGCCAGCAAGGGGTTCCCGTGCTGCTGGTGATCAACGGCGTGGCTGGTGCCGGCAAGGGCGAGATGGTCAACCACCTGCTCGAATGGCTGGATTCGCGGGGACTCAAGACCAGCGTGTTCTGGGACGAGACCGACGAGGAGAAGCAACGCCCGCGCTGGTGGCGCTACTGGCGAAGCATGCCCAAGGCGGGCGAGATCGGCATCCTCTTCGGCGCCTGGTACGCCCGCCTGATCGAAGACTCCCTGGAAGGCCGGCTGGGCGAGGACGGCATCGCCGGCGAGCTCGACCGCATTCGCGAAACCGAGCACATGCTGATCGACGACGGCATGCTGCTGATCAAGTACTGGTTCCACCTCCCCCAGGCCGAACAGGCCAGGCGGGTGGAAAAGCGTCGCCGCGACCCGCAGAGCCACTGGTACATGGCCCCGGAGACCACCCATCTGGCGAAGCACTACCAGGACTTCATCGATATCGCCCAGCGCGTGGTGCGCGAAACCGACACCGGCGAGGCGCCCTGGTACCTGATCGAAGCCAGCGACCGTCGCTTTCGCGACCTGACCGCTGGCAAGACCCTGCTGCGAGCGCTCGAGACCCGCCTGGACACCCCCGACGACGAGTGTGCCCACCGGGTCTCGCATGCCCCCGCCCTGCCCGACGCCGACAGCGCGCGGGTGACCATCCTCGACAAGGTGGACAACGATCGGTCACTGAAGAAATCCGAGTACAAGGAACGCAAGGCGCGGCTGGAAGCGGAGCTCAACCGGCTGGGCTGGCGCGGCTTCGCCAAGCGCCGCTCGGTGGTCGCCCTGTTCGAGGGCTGGGACGCGGCCGGCAAGGGCGGCGCGATCCGCCGCATGGTGCGCGGACTCGACGCCCGGCTCTACCGAGTCTTTCCGGTGGCCGCTCCCAGCGACGAGGAGGCCGCCCACCACTACCTGTGGCGTTTCTGGCGGCAGATCCCGCGCGACGGCTACTGGACCATCTTCGACCGCTCCTGGTACGGGCGCGTGCTGGTCGAACGGGTGGAAGGCCTGACCGCCCAGCCCGAATGGGCCCGGGCCTACCACGAGATCAACACCTTCGAGCGCCAGCTGGCCGAGCACGGCATCACCCTGCTCAAGTTCTGGCTGCACATCACGCCCGACGAACAGCTGCAGCGCTTCGAGGCACGCGAGAACACGCCGCACAAGCGACACAAGATCACCGACGAGGACTGGCGCAACCGCGAGCGCTGGAACGCCTACAAGGCCGCGGTCAACGAGATGGTCATCCGCACCAGCACCGAGTTCGCGCCGTGGCGCATCATCCCGGCCAACGACAAGCGCTTTGCGCGCACCGAAGTGATGCGCATCGCCGCCGAAGCCGTGGCCGCCGATCTCGGCGAATCCCGGCATGACGGCAGGAAGGGCAAGAAAAAGAAAAACTAATCGGGGGGCTCGTCACCGCCCCTAGCCGACTTGATCCAGCAGGCCGCCCACCGCCTCTTCGACCTCGTCCCGGATGCCCGGTGCGCCACTCGCGCGCGGACCGGCCACGTTCAGCACCCGCAAGTCATGGCGCTCGACGAAGCGCTGCAGGATGACGACAGCCCGCTCGGGCGTGACCTCGGAGAGATCGATCAGCCGATAGGGGCGCCGGTGGCGGATGCACTGGGCCAGTGTGAGTTCGGTGCCGCCGGTAATCTCTTCCCGGTAGAAGATCGCCGTGCCGTCGGCGTCCTTGAGGTTCCGGATGGTGCGCCGCCGATAGCCGCCGGACGCCATCGGTTCGACCGGGTAGCGCGCGGGGATCTCGCCATCCTCCGAGCGGCGGTCGGGCGGGCACCAGCCGCCGCAGGGAAAGCCGCGCGCGAGTGCGGCATCCAGCGCACCGCGATCCGCACCCGTCTGTCCGCCGCTGATGATCCGTTCCAGCATACTCACCCTCATTCACCCGCGAGACGGCGGACCTGCTCATCCGAAAGGACCTCGCCGGTGTGGAGCTCCACCCGCCACGCCCCTGCCGATCGCCCCAGTTCGTGGAACAGGCGTGCCTCCACCTCGGACAGCCCGTCCTCGACCATCACCATTGGGTGAATCACCATCACCGGACGCAAGATCAGCCGCAGCCGCGAGCCCAAGGCCTCACGCAGCGTCCGCTCGGCAACCGAGAAGGTACCCACCAGCAATCGACGCGTCGTGAACGGCGACGTCGAGGGGAGGGCAACCGAGACCGGATCCTTCCCGACCCGCCGAATCTCGAAATGGTTCTCCCACACCTGCACGTAAAGAACCGCTCTCAGTCGTTCCAGCATGTCATTCCCTTGGCGTCTCCCAACCTGCTCCCTTCGTGTCCCTTGACTCAGCCCGGGGGCGTCGCGCCGATCCAGGCGGTGGCAATGCCGAAGTAGATCAGGATGCCGCCGATATCCGCGATCGAGGTGATCAGCGGGGCCGAGGCGGTGGCCGGGTCGAGGTTGAAGCGGGTGAGCAAAAACGGCAGCAGCATTCCCACCATGCTGCCGAAGATCACCACCGCGATCATCGACAGGAACACCACGTTGGCCAGCATCGTCCCGCCGTAGAACAGCCCGATACCCCAGGCCGCCGCGCCCATGGTCACGCCCAGGGCGGTCGCCACGCCCAGTTCCCGCCCCCACAGACGCAGCCAGTCCCTGGAGTTGACGTCCCCGGTGGCCAGGGCGCGCACCATCATGGTCGCTCCCTGCGAACCGGCGTTGCCCCCCGAGCCGATGATCAGCGGCAGGAAGAAGCTGAGTACCACGGCCGCCTCCAGCGTCTCCTCAAAGGCCGAGACCGCCCCGGCGGCGAATATGGCCAGGAACACCAGCAGCAACAGCCAGCCGATGCGCTTCTTGAACAGCTCGGGGATGGATGCGCCGCTCAGGCTCAAGTGCTGCGAGCTCAGGCCACCGAGTTTGTGGATGTCCTCCGTGGCCTCCTCCTCGACCACGTCCATCACGTCGTCGATGGTGACCATGCCCAGCAGCACACCGCCCTCGTCAACCACCGGCAACGCGGTCAGGTCGTAGTGCTGGATCAGACGGGCGACCTCCTCGCGATCGTCGGACACCAGCGCGTGCACGGGGTCGTCGTCCATCAACGAGACCATCGTGGCCTGAGGGTCGCCGAGCACCAGCTTGTGCAGGCTGGTCCAGCCGAGCAGCCGGTCGTGCTCGTCGGTGACGTAGAGCGTGTCGATGGTCTCGCTGCGACCGGCGTGCTGCTGCACGTGTTCGAGCGCGTGTGCCAGCGTCCAGTCCGGCCGCAGAGTGATGAACTCCGGCGTCATCAGTCGCCCGGCACTCTCCGGCGGGTAGCCGAGCAGCCGCAGCGCCTGGCCGACCCGCCGCGGACTCAGGCGGCGGACCACCGTCTCGCCCTGCTCTGGCGAGAGATCCTCCAGCAGCGCGGTCAGATTGTCGGGACGCAGCCCTTCCAGCAGCGCCCGCGCCAGTTCGTCCTCCAGCCGCTCGACCAGCGCGAACTGCGTCAGTGGCTCGAGAAAGCCGAACACCTCGGGCCGGCGTTCCTCCGGCAGCACCGCCAGCACGCGGCCCATCCCGTCCGTGTCCAGCCCCGCCATCGCACGCGCGATGTCCTGGTCGCGCATCGTCGCCAGGTCGTCGCACAACGCCCCGGCCTCGAGCTCACCGCGCTCGAAGCGGTCGAACGACTCGGCAAGTTGCTGGATCTTCTCGGACTGGATCATCGAGGAGCTCCGACTCGGGTTGAGGCCCCACCGACAGCGTCGGCAGGCGATGGCAATAGCAATATACCCCTCAACGGCAACGTTTCCGACCGTGCACGTACCCGCGGGAGGTGGCCGAGCCCGTCCGCACTCCGCAGCGGGCCGCCGTTCCGGCATGATGTCGCCCCGGCCCCGGCCCCGGCCCCGGCAAAGTCGACGCATTGCACGTAGCGCACGATGACCAGTCGCTGGCCGCCTCGCTCCACCCGCGGTGGACGCACCCCCGTCACAGCCGCCGCAAGTAGGCCGTCACCTCGTCCCGATCGTGATACAGCTGCCGGACATCCATCTCGAACGGCACCCCGGCCTCGGTCAACCGATCCTCGATCAGTTCCCGGCAGTCCGTCACCGCCTGCTGGCGCTTTTTCATCGGCAGCTTGAGGTTGAAGATCGCCCGTCGGCAATCGCCGCGCGCCATCCAGTCGGCCATGAGGGCGGCCACGCGGATCGGCTTTTCCACCATGTCGCAGACCAGCCACTCGACCGGCCGGTCGGGGCGGAAGGTAAAGCCATCCTCGCGGCGGTGCTCCACCTGGTGGGAAGCGGCCAGTTCGTCGGCCATCGGGCCGTTGTCGACGGCCGTGACCATCAGCCCGTCACGCACCAGCTGCCAGGTCCAGCCGCCGGGCGCCGCGCCCAGGTCGACCGCCTCCAGCCCGGCGCGCAGCAACTCCCTGCGCTCATCGGGGGAGAGGAAGGTGATCAGCGCCTCCTCGAGCTTGAGCGCCGAGCGGCTGGGGGCGTGCCGGGACAGCTTCAGGCGCGGAATGCCCATCGGACTCGGCGCCGCCTGCCCCGGGTGTGACCAGCCGGGAATCACGCTGGTGGAATCGGTGAAAGTCAGATGCAGTCGTGGCAGTTGCCGGTTGCCCGGATCGAGCAACCGGCGCTTGCGCATCGACTGCTCCAGCGGCTTGGTGAACTGGCGAGCCAATCGCATCAGCGGCCGGGTGGCCTCGGCGTCCGGCGTCTCGACGAAAGCGCCGCCGAACGCCTGGCCTTCGAGCGCGGCAAGGATCGGCCCCAGCCGGTTGTCCGGCGGCAGGTCGTCCAGCGGCTCGCCGGCGAGACACATCTGGCGGGAGAAGATCAGGTCGTCCAGCGAGAGCGTCTCGAACCAATCAGCCAGCGCATTCGGATCGTGGGCAATGAAGGTCAGGTAGCCGGTGTCGGCCCTGGCCTTGCAGAATCCATACACGCCGGCCTCGGCGGCGATCATCTGCACCTGGGCGGCGCAGTCACCCTCGTAGCCGGCGCGGGTGAGCAAGAGGAGTCGATTTGCGGCAAACATGGCGGCTAGTGTAATGCTTCGTAATAATTGCTGGCACATTCAGCGCGCCGCTGGCCGGTCAGAGGCAAGGCACGGTCTCGCCGGAAGGGTGGTTCCCTTTCAAGAGACCGCAACGCCGCAGATGGCCGGCCAGCGCCTCGCCCGGAGGGAGCCCACCACACGCGCCAGCTCTGCGTTGCAGCGCTTGACAAGGGCGCCGGGCCATTGCCTGCGCACTGCGCCTTGATCTGACACGTGTGGTGGGCTCTGAAAGTGCCAGCAATTACGAAGCACTACACTAATGCCAGAGCGTGACGAGGATCCCATCTCCCTTCGCTCCACCCGATGACCGGAGCGCCCTTCTCACTCGCCATCGCGCGTTCCTGATCCCTCCATATCAGGCTCATCGACTTCCTCGTCGATGACCGGACCCAACTGCTCGTGCAATGCATCGATGTTTTTCCGATGCGTGATGATCATCACTTCATCACCGACCTCGATCCGTTCGCCTTCATCCGGGATGATCAGTTGTTCGTTGCGGTAGAGACACATCACG
>JBNJFM010000006.1:0-1798 GCA_051746865.1 Pseudomonadota bacterium | reverse complement strand
TTTTTCCGATGCGTGATGATCATCACTTCATCACCGACCTCGATCCGTTCGCCTTCATCCGGGATGATCAGTTGTTCGTTGCGGTAGAGACACATCACGCGGCTGGGCCTGGGCAGGGCCAGATCGCTGATGGTGCCCACCTGGTCTTCCTTGGCCACGAACGAAAAGGTCGAGGCGTCGTAACGGAAGATGGTGGAGAGTTCGAACGGGTCGCGACCTTCGAACATGTCGGCCAGGTGCCGGCCGATGGTGCGGGACGGGATGATCGTGGAATCCAGGCCAAGTTCGATGCAGATATGCTCGTAACTCGGATCCTGAATCTTGGTGACCACCTTCTCGAACCCCAACGACCGCCCGACCAGGCTGGTGATGATGTTGGTCTGGTCCTGACCGGTCAGGCAGTAGAGCACGTCGTCGGCCTTTGGGTTCGTCTCGCGCAGCAGGGCCGGCTTGCTGCCGTCACCGAGCAGAAACCCGCAGTCCAGTTCGTTGCCGAGCTCGTCGAGCTTCGCCTTTTCCCGCTCGACGACCACCACTTCATGGTTTCGCTTCAACAGCACCTGCGCCGTCATCACGGCCGTTGAACTCGCACCGACGAATATCGCTTTCATTCATGCCTCCTTGCGCGTTCCGATCCAGTTCGGGAGATACAGGACCACCAGCAACGCAATGATTTCCACCCGCCCGAGCAGCATGTCCAGGCACAGCACCACCTTGAGGAAGGTCGGCATGTCGGCCGTCGTGATGCCGGCACTCAGGCCCGCTGTGGCGGTGGCCGAGACCACCTCGAAGAGCGCGTCCATGGGCGCGTAGCCGTAGAGCAGGAACGCGAACCAGGAGGCGATCACCACGACAACGTACAACAGGACGAGGATCAGGACGTGCTGGACGGTGCCCTCGTCGAGCACCTTGCCGCGGAGTTTCGCGTAATGCAGCGCGCTCGACGGCATGGTCGTGCGCTGCACCGCCACCTGGACCAGGCGCAGCAGGATCAACAGGCGCAACAGCTTGAAGCCGCCGGCCGTCGAGCCGACGCCACCGCCGATCAACATCGACACGATCAGCCCCAGCTTGGCGCTATCCTCCAGCGAGCCTGGATCCAGCGTCGCGAACCCCGCCGTGCTCTGCGCCGACATGGCAAGGAACAGCGAGTGGCCCGCCGCGTCCGGCAGCGCCATGCCCGCCTGAAACCGCAGGGAAAGAAACAGGATCAGCGCCACCAGCCCGACCGCCGCCAGCAACGCCAGCAATTCGGGGTCCTGCACGCCCGCCCGCCACTTGCGCGTGGTCATCAGCGCATACAGGGTCAGGGGCAAGGCCCCCAGCAGGCTGATGCCGATAATGGCGAAGCGGCCGGACCAGCCGTCGATGCCGGCGAGGCTGTCGTCGAAGGACGAGAACCCGCCGGTCGACACCGCGGCGAGCACGTGGTTGACCGCCACCACGCCATCGCCGGCGATCAGCCACACCACGGCGATGCCCGCGACCGTCAGTGTGCTGTAGATGACCAGTGCCTGGCGCGCGTGGCTGCGGGTCGTCGTGGCCAGCGTCTCCCCGCCCAGCGGCTCGCTCAGCGTGCGGGTGGGCATCTGGCTGCCCATGAGGATGGCGATGGAAAGCACCACGATGCCCAGCCCGCCGTACCACTGCATCCAGGAACGGGCGAACAGGAACGTCTCCGGCTTGCCCGCCAGGTCGGTGGTCACGGACAGCCCGGTCGTGGTGACCGCGGAAATCGCCTCGAACAGGGCATCGGCAAAGCTCAACCCGCTTCCCATCAGCGGGAAGGTCATCAGCA
>JBNJFM010000005.1:86276-93512 GCA_051746865.1 Pseudomonadota bacterium | reverse complement strand
GTTCGCGCTGGGGGCGGGGGAGCGTGTCGTCAATGGCCTGCCGGCGTTCGCCCGCGGGCCGCGCTGGGCCGATCACCTGCGCTTCGCCCCGCAGATGGCCGAGCGGCCGGCCGCCCAGGGCAGCGGCGGGGTGCCGTCGCTGGAGACCCTGCTGACCCTGCGCCCGGACGTGGTGTTCACCATGATGCCGCATGCGCTCGAACCCATGGCGCGGGCGGGTCTGCCGGTGGTCTACCTGTCCTGGAAGGAGGCCCAAGCCCGTCCCTGGGCCTCGATCCGCTCGAGCATGCGACTGATGGGACAGACCGTGGGCCGGCAAGCGGCGGCCCGGGACTGGCTCGACTGGGCCGAGGCATTGCTCGCCGAGGTGCGGAGTCGTCTGCCCGAAGCGGGTCCGAGCGTGCTGTTCGTCAACCTCCAGACCCTTTCCCAGCAGTTCCGCGTGGTCAACCAGTGGATCGAGGCCGCCGGCGGACGGAGTGTCACCGCCGACCAGCCCCACCATCATGACCATCTCTCCCTCTCGATCGAACAGATCCTCGCCTGGGATCCGGAGGTGCTGCTGCTCTGGAGCGAGGCCGATCGCCGGCGCCTGGCCGACGATCCGCGCTTCGCCCGCCTGCGCGCGGTACGCACGGGGCGCGTGCATGTCGCCCCGTCGATCGCCCATCCCTGGGCCTCCTGGACCGCCGAGCACCCGCTGATGGTGCTCTGGGCCGCCCAACGCCTGCACCCGTCGCGTTTCTCTGCCGCCGAGGTGCTCGAGACCACCGAGGCGTACTACCGGCGCTTCTGCGACGTGGCCTTCACCAGGGCCGAGCTCCGCGACCGCCTCTACCTGCCTGCCAAGGAGGACAACCATGCCTGATACCGACCTGCATGAACGCCTGACCAGCTTCGACGAGGTCGCGCGCCGCTGCCCGGCGCGCTCGCCGCGATTCGGCAGTGACGACCCGCCGAGCGTGCCGGCGATGCACGACGTGATCTACCCGCCGGTGCCGTTTCCGGGCGCGCGGGTCTTCCGCGAGGCCGGCGAATCCGCCATCCGTCGGCTGGTGTTCGTCCAGCACGAGCGGATGTTCGCCACCCCGGTCGCCGAGCTGTTCCCGGCCGACGCCTCCCGTCGCGCCGAGGCCGTGCGGCGCACTGAGGATTTCTTTGTCGAGATGCTGGGCGGGCCCAAGTGCTTTACCCCGGTACACGGCGAGCCGCACCTGCGCGAGCGTCACTTCCCCGTGGCGATCACCGAGGCCGACCGGCTGATTTGGCTGGATTGTCTGGCCGAGGCGATGGTGGAAACCGGCTTCCCGGCAGGCTGTCGCGAGGAGGTCTGGGACTGGGTCGAGCCGCTCTCGATCCGCATGATCAATCGTCGGACCACCATGCATGCCGTCGAGCGGTTGCCATGGAATGAACAGACCCGTTTGCACGAGGAGGTATCATGACCACCAAGTTCGCCAACCGCACTCCCGGACGGATCGACGAGGACTGGAAGCGTCGCCGCAGCGAATTCCCCGACGCGCCCATGCCGGGCCCGGAGACCTTCGAGGCGCTGGGCGAAGCGCGTATCCGGCGGATCGTCGATTGTCAGCATCGCGAGTTGTGGGCCGGGCCGTCCGGGCGCCTGTTCGCGCCCGACGAGGCCGGGCTGGAGCGGGCGATCGCGCACACCGCCGACTATTTCGTCGAGATGTTCGGCGGGCCCGCGGTCTACACGCCGGCCCGCGGCAAGCCCATGCTGCGCGTGCGCCATCGTTCCTTTGGCGTGACCGCCGACGACCGCCTGCGCTGGCTGCGGGCCTTCGCCCGGGCCATGGCCGCCGAGGACGTGCCGGCGGCCACGGCAGCCGACATCTGGGCCTGGGTCGAGCCGTTGTCCATGCGCATGATCCAGCCGTTGCCCGAGCCGGAGACCCTCTCGCGCCCGAGACTCGCCGAGATGGGCTTTCGTCCCCAGGAGGTGCGTGCATGATCTTTTTTACTCAGCAGGAAATCGAGTCATGGATCGAGGAGGACGCCCCGCTGGTGGATCTGACCAGCCACTGGCTGGGCATCGACGACCGGCCGGCGCAGCTGGTGGTCAGCGCGCGTCACCCGGTGCGGGTGGCGCTGACCGAGGAGGCCGCGCGCCTTTTCACCACGCTCGGGGCGAGCGTGAACAGCGTCTTTCCCAGCGGTCACGACGCGGGGGAGGGCGCTCGGCTGCTGGTTGCCGAGGGGCCGGCGGCCGCTCTGCATCGCGGCTGGAAGGTGGCCATGAACCTGCTCGAGCACGGCTGCGGGGTGGCGACACGCACGGCCACGATGGTCGAGTCCGTGCGCGAGGTCTCCCGCGCGCCGTTGCTGGTCACCCGCAAGCACGCCCCGGGACAGAAGAAGATCCTGCTCAAGGCGATCCTTGCCGGCGGGGCGGAGATCCACCGCGCCGGCCTGTCCGAGACCGTGCTGATCTTCGATAATCACCTGGCGATGATCGGCGGGCGCGAGGCGCTGCCCGAATACCTCGCCGCCCTGCGCCAGAATGCCTGCGAAAAGACCGTCGCCGTCGAATGCCACGACCTCGCCCAGGCCCGGGATGCGCTTGCCGCCGGGGCCGACGCGGTGCAGTTCGACAAGACCCCGGTCGAGACCCTGCGACACTGGCTCGATTCCCTGCACGGCGAGTACCCCCACGCCTCGCTTTTGATCGCCGGCGGCCTGCGTCCCGAAAACATTCGTGAGTACGCCGCCACCGGCATCGACGGACTGGTGCTTTCCTCGGTCTATCACGCCCCGCCGGCCGATCTCGGCGTGGCCATCCGGCCACTGGCATCACCTTGACGCCCTGAAAGCGGGTCGCGGGCGTCCCGGAAGGGGTCCGACATTGACAGTTTCGTCGCCGCTCCTTACTGTTCGTAGTCTTTGCCCGCTCTCGGTCCCCGCTTTTCGCGTCATCGGCCGATGGCGGCGTTCCCGTTCCCAGTCCACGCAACGCTCCAGAGTCCAAGTGAACGAACATTTCGCCCGCATCCAGCGACTGCCGCCCTACGTCTTCAACATCACCGGCGAACTCAAGGCGAAGGCGCGTGCCGCCGGCGAGGACATCGTCGATTTCGGCATGGGCAACCCGGACCAGCCGACGCCGCCGCACATCGTCGAGAAGATGGTCGAGGCGACGCGTCGCGGGGATACGCACCGCTATTCCCAGTCCAAGGGTATCCCGCGGTTGCGCCGGGCGATCGCGAACTGGTACGAGCGTCGTTACGGGGTGGAGATCGACCCGGATGACGAGGCGATCGTCACCATCGGATCCAAGGAAGGCCTGGGGCACCTGGCGATGGCCACGCTGTCGGCCGGCGACACGGTGCTGGTACCCAACCCGGCCTATCCGATCCACCCGTACGGCTCGGTGATCGCGGATGCCGACATCCGCCACGTGCGCTTGACGCCGGACGTGGACTTCTTCGAGGAGCTCACCCGGGCGATCAAGGAGTCCTGGCCCAAGCCGAAGATGCTGATCCTCAACTTCCCGGCGAACCCGACCACGCAGTGCGTGGACCTGGAGTTCTTCGAGAAGGTGGTCGAGATCTGCCGCGAGGCGGGCATCTGGGTGATCCATGACCTGGCCTACGCCGACATCGTCTTCGACGGCTACAAGGCGCCGTCGATCATGGAAGTTCCCGGCGCGAAGGACGTGGCGGTGGAGTTCTTTACCCTGTCGAAGAGCTACAACATGCCCGGTTGGCGCGTGGGCTTCATGGTGGGCAATCCCACGCTGGTGGGCGCGCTGGCGCGCATCAAGTCGTACTTCGACTACGGCACCTTCACTCCCATTCAGGTGGCCTCCATCCTCGCGCTCGAGGGCGACCAGACCTGCGTGGACGAGATCTGCGACATGTATCGCCGTCGCCGCGACGTGCTCTGCGAAGGGCTCAACGCCGCCGGTTGGCCGGTCGAGCCGCCCAAGGCGACCATGTTCGTCTGGGCGAAGATCCCCGAGCCGTTCACCCACATGGGTTCGCTGGAATTTTCCAAGATGCTGCTCGCCGAGGCCAAGGTGGCCGTCTCGCCGGGTATCGGTTTCGGCGATTACGGCGACGATCACGTGCGCTTCTCCCTGATCGAGAACGAACATCGCACCCGCCAGGCGATCCGGGGCATCAAGGCGATGTTCCGTGCCCATGGGGTAACGCCGCCGTCGGAGGGAGGACAATGAGCCAGATGCAGACGAATCAGAACGAAGCACTGCCACCGGTCCGCGTCGGCCTGCTGGGGCTGGGCACCGTCGGTGGCGGCGTGGTCAACGTGCTGCTGCGCAACGCCGACGAGATCGCCCGTCGCGCCGGGCGGCGCATCGAGGTGCTGCACGCCTCCGCGCGCAATCTCGACGCCCCGCGCATCTGCCCGCTGGAGGGCATTATGCTGACCACCGATCCGATGGAGGTGGTCGAGAACCCGGAGGTGGACGTGGTCGTCGAGCTGATGGGCGGCATGAAGCCGGCTGGCGATCTGATCCGCCGTGCGCTGGAACTGGGCAAGCCGGTGGTCACCGCCAACAAGGCGTTGATCGCCCACGAGGGCATGGACCTGTTCGAGCTTGCCCAGAAGCGTCACACCATGGTCGCCTTCGAGGCGGCCGTGGCCGGCGGCATCCCGATCATCAAGGCCATCCGCGAGGGGCTGGCGGGCAACCGCATCGAGTGGCTGGCCGGCATCATCAACGGCACCGGCAACTACATCCTCACCGCCATGCGCGACGAGGGCCGGGCGTTCGCCGAGGTGCTCGCCGAGGCGCAGTACCTGGGCTTTGCCGAGGCCGATCCCACCTTCGACGTCGAGGGGATCGACGCGGCGCACAAGCTGACAATCCTCGCAGCGATCGCCTTTGGCATGCCGCTCAAGTTCGACGAGGTCTACACCGAAGGCATCTCCGGCATCGAGACCGAGGACGTCCAGTACGCCGCCGAGTTTGGCTACCAGGTCAAGCACCTGGGGATCGCGCGGCAGCGTGACGACGGCGTGGAATTGCGCGTGCACCCGACGTTGGTGCCAGAGCGCCGCCTTCTGGCCAACGTCGATGGCGTACAGAATGCCGTGCTGGTGTGGGGCGATTCGGTCGGCCCGACCATGTACTACGGTGCCGGCGCCGGTGCCGAGCCGACGGCCTCGGCGGTGGTCGCCGATCTGGTCGACGTGGTGCGCACGCTCACCGCCGACCCGATGCACCGGGTCCCGCATCTGGCGGTGGTGCCGGATCAGATCAGCGACATGCCGGTCGTGCCGATGGCCTCGATCGACACGGCCTACTACCTGCGCTTCGCCGTGGAGGACAAGCGTGGCGTGTTGGCGCGCATCGCGCAGATCCTCGCCGACCACGAGATCTCCATCGAGGCGATGATGCAAAAGGAGATGACCGAGGACGAGCGCACCCTCCCGATCGTCATGCTCACCCACCAAGTGCGCGAGCGCGACATGGACGAGGCGCTGGCCGAGATCGAGTCGATGGACAGCGTGCGCGCTCCGGTCGTGCGCATGCGCGTGGAGTCGCTAGACGGCTGATGCCTTGACGGCCCCGTTTCCGCCCGGCACGCGTATCGAGGCGCTGGCATCCCTGCCGGCGCCTTTCGATCGTCTGGCCTTTGTCGATATCGAGACCACCGGCACCCGCCCGACGCGCGACCGCATCACCGAGATCGCGGTGCTGCCCGTCGACGGCGGCGTGGTCGGCGAGCCGTTCGGGAGCCTGGTCGACCCCGGCGTGGCCATCCCGCTCACCATCACCCGCCTGACGGGCATCAGCGACGAAATGGTCCGGGGCGCGCCGGTGTTCGCCCGCGTGGCCGACGAGCTGTGCGAGTGGCTGGACGGGCGTTTCCTCGTGGCCCACAACGCCCGCTTCGACGCGGGTTTCCTGCGCAATGCCTATCGTGCCGCCGGTCGGGTGGTGAGCCTGCGTGAGCTGTGCACGGTCAAGCTGTCCCGGCGGCTGGATCGCGGCGAACGTCGCCACAACCTCGATGCCCTGATCACCCGCCATCAGTTGCCCGTGGGTGACCGCCACCGAGCCATGGGCGACTGCGTGACGCTGCCCGCGCTGCTGGCGCGTTTCGTCGAGCGCGATGGCACCGCGGCGGTGATCGAGGCGCTCGGGCGGCAGGTGCAACGGCCCAGCACGCCGCCCAACCTCGATCCGGCGATCCTGGACGCGGTGCCCGGCGTGCCCGGGATCTACCGTTTCTACGGCGAGGAGGGCGCGCTGCTCTACGTGGGAAAGAGCGTGGACCTGCGTGCCCGGGTGCGCTCGCACTTTTCCGACGACCACCGCAGCGACCGCGAGATGCGCATCGCCCAGCAGACGCACCGGATCGACTGGGTCGAGACCGCCGGGGAGCTGGGGGCGCTTTTGACCGAGGCATGGCTGGTCAAGCGTGACCAGCCGATCGTCAATCGCCGGCTGCGCGCCCGACGCGGACTTCTGACCTGGTACTGGTCGGACGAGGCCGACCGCCCCCCGGAGGTGGTGGCGATCGACGAACTGTCACCGGCACAACTCGGCCGGGCGCACGGGGTGTTCCCTTCCCGATACAAGGCGCGTGAACGGCTGGATGAGCTGGCGAAGGCACACGGGCTCTGCCCGCAGTGGCTCGGGCTGGAGAGGGGCGCTGAACGGGCCTGCTTCGCCCATCAGATTGGCCAGTGCCGCGGGCTGTGTGCCGGCCGCGAGCCGGAGATCGCCCACCGGATGCGCCTCAAGGAAGCGTTCGCCCCCTTGGCCCTGCAGGCCTGGCCCTATCCCGGCGCGGTCGCCATACGCGAGCGTCGCGACGCGATGGAGGAGCATCACCTGTTCCGTTACTGGCGGTATCTGGGCACGGCCCGATCGGCGGCGGAGATCGATGATCTGCTCGCCTCGTCTGCCGAGGACCATCCGTTGGACATCGACATGTACCGGCTGGTGGTGGATGCGATTCGTCGAGGGGCCGTGGTCGAACCGATGGAGTGAACGCCGGCTTCCCGATGACACCTGCCCTCGTGATCGTCATCGGCGCCTGTGCGAGCGGGTCTCGCCCACGAAGGCCGCCTGAGGCGGCCTGCCCTTTCAGGTTGCACACCCGGTCGGATTATCCCAGTCGCTCGGCGATCTGAGGGCCGAAGGGGGCGTCGCATTTCAGGCGCACGCAGTGCTGCGCCTCGGCGGGGGTGAGCGCCTCGAGCTTCTGCAACTGGTGTTCGAGCACCTGCTCGTCGGCCTCCGAG
>JBNJFM010000005.1:0-86176 GCA_051746865.1 Pseudomonadota bacterium | reverse complement strand
GCGTCGCATTTCAGGCGCACGCAGTGCTGCGCCTCGGCGGGGGTGAGCGCCTCGAGCTTCTGCAACTGGTGTTCGAGCACCTGCTCGTCGGCCTCCGAGATGTCATTGCCCTTTTCCAGCCGTTCCCGCAGGTAGTCGCGCAGCTGCTCGTTGTCGCACTCAATGAACAGGATCGTGTAAGGCACTCCCAGTTCCTCGGCGATCGCCCGGAAGCGCTCCCGCCGGGCGCGCTCGAGGAAGGTCGCGTCGATGGCCATGGGCCAGCCGCTTGCCGCCCCCAGCCGGGCGATGGCTTCCAGGCGGGCGTAGGTCTGGTCACTGGCGAACTCGGTATAGCGTTCGGCCGGATCGGAGAACATCCGCAGGCGTTCGGCGTCCGAGCGCACCCGAACGGCACCGCGGCCGACCACCAACTCGCGACTGGCCAGCGACTTTCCGCTGCCGCTCACGCCCACCGTGACGAAGATCTTGCCCTTGCGCGGCGTGAAGAACGTGTTGGCCAGGTCCACGTAATCGCGGAAGTCCGCCCAGGCCGCCTCGCGCTCTTCGTCGGGCATGTCGTCGCGTAGGCCGAGCAGCGCGATCTTGGCGCGCACGGCGGCACGGTAGCCCTGGTAGAAGGGCAGGGTGGGCAGGGCCTCGTAGTCGCCGCTGGTCTCGAGATAGCGGTTGAGCAGTTGCCGCGCGGCGGCCACCAGCCGGCGCTTGTGCAGGTCCATCAGCGCGAAGGCGAGATCGTTGGCGGTGTCGGTCCAGCGGAAGTCGTCGTTGAACTCGATGCCGTCGAAGATGGTCACATCCCCGTTGCGCCAGGCCATGTTGGCCAGGTGCATGTCGCCGTGGCATTCGCGCACGTGTCCCTCGTGCTTGCGGCGGGCGATCACCGGCCGGACGGTCTCGAAGGCCGCCCGGGAGAGCTTGTCCATCCGCGCGAGGCGCCCGCGGTCCTCCTCGGTCTCCAGGAAGGGCGCGATCTGCTCGAGGTTCTGCTCCATCGGCGCCCAGACGGTGTCCGGTTCGCCGAAGCGGGAGCCCGGGTCGGCTACTGCCGCCCGCGCGTGGAAGTCGGCGACCCGGTCGGCGATGCGTTCCACCAGGGGCTCGTCCAGGCCGATGCGGGCGGCGACGTTGTCCAGCCGGTCGGCCTGGTCGAAGCGCTGCATGCGGATGACGTATTCCTCGGCCGCGTCCAGGTTGTCGATCAGCCGGCCCTCGGCATCCAGGCCCAGCACGCCGTCATACAGGTCCGGGGCCAGCCGGGCGTTGAGCCGCAGCTCCTCGAGGCAGAAGTGGCGCCGGCGGTCGAGGCTGGAGAAGTCGAGAAAACCGAAATTCATCGGTTTCTTGATCTTGTAGGCCCACGTGCCGGTGAGAAACACGTGCGAGATGTGGGTCTGCAGGTGTTTCACGTCGGGATCGCTGCCGGCCAGGTTGGTCTTGAAGCGTTCGACCACTCGTTCGTGGGTCTGTTCAGGCATGGGATGGCTCCCGGTGTGGGTTCGGATGTCACGATGCCCGGCCGCTGCGGCGATGGCGTCCCTGGGGGTGGCCTCCCGCCGCCCGCCCGGGGCTGGTAGACTGGCGAGCGGACCGCGTCGTGGCGCGGTCGGCGCGTTTTCATGAAGTGTAACAGTGTGGTCGCAGCGTGGCATCCAGCAAGGGCAGCAGGAAGGGAAAGCAGGTCGGCGGAAAGCAGCGGCGCGACAAGGGGCGGACTTCCCCGCGTCGGGGCGGCAGCGGACGCGGTCAGTCGCGTTCGTCCGCCGGGAAGATGATCCGTGGGCTGCTGCTGCGGCTGCTGCTGGTCGCCGTCCTGCTCGGCACGCTGCTGCTGGCGGCATGGGCCTGGTATCTCGATGAGCGGGTCACCGAGCGCTTCGAGGGTGCGCTGTTCACCATGCCCGCGGAGATCTACGCCGCGCCCGACGAGGTCTACGTGGGCCAGTCGCTGACCATCGACGAGCTCACGGCCAGCCTCGACCGACTCAACTACGAGGGCGGTGGTGCGCTCGAGGAGACGGGCACCTATCGTCGTCGCGGCAGCGAGGTGAGCTTCCATCGGCGAGCCTTCGCCTTCCCGGACGGGGCGGTGCCCGCGCGACGGATCACAGCACGAATCACCGGTGGACGGGTAGCCGAGCTAAAGGACGCGGACGGGCAGGCGATCGGCATCGTCCGGCTCGAGCCCCGCTCGATCGGGACGTTGTATCCCAATCGTGCCGAGGACCGTGTTCTGCTGGAGATCGAGCGGATCAAGAAGGAAGCGCCGCTGCTGATCGACGCCCTGCTGGCGGTGGAGGATCGTGCCTTCTACGATCACGGCGGAGTGGTGCCGACCGCTATCCTGCGCGCCTTTCTCGCCAACCTGGTTTCGGGCGAACGCGTCCAGGGTGGCAGCACCATTACCCAGCAGCTGGCGAAGAACCTGTTCCTGACCCAGGATCGCACCTACCGGCGCAAGTTTGCCGAGATGATCATGGCCCTCGAGATGGAGTGGCACTACCCCAAGGACAAGATCATCGAGGCCTATCTCAACGAGGTCTACCTGGGACAGGACGGGTCGCGGGCCATTCACGGCTTCGGCCTGGCGGCGAGCTTCTATTTCGGCCGCCCGATCGACGAGCTGCGCCCCGAGCAGGTCGCCCTGCTGGTGGGCATGGTCAAGGGGGCGAACTACTACAATCCGCGGCGCAACCCGGAACGCGCCATGGCGCGGCGCAATACCGTCATCGACGTGATGATCGAGCTGGGCCTGGTCGACCAGACCACCGGCAACGAGTGGCAGGATCGCCCGTTGGGCGTCACGGGCAAGCCCGGCTCGCGTGCCCGGTATCCGGCCTTCGTCGATCTCGTCCGTCGGCAGCTTGCCGAGCAGTACGCGCCCGAGGACCTGAAGACCAAGGGGCTGAAGGTGTTCACCACCTTGCGTCCCGCCGTGCAGGCCGCCCTCGAGGACAGCACCGCCCGGCTGGAGCAGGTGGAGGCTGCCAAGGGGCTCGAGCCGGGCACGCTGCAGACCGCTGGCGTGGTCGCCTCGGCCACCACCGGGGAGATCGAGGCGATGATCGGTGGCCGGGAAGTGCGCTTTGCCGGCTTCGACCGCGCCCTGGACGCGCGCCGACAGATCGGCTCGCTGATCAAGCCGGCAATCTACCTCACCGCGCTGTCGCGGCCGGAAGACTACAACCTGATCACCCCGCTGGCCGACGAGCCGATCGTGGTCGAGCAGCGCGGATCGGAGGACTGGGAGCCGAAGAACTACAGCGGCGAGTTCCACGGGCCCACGCCCCTGCTCGAGGCACTGGCCCATTCCCGCAACGTGCCCAGCGTCCGGCTGGGGATGGAAGTCGGGCTGGACGCGGTGGCCGGCACCCTGGAAAGCCTGGGCGCGCCGCGGCCCGAACCGTTCTACCCCTCCATGTTGCTCGGCTCGATGGGCATGACACCGCTCGAGGTGACGCAGATGTACCACACCCTGGCGGGTGACGGTTTCCGGACGCCGCTGCGGGCGATTCGCACGGTGGTCGACCGCGAGGGCGAGGCGCTGTCGCGCTATTCGCTCGACGTCCAGCGGGCCGCCGAGCGCGAGCCGCTGTACCTACTGCAGTACGGTTTGCAGACCGTGGTTGCCGAAGGCACCTCCACGCGCCTGAACAGCGAGATATCCCCGGCGATCGGGGTGGGGGGCAAGACCGGCACCACCAATGACGGTCGCGACGCCTGGTTCGCCGGTTTCACCGGCGACCGGGTCGGCGTGATCTGGGTGGGCCGCGACGACGATCGGCCCGCCGGCCTGACCGGCTCGTCGGCCGCGCTGCCGCTGTGGGCGGCGACCTTCGCCTCGTTGCGCAACCAGCCGGTGAACATGGAGCCGCCCCGGGGCGTGACCTATCTGCGCGTGGATCCTGAACGGCGGCAGGTGGTGCCCGACCACTGCGCCGGGGAGCAGATGCCGTTCATCGCCCGTCACCGGCCCCCGACCGCGGCGGACTGTACGGGACGCGTCGAAGAAGAGTCCGGCGGCGGTTTTCTCGACTGGTTCCGGTAGCGCTATTCAATGAGACAATCCCGACACGCAATGACGACAGGGAACAAGACGATGATGACCATTCGCCTGTATCGCCCGGCTGTGGCGCTGGTGGCCGCGGGGCTGTTTCTCGCCGGCTGTGCGCCGATGGCGACCCAGCCCCCCACGCCTCGGCCGGCGCCCGAGCCGGCCCCCGAGCCCGAGGTGCGTGCGACGCCGCTGGCCCAGCCGGACATCGAGATTCGGGAGCTGCCGGAAAGCCAGCCGAGCGAGCCGGCCGAGCGCACCTCGCCGGCCGTGCTCGCGCTGGTCCGGCAGGCGGATCAACGGCGGGCCGGCGGCGACCTGGCCGGGGCGCAGTCGACGCTGGAGCGGGCGGTGAAGATCGAACCGGGTAACGCCCGGCTCTGGCTGGACCTCGCGCAGCTGCGCCTGGCACAGGACGAGCCTCGTCAGGCCGAGCAGCTGGCTCTGCGGGCCGTGGAACATGCCCGCGACAGCGAGATCCTTTCGGCGGCCTGGCGGGTGGTCGCAAAGGCACGCCGGGCCCAGGGCGACGAGGCCGGTGCCCGCGAGGCCGAGGAACGTGCCGGCCGGGAGTCGGCCGGGTACTACGGCGGCGTTCGCCTGTCGGCATGACGGCAGGCTCGTCACTCGGTCTCGAGGAGGTCTTCGGCGAGGAGGGACGACTGGCCGGGGCCTTCCCCGGCTATCAGCCGCGCTCCGGCCAGCGCCGCATGGCCGAACTGATTCGCGACTCGATCACCGACCGGCACACGCTGGTGCTCGAGGCCGGCACGGGGGTGGGCAAGACCTTCGGTTACCTCGCCCCCGTGCTGCTTTCCGGCAAGCGCGCGCTGATCTCCACCGGAACCAAGCACCTGCAGGACCAGCTGTTCGACCGCGACCTGCCGCAGTTGCGCGAGCTGCTGGGGGTGAAGGCGCGCGTCGCGCTGCTCAAGGGGCGCGCCAACTATCTGTGCAAGTACCGGCTCGACCTGGCCGGCCAGCAGGGGCAGCTCTATCGGCGAGAGGACGTGCGGGCGCTGGCCGCGATACGCGAGTGGGCGGATCGAGCGATCGACGGCGATCGCGCGGATTGCGAGCAGGTGGGCGACGATCATGCCATCTGGCCGCTAGTTACCTCGACCAACGACAACTGCCTGGGCCGCGAGTGTCCGCTCTACGACAGCTGCTTCGTGGTCAAGGCACGCGAGCAGGCGCAGAAGGCGGATATCGTGGTGATCAACCACCACCTGTTCTGCGCCGACCTGGCCCTAAGGCAGACCGGCTTCGCCGAGCTCCTGCCCGACACCGATGTGGTGGTGCTCGACGAGGCGCACCAGTTGCCGGAGATCGCCTCGATGTTCTTCGGCGAGTCGATCGGCTCGCGCCAGATCCGTGAACTGGCACAGGACATCCGCACCGAGCAGAAGCACGAGGCCCGCGATCAGCTCGGTCTCGGCGAGGCGGCCGAGTCGCTCAAGGACTCGATCGAGCCGATCGTCGAGGCGCTGGGCAAGGGCGAGTCCGACCGGGTGCCCTGGGCGGATCTTGAGGTCGACGAGACCCTGACCGGCCGGCTGGACGATATGTCCGCCGCCCTCGATCGCCTGATCGGTGAGCTGGAGATCGGCGCCCCAAGGGGCAAGGGGCTGGCCAGCCTGCTGGGCCGCGCCCAGCAGTTGCGCGAGGAACTCGATGCCTTCCGTGCCGGCAAGTCGGAGGCCGAGGGGCACGCGGTGCGCTGGGTGGAGCGACGCACGCGCTCGTTCACCCTGCATACGACCCCGGTGAATGCCGCCGGACAGTTGAAGTCGCACGTAGAGTCTTCTCCGCGCGCGTGGATCATGACCTCGGCGACGCTGGCGGCGGGCAGGGATTTCTCCCACTTCACCCGGCGCATGAATCTCGATGATGCCCGCTGCGAGCAGGTCGAGTCGCCGTTCGATTTTCAAAACCAGGCCGTGCTCTACCTGCCGCCGGATCTGCCCGCGCCCGTGGGCCGCGACGGGGCGACCGAGCACACCATGGCCTCGCTGCGGGCGGTCTATCCGTTGCTCAAGGCCAGCGGCGGCCGGGCCTTTCTGCTGTTCACCTCCCACCGGGCGTTGCGGCTCGCCGCCGAGACACTGGAGAAACACCTGACCGAGCTGCCGCTGTTCGTGCAGGGCACGCGCTCCAAGTCGGCGCTGCTGGAGGCCTTCCGCGAGGCGGGCAACGGTGTACTGCTGGGCACCCAGAGCTTCTGGGAGGGTGTGGACGTGCGTGGCGAGGCGTTGTCGCTGGTGATGATCGACCGCATTCCCTTTGCCGCACCCGGCGATCCCGTTCGCGCTGCCCGCGAACAGCGCCTGAAGGACAAGGGGCTGATGCCCTTCGTCCACATGGCGTTGCCCGAGGCGATCATCACCCTCAAGCAGGGCGTGGGGCGGCTGATCCGCGACACGGGCGATCACGGGGTGATGGTGCTCTGCGACCCGCGCCTGCAGACCAAGGGCTACGGTCGACAGATCCTCGACGCCCTGCCGCCGATGCGCCGTACGCAGGACCGGCGGGTGGCGCGCGACATGCTCATCGCCGAGGACGTCTCTCCGTCCTGATCAGGGCAATTGGAATATTAGCGAAACAATAACCGAGACGATTGCTTGGTTGCCGGGGCGGGAAGCTACCCATACCATCGCTTGCATTCGTGCAGACCTTCCCTCGGACCATTTCTCCTGAAGGAAGAGCGCTGCCGGAAGGAACCGGTTCCCGGTGCGCACAGGTGTTCGCGTGCCGGGTGAATGCACCCTGGACACGCTTGACCCATGCGCACGATCAAGTCTTTCATTCTCGGCATGTCACTGCTGGTATCGCTGCTGTTCTTCGGCGGTGCCTATCTGGTGGTCTCGGGCATTTTCAACCAGTCGGTGCAGCAGGGCGCCATGCGCGATGCCGACATCCTGGCCCGCTCCACGTTCAGTTCGATGTACCAACTGATGAGTACCGGCTGGTCGCGCGAGCAGCTGGAGAGCTTTGTCGCCGCCAACCGCGAGGCGCTCGACGGCAGCGGCTACGAGCTGGCCATCTTCCGCGGCCCGGTGGTCGCCGAGCAGTACGGCCGGATCGAGCAGGGCTCCATGGACGCGACGGTCAAGGCGGCCTTCGATGCCGGCGAGACGGTCGAGACGGCCGGCGAAAGTGCGGTTCGCTACACCTTCCCGCTGGTGGCCGAGGCCAAGTGCCTTTCCTGCCATGCCACCGCCGAGGTCGGGGACGTGCTGGGCGTGATCGACGTCTCGCAGGACTTCTCCGGCACCGTGGCCGAGGCCCGGGAAAACTTCTTCTTCTGGCTGGCCCTGCTCGCACCCATCCCGGTGCTCGGTGCGCTGCTGATCACGGTGTTCGTCAATCGCCGCATCACCCGGTCGGTGCGGCTGCTCGAGGAAAATGCCGAGAAGGTCAATCGCGTGGCCGACCTGCGCAGCCTGCACCTGGGTGATACCGATCTCGGCTTCGACGAGCTCAATCGCGTGTTCCGCAGCTTCGGCGAGGTGGTGGACCGGTTCCGCAGCGTGGCGGTGGACCGTGACCTGCTCGAGTTCGAGATCAAGCTCCTCGAGAAGTTCATCATCACCTCCGAGGTGGTACGCGACTGGCACGAGTACATCTGCCGGTTGATGCGTGACATCAACGAGGTGATCGAGACCTACACACTGTTCTCGATCTTCAAGGTCGACGACGAACTGTTCGACCTTGACGTCTTCTGGCGGTCGCCGCCGGCCGACTCGAGCAAGGCCACGCTGGAGCGGGCCGTGCGCGAGCACATGGCCACCCACCCCAATCTGCACGATGCGTCATTGGTACACATCAATCATCACGTTGCCGACCCGGATGGCCCCGAGATCGAACTCAACGAGTCCGATTTGAGCGTGCAGGTCAAGTCGCTGCTGGTGGATTCGCCCAAGATCGGGGGTATCGTCGGCATCGGCGTGCAGGCCCAGACGGTCAACGACGAGACCCGGCTACTGGTGATCGAGAGCGTGCTCTCGACGCTGCTCAACGTGGTCGGTTCGGTCAAGGCGATCTTCAAGTACACCCGTGATCTCGAGTACTACGCCACGCGCGATCCGCTGACCAACCTCTACAACCAGCGGGTGTTCTGGGAACTGCTCGGCTACGAGATCGAGCGGGCCTCGCGTCATGGCCAGAGCTTCTCGGTGCTGCTGATCGACCTGGACAACTTCAAGATGGTCAACGACAGCTACGGCCACGCGTTCGGCGATGCCTTCCTCAAGGCCTTCGCCGAGGCGATCGGCAAGGCCCTCAAGCGCGGTGACATCTTCGCCCGCTACGGTGGCGACGAGTTCGTGGTGGTCCTCCCCGAGACCGACCTGGAGCAGGCCTGCGTGGTAGCTAACCGCGTCCTGAGCCGGACCGACGAGATCGCCTTGCCGACCCCGGACGGCAGTGAGGTCTCGGCGTCGGCCTCCATCGGTATCGCCACCTACCCGGACCATGCTCGCGAGCCCAAGGATCTGTTCCTGTTCGCCGACAACATGATGTACCGCGCCAAGTCCGAGGGTAAGGCGCGGGTGGCGGTGCCCAGCGAGGAGGACGTCATGGACGTCTTCCGCTCGGTGAGCGAGAAGGGGTTGACCATCCTCCGGGCCGTCGAGGAGCGCCGCATCGTGCCCTACTACCAGCCGATCACGCCCTTCGAGGCGGGCCGGCCCCAGGCGGTGGAAGTGCTCTCGCGCATTGATCTGGGCGATACCGTCATGGGCGCCTCGGAGTTCATCGAGATCGCCGAGCGGATGGGCGTGATCGACCGCATCGACTACATCGTGATCGAGAAGGCGCTCAACGAGATCCGTGCCTGCGGCTTCGACGGGATGGTGTTCATCAACCTCTCGCCGCGGGCGATGGTGCTTGCCGAGTTCATCCCCACCGTCCGGGCGATGGTCGAAACCGCCGGCGTGGAAAAGGAGCGCATCGTCTTCGAGCTGACCGAGCGCGAAACGGTCAGGAACATGGATGTGCTCGAGGAGTTTGTCCGCGAGCTGCGCAACGAGGGCTTCAAGTTCGCCATCGACGACTTCGGCTCGGGCTTTTCCTCCTTCCATTATCTCAAGCACTTGCCGATCGATTTCCTCAAGATCGAGGGCGACTTCATCTCCAACCTGCTCGAGGACCCCCGCGACCGGGCATTCGTCCGGCTGATCGCCGAGCTCTCGCATGAACTGGGGATCCAGACCATCGCCGAGTTCGTCGAGCAGGAGGGCGTACTGGACCAGGTGCGCGAACTGGGAATCGACTACGCGCAGGGGTTCCTGCTCGGCCGGCCGGCTCCGCAACCCTGTCCACCGCGGCAAGTCGAGCGGTCGCGCGAGCCGGCCGATGTCGGCTGATGCGAGCCTGACGGCCCTGCGGCTCTCCTGGCCATCCGATTGAGTCGGCCGGGAGCGCATGCGACAATCACGCCTTTCCCGCACGTGACACGCCCCATGACTGCAAGACTCCTC
Source organism: Pseudomonadota bacterium (assembly GCA_051746865.1). Classification (GTDB taxonomy): domain Bacteria; phylum Pseudomonadota; class Gammaproteobacteria; order Halothiobacillales; family Halothiobacillaceae; genus Guyparkeria. The sequence goes on along the minus strand of JBNJFM010000005.1, from coordinate 76,642 downwards.
GACGGACGTGCCATCGGCGCCACCGTGCGCGCCGGCCTGGCCGAGACCATCGCCGCCTATACCGAGAACGGGCACCGACCACCCGGGCTGGCCGTGGTGCAGGTAGGGACCGATGCGGCCTCGTCGGTGTACGTGGCCAACAAGCGCAAGGCCTGCGCCAAGCTCGGCATCGCCTCGTTTTCCCATGACCTGGGCGGCAGCATCGCTCAGGCCGAGCTCGACGCGCTGATCGACGAGCTCAACGCCGACGAACGGGTCGACGGCATTCTGGTGCAGCTGCCGTTGCCGGAGCACCTGAGCGCCGATTCGGTCATCGACCGCATCGATCCGGAAAAGGACGTCGACGGCTTCCACCCGGTCAATATCGGCCGGCTGGCCATTCGCCGCCCCGGCCTGCGTCCCTGCACCCCGTTCGGTGTCATGCGGCTGCTCGAAGAGACCGGTCGCGACCTGCACGGCATGGAGGCGGTCGTGGTCGGGGCGTCCAATATCGTGGGTCGTCCCATGGCGCTCGAACTGCTGCTCGCCGGCGCGACGGTCACCGTCTGCCATCGCTTCACGCAGGACCTGGCCGAGCACGTCCGCCGGGCGGAGCTGGTGGTGGTGGCCGCCGGCAAGCCGGGGCTGGTCAAGGGCGAGTGGATCCGCGAGGGGGCGATCGTCATCGACGTGGGCATCCATCGTCGTGAGGACGGCACGCTGCACGGCGACGTCGACTTCGAGGCGGCCTCGGCGAACGCCGGTTTCATCACGCCGGTGCCCGGCGGGGTCGGACCCATGACCATCACCATGCTGATGCACAACACGGTGACTTCCTGGCGGCAGCGCCTGGGGCTGGACTGATCCGCGCATGAGCGAAGCCAAGTCGGAGAAAAAGGTACCGCGCAGTATCGCCCGCCGTTTTCGCGGTTTCGTGCCGGTGGTGGTGGACGTGGAGACCGGCGGGCTGGACCCGCAGGGCCACGCACTGCTCGAACTGGCGGCGGTGCTGCTGGACGTCGACGAGCAGGGTGTGCTCCATCCGGCCGAAGAGATCGCCGTCTCCGTGCACCCGAGCGAACTGACCGTCGTCGACCCGGTATCGATCAAGATCCACGGCATCGATCCCGCCGACCCCGAGCGCGAGGCGGTCGAGGAGCGCGCCGCGCTGGACGCCTTTTTCCGTCCCATTCGGCGGCAGGTCAAGTCGCTCAACGCCCGCCGGGCGATCCTGGTGGGGCACAACGCGCCGTTCGACCTGGCGGTGGTCAAGGCCGCCTGCGAGCGCACCGGTTACAAGCGCAACCCCTTCCACCCCTTCTCCACGCTGGACACCGTCACCGCCGCCGCGGTGGCGATTGGCGAGACCGTGCTGGCCAAGGCCGTCACCGCCGCGGGCTTCGACTGGGACAACAGCCAGGCGCACGGGGCGCTCTACGACGCGCGCAAGACCGCCGAGCTGTTCTGTCACATCACCAACCGGCTCTCCTCCGAGGACGGTCAGCCCGCGCTGCGCGTGCGCGAGCCCCTCTCCTGATCCCTTCCTGCCGACCGGCCCCGCGTCGGCCGGATGCCCGATCCCGTCTATAAACAAAACCTATTATGTATCAGTTCCCGCGGACGATTCCGTTGACGGCAGGGCGGTTTTGACGTTACCTTTCCCCAAAGTTAGTCAAGACTAAATATTGCTCTCGACGAAACCGGGAGCACAGGGGAAGGGTAATGATGGGTATCGACAGGTGGCGTGTATTTCTCGGCCGGCTCGCGGCCGCGTGCCTCGGTCTGCTGTGCCTGGCGGGCACGGCGCAGGCGGGCGAGCGGCTGGCGGTGGTCGCCACCACCGGGATGATCGCGGACGCCGCACGCGAAATCGGTGGCGAGCGGGTCGAGGTGCGTGCGCTGATGGGGCCGGGTGTCGATCCTCACGGTTATCGCCAGACCCGCTCGGATATCGTCGCCATGACCCGGGCCGACCTGGTGTTGTGGCACGGCCTGTATCTCGAGGCACAGATGGAGGAGTTTCTCGAGAAGCTCACCCGTCGCCAGACCGTGGTTGCGGTGGCCGACGGGTTGCCGCGCGACTCGCTGCTGTCTCACGAGGATTACGAGGATCGGGTCGATCCGCACGTCTGGATGGACCCGGCGCTGTGGTCCGAGGTGGTGCTGGTGATCCGCGATGCGCTGATCGAGGCGAGTCCGGAAAATGCCGACGTTTTCCGCGACAATGCCGACCGGTTCTTCCAGGATGTCGAGAAATTGGCGCAATACGCCCGGGAGGTGACCGCCACGGTTCCCGCCGAGAATCGCGTGCTGTTCACCGCCCACGATGCCTTCGGTTATTTCGGCCGGGCCTACGACTTCGAGGTGATCGGCATCCAGGGCATCTCGACGCAGTCCGAGGCCGGGCTTTCCCGCATCCGCACGCTGGTCAACCGGCTGGTTGAACGGGAAATCCCCGCGGTGTTCGTGGAGAGCTCCGTTTCCGAGCGCAACATCCGCGCCCTGATCGAGGGAGCGGGCGCCCGGGACCACGAGGTGCGGCTCGGCGGCGAACTCTACTCGGATGCCATGGGGCCATCCGGAACCTGGGAAGGGCGCTACCTGGGCATGATCGACCACAATGTGACCACCATTGCGCGGGCGCTGGGCGGCGAGGCCCCTGCCGGTGGCATGCGTGAATGGCGGGCGGCCGAATGATCCGGACGCTCCGACGTGCCGCCGGCCGCGAGCAGGCACTGCCCGGCCTCGAACACAGCCCGCTGGCCGTCCGCGGGCTGACGGTCTCCTACGGCCAGAAGCCGGCGGTTTTCTCGCTGGACATGACCGTGGCGAACGCCTCGATGACGGCCATCATCGGCCCGAACGGGGCGGGCAAGTCGACCACGCTGAAGGCCATTCTCGGCATTGTTCCGAGGCTTTCCGGCACGGTCACCGTCTTCGGCGAACCGCTGGAACGGGCACGGCGCCGGATCGCCTACGTGCCCCAGCGCGCCTCGGTGGACTGGGATTTTCCCACCCGGGTGATCGACGTGGTGCTGATGGGACTGGCCCGCGAGCTGGGCCTGCTGGGACTGGTACGTGACCGGCATCGCCGGCGAGCGCTGGACTGCCTCGACCGGGTCGGCATGCAGGAATTCGCCGACCGGCAGATCGGCCAGCTCTCCGGCGGGCAGCAGCAACGGGTGTTTCTCGCCCGTGCGCTGGCGCAGGGGGCCGACCTGTACCTGCTCGACGAGCCGTTCGCCGGCGTCGACGCGGCCACCGAGCGCGCCATCATCGGGGTGCTCAAGTCGCTGCAGGCGGAAGGGCGCACGGTGGTGGTCGTTCATCACGACCTTTCCACCGTGCCGGACTACTTCGACCGGGTGATGCTGATCAACGTGCGCAAGGTGGCCGAGGGGGCGGTGGCCGAGGCCTTCACCGAGGAGCACCTCCAGCAGGCCTACGGCGGGCGGCTGGCCACCGCGCAGATCGACCAGTTGCAGCTCGGAGGCCATTGATGCTTCTCGAGGCCCTGACCCTGCAGCTGGGCTACAACGCCACGCTGGTGGCCATCGGCGCCGGTCTGCTCGGGCTGGCCGCCGGGGCGGCTGGTACTTTCCTCTTTTTGCGCAAGCGGGCGCTGGTCTCGGATGCCATCAGCCATTCCACGCTGCCGGGCGTGGGTCTGGCCTTCATCGTGATGGTCGCCCTGGGAGGTGACGGGCGGAATCTCGGCGGTCTGCTGGCCGGCTCGGCGCTGACCGCGGCCTTGGGATTGCTGGCGATGCACTGGCTGACCCGGCGCACGCGGCTGGCCGAGGACGCGGCGATCGGGGCGGTGCTCTCGGTGTTCTTCGGTTTCGGCGTGGTGTTGCTGACCGTGATCCAGACCATGTCTGCGGGCCGACAGGCCGGCCTGGAGGAATTCCTGCTGGGGGCGACCGCCGGCATGCTGCAGACCGATGCCCTGATGATCGCGGCCGGCGGGGCGCTGGCCGTCTCGCTGGTCTACCTGCTGCGTCGGCCGATGACCCTGGTCGCCTTCGATCCCGGCTTCGCCGCCTCGGCGGGTGTCAACGTCCATCGCGTGGACCTGGCCATGATGGGACTCGTGCTCGGTGTCACCATCGTGGGGCTGAAGGTAGTCGGTCTGGTGCTGATCGTCGCGCTACTGATCATCCCGCCGGTCACCGCCCGCTTCTGGAGCAATCGCACCGAACGGGTGGTGTGGATCGCCGGACTGGCCGGCGGGCTGGCCGGCTACGGGGGCGCGGCGATCTCCGCGACCGCCCCGTCGCTGCCGACCGGGCCGATCATCGTGCTCACCGCCTTTGCCCTGTTCGTCGTTTCGCTGCTGCTTGCGCCCGGACGGGGCGTGCTGGCCGTCGCCGTGCGGCACTATCGCCAGCAGCGGCGCATCCATCGTCGCCAGGGGCTGCTGTCGCTGGCACAGGACCAGCCCATCTACGAGCGTTACACTCTCGCGCTGCTCGTCCGCGAGGGGCTGGCCCGGCCGGATGGCGTGCCCACGGAGCTCGGTCGCGAGCGGGCCGCCGAGGCCTGCCGGGACGAGGCACGCTGGGCGGTGGCCCGGCGGCTCCACTCCCACGAGGCGGTGGCGGAGCGGTATGACGGGCTGACGCCCATCGAGCAGTGGCTGACCGGGGACGAGATTCGCGATATCGACCGCCGCCTGGCCGGCGGAGCAGGGGGAGGATGCAGTTGATGGGCGCCGAGTTCGTCATGCTCTCGCTGGTCCCGCTGCTGATCGGGATTCTCGCGGCGATCGCCTGCGCCCTGCCGGGCAATTTCCTGGTCCTGCGCCGTCAGGCCCTGATTGGTGATGCCATCAGCCACGTGGTGCTGCCCGGCATCGTGGTGGCCTTCCTGGTGACCGGCACCATCGCCTCGATCCCCATGATGCTGGGCGCGGCCGGGGCGGCGGTGGTCGCGGTGATCCTGATCGAGGCCATCCGTCGCCTGGGTCGCATCGAGCCGGGCGCGGCGATGGGTGTGGCCTTCACCACGCTGTTCGCCGGCGGGGTGCTGCTGCTCGAGCAGTCGGACACCTCCTCGGTGCACCTGGACGTGCAGCACGCGCTGTACGGCAACCTCGAAAGCCTGATCTGGATCGAGGCCGAGGGCTGGGGATCGCTGCTCGACCCCGCCGCACTGGCGACCCTGCCGCCGGAGCTGGCGCGCATCGCGCTGGTGTGCCTGGCCATGGTGCTGTTCATCGTCCTGTTCTGGCGCCCCCTGAAGATCTCCACCTTCGACGAGGGCTTCGCCCGGGTACTCGGCCTGCGCACGCGGACGATCGGCTTTTCCCTGGTGATCGCCGCGGCGGTGGCGGCGGTCGCCGCCTTCGACGCGGTGGGCTCGATCATCGTGATCGCCATGTTCATTTGCCCGCCCGCCGCCGCCCGCCTGATGACCAACCGCCTGGAGGCCCAGGTGCTCTGGTCGGTCGCCTTCGCCGTGTTCTCCGCCGTGATCGGCTACGTGCTCGCCGGCTACGGGCCACTGTGGCTGGGTGCGGAGGACGCCGTCAGCGCAGCCGGCATGATCGCCACCGTCTCCGGGATCGTCCTGGGCCTGGCGGCCCTCTACGGTCCGCATCGCAAGCGCAGTGGCGCGCCCGCCGACAGCTGATCTTCCTCCCGTCTGACCGATCCCTTTGCTTCTGGCCATCCGGCCTGCCCGCGCCAGCCCACGCGCTTTTCTCCCCTGTGTCGATCGAGGCTGTCTCCGCTTTCGACATGAATGTCGGAGGGTGGAGCTAGGGTATTAACACGAGTTGCAATAGGAACGATTCGTATTTAATATCGATTCCCGTCGATCCGGCGGTCCTCCCGCCGGTCGGTATCACGGGGCAAGCCAGCCGTCGCCAGCCAGCCCTCCTTGCAAACGGTCCTTTCCGGACCCGGACCATCGAGGAGCGGACATGATGCGAATCATGCACTGCGGACGGCTGGCGGCACTTTCCCTTGCCCTGACAGCCCAGACGGCCATTGCACAGGATCAGGAATCCACCCTGGACTACCCGCGGATCTCGTTCGGCGGAACGGTCGAAGTGGAGGCCCTCCACACCAGCCCTTATTCCGGCAGCGACGAGAGCGACGTGGTCCTGGCCACCGGCGCGCTCGGGCTCACGGCGGCGATCAACGAGTGGGTCAGCGCGGAGATCTCCACGCTCTACGAAGAGAATGACACGCCGCTGGAAATCGACACGGCCAGCGTGATGTTCGGCAATCCGGAGGGCTTGTGGTCACTGCATGCCGGCCAGTTCTACGTCCCCTTCGGCGTCTACGAGACCGCCATGGTCTCCGATCCCCTGACCCTCGAGCTGGGCGAGACCCGCGAGACCGCGATCGCCGCCGGGGTCCATCAGGGCGGCCTGCACGCCGACATCTATGCCTTCAATGGCGATCTCGAAAGCGAAAACCGGATCGACAGCTTCGGCGCGACCGCCGGTTATGCCGGAAAGGTCGGTGTCGCCGATCTCGCCCTGTCCGCCGGCTACATCAACAGCCTGGGTGAATCCGATGGCCTCGAGGAGACGGTGAACGCCGCCAACGCCGGCAATGACGCCAGCGAGGTGAACGCCTGGACGGCCAGTGCCGTGGTCGGCATCGGCGACCTGATGCTGGTGGGCGAATACCTGGCGGCCGGTGATGCCTTCGACGCGGCCGAGATTGCCTACAAAGGGTCCGGCGCCCGGCCCGGTGCCTGGAACGTCGAGGCGAGCTACGTCTTCGACCTGATGGGCAAGCCGGCCAGCGCCGGCATTGGCTACCAGGGCACCGAACAGGCAGTGGCGCTCGGTCTGCCGGAGAGCCGCGCGATCGCCGCGCTGTCGGTCGAGATCTTCCCGCGTACCGCGTTGAGTCTCGAATACGCCCATGACGAGGATTACGGCATCGCCGACGGCGGCAGCGGCGAGTCGGCCGACATCTTCACCACCCAGCTCGCCGTCACGTTCTGAACCGGCACGACCGCATACGAGGCACGACCATGACCATACGCATTTTCCGACTGACCCCGCTGGCCCTGCTCGCCGGATCGATCTTGGGTGCACCGGCCGTTCACGCCGCTCCCGCCGCCGAGCGCGTGCTGGAGCACACCGCCGGAGATGTGATCACGCGCAACTACGTTCGGCTGGCTTATGCCACCGACCGATTGGCCGAACGGCTGGTCGACCTGCAGGAAACCCCCACCGCCGAGGGCGTGATCGCTGCGCGGGCCGCCTGGCGCGAGGCCAGAGCGTATTGGGAGACCGGCGAGGCGCACCTGTTCGGTCCGGTGGATACCGACGGTCACGATCCGGCAATGGATTCCTGGCCACTCGATCAGCGTGAACTCGGCCAGTTGGTGGCGGGCTCGGTAACCCTCGACGCCGAGCGCGTCGCGGCCCTCGACGGTGACGTGAAAGGCTTCCACGCCGTCGAGTTCCTGCTCTGGCATCAGCCGGTGGCCGAGGGGCGCGAGTCCGCCGAAAGGGCGGCCGAACGCCTCGCCGACCAACCACGCCAGCGTGATCTGCTCGCCGCCTTGGGCGCGGATCTCGCCGATCACGCGACCGCAATGGCCGCATCCTGGCAGGGCAGTGATGGCCATGCCCGACAGCTTGCCGGGGCCGGGACGCCGGCGTCGCGTCTGTATCCCGCGGTCCGGGGAGCGCTGCAGGAGCTGGCCGAGGGCATGGACGGCATTGCCGACGAGCTGGCGGCCGCCAAGCTGGGCGAGCCGCTCGCCTCCGGGCGCCTGGACGGGGTCGAGTCGCCATATGCACGCAATACCCGGGCGGACATGCAGCACAACGTCGAGGGCATCCGCAATCTCTGGCTCGGCTCGCTGGACGGTGTGGATTCCGGTCTCGGTCTGCGTGCGCTGGCAGCGGCGAACGATGCGGAGGTCGCAGCGGTCGATCGCGCGTTGCTGGTTGCCAACGGGCGACTGGCGGCCATCGGCGAGACCGATGACGGCAATGCCCGGCTGGCCTTCGCCGAGGCGGTCGCCGGCGGCAGGCAGACCCAGCAGGCCCGGATCCAGGCGGCGGTGGAGGCCGTGCGGGACCTGCAGGAGCGGCTTGCCCAAGCGCTGGGTGAGGAGGAATGAAGATGACGCATTCGACCGCTCGCGGGGTCGGTGCGGCAATGCGGGCGGTGATGCCGGGCATTGCCCCGGCTCATCGCCGTTCTCGTTCCGCGAGTCCAACATTGTCGTGGCTTGCCGCCATGCTGAGCGTGACGGCGGTCACTTGGGCGGAGCCGCCTCCGCCGGTGACGGTGGATTCGGCCACCAGCAACGCCTTTTCCCATCCCCTGTCGGGCATGAGCGACGAGCAGGTCGCCCGTTTTACCCGTGGGGATGCCGATTTCGAGACCCCGTTCGTCTCCAGCGGTAATGCCATCCGGCCGGGGCTGGGGCCGGTATTCAACGCCTCGAGCTGCGAGGCCTGTCACCCGCGTGATTCGCGCGGGCAGCCGCCGCCCCATCCGGATGACGGCCGCAGCAATCTGGCGGATGCCGAGTCGATGTTCCTGCGCGTGAGTCTGGGCAACGATCCTAGGACCGGTCCCATCCCCGTGCCGGGAATGGGAACCCAGCTCCAGCAGCACGCGGTGGCCGGCGCCGTACCGGAGGCGAACGTCACGGTGCACTGGCGCACGGAGCCCGACGAGTATGCCGACGGCACCCCCTACGAGCTGCGCTGGCCCGAGTTCGAGCTGACCGATCTGGCCGACCCGGGTGCGCTGGCCGAGGCGGGTTACACGCTAGAGGACATCGAGACCTCGCCCCGCGTGGCGCCGCCGATCCATGGCCGCGGCTACATCGAGGCGATCGCTGACGAGACTTTGCTGGCCCTGGCCGACCCGGATGACGCCGATGGCGACGGGATCAGCGGTCGGGTCAACCGGGTTCTCGATGCCGAGACCGGCGAGCGGGTGATCGGGCGGATCGGCCTGAAGGCAAACAACCCATCGCTGCGCCAGCAGAACGCCGGCGCCTACCACCAGGACATGGGCGTGACCAACCCCGTTTTCCCCGCAGAGGCAAGCGGCGCGGTGATCAACCGCGATACGGCGGACGACGACCCCGAGCTCGGCTGGAACAGTGCGTCCGGCCGCCCGGACCCCGAGGCGGGCGATCGCATCCTGGGAGACGTCACCTTCTATACCCAGACACTGGCCGTGCCGTCACGCCGTTTCGTCGACAACCCGGAGGTCCGCCGAGGCGAGCGTCTGTTCGCGCAGGCCGGATGCGCCGCCTGTCATGTGCCGACGATAAAGACCGGCGCGCACCCTGACGGCATTGAGTTGTTGTCGAACCGCGAGATCGCGCCGTACTCGGATTTCCTGTTGCACGACATGGGCGCGGGCCTGGCCGACGGGCGGGGCGATTTCGCCGCCACGGGGCGCGAGTGGCGCACCCCGCCGCTGTGGGGCATCGGCCTGAACGAACTGGTCACCGGGCATCGCTTCTATCTGCACGACGGCCGCGCCCGGGGCCTGGCCGAGGCGATCCTCTGGCACGGCGGCGAAGCCGCACCCGCCCGCGAGTCCTTCCGGCGGATGACGGCAGAAGAGCGCGAGGCGCTGCTCATCTTCCTGCGCAGTTTGTGAGGGAAACTCTGCACGAAGGCAGACCTTCCCGTGCGGGGCATGCATGCCCTGCCACACATTGGCGCAAGCCATTGATTTTCGGAGTACGGGTCCGGCGTGTGCCGGCACTTGCGTTCCTGCCTGAAGCCATGGAGGGCTTTGTGCAGCGTTTTTCCGAGGATGCCGGGTATCAGTGCAACTGGTAACGCTTGAGCTTGCGATACAGGGTCCGTTCGCTGACCCCCAGTGCCTGCGCGACATCCCGGCGGCGCCCCCCGAATCGCTTGAGCAGCATGGTGATCTGTTCGGATTCCACGGCGTCCAGCGACTTGATGCCGACTCGGTCGCTGCTCGTGTCCACGGCCGGCCCCGAGGGGGTATTCCGGTTCACGATGGCCAGGTCGTCCGCATGGATCACGCCGTCGTCGCACATGGCCGCCGCTCTTTGCAGACAGTTCTTCAACTCCCGGATATTGCCGGGGAAATCGTGGGTTTCCAGCCGATCGAGGGCCTCGGGGCTCAGACGGCATCGTCTGTCCAGACAGGCGCTGATCCGGTCGAGCAGTTCCGTGGCCAGCAGAGGAATGTCTTCCCGCCTCTGTCGCAGGGGCGGCAGGTGGATCGGGATGCAGGCCAGCCGATAGTAGAGATCCGCCCTGAATTCGCCCTGTTCGACCATCGCGGACAGATCCCTGTTGGTTGCGGCGATGATCCGGAAATCCATTCCCATGACTTCGTGTCCTCCCACGCGGCGAAAATGTCCCGTCTCCAGCAGGCGCAGCAGCTTGGCCTGCATCGATGGGCTGAGCTCGCCGATCTCGTCGAAGAACAGGGTGCCGCCGTCTGCCAGTTCCGCCAGTCCGCGACGCCGGCCGGCGCATCCCGTGAATGCGCCACGTTCGTGGCCGAACAGTTCGGACTCGAACAAGGGTTCGGTGAGCGTGGTGCAGTCGACGGTTACCAGCGGGCGATTCGCCCGGACACTTTGCCGGTGCAGCATGTCGGCGGCCAGCTCCTTGCCGGTGCCGCTTTCGCCGAGCAGCAGCACGCCCATGTCACAGCGGGCCGCCCGGTCGAGTTCATCGAGTGTTCGGGAGAATCTGCGGGATTGGCCCACCAGTCGGGGCGTGCCCGGATCCCGGCAATCCGGCAGGGGAGTCATGCTCTCGCCCAGCAGCAGGTTGCCCTGGGCATCGCGCACGGCGTGGCCATGGATTCGCACCCGTTCGGGTTGCCCGCAGGCATCGAAATGGGTGTGCATGACCTCGTGTGTCTCTCCGGTCTCGAACACCTGCCGGTGGGGACAGTCTTCTCCGGCCAGGTGACAGGGAATGTCACGGTGATGAGAGACTTCATGACATCGCCGGCCGACGACTGCCTCGGGCGTGGTGTCGTAGGTACGACAATAGCGTGCGTTTGCGGCCACGATACGGTAGTGCCGGTCAATCAACACGAATGGCCGGTCGACCACTTCCACCAGGTCCGTCGCTCGAAGGTTCATGTCTTCCGTCACTGCGCCTCCTCCCGTGCTCATCAGGCACTCGTCGATTGGTAGTGCGCCTATCCGTCGATGTCAATGATCGTGCTCCCGCGGCCGGTGCGGAATATCGAAAACCGACTATCTCGCCCGGAGACCCCGGGATGGTGCAGGCCCGGTGGTATCGGGGTGGGGACAGAATGGGCGCGGAGGCGGTCCGAGCCGATGCAAGGCGGTTTTCGATACGTACTGTGTTGTCGGGTCGCCCACGAGACATGCCAATCATGTCATGACACGAGTGGCAGTATCATGGTGGGTTCTTCCGATTGAACCAGGAAAAGTCCTGCATAAACAACGTGATGTCGTTGTGGCACGGATGTTGTTAACCAAGGCGACGAGGGTCGCGTCAAACGCGGTCCGGATTTTTCTTGAAGAGGGAGGAGATCGAAATGACTGATCAGAATCGCCGGAATTTCCTGAAGTTCTCGGGCATGGGGATGGCTGCCACGGCCAGCGGTCTGGCAGGTGCCGGAACCGCCTGGGCTTCGGATCGGCCGCCGACGGTCGGCGTGGGTGGCCGTATCCCCCTGCCGAAACCCAGGGGCCAGCGCGTGGTGATCATCGGTGGGGGTGTGTCCGGTCTGACCATCGCGCGGTACCTGATGAGCGAGGATGTCGACCTGGACGTCGTCTTGCTGGAACGGAATTCCACCTATCAGTTCTGTCCGATTTCCAACCTGTACCTGGTTGGCGGCATGGATCTGGGGTTCTATACGCGCAGCTACCTCGATGCGGCTCGCAACGGCGGCTACATCTACGTCCAGGCCACCGCCTACGATGCCGATCTCGAGAGTCAGGTCGTCTATACGGACCAGGGACGAGTGGACTATGACTATCTCGTCGTGGCGCCGGGTATCGACTACAACTACGAATCGATCGGCGTCGAGGATCCCGCCGATCAGTGGAAACTGCGGCAACGGTATCCGGCCGGCTTCCTGCCGGGATCCGAGCATCTGACGCTCCGCCACAAGTTGCAGAACTTCGAGGGTGGTGTCTTCGTCAATACGACCCCGCCCGGGAACTATCGCTGTCTGCCGGCCCCTACGAGCGTACCTGCCTGATCGCCGACTACATGAAGAAGAACAAGATCGACGGCAAGGTGATTCACCTCGATGCGAACCCGGATATCACTATCAAGAAGGAAGGGTTTCACGCCGCCTTCGACGAACTGTATGGCGACATCGTCGAGTACGTTCCGTCGTTCGAGTTCGACGGCATCGACGTGGAGAACCGGGTGATCCATTCGACCTTCGACGAGGTCTCCTTCGACGATGCCTCGATCTATCCGCGGGTCCGTGCCTCGAAGCTCCTCGAGGTGCTGAACATCGCCAAGATGGACAGTGCCCAGAAGGAGGCCGACATCGATCCGTTCAGCTATGCGGTCAAGGGGTATCCGAATGTCTTCGCCACGGGCGATTCACGCTGGATGCCCTATTCGAAGAGCGCGAACACCGCGAACTCGGAAGGACACTTCGTCGCGCGGGTGATCGCCAATGCCTCCCGTGGCCAGGAAACGGAGTGGATGAGCCCGCATACCATCTGTTTCTCCATGGTCGAATACGAGCCGGTGGAATCGATCATGGTCGACGCCCACTACGCCTACGACGAAGACAAGGGCTTCCATTTCGCCAACGTCCAGCTCGAGCAGGAATGGAACAAGTCGCTGGGCAAGGGCACGATCGCCTGGGGCGAAAGCATTCTCAGCGACATCAGCGGGGGCGCTCCCGGCGGCTGAGCCCGTGCCGGTCGCCCAAGACACGAAAGAACGGACTTCCGGATCCCGGGCGAGAGGCGGCGGATTGCCGCCTCTCTTGTTTGAAACTCTGTACGACTCGATGACGTCTGAAGCGGGACCTCCAAGGGCCCAGCTGCAAGGCGCAGTCCGCCGTGAAGGGCCGTCGTCCTTTACAAGGGCTGAACCGGATCGGCAGGACGCCGATCCGGCCGGCGCAAGCCGGCCCGAAGGGCGGGGTTCACGGACGAACCCCGCGACGCCGCAGATGAGCCCTTGGAGGCCCGTTCCAGCTCCGCGAGGCTCCGCGTTCACCGGGCTGCGGAGCGACGCTGGGTCGCTCCGGTCCCGGTTCACCCAGACGGGGCTCGCGGGTTTGTTCGCACGCCGCAAAGCCGTTCCTCGACGGGCAACGAGCCCGCCTTCGGTCCGGCGCCAGAAAGTGAACAAACCCGCGAGCCAGAGATGCCATCGAATCGTGCAGACCTTCCTTTAGGAACCATGACGGAGGACGCTTCAGCGCTATGGCCTTTGTAGCAGAGTGTCCTCGGTGATCAGTCGTTCCGTGGGCGACTCGTCACGTTCAGGGTCACCTTGCCCCGTGCATCGCTATCCTCCCCGACAAGGCGCTTTTCAATGGTCAGGTTGTCGCCGGCGCGGGTTCGGACGTAGCGTTTCCCGACCGGCACCTGCAGGTCCGAGGCGTTCGAGGTGGCGTGGGCGATCGCGCGGCGGGCGATGGCATCGAGTTCGGCCGGGGTGATGTCGACCACGACCTCGAGATCGCGTACCGCCTCCTGCAGGTGGGTGCTGGACAGTGGCGGGGTGGGCGGCTCTTCGAAGCGTGCCAGGCCGATCGGGTAGCGCCGCCAGGAAAAGGGGGAGTTGGCGATCACGGCGGCGACGAAGATGATCAGCGTGTTCGCCAGCACGGGCATGATCACGAAGCCGTAACCCAGTTCGTGGACGGCCGGTCCGCCGATCACCGCCACCAGCGCGGTGGCGCCGCCCGGCGGGTGCACGCAGCGCAGCCACTGCATGGCACCGATCGCGACCCCCACCGCCACGCCGGCAGCCAGGGCCGGATCCGCGATCCACTGGGCGGCCGTCACCCCGATCAGCGCCGAGACCAGCTGGCCGCCGAATACCGGCCATGGCTGGGACAGCGCGCCGTGGGGCACGGCGAACAGCAATACCGCGGCGGCGCCCATGGAGGCGACCATGAAAATCGCTGCCTGCTCCCCGGCCACCCGGTCGGTCAGGGCGTGTACCGCCGTGATGGCAAGCAGGCCGGCGATCGTGGAAATCGTGATCTCGCGCCAGCCGACCCGGGTGGTCGGAGGGCCGATCAGTTGCCGGATGTCGGGCTTTCGGAACATGGGGATCTCTGCAATCTCAGTAAAAGACCGAGCGGAAGTGTAAGGAATGTTTGCAGGAATCCAATGCGCACTCTGCGCGAGCGGCCGGAGTGATCGGGTATCCGTGAAGATCTTCCCAAGGGCCTTTGCGCCAATTCCCGAAATTCATTCGGTCGCGGCGGGTGTGCGCGACAGGGTGACGGTGATGGCCAGACCTTCATCATGGTTGGCCAGCCGGATGTCCCCGCCGTGTCCGCGCGCGATCTCCCGGGAGATGGTCAGACCCAGCCCGGTCCCGCCGGTGGCCGGATTGCGCGAGGGTTCGGCGCGGAAAAAGGGCTCGAAAGCCCGCCGGATGATCTCCGGATCGATGCCGGGGCCGCGGTCGCGCAGTTCGATCTCGGCCTCGTCGCGACGGCAGGTCAGCGTCAGACGAGCGGAGTCGGCGTAGCGCCGGGCATTGTCGAGCAGGTTGTCGATCAGCCGGCGCAGGGCCGTGCGGCGGCCCTGGACAGGACAGGTCTCGGCACCGATCCATTCGATGTTTCCGCCCAGCTCACGGCTGGCCTCGACGGCCTCGGTCAACAGGGCTGAAAGTTCGACCGTTTCCGCGTCCTTCGTTGATCGGCCATTCGATGCCAGATCGAGCCCGGCGTCGATCAGTTCGCGCATTCGCTCGATGTCCCGGATCACCGCGGCGGCGAGTTCCGGGTCCTCGATGCGCTCGGCACGCAGGCGCAGTCGCGTCAGCGGGGTCTTGAGATCGTGCGAGATGGCCGCGAGGGTCGCCGTGCGTTCGCGCAGGTGGGTGTCGATGCGTTCCTGCATGCGGTTGAAGGCCGCTAGGGCCTCGCGCACCTCGCGCGGGCCGCTTTCCGGAATCGGTTCGAGATGAGTCGAGCCGTCGAACCGCCGTGCCGCCTCGACCAAGTGGCCCAGCGGCCGGATGGCCAGTTGCACGGTCACCAGTGTGGCCAGGCCGACGAGGATCAGCGGCAGCAACCAGAACCAGGGCAGGCCGTCGGGGTGCGGGCGCGAACGATCGCGCAGGATGACGGTCATGCTCGGCCCGCCGATCGGGTTCAGCCGGACCACCTTCTGGCGGCCGTGCCCGCGTGACGAGGCCCGGGTAAACACCTCGGGGTGACTGCCCGGCAGGCGCTCCTCGAGGGCCTTGGTCAGGCGGGAGTCGTCGGGCACGAGGCCATCCATGGGCGGATGCCCGAGCAGCACGCGCAAGCCGTGGCGGTCGAGGGCGGAGGCCAGTTGCGGCATCTGCTCGTCGGCGGCACCGGAGAGCAGGTCGGCGGCGTCGGCGACCATGCGCGCCTGGTGAAAGCGTTCGATGCGTGCCTCGGTGCGCTCGCGGTCGAGGGCGAGTATCGCCCAGGCGGCAGCCACCGTGACAGTCACCCCGACGAGCACCACCAGCAGGACGCGCGCGGGCAGGGTGTCTGGCAGGCGGGGACGACGGCTCAGCATGGCCGGTGCTCGACGTCGGGCAGGAACAGGTAGCCGGCCGCGCGCACCGTGCGGATCATGCGGGGTTGACGCGGATCGTCGTCGAGATGGCCTCGCAGCCGGCTGACCAGGATGTCGATCGCCCGGTCGAAGGGTCCCGCCTCGCGTCCATGCGTGAGCGTGAGCAGCTCGTCGCGGCTGAGTACCCGCTGCGGGTTGCGGGCGAAGACCTCCAGCAGGCGAAATTCCGCGCTGCCCAGGGGGAGGGGGTCTCCCTGCGGATCGGTGAGTTCCTGTCGCGCCGGGTCGAGTTTCCAGCCGGCGAATGTCAGGCAGTGGCGGCCGATCGAGGCATGCGTCTGGCGGCTGCGCCGCATCACGCTGTTCATCGCGGCGAGCAGCTCGCGCGGGTCGAAGGGCTTGGGCAGGTAGTAGTCCGCGCCCAGTTCCAGCCCCACGATCCGGTCGGTGGCCTCGCCGCGGGCGGTGAGCATGACGATGGGCACGTCGGAACGGTCGCGCAGGCGGCGACACAGCGACAGGCCATCCTCGCCGGGCAGCATCACGTCCAGCACCACCACCGCGATTCGTTCGGGATCGAAGGCGCGCCACATCGCCTCGCCGTCTTCCGCCGTGTTCACGGTGAAGCCGTTGCGTTCGAGGTAGTCGGCGAGCAATTCGAGGATTTCCGGGTCGTCGTCGACCAGCAGGGCGGTGGGTCTGTCCATGGAGTGAGTCTAGCGCGGCATGGCCGACCGATTCGTAACACTTTGTCTTGTCCCGTTGCGCGGAGAAACACTCCGTTACGCAATGGAAACAACCCGGATCGCGCCGACTGCTTCAATGGCCGTGTCGCAAACCCGAACGGAGCAATGCCATGAAACGACACACTCATCTGACCGCAGCCATCGTCGCCGCGTCCGCTTTCGCGCTTTCCGGTGCCGTGCTCGCCTCGCCGGGCCAATCCGGTCACCACGGGGAAAGGCACGCCCAGGGGTACGACAAGGGCGGCGAGTTCTTCGATCGCCATGAGCGTCTGGCGGCGATGCTGGAACTCGACGAGTCGCAACAGGCGGCCTTCGGCGCGCTGCGGGAGTCGCGCCAGGCCGACCGCGCGGCCCGGCAGGAGCAGCGCCAAGAGATGCGCCGGCAGATGCTGGGTGCCAGTGTCCCGGAGCAGATGCGCCTGCGCGCCGAACGCATGCAGGGCGCGGCCGAGCGTCTTTCCGAGCGCGCCGAGACCATGGCGACCTTCTACGAGACCCTCGACGATCGCCAACGTCGGATGATCGACCGCATGGGCATGAAACGCCACGAAGGGCATTCCGGTGGCCACTCGTCCGGCAAGCGCGACGGGCATCATGTTCGAGGCGGGTGTCAAAAGCGCTGAGCGCCTCTCCCCGCCACGATTATCCAAGCCCCGGCCTCGGTCGGGGTTTTTCGTTGCGCCCGCTTGCGGCGGCGCCCCGGCGCGATAGACTTGATGCCTGCATAACCAAAACCAGGCACAAGGAGACGATCGAATGCAGCAGACGAAGACAGGGATGGTCCTGGCCGCGGCGGGTGCGCTGGCGCTGGGTCTGACGGGGTGTTCCGGCAACGATCCGCGCAGCCAGTTCATGTCGGCCTGCGTGGCCGACATGGCGGACGAGGCCGGCTGCGGCTGCATGGCCGATCGGCTGGAGCGGAACCTCGACGATGACCAGTTCGGCAAGCTGGCGGACTTGATGGCCGTGGAGGAAGGTGACATCAACGAGGCCGAAGCCGCCGAGGTGCTCGGTGACGGTCCGATGGAAGAACTCATGATCGCCGCGAAGCAGTGCCAGGGCGGATTCTAGGCCTGCTACTGGCCCTTGCCGCCGGGACTGCATCGGCCGAGGAGCTGCGCACCGGCGACATCGTGCTTCTGGGTACCGACAGCGCCTGGGGTTTCGTCGCCCGGCGGTTTGCCGATGGGGACAGCCGATGGAGTCACGCCGGCATGGTGATCCGTGAGGGTGAGAGAATCGCCGTGGTCCACATGGACGGTTCGCCCACGGGAGGGATGATCCGACGCGAGACGGTATCAGCGTTCACGGGGGAGGCCCGGTACGTTCGGGTGCTGCGCCCGGAACTCGATCCCGGGCAGCGGGCGCGGGTCGGCGACTGGCTGCTCGATCACCTGGCGCGGAACACTGCCTTCGACACGCACTTCCGGCTTGACGACGACCCGGCCATGTATTGCTCCGAACTGATCTGGCGCGCGCTGGATGAGGTGGCGATGACGCCCGGGGAGACCAGTCTGCCGCGCATCGCCGGGCGCAGTTATGTGCCGGTCGACCGATTGCTGGACCTCGGTCGACCGGTCGACGGTCCCGAGGCGGCGGTTGCCGTCGTCCGGAGGCATTGAACCTCCGGCAGACGCATCCCGCGACTGCTACGGTCGGTCAGCCGAGGTCGTTATCCCACTTGAGCGAGGAGACACGCGGATGGCCAGAGACGCCGCCTTCAGGGCCCACCACCGTCGCTACGATGACTGGTTCGAGCGGCACGAAGCCGCCTATCTTTCCGAATTGCTCGCCCTCAGGGCATTCGTGCCGTGGGAAGGCGAGGGTCTGGAAATTGGTGTGGGCACCGGCCGCTTCGCCGCGCCGCTGGGCCTGCGGACCGGGGTGGACCCCTCGCCGGAGGTGTTGCGCTACGCGGCTCGCCGCGGTATCGAGGTGGTCGACGGCGTCGCGGAGGATCTGCCGTTTCCGGACGGGCACTTCGATCACGCCCTAGTGGTGACCACGATCTGCTTCGTCGATTCGCCCGCGGCGATGGTCGCCGAGGTCTGGCGGGTTCTGCGGCCCGGCGGGCGGCTGGTGATCGGTTTCATCGATCGCGAAAGCCCGCTGGGGGAGGAATACGAGGCACACCAGGAGGAGAGCGTTTTCTACCAGGAGGCCACCTTCTACTCCGCCGACGAGGTCGCCGGGTTCCTCGAGAACGGCGGGTTCCGCGTGGATGCTTGGGGGCAGACGCTGTCGCGTTCGCTGGCCGAGACACGCCGGATCGAACCCCTGCGTCCCGGCCGGGACGAATGCGCCTTCGTGGTGGTCTCCGCCATCCGCGAGGGTTGAGGCCCGATGCCGGGCGGTCCATTCCTGTTCGCCCTGTTCGGGCTGGTCTTCCTGTTCGTCCTGGTCCAGGTCGGGGCGCTGCAACTGGCTTTCCACAAGCTCGGTCTTGACCCGGAGGCCGGGATGACGCTGCTGTTCGCCTCGCTGATGGGTAGCCTGGTGAACGTGCCGCTGTTCCGCATGGACGCTGAGGAACCGGAAGAGCCGCCCCCGGAGGCGTTCCGTCGCCTGCTCGCTCACCAGCAGTTGCCGTTCGAGGGTTACACCACCGTGGCCGTCAACCTGGGCGGCTGCCTCCTCCCGCTGACCTTCTCCGCCTACCTGGTACTCAACGCCGGGGCATCACTGTTCGACCACCTGCTGACGGTGGCTGTCGTCTCGGCGGCCGCGTACGGCTTTTCCCGGCCCATTGCGGGGATCGGCATCGGCATGCCGGTGATCATCGCCCCGCTGACCGCCGCACTGGCCGCCGTGCTGATCGACCCCGAGCACAGCCCGGCGCTGGCCTACGTCGGCGGGACCATCGGTGTGCTGATCGGGGCGGACCTGCTGCGGCTCAAGGATGTGCGCAAGCTCGGTTCGCCGATCGCCTCGATCGGCGGAGCGGGCACCTTCGACGGCATCTTCATCACCGGCATCATCGCCGTGCTGCTGGCATGAGACCGGCGTACTGGCCGCCGGATCTCATTCTCAGTCGTCGGAGTTGGAAGCCGACAGCTGGAAGATGTCAGAGGGGCGTGCCGATCCCGCTGGGGGCTGTGCGAGCTTGCCTTGCAAGCGAAACGCGCCGTTGGCGCGTGTCCCGGGACGGATGATTCCCCGAGGGCGAGCCTGTCGGCATCCCGCCGGCCGGGACAGCCGCTGGCGCGGCTTTCGCGGGCAAGGCCCGCTCGCACGGGGCTCAGTGCGCGGCCTTCAGCGCCTGGTCGAGATCCTCGATCAGGTCGTCGACGTGTTCGATGCCGATCGACAGGCGCACCATGTCCGGCGGCACGCCCGCGGCGCGGAGCTCCTCGTCGTTTAGCTGGCGGTGGGTGGTGGAGGCCGGGATTGCCGCGCAGCTTTTGGCATCGCCGATGTTGACCAGCCGCAGAATCAGCTCGAGCGCGTCGTAGAATTTCACGCCCGCCTCGCGGCCGCCCTTGAGCCCGAAGCTGAGTATCCCGGAGGCCCGGCCATTCATGTATTTCTGTGCCAGTCGATGGTCCTTGTGCTCGGGCAGGCCCGCGTACTGCACCCAGCTGACCAGCGGGTGGCCCTCGAGGAACTCGGCGATTTCCTGGGTGTTCTCGCAGATGCGGTCCATGCGTAGCGAGAGCGTCTCCAGTCCCTGTAGCAGGTTCCAGGCCGACTGGGCCGACAGGGCCGCGCCCGTGTTGCGCATCGGCACGACCCGCGCGCGGGTGATGAAGGCGGCTTGGCCCACGTCGCGGGTGTAGCTCACGCCGTGGTAGGACGGGTCCGGCTCGATCAGCAGCGAGAAGCGTTCCGGATGGGCCGCCCAGTCGAAGTTGCCCGAATCGACAATCACCCCGCCGAGCGTGGTGCCGTGCCCGCCGATGTACTTGGTCGCCGAGTGGATGACGATGTCGGCGCCAAAATCGATGGGCTTGAGCAGGAAGGGTGTGCCGACGGTGTTGTCGACCATCAGCGGCAGGCCGTTGCGGTGGGCGATCTCGGCGAGGCGCTCGATGTCGGCGATGCTGCCCGAGGGATTGCCGATCGACTCGCAGTAGATCGCGCGGGTGCGTTCGTCGATGGCCACTTCGATGCCGGCAAAGTCGTCCTTGTCCTGCATCCGCACCTCGATGTCCTGGCGCGGGAAGGTGTGGGCGAACAGGTTGTAGGTGCCGCCGTAGAGCTCGCTGATGGAGATGATGTTGTCGCCGGCCTGGGCGATGGTCTGGATGGCGTAGGTGATCGCCGCCATGCCGGTGGCCGTGGCCAGCGCGCCGATGCCGCCGTCGAGCGCGGCCATGCGGGCCTCGAGCACCCCGCAGGTGGGGTTCATCATGCGCGAGTAGATGTTGCCCGGCACCTTGAGGTCGAACAGGTCGGCGGCGTGCTGTGCGCTGTCGAAGGCGTACGAGGTGGTCTGGTGGATCGGCACGGCGACGGCGTGCTGGCCGTCGGGCTCGTAGCCGGTGTGCAGGGCGATGGTCTCCGGGCGCATGGTGTTCCTCTCCTGGTCGTGCTTTTCGTTCGTCACAGCGTATCTGTCCGGGCGGCGCTTTGCAGTGCCTCGATCTCTTCGCGCAGCCTGCGGATCTTGCGCTTCTTGTACTGGCGGTTGAGCCACTGGCTGGCCGAGCGGACGGGGATGCCAGCGCGATCCCCCAGCCCGTCGATCATGACGAAGTGACCGTCTGGATCCCAGGCGAGATTGTCGGCCGACAGGTCGTTGATCAGCACGTTCGAGTCGAGTACCCAGTCGAGGAAGGCCTTGAGCGCCTCGCGGTGTCGTGCCTCGAAGCGATCCTCGCGGATCAGGTCACGCAGGGTGGGGGCCAGCTCGCCGTTCTCGTCGAGCACCGCCTCGACCAGCAACGCCGTGCCCATGTCGCTGTCGACGATGCCGAGGATATTCTGGATGTGCGGGCAGCGGCCGCTACGACCCGGGTGGGCGGCGCGCGCGACCAGGTGCTCGAGCAGCTCGCGAGCGAAGGCCCTGTGATGGCCGATGCGCCGGCGCCGCTGGTAGAAGCGGTCCTTCCGGTCGCGCCGCTCGATGAAGCGGGGATTGACCACCTTGACCAGCACCCGCGGGTCCTCCGGGTGGCGGAAGACGAGCTTCTGCGCCCCCTGGGCGATCGGCTCGAGGTGCGAGAGCGTCAGCGGTGTGATCAGGTCCATGGAATCGGCCGGCAAAAGGGGCATTGTAGCCTCCCCTCCGGACCGGGTCAGTCGGCCTCCACATCGGGTGGCGTGATTTCCCGTTCGCAGGCCATGCCGGTCTCGATGCAGGTCAGGTTGGCGATGGTCTGTCGGGCAATCTGGTCGAGTGCCTCTTGGGTCAGGAATGCCTGGTGGCCGGTGATCAGGACGTTGGGAAACGTCAGCAGGCGGGCGAAGAGGTCATCGTGGAGGATCTCGTCGCTGCGGTCCTCGAAGAACAGCGCGCCTTCGTGCTCGTAGACGTCGAGGGCCAGTGCGCCGACTCGTCCGCTCTTCAGCCCCTCGATCACGGCGGACGTGTCGATGATGCCGCCCCGCGCGGTGTTGACCAGTACCACGCCCGGCTTCATCGATGCGAGCGCGGCGGCATCGATCAGGTGGTGACTCTCCTCGGTCAGCGGGCAGTGCAGGGAGATGATGTCCGACTGGGCCAGCAGCGGCTCGAGGTCCGTGTATTCCACTCCCATCTCCCGGCAGGCTTGGTTGGGAAACGGATCATGGGCGATCACCTCCGCCCCGAATCCCTGCCTGAGGATGCGGGCGAATGCCGAGCCGATCCGGCCCGTGCCGATCACACCCACCGTCTTGCCCACCACGTCAAAGCCGGTCAGTCCGTGCAGGGCATAGTTGCCGGTACGCACCCGTTCGCTCGCCCGCGGGATCTGGCGGACCACGGCCATCATGAGTGCCGCGGCATGCTCGGCGACCGCATGGGGCGAGTAGGCCGGGACGTGGACCACCCGCATGCCGGTCTCAGCGGCCGCATCGAAATCCACGTGGTTGCAGCCCGCGCAGCGCAGGGCGATGACGTCACAGCCGATATCGGCCAGCGCATGGATCACGGTGGCGTCGAGCACGTCATTGGCAAAGGCACAGACGGCCCGGTGCCCTGCTGCCAGCCGGGTCGTCTCGCCGGTCAGGCGCTCGTTGACGAAAGTGAACTCGTGGATCGGTTCGAGCGCCTCGAATGCCTCTCGCTCGTAGGGTTTGCTGGAGAAGAAGGCGACTTTCATGAGCGGTTTTCCGTGATGGTCGATGGGAGATGATGGAAGTTTCGGCCGCCTGTGGCACCCGGCTGTCCGTCATGGCATCGGGGTTCCGCCGTGGCCGGCCCGACCGCGGTCATTACCTCGCCCAGGACCTGCCGAATCCGGCGTTCGATTGCTTCCCGTCCCTCGAGATCGAATCGGGTCGACAGTTCGCTCGCATCGTGCAGTTGCAGGAACCGGGCGACCAGCAGTTCCCGCGAGGCTCGCGGCACCCGGGCGCGGACCACCGGCAGGCCTAGGGCCCGGGGGAGAAACGCGCGCAGTGCAGGCAGGGCCGCGTCCAGATGATGACGCCGGAATGCGCAGGCCTCGATCCGTTTCCGGTCTTCGGCAGATACGGCCGGCGGCCTTTCCGGGGACGACTGCAGCAGATCGGCCAGCAGGCCGGTTTCGGTGGCGCGCAGTGGACCGGCGGCAAACGTCGGCAGGTTTTCCTGAAAGCGCCACGCCGACTCCGATACCAGCGAATGACCGCGATGAGAAAGGCCCCGGGCCATGACCAGTGCCTGGTGACCGGAGGCATGGTCCCGGTGCTGGCCGAGGTGGAGGATTGCCATGCCCTGTGCCTGCCAGAAGGCCAGGAGGTCGGTCTCGGCACCGAAGCTGGTGCCGACGAAGTCGAACCCGTCGATTCGGGTCTGCTCGCCGATTGCTTCGACCAGTCGGCTGCCCAGCCTGCCGCGTCGCAAGTCCGGGTGCACGGCGATGCGCTGAATGCGTCGCCCGCGCAGGCCGGTCCAGGCCGGTTCACCGGCGTGGGCCGCCATGGTCTGGGGCAACAGGTGGCCGCGCACTCGCCGCTCGCCGGCGAACACCGCCTCGCCCAGCTTGGCCGCCAGTCCACCCTCGTCCTGGGTCACGGCAGTGGCCACGATGTGGCCGCCGACGGTCGCCGACCATACCCTGGTGCCAGGCGCATCGAGCAGCTGGCGCAGATCGCGCGGGGTGGTGCGGTAGTGGGCGGTGACCAGCAGGCCGAACAGTTCCGCCAGCCGGCCTTCGTCGGCGACCAGCGCCTCGGGTTGCACGACGGCGATTTTCACCGCTGCGTTCCTGTCGATCGACTCCGACGGGGCCGGTTCGGCATCCAGCAGCAGGAGCCGGTCGACCAGCGATTCCAGCGGGTCTTCGGGCGCCCAGCGGATCGGATTGGTCAGCGTCAGGCGGCGCACCGAGACGGCGAGCTGGTCCAGCCGGCTCTCGAAGCGCACGGCGAAGCCGCGTCCGGTACCCTCGTAGCCGTGCTGGGTGGTGGCGAACACCGCGCGCGAGCAATAGCCGTAGAGTGATTCGAGCATCGGTGCCGGCAGGGCGGCGGCCTCGTCGACCAGCAACAGGCGCGCCGAGGGGCGCTTGTCGAGCAGCACGTCCGGGGGCAGAAAGCGCAGCCGACAGCCACCGGAAATCAGCTCGCCGTTCTCGCCCGCCTGGATGCCCGGCTGCTGCGCGGCGCGTTCGAACAGGGCTTCGACGGCCGCGAGGCGCGGGGCGGTGACCAGTACGTCGCCCAGCCCCTCGGCGAGCACGCGGGCGGCGGCGATGCCCAGTGCCGAGGTCTTGCCGCGTCCCCGGTGGGAGCGCAGTACCAGTGGGCGCCGCGGCCGACCGCGGGCCACGGCGCGGATCCGAGCCACGGCCTCGGACTGCTCCTGCGTCCGGCAGGCCGGATCGTCGGGTGCGGTACTTTCAGCCGGCGTGGTGGCGGACGGTGGATTCGGCAGGGGCGCGTTCTCGGCGATGCGCCAAACGACGGGCTCCTTCTGCAGGACGGAAGCCAGCCGGCCCAGGAACCGGTTGCCGGCGTATCGATGCGTCAGGGGGTAGGGGGCAATGCGCTCGAGCTCGGGATCGTCCCGCTCCGGCCAGTCGGCCAGTGGCGGGGTGAGCCAGATCAGCCGTCCGCCGGCGCGCGGCAGACCGGCGGCGGCACCGAGGGCATCGGGGTCGAAGCCGCTCAGCGCGTTGAAGACAAGCGTGCCGCATTCGGCGCCCAGCGCCTCGCGGGCCCGGCGGAAACTCAGCGAACGCGTCCGGTCGGGGGCATCGGGGCCAATCCAGAGACTGTCGGAGTCGATCAGTGCCCGTGCCCGGGCCATGACCCAGTCAGGCGAGCCGCTGATCACCACCGGCAGACGGTGTCTCGCGGCCTGCCATGCGGGGCGGGCCGCTTCGAGGGCGGCAACCACGGCATCTGAGGAAGGCGGATCGGCGTGCATGCCGGGAGTTTAGTGCCTCGCAGGGAGACGGTGGTCAGCCATTCACGAATCCGCGAACCATGTAGAAGAACATCGCGGCGAGGATGGCGGCAGCCGGCACGGTGATCACCCACGCGGCAATGACCTTGAGCACCAGTGAGCGCTTGACCAGCTCGCGCTTGTAGATCTTCTTGAGATCCTTGCGCTGGCGCTTGCTGATGTGGGCTTCCCTGCGGGCATTCTTGTCCTTGAGCTCCTGGAGCATCAGCTCCTTGGTCTTGAGCGAGGCGGCACGGAAGCGCTCGAGGTATTCACGTATCACCTCGTCGTCGTCGCCTTCCGGGTGCAGGTCGCGCACCTGCTGTTCGATCTTGTCGTAGTTGGATTTCAGGTACTCGCGCAAAAAGCCGACGCCGAAGACCGCACCAATGGTCACGTGGGTGGTGGAGACCGGCAGGCCCAGTTGCGAGGCGAGGATGACCGTCAGCGCGGCGGCCATGGCGATGCAGTAGGCCCGCATCTGGTCGATCTCGGTGATCTCGTGACCCACGGTGCGGATCAGCTTCGGCCCGTAAAGCGCCAGCCCCACGGCCAGGCCAATCGCGCCGATGGCCATGATCCACAGCGGGATGGCTGCCTCGGCGGCCGTGCCGGCATGCATCAGCGCGTCGTTGATCGCGGCCAGCGGGCCGACGGCGTTGGCCACGTCGTTCGAGCCATGGGCAAAGCTCAGCAGGGCGGCGGCGAAGATCAGCGGCCAGGTGAACAGGCTGTTGACGGCGGCCTTGCTGTTCTCCGTCATGCCGTCGGCGGCCCGCGCGATCATCGGGCGGACGGCCAGGAAGACGACCACGGCGACGAGAAAGCCGATCGCCAGTGCCCCGAGGAAGGGAAGCTCGATGATCTTCTTGAGCCCCTTGACGGCGAGATAGGTGGCGAACGCCCAGGCCATCAGCCCGAGGAACCAGGGCACGCGGCGTTTCGCCGCGGTGATCAGGTCGCTCTGGTAGGTGATGCTGCGCTTGATCAGGTAGAGCAGGGCGGCGGCTATGGCCCCGCCGAGCAGGGGCGAGATCACCCAGCTGGCGGCGATCTGGCCGACCGTGCCCCAGTTGGCGATGCCCCAGCCGGCCGCGGCGATACCGCCGCCCAATACCCCGCCGACGATCGAATGGGTGGTGGAGACCGGCGCACCCAGCGCGGTGGCGAGGTTCAGCCAGATGGCCGCCGCCAGCAGGGCGGCCATCATCACCCAGACGAACGTCATGGGGTCGGCGATCATGGCCGGGTCGATGATGCCTTTCTTGATCGTGGTGACGACCTCGCCGCCGGCGATGATCGCCCCGGCGGCCTCGAAGATGGCCGCTATGGTGATCGCCCCGCCCAGGGTCAGGGCCTGGGAGCCGACGGCCGGGCCGACGTTGTTGGCCACGTCGTTCGCGCCGATGTTCATGGCCATGTAGGCGCCGATCACGGCGGCCATGACCATTACCAGGCTGACGCTACCCCGGGTGAGCCAGGTATAGGCCGCCACGGCGATCACGAACAGCAGGGCCCAGCCGAAGCGGTACATCTCGCGCCGGCCCGAGCGGGTCGCCTTGTCGAACGACTCCATGTTGTCCAGATCCATGCGATTGCCTCTGTCACATTGTCATGGTTGGAAAGCTCTCCGAACCGTAATGGACTTTGCCGACCGCGTCCATCCGGGCGTGCTTGCATTGCGCGCCGAATCTGGCCCAATACCCCCCATGCAGGGCACAGCGACAGAAATACTCAAGGGAGTCTTCGGTTACGACAACTTCCGTTCGCCACAGGACGAGGTGATCGACACCGTCCGCTCCGGGCACGATGCGCTGGTGCTCATGCCCACCGGCGGCGGCAAGTCGCTCTGCTACCAGGTCCCTGCGCTGGCCATGCCCGGCACCGCGATTGTGGTCTCGCCGCTGATCGCGCTGATGCAGGACCAGGTCGCCGCCCTGAAGGAGCTGGGCGTGTCGGCGGCCTTTCTCAACTCCAGCCTTTCCGCCGAGCAGGCCCGCGATGTCTTCCGCCGGCTGCACGCCGGAGAGCTGGACCTGCTCTATGTCGCCCCGGAGCGGCTGATGACGCCGGGTATGCTCGAGCGTCTGCGCGAGCTGCCGATCAACCTGATCGCCATCGACGAGGCGCATTGCGTCTCGCAATGGGGACACGACTTCCGCCCCGAGTACATTCGCCTGGGCGAGCTGGCCGACCACTTTCCCGGTGTGCCGCGCATCGCGTTGACGGCCACCGCCGACGAGGCCACCCGCGAGGAGATCGTCGGTCGCCTGCAACTGACCGATGCCCGGCGCTTCGTCTCCGGATTCGACCGGCCCAACATCCGCTACCGCATCGGCCAGGGCACGGGCGGGGCGCGGGATCGCCTGCTGCGCTTCATCCGCGAGGAACACCCCGGCGAGGCGGGCATCGTCTACTGCCTGTCACGCAAGAAGGTCGAGCAGACCGCCGAGTGGCTGGTCAAGCAGGGGCTCACCGCCCTTCCGTACCATGCCGGGCTGACACCCGAGCACCGCCGCACGGTGCAGGAGCGTTTTCTCGCCGAGGAGGGCGTGATCGTGGTGGCGACCATCGCCTTCGGCATGGGCATAGACAAGCCCGACGTGCGCTTCGTCGCGCACCTGTCCCTGCCCAAGAGCATCGAGGCCTACTACCAGGAGACCGGGCGGGCCGGGCGCGACGGGATGCCGGCGGACGCCTGGATGGAATACGGCCTGCAGGAGGTGATCACCCTGCGCCAGATGCTGGGCGACTCCCAGGCCGACGAGCGCATCAAGCGTATCGAGCGGGCCAAGCTCGACGCCATGCTCGGCTTGACCGAGATGACCACCTGCCGTCGCCAGGCGCTGCTGGGCTACTTCGGCGAGACGCTGGCCGAACCCTGCGGCAACTGCGACAACTGCCTGGAGCCGCCCGAGACCTGGGATGCCACCGTGGCCGCGCAGAAGGCGCTTTCCTGCATTCATCGCACAGGGCAGCGCTTCGGCGTGAACTACCTGGTCGGTGTGCTACGCGGCGAGGCCGACGAGCGCATGCGCCGCTTCGGCCACGACCAGGTCTCCACCTTCGGCATCGGGGCCGATCTTTCCGCCACCGCCTGGCGCGGCATCTTCCGCCAGCTGATCGCCCGCGGCTACATCACGGTGGATGCCGAGGGTCACGGCGGCCTGCATCTCGATCCCTCCGCCCGCACGGTGTTGCGCGGCGAGCAATCCCTCCACCTGCGCCCGGAGACGAGGCGGACGAAGCCCAAGCGTCGCGAGCGGCCTGGTCAGGCGCCGATTCCGGTCGAGGACGAACCGTTGTGGGAATCCCTGCGCGCCCATCGCAGGCAACTGGCCGAGGAGCAGGGTATCCCGCCCTACATGGTGTTCAGTGATGCCACCCTGCGACACATGCTCGAGATCCGTCCGTCGGGCCTCGAGGAGATGGCCGCCGTCAGTGGGGTGGGCGAGCACAAGCTCGAGAAATACGGCGAGGGCTTTCTGCGCATCTTGCTGGCCCACGCCGGCTGATTGGCCGGCGGTTGGGGGCGGGTCAGGAGGATTCCAGCAGGCCGGCGATTCGCCGCTGGTCGTCGGCAGTGAGCCATACCGAGTCGGGTGCTGCCATCAGGGCTTCGGTCGGCAGGGTGCCGTCTTCGAGCAGGGCCGCCGCCGGGCGGCCGTAGTAGCGCGAGAGCAGGTCGAGGTTGCCGTAGATCCAGTCTTCCGGCCCCTCGGGGAAGGCGCTGGCGGTGACGCTGCCGACGTGTGCCAGGTTGATCGCGCCGCCGTGCAGCACGCCGTTGCGCCAGTAGGCGTCATCCCGGTCCTCCGGGCGTTGCGACTCGAGGATGAGCATGTGCGGGTAGGCCCGCTTTGCCGGATAGGGATGGCTTTGCGGGGCCGGGTAGGGGACCACGTCCAGCAACCGGTACGCCTGTCCCTCCTTGAGAAAGGAACCGTTGAAGGAAAAGATCGAGACGTGAACCGGCTTGCCGATCCACGTCTTCAGTCGTTCGACCAGGCGGGCATAGTGCGGCCCGGGCCACAGGTCCCCGCTGATTGCCGTCCGCTCGGCGGAAGACGACGTGGCCGGCGGTCTCGACGTCTCGGCGGATTGGGCAACGCGCGGCGAGTCGGGATGCTCAGCGGGCGAGACCTCCGCCTCGCGGCGGGGACGGGCATACTCGCCCCAGATGGGATGTTCGGCCTTGGTCATGCGCCCCTCCCGCTACCGCAGGGTTTATCGATAGCCTGTCGAAACGATTGCAGATTTCCGCGCCGTGATCAATCGCTCCCGCGTCGGGCCAGCGACTGGTGCAGGTAGGCGAGGGCCAGCAGGGACAGCCCCAGCCCCATGAAGGAGATTGCGCGCAGCAGGCTGGTCAGTCCGCCCATGTCCACCAGGAAGATCTTGACGATCACCAACCCCAGCAGGACCAGCCCGCCACGGTAGACAGCCCGATTGCCTTGTCGCATGCCAACGAGCAGGGCGGTCATCGCCATCACCAGCCAGGCCGCCGAGTAGGTGTAGAGCTCGCCATTTGAGGCATGACTTGCCAGTGACAGTTCCCCCTGCCAGAGATGGCGGATCTCGAAGGTGATGAATGACCACGCCGCGACGCCGGCGAGCGCGGCGAGCAGCGGGCGCCAGCCCGGCTCGAAATGGCGAGCGGCGAGTGCCCAGAAGAGCGCGGGCAGACCGTAGGCCAGCAGCAGGAGATTGAACACCGGCGTCTCGCCCACCTCGCCGGCATGCACCCCGCCCCACAGCGGATTGGCATGCGTCCACAGATAGAAGTACCCCAGCACCGCCAGCGCCATCATCACCCGTCCAGCCACGACGTAGACGACGCGAAGGTGCGCCGACAGGCCGCTTCGCCACCAGTAGACCAGCGCCAGCGCGGCGGCGAGGTTGGTGTCGATGGCGGCTTCGAGGAAGTCGAAGCGCGGCGCGAAGACCGCCCCGTCGTACAGCCACCAGCGCAGTTCCGCGGCGAGGAACAGCACCAGCAGGTGCAGCATGCCGCCTTCCAGCCAGCGGCGCAATGGCGCGTCGGGGGGGAGCAGTCGACCGGCGATCACTGTGAGCAGTAGGCTGCCGCCGTAGGTCCACAGCGTCCAGTGTGTGCCCGCCTCGTAGCTGAGCAGCCAGGGGTTGAGGGTCAGGCGGATCACGATCACCGCGAGCACCAGCTTGACCAGCCAGTCCAGCCCCGGCACGGCGAAGCGTCTTCGCAGCCAGGTCAGCGAGACCAGCTGGGCGGCGAGCGCCAGGGTGAGCGTGGCCTCGTCGAAGGCGATCACCACGGCGAGCGAATAGGCCAGATGCCCGCCGACGATGAGCCAGAAGGTGATCGTATCGATGGTTTCGCGGCGCAGACGCATGGCGGCGAGGTTGAGCAGCCCGGCGCCGTAGATCACGCAGAACACGGACAGCCCCCAGGGCGGCAGGGCATCCCCGGCCAGCAGGTAGGCCAGCGCGACGGCCACCAGCGGCGGCACGACGGCCTGCGCGGCCACCAGCCCGGTCGTACGCTCCCGCAATGTCCAGAGCCCGGTCAGCGCGAACAGGCCGCCGAGCAGTCCGAGGAAGACGTAGAGCGTCTGCCGGTCCGCAGGCAGCACCGGGTCGAGGGCGAAGGTCGGCGTCTCGGTGGGCAGGACGGTCGCCTGGGCGAGCAGCAGGCCGACGACCGTGACGATCAGCGCCGTCCAGGGAAGCAGCCGCAGGTGCTCGTTGAAGCGCGCGGCCACCAGTATCACGGCCAGCAAGGGCAGCCAGACCAGCGGGCCGTGCGCCCATTGCGGGTCGTGGGCGATGCTGATGCCCTGCGCGGCGAGCAGGACCAGCAGTCCGATGGCCAGCAGGCGCTGCCCGGCATCGTCGATGCGCAGCCAGCGGCGCCAACCGGTCGGCCCTTGGGTGGGCAGGGCGGCAGCGAAGGGACGGTTCAGACGCCAGTTGTCCCAGCGAATGGCCAGCATTCCCCAGGCGATCACCGCCAGGTACAGACCCAGCCAGCCTTCGGTGTGCTGGCCGGCCATCAGGGCCGCCCACCACCAGAACATCGCCCCCACGACCGTTCCCCACCACAGCCAGTCACGGTAGACCCAGCGCATCAGCGTGAACCCGGACAGGGCGATCACCAGCGCGTAGGCCAGCACGGTCAGCAGTTCGTCGCTCTCGGTCCCCAGCAGCAGGGGCACCGCGTAGCCGCCGAGCAGGCCGAGGATCGCCAGCACCGGCCCGTGCCAGAGCGCCAGCGCGATGGTGACCAGCGAGACCAGCGCCAGCGCGGCGAATACCAGCGGTACCGGCCAGAGGCCGTAGAGGTGCAGGGCGGCGAGCACCGCGGCGTACAGCGTGAGACTCGCGCCGCCGGCGAGCGCGGCGACGGCATCCGAACGTTCGGCGGTGTGGCGTCGCAGCCATTCGG
Source organism: Pseudomonadota bacterium (assembly GCA_051746865.1). Taxonomy (GTDB): domain Bacteria; phylum Pseudomonadota; class Gammaproteobacteria; order Halothiobacillales; family Halothiobacillaceae; genus Guyparkeria. Next base: position 45,282 of record JBNJFM010000005.1, on the reverse strand, counting down.
CCAGCGCGTGCAGGGCGAGACCGGTGAACAGGCCGGCGGTGATGCGCGCGGCCGGGCCGAGATAGCCCTGCTCGATGGAATAGCGCACCAGGAAGATCCCGGCCAGGCCGACGGACAGCCCGCCCAGCCAGACCATCCAGTGCTCGCGCAGGTGGCCGAACAGGCCGGACAGCCAGCCGCTGGTGGGCGCTGGTGGCTCGGGGCGCGGTTCCGGGCGTGGTTCAGCGGCCGGTCGCGAAGCGGGTTCGGCCCAGGTGGGCGTCTTCTTCGTGGCGCTCGGGGTGTCGGGCGTCGGTCTCGTGCCGTGGCGTTCCAGCCGCGCGAGACGCTCTTCCAGCCGGCGCAGCCGGAAAAAGCTGATCCATCCCAGCACCCCGCCCGCAACCAAAACAAGACAGGCGAGCAGGACCAACAGCAACAGTTCCATGGCGGGGTTCCCTTCCCGGTTCGATAGCGGTTCATGGTAGCGGCTTGCTGTCTCGGAGGTAAGACGGAGCGAGGGCGCTGGACAGGGGTGACTGTATAAATATACAGTCACGGCATGTCCGCCTACGCCGAACTCTCCGCCCGCTCGAACTTCAGCTTTCTCGCCGCCACGCCCGACCCCGAGCGGCTGGTGGCGGTGGCGGCCGCGCGCGGCTACGCGGCGATCGCGTTGTGCGACGAGTGTTCGCTGGCCGGGGTGGTGCGGGCGCATCAGGGCTGGCGGGCGCTGCCGGCAGACGAGCGGCCGCGGCTGATCCTCGGCACCCGCGTGACATTGGCCGAAGGCGACCAGTTGGTGTTGCTGGCGGCCGACCGCTCGGGTTACGCGGCGATCAGCCGGCTGATCACCCGTGGCCGGCGCGCGGCGGGCAAGGGGCGCTACCGGCTGGAGCGGACCGATCTGCTCGAGGAGTGGAACGACGGGGTGCGCGCAATCTGGCAGGTCTCCCCGGGCGACGACGGCGATCCCGGCTGGCTTCGGCATGCCGGCATCCGCCCGTGGCTGGGCGTGGTGGCCTGGATCGACGGGCTGGACGGGGCGCGGGCGCAGCGGGCAGGGGAGCTGGCCGAGCGTTTCGGACTGGCCATCACCGCGCTGGGCGACACGCTGATGGCCGAGATCGGGGAAAAGCCCCTGCTGGACGTGGTCACCGCCCTGCGCCATGGCGTGTCCGTGATCGAGGCGGGTGACCGGCTGCCGTCGAACGCCGAGCGGCACCTGCGGCCGGTCGAGGTGCTCGCCGAGCTGTTCCCGGCCGCGTGGCGGGCCGAGGCATGGCGACTCGCCGAGACATGCCGTTTTTCGCTCGGCGAACTGTCCTACGAGTACCCGCTCGACGACATCCCTGAGGGGATGACCGGGCGTGAGCAGCTGCGCCGGCTGACCTTCGAGGGTGCGGCCACGCGCTGGCCCGACGGCATCCCCGAGCGGGTTTCCGCCCAGATCGAGCGCGAGCTGTCGATCATCCACGAGATGGCCTTCGAGCCGTATTTCCTCACCGTGCACGACATCGTGCGCTTCGCCCGCTCGCGGGGGATTCTCTGCCAGGGGCGCGGCTCGGCGGCCAACTCGGCGGTGTGCTTCGCGCTCGGTATCACGGCGGTCAATCCGGCGGAGTCCTCGATGCTGTTCGAGCGCTTCATCTCGAAGGAGCGGGCCGAGCCGCCGGACATCGACGTCGACTTCGAGCATCACCGCCGCGAGGAGGTGATGCAGTACATCTACCGCCGTTACGGGCGCGACCGGGCCGCGCTGGCGGCCACGGTGATCCGCTACCGGCGCAAGTCGGCCCTGCGTGACGCCGCCCGCGCGTTAAGTGTTGGCGAGGACGTCGTCGAACGCGTCAATGGCCAGCTGGCCTGGTGGGACCGCGAGGTGAGTGCCGAGAAGCTCGCCGCCGCCGGGGTCGACGGCAACCTGCACCGGGTGCGTTGCTGGCTGGCGATCGCCCGGCAGCTGACGGGCATGCCGCGGCATCTTTCCCAGCATGTCGGCGGGTTCGTCATCGCGCGCGGGCAGCTGGCCGACCTGGTGCCGGTGGAGAACGCCCGCATGCCCGGGCGTACCGTGATCCAGTGGGACAAGGACGACCTCGACGCCGTGGGCCTGATGAAGATCGACGTGCTGGCACTGGGCATGCTTTCGGCGGTGCGCCGGGCCTTCGATCTGGTCAATCACCACCGCCCGCGCGACCGCGATCTGGCGCTGTGGTCTATCCCTCGCGAGGACCCGGCCACCTTCGAGATGATCAGCCGCGCGGACACGGTCGGCGTGTTCCAGATCGAGTCGCGCGCGCAGATGAGCATGCTGCCGCGCCTGCAACCGCGCAGTTTCTACGATCTCGTGATCGAGATCGCCATCGTCCGGCCCGGGCCGATCCAGGGCGAGATGGTCCATCCGTATCTCAAGCGCCGGGCCGGCATCGAGCCGGTCGACTACCCCTCCGATGCCATCCGGCGGGTACTGGGTCGCACGCTGGGCGTGCCGATCTTCCAGGAGCAGGTGATCGAGCTGGCCATGGTGGCCGCCGGTTTTACCGCCGGCGAGGCCGACCAGCTTCGGCGCGCATTAGGTGCGTGGCGAAAGCGTGGCACGCTCGAAGACTTTCGCAGACGCCTCTTTGACGGCATGACCGAGCGCGGCTTTTTCCCCGAGTTCGCCGACCGGGTCTACCGGCAGATCCTCGGCTTCGGCGAGTACGGTTTTCCCGAGTCGCACTCGGCCAGCTTCGCCGTGATCGCCTACGCCTCGGCCTGGCTGAAACGCCACGAGCCGGTCGCCTTCTACTGCGCACTGCTCAACAGCCAGCCGATGGGCTTCTATGGCCCCTCGCAGTTGGTGCAGGATGCCCGGCGACACGGCGTGACGGTGCGCCCGCCCTGTGTCGCGGCCAGTGAGGACGAGAGCACGCTCGAGCCGCTCGAAGACCGGGGCAGTGCCGTCCAGAGCCACGTTTTGCGGCTGGGGCTGGACCGTATCCACGGTCTTTCCCGTGCGGGCATCGACCGGCTGCTGGCCGCCCGGCACGCCATGGCCTTCACCAGCGTGGCCGATTGCGTGCGTCGCGCCCGGCTGGACGCCCGCGACCGGCGGGCGCTCGCTCAGGCCGGGGCCTTCGCGGTACTCGAGGGCAATCGCCACGCCGCCCACTGGGCCGCCACCGGCATTCCCGAGGACCTGGCGCTGGAACGGGACCTGCCCGCCGACCGGGCCTTGCCCGAGCCGGCGGTGGACCTGCCCGCGCCGGGCGCCGCGGAGACCGTGGTGGCCGACTACCGGCGTCTGGGCCTGTCGCTGAACGGCCACCCGCTGGGACTGCTGCGCGAACGGCTGCGACGGTTGCGTCTTCGACGCAGCGACGAACTCAAGACCCGCCACGACGGCGCGCACACCCGCTACTGCGGGCTGGTGACCATGCGCCAGCGCCCCGGTACGGCCAAAGGCACGGTGTTTCTGACGCTCGAGGACGAGGCCGGCGCGGTCAATGTGATCGTCTGGCCCGACCGCGTGGCCGAGTTCCGCCAGATCGTGGTCAATGCCCGCCTGCTGGAGGTGCGCGGCCAGTGGCAGTCCCGCGAGGGCGTCTCCCACTTGGTCGCCCGGGTGCTGGTCGATCACAGCGAGTGGCTGGGTGAGCTGCCCACCCGCTCGCGGGACTTTCACTGAGGGCGCCCTGCCCAGTCTGTCATGATCCTGTCATGTAAAAGGCAATGCGAAACGTTTGCATTCCCATGAGTAAACGTTATACTGTCCGCGGAAAACGCACGGCAGCCAACCATTCTCCGTGGACCGATATTCCTTTCTCACCGGGGAACTCGGGACGCGGAAGCCGGTCACACAGTGACTGGCATGTATCGATGCCAAGTCGTGACTTTCCTTCGACTCCTCCTGCGGTGAGTTTGCGGGCAGGCCGGTTTCCCTTCGGGGTGACGGCCTGCCTTTTTTTTGGTTCATCGCACTTTGCCGTGCCGGGCGGGCAGTTCCTCGACGGAAGGGCTACAATCTCGCCCCGGCGAACACGCTACATGCCAAGAAAAAACCACCAGAGGGGATGACCGACATGAGAACGATGTGGAAGCGATTGGTCGCCGCTGCGCTCAGTCTGCCGTTGGCAGGCGGGACGGCGCTGGCGGCCGACCGTGTCGAACTGGAACACGACGGGTTGACGCTGGTCGGGCACATGGAAACTGCGGCAGGCAGCTCGGTGGAGGATGGCGTGGTACTGATGGTCCACGGCACACTCGCCCACGGCCAGATGGAAATCATGAGCAGCATGCAGGAGTTGCTGGCGGACGCCGGCTACAACTCCCTGGCCGTCAACCTGAGCCTCGGCCAGGACGCCCGCACGGGCATGTACGACTGCGATTCCACCCATCGCCACAAGCACGAGGGTGCCGTCGACGAAATCGCCGCCTGGGTTGACTGGATCAAGGGCGAGGGCGCCGAACGCCTGGCCGTGCTGGGCCACTCGCGTGGTGGCAACCAGGTCGGCCGCTATCTCGCCGAGTCCCCGGACCCGATGGTCGAGAAGGCCGTGCTGCTCGCCCCGCAGACCTGGTCCGAAGGCTACGCGGCGAAGGATTACAAGGCGAACTACGACACCGAGCTCGCCCCGTTGCTGGAAAAGGCCGAGGCGCTGGTCGACGAGGGCCGCGGTGACGAGGTCATGGAGATGGACTTCATCTACTGCCCGGATACCACGGCCACTGCCGCCAGCGTGGTCAGCTACTACCGCGAGGATCCGCGCATGGACACGCCGACCGTGCTCGGCGAAACCGATGTCGAGACGCTGGTCATCGTTGCGGGGGCCGACACCACGGTCACCGACCTCGAGGAGAAGATGGCCGATCGGGTCGAGGACGACAACATCGAGATGACGGTGGTTTCCGGCTCCGATCACATGTTCCGTGACCTGTTCCTCTACGACGCGGCCGACGCCGCCACCGCCTTTATCGGCTGGAACTGATCTCGCTCCGCCGCATGGCGAGTTCGATCCCGCAAGGCCCGACCGAATCCGGTCGGGCCTTGTCATTTTCTGGTGAGCCGTTGAAGTCCAACGCCGGTCTTCAGACCGCCCCCGGCCCAAGGCATTCCCTCACTCGCTCGCGCAGTGCCGGCACCACCTCGCGTTCGAACCAGGGGTTGCTCGTCAGCCAGCGATTGTTGCGCGGGCTGGGGTGGGGCAGGGGGAAATGCGCCGGGGCGAACTCCCGCCAGGCGGCGACGATGTCGGTGACCCGCTGCCCGCGCCCGAGGCCTAGATGCCAGTCGAGGGCGTAGCGGCCGATGACGACGGTGGTCTCGATCCGCGGCATGGCGGCAAGCAGCGGCTTGCGCCAGGCGACCGCGCATTCCGGGCGCGGCGGCAGGTCACCGCCCTTGCCGGTGCCGGGGTAGCAGAAGCCCATGGGCACGATGGCGATGGCCGGGTGGTAGTAGAAGGTTTCCCGATCCACGCCGAGCCAGTCGCGCAACCGGTCGCCGCTGGGGTCGTTGAAGGGCAGGCCGGTCTCGTGGACCCGCCGCCCCGGTGCCTGCGCGGCGATCAGCAGCCGGGCCTCGGGGCGGGCGATGAACACCGGTCGCGGGCCCAGCGGCAGGTACGGCTCGCAGATCCGGCAGGCGCGAATCTCGGCCTCCAGGGCATTGAGCTCGATGGGCGAGTCCGGCGCGGAACGCTCAGCCGCCATCCAGTGCCTCGAGATGGGCCAGCGTCGAGGCCTCCAGGGCCGCGAGATCGTAGCCGCCCTCGAGCAGCGAGACCGCCGGTACGTCCGTGCCTGCCGCCGCGATCGCCTCCCGCGTGATCCAGGCGAAGTCCTCGGCCTCCAGGATCAGCCCGCCGAGCGGGTCGTCCTTGTGCGCGTCGAAGCCGGCGGAGAACAGCAGCAGTTGCGGGCGGAAGGCGGCCAGCCGCTCGAACCAGCCGACCTCGCCGATGGCCTGGCGGTATGCCGTTCCGTCGGAGAGATTCTTCAGCGGGGCCGGCAGGCAGTTGTCGGCCAGCGGCGGGATGCCCGAGTAGGGATAGAACGGGTGCTGGAAGCTCGAGCAGAACAGGATCGGTGCCGACCCGGCGACGATCTGTTCGGTGCCGTCGCCGTGATGCACGTCGAAGTCCACGATCGCCACGCGCTCGAGACCGTGGTTGCGGACGGCGTGGTAGGCGGCGATGACGATGTTGTTGAAGATGCAGAAACCGGCCGGGCGGCAGGAGGCGGCGTGGTGTCCCGGCGGTCGGGCCGCGCAGAAGGCCCGGCGCTCCGGCCCCTCCAGTACCGCGTCGACCGCTGCCATGGCACCACCCACCGCGCGCCGGCTGGCCGCCAGCGTGTAGGGGTTCATCGACGTGTCGCCATCCACGCGCAGGAAGCCTTCCTCGGGAGCCTGTTCGAAGATCGCCTTCACGTAGCGGGCATCGTGCGCCAGTTCGAAGTCCGCCCGTTCGGCGGCGGGTGCCTCGATGCGCCGGTAGCTGTCCGGGGAGAGCCGTTCGATGGCGGCATACACGGCATCGAGACGTTCCGGGCGTTCCGGATGACCGGCGAACACGTCGGCGGCGTTTTCGTGTCGGCGACAGGCCGGATGGCTGTAGACGAGCAGGGTCATGAGCTATGTCCTCGTGCCTGGTGAATGCGGCCGCGACCTTCCCTAAATCTCGCCTTCCCTGCGCAACACCGTCATCACGTCCCGGTGGGAACCGCGCAGGACGTGCTGGGCGACGCTGCCGAGCATCAGGTGGCGGATGCCGGTCGAGCCCTGTGTCCCGCAGACGGTCAGATCGGCATGGGCCTTGGTGGCGGCATCCACGACCACGGTGCCGGGGTGTCCGGCGACCACGCGGTAGTCCGGTTCATTGTCGCTGGTGATGCCCGCGGCCGCGGCAAACTCGCGCAGGCGGTCGGCGAGCGCTTCTTCCTGTTCGCGGCGGATGCGTTCGTAGGTGTTCGCGTCGATGTAGCTCTCGAACCAGGTCTCGTAGGCGTGCACCAGCGTGAACTGGGCCCGTGGCGCCCAGGCCAGGGCCGTTTCCAGGGCCGCCTCGCTGGGGGCGGAGAAGTCGACCGCCACGACCACCTTCTGGTAGGTGTGGCTGGGCTCGGACTTGGTGACCAGCACGGGGACCGTGCTCTCGCGAACGATCTTTTCGGAGGTGGTGCCGAGGAACCAGTCCCGCACGGCATGCCGACCGTGCGCGCCGATGACGATCAGGCCGCAGTCGCGGCTGTCGGCCATCTCGGCCACGATCTCCGCCGGTCTGCCCAGTCGGGCATGTGCGTCGACCTCCGGCGGTTCGATGTTCAGCTGGTCTGCCGAGCGACGGACCTGGTCGCGAAGCTCGGCCATGGCTTCCTGCAACAGGTCGCGGCGCAGCTCGTCGGGATCGAGATCGCCGCTCTTGATCACCCACCAGAGGGGTTCTTCCTGGATCACGTTCAGGGACATCAGCGGGGTGCCGGTCGCCTGGCCCAGCTGCAGGGCACGTGTCATCGCGAGATCGCTGTTCTTGGACAGGTCGCTGGCGATCAGTATCGGGCGGGGATTGGTCATGGAGGCTTCTCGATCCGTCTTGGCTTTCCTGCAACGATATCACTAGGATCATAGGAAACCTTTGCGCGGATGGGAACGTAGATTCGGCGAGCCCTCGGGACTTGTTCCGGATTAGCCTGTGTCGCGTTCTCGTCTCGGCCGAGGAGGTCCGCAAAGGTCCACCGCGACAAGAGAGCCTGCGCTTGAGCGATCTCCGTATCTTCTGGCAAACCCTGCTGCACGCGGGGCGCAATCTGCTGCCGATCGTGGTGGTGGTCGCGGTCTTCCAGTTGTTTGTGCTGCAGACCGTCCCGGAGGGGCTGGGCAGCATCGTCATCGGGTTGGGTGTCGTCGTGGTGGGCGTGGCGCTGTTCCTCCAGGGGCTGGAGATGGGGATATTCCCCATCGGAAAGAGCCTGTCGAACGCCTTCGCCCGGCGCGGCTCGCTGCCGCTGCTGCTGGCATTCGGCTTTGCCTTCGGGTTCGCGGCCGTGATCGCCGAGCCGGCCCTGATCGCGGTAGCGCACCAGGCCCAGGCCATCAGCAACGGCCATATCGAATCGCTCACCTTGCGCCTGATCATCGCCTCCTCGGTAGGGCTGGTGGTCGCCCTCGGTGTGATGCGCACGGTGCTGGGGCTGCCATTGCACTGGTTCATGATCGGTGGCTACCTGCTGGTGGTCACCGTGACCTGGTTCGCTCCGCCGGAAATCGTCGGGCTGGCCTACGACTCCGGCGGCGTGACCACCAACATCGTCACCGTGCCGCTGATCGCCGCACTGGGCATGGGGCTGGCGGCGTCGATCAGCGGGCGCAGCGTCCTCGCCGACGGTTTCGGCCTGGTGGCGCTGGCGGTGATGGTGCCGATGATCACCGTGCAGGCCTATGGAATCTACGTGTTCGAGATTCTCGAGGTTGACCTGTCGGCCTCGGCCGCTGGCTTCGACGTGGCGGCCGACGCAAAAGAGGTGAGGCTGGGTATCGGCGCGATACTCGGTGACCTGCTCACCACCGTGCGCGACGTGTTGCCCATCATTGCCGCCGTGCTGTTCTTCCAGTTGATCGTGCTTCGCCAGCGCATTCCACATGCCAGGCGCGTGATCGTCGGCTTTCTGCTCGTCATCCTGGGGCTGTACGCCTTTGTGCTGGGACTGAAGCTGGGGCTGTTCCCCATTGGTGAGCGCATGGCCGAACAGCTCATCGCCCGCGACAACGTCGTTTTTCTCTACCTGTTCGCCTTCGCCATCGGCTTTGCCACCACCATGGCCGAGCCGGCACTGATCGCCATCGCCGACCAGGCCGAGGAAGCGGCCCGCGGCGAGATCCGCGCAAGTGTCATCCGCCTGCTGGTGGCGCTGGGCGTGGCCATCGGCATCACCATCGGGGTGCACCGCATCATCGCCGGTGATTCGATTCACCACTACGTGATGGGCGGCTATCTGCTGGTGATCCTGCTCACCCTGGTCGCCCCGCGATACATTGTCGCCCTGGCCTATGACCTGGGCGGAGTGACCACCTCCGAGGTGACCGTGCCGCTGGTCACCGCACTGGGCATCGGGCTTGCTACGCAGATCGAGGGGCGGAATGTCCTGATCGACGGCTTCGGCCTGATCGCCTTTGCCTCGATCTTTCCCATCGTGACGGTGCTCGCTTACGCCACGGTGGCCGATCTTGCCTACCGGATCCGGGCACGCCGAGCCGCGTCCGACGAATCGACTGGAGAAGGAGTGGAGCCATGAAGTTTTCCGTTTTGGTCGCCATGCTCGCCGAGGACATGGAAGACAAGGCCATCGACGTGGCCAAGAAGGCCGGTGCGGGCGGGGTCACCCTGCTCAACGCCCGCGGGATCGGTGCCGAGGAAAAAAAGACCTTCTTCGGCCTGACCTACGAGGGCAGCCAGTCGGTGCTTCTGTTCGTCCTCGAACGATCATTGTCGTTGAAGGTGATGAAGGCATTGACCCGCGAACTCGAGCTGAAGGAGCACTCCAAGGGCGTTGTGTTCACGGTGCCGCTCGAGCACATCGCCGGTATCGAGACCGGCCAAGTGGAACGATTCCAGGAGAGCGTCAAAGATGACATCTGATCGGACACCCCGGCTGGTCGGGGACATCATGGTCACCGACGTGGCCACCATCTCACCCATGGCGAGCCTGCGCGAGGCGCTGCGCGAGATGCGCCGCTGCAAGGCGAAATCCCTGGTGGTGGAGAAGGCCCATCCGCATGACGCCTACGGCATCCTCACCTACACCTCCATGCTCAAGACAATCGTCGCCGAGGAAGGGGATATCGACTTGGCCAACGTCTACGACGTGATGAGCAAACCGGCCATTTCGGTACCCGAGGGGATGGAGGTCAAGTACGCGGCCAGGTTGATGGTCTCCCAGGGCATCCGCCGGGTGATCGTGCTGCGCAACGAGGAGCTGGCCGGCATCGTTACCATGAGCGACATCGTCGGCTCGATCCTGGAGCTGGCCGACGACTGAAGTTCCTGCCGCCCTTGCGGCATTTACTTGCGGAACTTCAGGCCCACCTGCGTGATGGTCGGGCCGTCCATCTCGCGCACCGTCAGGCGCACGCGATCCAGGTCGACCGAGTCGCCCACCACCGGCGGGTTGCGCAGCAACGTCTTGATGGCCTCGTCGAGGGTCGCCTCGCGCAGCTCCTCGGGCGGGTGGATGCCGTAGACGGCGGCGAGATCCGCCACCTTCGCGCCGCCGCGCAGCGAGAAGGCGCCGAAGAAGGTCTGTTCGACCAGGTCCGCCTTCTTGCGCCGCTCCCCGGAGAAGAACCGGTTGAGATCGCCGATCATGTCCTCGGGGATGATGGTCAGCACGATGTCGTCCGGCTGGAAGGTGAATCCCGGTTCAGGCTGGCGCAGCGCGAGATTGCGCACCACGCCGGCGATGGTCACCGACTTGCCGAAGGGCATCCGCTCCGGTCCCGCGCCGTCGGCATCCGTGTGCTCGCCGACCACGAACTGCACCATCTCGAGTCTCGGCTCGATCGGCAGGTTCAGATCGGTGCGTTGCTTCGGCTCGGGGGAGGGCGGCAGCTCGACGCCCAGCAGCCGGGCGGCCAGCGAGACCGTGCTGCCCTGGATCAGCAAGGATGTGATGACCACCACGTAGGCGATCTCGAAGAAGGTCTCCGCCCCGTCGATGCCGTAGATCATGGGGAACAGGGCCAGCACGATCGGCACCGCACCGCGCAGGCCGACCCAGGCGATGAAGGTGGTCTCTCGCCAGTTGAAGTGGAACGGCCACAGCCCGATGCCGATGGCGACGGGCCGGGCGACCAGCAGCAGGGCGAAGGCGAGGATCAGTGCCGGGACGATGTTGTCCATCACCGCGCTGGGCGTGACCAGCAGGCCCAGTATGAGGAACATCCCCGCCTGCGCCAGCCAGGCCAGCCCGTCCATGATCCGCAGGACGTGGAAGACACCGCGGTTGCGCGCCGTGCCGATCACCAGCCCGGTCAGATACACCCCGAGAAAGCCGCTGCCGCCCAGCCCGTTGATGATGGCGAACGACAACAGCCCGCCCGAGGCGATCAGCAGGGCGTAGAGTCCCTCGGCAAGCTGGATGCGCCGCAGGGTCTCGCGCAGGGCGAAACCGAAGGCCACGCCCAGGACCGCGCCGATGCCGAACTGCTGCAGCAAAAAGACCAGGATCCATGGGTCGAGCAGCGACTGCCCGCCGCTGATCACTTCCAGCAGCGTGATGGTGAGGAAGATCGCCATCGGGTCGTTGATGCCCGACTCGATTTCCAGCGTCGACCCCACCCGCTCGTTGAGCCGCGTGCCGCTGCCCTTGAGCAGGGAGAACACCGCCGCGGCGTCCGTCGATCCCACGATCGCGCCGATCAGCAGCCCGTAGTACCAGTCCAGTCCCAGCAACCAGGTGGCCAGCGCGCCCATGGCCCCCGCGGTGATCATCACGCCGACGGTCGCCAGCGACAGGGCGGGCTTCAGGGCCACGCGGAAGGTGCGGATGTGCGTGCGCAGCCCGCCGTCGAGCAGGATGACCGCCAGCGCGATATTGCCGATCAGGAACGCGGTCTGGAAATCGTCGAATACCACTCCGCCGAGGCCGTCCTGCCCGGCGAGCATGCCCACGCCGAGGAAGATCAGCAGCAGCGGAAAGCCGAAGCGCGCCGACGCCATCCCCGCCAGGATGCTGGTGAACAGCAGCAGGGCGCCTATCAGGATGAAGGAATTGACCGCGTCCATGGTCCCCCGGGAAGTGAAGAGTGAACCTCACCTCGATGATACGCGACGCCGGGGCTTCGTATGGAGCGATTGCCTTACCAGGGCACGAGCGGCCGCGCCTCGCCTTGCCCGGCAAGCCTTGTACAGGCTCCCGTGGCCGCTGATCTCAGCCGGCTGCCACCAGGAAGTCCGGCGGTGCGGGCACGGATGCCGTGCTCGCCGCTGCGGGCTTCGGGACGGCCGGGAGCGGGAATCGCGCATCGATCTCCCGCCGCACGGCGGCCTGCTCGGGAAGCAGGGGCAGAAAGCCGCCGGCGAGCATTTCCATCGCGTCGCTCAGGCCCAGTCGGTCGAGGTGGCCGTGCGGGTCTTCGAGAAACTCCTCCAGGTCCATCCCGGTGGTGGAGAGCCGGCAGGCACGGAAGACGTTGGCCCAGAAATCGATCACTTCATCGGCATAGGTCGACATGGTCGCATCCCTCTCGTTTGAATGACCACAAAGTGGACATGTCCAGAGACTAGACATGACTATGGAGTGTGTCAACAAAGTCATGACAAGATAATTGACATGTGTTGCGGACACGCGACAATGGCGTCATGAACACTTCCGACGCCCTCGACGACCTCAAGTGGGACCTGCGCCAACGGCTCAAGCTGCTCGAATGCACGCTGCTGCTGACCGGCTGGGTGCGCACCCAGGCGCTCACCCAGAGCTTCGGCATCAGCCGCGCCCAGGCCTCCAAGGACTTCGCCGTCTACCAGTCTCTGTTCCCGGGGAACCTCGTCTACAACCGGTCGCGCAAGTGTTACGAGCCGGCGGACGGCTTCCGGCCGGGGCTGCTGTCGGGGCGGACCTCGGAAATGCTCGACGTGCTGGCGGCCATGCGCGGCGTGGACAGCCCGGTGGTCGCGCTGGCCGCGGACGGGCCGGCGGTGGAGATGCTCCGGCCCATGGAGCGGGAACTGGACCTCTCGATCTTCCGGGCGGTGAGCGCGGCGGCCAGCAACGGGCATCGCGTGGCCGTCAGCTACCAGTCGATGACCCGGCCCGAGCCGGTGGAGGTCACGCTCTCGCCGCATACGCTGGTCTACAGCGGTTTCCGCTGGCACGTGCGGGCTTTCAGCGATCATCACGGCGAGTACCGCGACTTCGTGCTCGCACGCATGCGAATGGCCGTTCCGCTGCCGGAGGAACCCGGGGTTTGCGCCGACGGCGACCGGGACTGGCAAGAGGAGGTCACGCTGGAGGTGGGGGTGCACCCGGAACTGCCCGAGCCGCAGCGGAGCGTGATCGCCGCCGATTACGGCATGACCGATGGGCGCATTCGCTGCCCCGTCCGGCGGGCGATGGTGCCGTATTTTTTGCGGCTGATGCAGATCGATCCCGAGCGGGAGCACCCCGACCCGAAGGTCCAGCAGATCCGGTTGCTCAACGCCGAGGCGATCCGCCCGCTCATCTGGGACTGAGCCTGGAGGCGGCTGGCATCAGGACGTCCGGTCCACCCCTTCCAGCCGGCGGATGCGTTCCTCGAGTGGCGGGTGGGTATCGAACAGGCGTGCGCCGCCGGCCCGGAAGAGGAAGGCGTGATTCATCTCCGCGGCGGCGTCGGACTCCACGCGTGACGAGGCGCCGCCCTTGAGCTTCTCGAAGGCGCTCTTCAGGCCGTCGGGATAGCGGGTGAACTGCACGGCCGAGGCGTCGGCCAGGAACTCGCGCTGGCGACTGACGGCCGCCTGCAGGATGCGGCCGAAGAACACGGTCAGCAGCCCCACCAGCGCGATCCCCGCCGCGCCGGCCAGCATGGCCATCCGCAGGCGGGCATCCCGCCGGCCCGGACCGATGCCGACGTGGAACCACCAGCGGGCGACGAAGAACAGGAAGGTAAAGCCGAACACCATCGCCGCCACGCGCACGGAAAGCCGGATGTCGCTGTTGGCGATGTGGCCGAACTCGTGGGCGACCACGCCGGCCAGCTCGTCACGGCTGAGGTTGTCCAGTGCCCCCTGCGTCACGGCCACCGCGGCGTTCTCCGGCCGGGTGCCCGCGGCAAAGGCGTTGATGCCGGCCTCCCGGTCGAGCACGAACACCCGCGGGCGGGGCAGGGCCGAGGCGATGGCCATCTCGTCGACGATGTTGAGGTACTGGCGTTCGGCCGGGGTGAGGTCGGTTTCGCCCGCGCCGGTGAGCTCGCGTCCGCCCAGCGACTGTGCCACCTTGGCGCCGTCCGAGCGGGTGAACCAGCGGAACAGGGTGACCAGGAGGATGCCGCCGCCGGTCAGCCCGGCCGCCCAGGCGAATGCCTGCCAGGTGGCGCCATCCGCCAGGGATGATCCGCTCGTGCCCGTCCCCTGGGCCGCCTGGGCCTGTTCGCCCAGGATCAGTCCCAGCCAGACCAGTGCACCCACGGCCGCGGCCGCGATGACCAGCAGCAGCACGTAGAGAGCCACCAGCATCCGGGTCTGTCGTCGCGCCTGGTCCTGCTGTTCGCGGAAGTCCATGGGCTACCGGCTCTAGAAGCTGACTTCGGGGGCTTTCTGGATCGCCTCGCTGTCCTCGAACTCGAGCAGCTGGGCATCCTCGCCGTGGCCGACGAGCTTGCCGATCATCACCGGCGGGAAGGAGCGCCGGTACTCGTTGTACTTCTGCACCAGGTCGTTGTAGGCCTGACGCGCGTAGGCGACGCGGTTCTCGGTGGTGGCCAGCTCCTCGGAAAGCTGGCGCATGTTGGCGTCCGCCTTGAGATCCGGATAGGCCTCGAAGGTGGCGTTCAGTCGGCCCAGGCCGCTGTTGAGGGCCGACTCGGCGCGGGAGAGCAGATCCATTGTCTCCGGGTTGCCCGGCTGGTTGTGCGCGGCGTCCACCGCCTTTTCCGCCGCGGCGCGCGCCTCGGTGACCTCCGTGAGTACCGAGGCCTCGTGCTCCATGTAGCCCTTGGCCGTGTTGACCAGGTTGGGGATCAGGTCATGGCGTCGCTTGAGCTGCGTCTCGATCTGCGCGAAGCCGTTCTCGTACTGGGTGCGGTACGAGGTCAGCTTGTTGTAGACGTAGATGAGGTAGACGATGGCGATCACTACCAGTGCGATCACGATCCAGGTTCCGGTTCCCATTGTGGTGTTCTCCCTGCTTGTTATGCGCGACCGGTGGCCGCGGGCCGTCGAGCGGTCATGGCTGTGATCATCGAGTGTACAGCCAAGGCCGGCCGGCTGCCGGTTTTACCCCGCTCAGGCGGATCCGTTCGGCCGCCGACGGGTATCCCGCACGAACACGCCGTTGTCGCGCCGCTCGATGTCGAACAGGCCGATGGCCTCGAACAGCGAGCTGAGCCTGGCATAGCCGTAGTTGCGGGGGTCGAAGTCGTTGGCCGTCTTGTTCATGTAGCTGCCGACCGGGCTTAGGTTCGCCCAGCCGTTCTCGTCGGAGGTCGCCTCGATCGCCGCACGCGCCAGGCGGACCAGCGCCGTGTCGCCGCGCAGCTCCTTCTTGCCCTGCGGTTTGTGGGCCTGGGTGACGTCCTCTTCCTGAGGTGCCGTGAACACGTCGGTGTAGATGAAGCGATCGCAGGCGGAGACGAACGGCTTGGGCGTCTTGCGCTCCCCGATGCCGAACACCGCCTGCCCCGACTCGCGCAGGCGCGAGGCCAGGCGGGTGAAGTCGCTGTCACTCGAAACCAGGCAGAAACCCTCGAAGCGCCCGGTGTAGAGCAGGTCCATCGCGTCGATGATCATGGCGCTGTCCGTGGCGTTCTTGCCCACGGTGTAGCGGAACTGCTGTACCGGCTGGATGGAATGATCCAGCAGGACTTCCTTCCACTTGCCCAGATGCGGCGTGGTCCAGTCACCGTATATCCGTTTGACGTGAGCCACGCCGATCTTCGCCACCTCGGCCATCAGGCCGTCGACGATGCCCGGCTGGGCGTTGTCGGCGTCGATCAGGACGGCCAGCGAGAGATTGGCGTTGGTTCCATTGGCCATGACAGCTTCCTTGCTCTGCGGTGATTTCCGGGTAGTTTGCCATGCCAACGAACCGCAGCAACAGGGCAGGACTCTTCACGGCCACACGGGATCGGGTTGATTGTCAGAGAAACGCGGGTGCGCTGTCTGCGTGGTCAACCGGGTCGCTTTCTGCGAGTATCGATACTTGCCATGTGTGAACTTTTCGCCATCTCCAGCCGGGAGCCGGTGGCCGCGGACTTCGCCCTGGAGCGCTTCGCGCGCCGGGGCGGGCGGGACGGCCCGCACCGGGACGGCTGGGGCATCGCCGCCTACGAGGGGACGGACGTCTTCCGCCTCCGCGAGCCGGTCGCCGCGGCCGAAAGCGAGCTGGTCCGCTACGTCGATCGGCACATCCCGCCCAGCCGGCTGATCATCACCCATATCCGGCTGGCCACTCGGGGCGACCGGGCGCTGTGGAACACCCAGCCGTTCCAGCGGGAACTCGGCGGACGGGTGCACCTGTTCGCCCACAACGGCAACCTATCGGGCATTGACCGGGAAGAGTTTCGCCCGCGACGGTTCCGTCCGCTGGGCGACACGGACTCCGAGCTGGTCTTCTGCCACCTGCTCGAACACCTCGCCCCGCTGTGGGATGACTGCGACATGGTCCCGCCGCTGGCCGATCGGCTGGCCCGGGTGGCCGAAGTCGCCGCCGAACTGCGCCCTCACGGACCGGCGAACTTCTTCTACGCCGACAGCGACGCGCTGTTCGTCCACGCCCACCGCCGCACGCAGATCGACGGCGAGATCCGGCCGCCGGGGCTGCACATGCTCGACCGCCGCCACTGCGAACTCTCCGGCGCCCTGGCCGACTCCGGCCTCGACCTGCACGGCAGCTGCCAAGACATGCTGCTGTTCGCCAGCACCCCACTGACCGAAGGCCCCTGGCAGCCATTGCCCGAGGGCGCCGTGCTGGCCGTCTCCAACGGCGAGATCCTAGACCGCGTCAACTGACGGCCGGAATGGCGTGGGCGAGGTGAAACGCGCTGGGCGGCGCGTATCCCGGCGAGATTGTCCGTACAATGCGCGCCCGGCGCGTGCCACGGGGAGTTGGTTATTCCTGCCGGTCTCACGGCCCGTGACCGTGTCGTTCGTCACAACCACGGATTCCTGCTGCCATCATGTCTCTCGCCCGTCCCTCGTCCCGGCTGGCCATCTTCGTCCTGTCGCTGGGCCTGCTTGCCGGTTGCGCGCAATCCCCGAGGACTTCCATGAGCGGAGCTTGCCACGGGGGCGTTCCCGTCGACGGGCCGGCGCGCGACTACATCAATGCCTCGCGCGAGCAGGCGGGTCTGGGTCCCGTGTCGTTCGATCCGATGCTCGACACGGCGGCCGAGGCCCATGCGGCATACCTGGCCCGGCATCGGGTGAACAGCCATTACCAGTCGTCCGGCAGGAAAGGCTTTACCGGGCGCGGGCCCGGCGACCGGGTTCTGGCCGCCGGCTATCCGAATCGATCGGTAATCGAGGTGGTTTCGCCCTATGCCAGCGGGAGCGAGGCGGCGAGCGTCAGGCGTTCGCTGGACGACCTGTTCGCCGGACCGTATCACCGCCTGCTGCTGCTCGACTGGACCCGCGACGAACTGGGCGCGGCCTGCCGTGATCAGCGCCAGATGGCCTACGTCTACCTGCTCGGGAGCCGGAACATCGCGCGGGAAAATCCCGCCCAGCCGGCCGTGGTGGTCTGGCCGCCCGACGACGCCGAGGAGGTGCCGCCGGTGTTCTTCGCCGAAGAGCCCGATCCGCTGCCCGACCACCGTTTCAGTGGCTACCCGGTTTCGGTGAGCTTCAACCCCGCGCATTTCCGGAAACCGCCCGACCAGGTGACGCTCCGCCTAGTCGAAGTCGAGACGGGACGCATCCTGCCGATCATCGTCCAGCGAGAGAAAGACAACGATCCGCACGGGCTGCTGACCGACCACCAGTTCGTCCTGTTCCCCCGCGATCGACTCGGCTGGGGGCAGGACTACCGTGTGGAACTGCGCTATCACGCGGACGGATGGAGGCGTCATGAATGGTCCTTCCGCACTCGCGAGCTCGATGCCCCCATGCACGTCATCACGCAGGCCCGCCAGACGGTGCGACCGGAACCCGGCAAGCCGTTCCTTATCTACGTGCCGCCGGAGAAAGCACCGGATCGCAGCGATGCCACGCGGACCGGCCCCGCCATGTCCTACCGGATGACCAAGCGGAAGTCCCTGCGGCTGGACGCCGACTTCGTCGACCCGAACGTCCTGCGCGTGACCGCCGATGGAGGAGGTGACGGGGAAATCCGGTTCCGGGGCAAGCGAGTGCGGATCGCGCTTTGAGCTCAAGGGCGGTCCCGGAATGCGGGCTGATGGGGGGCTTCCCACGGCCTTGAGGGGCATCGCTGCCTTGGGCGAGCCTGCTCGCAAGCGAAACGCGCCGGGAGGCGCGTGTTCTGTCACCGGCTCATTCGGCGAGTGACCGATGCGGGGCCATGCATGCCAAAACGCAAAAGGGCCACCCGTCGCGGGTGGCCCTTTCGTTTTTCCGATTTGGTCGGAGTGGAGGGATTTGAACCCCCGACCACCTGCACCCCATGCAGGTGCGCTACCAGGCTGCGCTACACTCCGAAGCAGGGCGCGAAGGATAGCGCATTTCCGGGCAGGGAGAAAGCCCCGTGCGGTCAGCCGTGTCGACTGCGGCGATCGCCGCTGAGGTCGATCGGCCGGACGATCTCGGGATGGCCGAAGTGGAATCCCTGTCCCCAGTCGAGGCCCATCTCCCGCAGCATGTCGGCGGTGCGCTGATCGGCGATGAACTCGGCGACGGTGGTCAGGCCCAGGTCGGCGGCCATGGACTGGATGTGCTGGACGATCTTGCGCGCGCGGGTGTTGTCGTGGATGTGCTGGACCAGTGCCCCCTCGATCTTGAGGAAGGTGAACGGCATGTCGAGCAGGTAGCGGTAGGAGGAGTAGCCGCTGCCGAAGTCGTCCAGGGCGAGCCGCAGGCCGAAGTCGATCAGCGGTTTGAGTGCCTCGACGGCGTGACTGGTGTCGTCGAGTACCTCGCGTTCGGTCATTTCCAGCACCAGCGGCTTGACGCCGTTGTCCCCGTACTGATCCTCGCAACTGCAGGCGGACTGCGCCGTGGCGATGATTTCCTCCATCAGCTCCGGGTGGTGCAGGAAGTCGCCGGAGATGTTGACGAAGTGGGCCATGGGACGGTGGCCGATGGTCGAGACGCAATTGGCGATGGTCTGGTGGATGATCTCGTAGTCGATCCGGTGTGCCATCTGCAGGCGGGCGGCGGCCTCGATGAAGCGGCCGGCGGGGATCACTTCGCCGTCGGGCGTCAGCATGCGGGCGAGGGTCTCGTCGGCGACCACCTCGCCGGTCTTCAGGTCGACGATCGGCTGGCTGGCGGCGACGATGCGCCCTTCGTGGATGGCCCGGTCGAGCGCGCCGCCGGTGGCGTAGACGGAGGGTTCGCGCAGGTGATCGGCGTCCACGGCGCGGTCACGGCCGGTGCGCTTGGCTTCGTAGACGGCGGCATTGATCGCGCTCAGGGAGTCGGAGCCGACCAGTCGGGAGACGTTGCCGGTCTCCAGTGCGGCGTGGCCGATGCTGACGGTCACGCTGCCGAGCCGCGGGATGTCGGAGGCGTGGCTGAGCCGGATGCCGGAGGCGATCAGCCGAACCTGCTCGGTGAGCCGGTCCATGTCCCTGGCCGGTTCCGGCGGGATGAGCAGCATGAACTCGTGTCCGCTCCAGCGGGCGATTACGGCATCCCCGGGCAGGGTGCGGCGCAGGCCGTCGGCCAGCTCGCGGATGAGATGGTCGCCGACGTGGTTGCCCAGGTAGTCGTTGACGGTCTTGAGCCGGTCGATGTCGGCCAGCAGCAGCCGGTAGCCGTTGCGGCCACTTTCCTGGATCTCGCGGATGTGCTCGATCATCGCGCTGCGGTCGGGCAGGCCGGTCAGCGAGTCGCTATGGTCGGTGCGCGGGCAGGTCTCGTCGATGCTGACCAGTCGGTTTTCTCCGCCGAGCGGAACGATCCGCAGGGTAACCGGGCAGTCGTCGAGCCGGGCGGGGAGCTCAGTCTCCGAGTCGTCGGCCAGACCGTGGTTCAGGGCGTCGGCAAGGGGCTGGCCATCCTGCGGCTCGACGAAGGGGGCGAGTCGGTCTGGCAGCCTGTCGCCGTTGTTTCCCGGCAGGCGCTCGTCCGCGCTCGGGCTGACGCCAAGCACGTCACCCTCCGCATTGCAGAGGAAGCTGAGCGTCTGGGGATCGCTCTTCTCTGGCTGTCGGCTGTCCTTGCGCATGCGAGCTCCTGATTCCGGGTGCCCCAGTTCCTGACCGGGCGGCTAAGTCTTGTCAGATAGTAACAATGATCCGGAGGGGGCAGAATCACGAACGGCTGATATTGCCTCTCGGGTTCGCGTCGTCCTCACCGGGACGGGATTCGACCTGATCGATGCTCTGGACCAGTGAGGAGACCAGCTGCCGGATACGTTCGTCCTCGGCGGACTGATCAAGGGCGGATTCCAGTGCGCCGGCCCGTTCCTGGAGGGTGGTCTCGCGGCAACAGGCCGCGGCTCCGCGGAGCTTGTGCGCGGCATGGCGCAGAGTCTCCGGGTCGGATCTGCGCTCGGTAAGCAGCCGCCGGTAGCCGGGCAGTTCGTCGAGCAGCAGCCGGGAGAGGAAGGGATCCTTCGGCGTGACCTGGTTCTCCCGCGCCTCGGCCGCGGTGTGGGTGTGATTCTCCAACGGGAAGAACTCGCCGATCGCGCTGAGCAGTTCGCCGGCGGTGACGGGCTTGGTCAGCACCCGCTCGATACCACTGTGCAGCAGGTCCTGGTGCACGCTGCCCTGCCGGTTGGCGGTGATCGCGATAATCGGCGTCTCCAGGTGGCGCGGGCGCTTGCGGAGGATGCGTGCCACCCCGGCGCCGGTGATGTCGGGCATGTGCATGTCGGTGAAGACGATGTCGATGTCCTCGTGGTCGGCCAGTTCCAGTGCCTGCTTGCCGTTGCCGGCCTCGAGTACCTGGAAGCCCAGCTCTCCGAGCGTCTGGCTCAGGTGGGCGAGGTAGACCGGATCGTCGTCGATCACCAGTGCGGTCCGTCCGGCAAAGGAGTAGAGCGCGTGGCGGCCGTTGCCTGACTGGCTGTTCCGGCGAGGCGGGGATACCTGATCCTGCGGGCGCTTACGTTGGGGGGAGCGGGGTGCGAGGCGGGATTCGCCGGAGCGCAGTGTGCTCTTGGCGGTGTCGAGGATGCGTTCCATGGACGCGGACAGCGCCCGGCTGCGCACGAACAGCGGCAGGGTGAAGTCCGCCCAGTGCAGCGGCGCGGCAGGCCGGCCCCGAATGGTCAGGTGGCTGGCCAGGCCGATGACCCGACCGGCGAGCGCCACCCATTCGCTGAAGGCGGGGTCACGGTGGTGCCGTTCGACGATGCGCTCGTCGAGGAACAGCAGGTCCACCGGCTGGCCGAAGTCCGGCTCGACCTGGATGTCGGCGCCCAGCGAGGCGAGGTTGCCCTGCCAGGCGCGCCGGTGCTGGTCGGAGGCGCAGATGACCCCGCAGAGCTTGCCGACGAGTAGCTCGCCCGGCTCCGGCTCGTCGGCCAGGATGGGAGCGTCGAAGGTGGCGGAGAGCCCGGTGCGGCCGTTGCCGGTGTCCGTTACCTCCAGCGTGGCCCCAAGGTGCTGGCAGACGCAGCGGATGATCCAGATGTCGATCAGGTCGTGGGCCAGCAGGTCGCCCAGGGAGTCGGAGAGGGGGTGCTCCAGCCGTTCGTTCAGGGCGTCCCGGCCAAAGGAGTCGTCGGGCGGTCGTCCGTCCACCGTCAGGCAAAACCGGCCGATGCGGTCGCCACCCTCGGTCTCCTGCTCGTCCTCGATCTGGAAGGTGATCGCCGGCTCCTTGAGATGTCCGATGGACAGCGCCTCGTTGAGCTGGCGGTCGAGCAGCCGGCGGAGCAGTTGCGGGTCGAGCGAGATCTCGCGCGGCAGATCCTGGTAGCCGATGAACTGCAGCACCTCGCCGTCGCGCTGGGCGGTGGTCTGCCAGTCGGCGACCATGTCCTCGCCGGTGGTGCGCAGGTTGATGCGGCCGTCGGTGCGCTTGAGCCGCCCGGCGGAAATCTCGTGGAAGTCGATGATGTTCTCGATCGAGATACGCAGCCGGTGGCTGGCGTGGCGCATCAGTTGCAGCGAGCGCGCCGGCTCCTGCTGGCCGTTGTCCGCAGGCGGGGCGCACTGGGTCAGGCGGCGCTCCAGCGCGGCAAGCGAATCGACCGCCGAGCGGATGTGGCCCAGCGGCGTGACCCACTGCTGGTTGACCAGTTCGAGTACCGAGCTGGTCGTCAGCTGTATGTCCGTGTCCGAACCACTGGCCGTTTCCGGTGCGGACGGCCTGGCTGCGGGGGCTGCGGGGGGTGGAGTCGTCCCGATGTCGTCGGCCGCCGGGTGCCGGCGG
Source organism: Pseudomonadota bacterium (assembly GCA_051746865.1). Lineage (GTDB taxonomy): Bacteria > Pseudomonadota > Gammaproteobacteria > Halothiobacillales > Halothiobacillaceae > Guyparkeria. The sequence continues at coordinate 23,119 of JBNJFM010000005.1, read as the reverse complement.
CGATCGGCCCACCACAGGCCGGCGGTGGCCAGGGCCAGCGCGGCCCAGATCACCAGCCAGGCCAGGCCCAGGTGTGCCAGGGCGGAGTCACCCGGAAGCAGGTACCCGTACTGCGGTTCGAGCACCAGCAGGGCCGGCGGCGCGACCAGCACGGCCAGTGCGAGCAGCACCGGCACGACTCCGGCGCCGCGGGGATGGCGGGAAGGAATGTCCTGCTTGGAATCGGTCGTTGCGTTCACCGGCGGGCCTTGCGGGTTGTGGCATACTCGGACGTCCGGCGCGGGGACCGCCCGGGAGCGACATTCTCATCTGGAATCAGCCGGCAAAGCGTATGTTAGGTCAACGTCTCGATCAATTGATCGGCAATACCCCGCTGGTGCGCATCCAGCGCCTCGACGAGGCCGGAGCGGCGCGCGGGAACGTCATCCTCGGCAAGCTTGAGGGCAACAACCCGGCCGGCTCGGTCAAGGACCGGGCGGCGCATTCGATGATCTCGCAGGCACTCGAGCGCGGGGATCTCAGGCCCGGCGACCGGCTGGTGGAGGCCACCTCGGGCAACACCGGCATCGCGCTGGCGATGGTCGCGGCGACGCTGGGCATTCGGCTGACGCTGATCATGCCCGAGCACATGTCGATCGAACGGCGCCAGTCGATGGCCGCCTACGGTGCCGAGCTCAAGCTGGTCTCGCGCGACGAGGGCATGGAAGGCGCGCGTGATCTCGCCGCCGAGATGGCCGCCCGCGGCGAGGGCGTGGTGCTCGACCAGTTCGCCAACCCGGACAACCCGCGTGCCCACTACCTGACCACCGGCCCGGAGATCTGGGAGGCGACCGAGGGGCGGATCACGCACTTCGTCTCCGCGATGGGTACGACCGGCACGATCATGGGTACCTCGCACTACCTGAAAGAGCGCAACCCGGACGTGCAGATCGTCGGGGTCCAGCCGGGCGAGGGGGCGCAGATCCCCGGCATCCGCCGCTGGCCGAAGGAGTACCTGCCCCGCATCTTCGAACCCGAGCGCGTCGACCGCACCCTGGATATCGACCAGGACGAGGCCGAGGAAATGACCCGCCGGCTGGCCCGCGAGGAAGGCATCATGGCCGGCATCTCCTCGGGCGGGGCGATGGCCGCCGCGCTCAAGGTTTCCGCCGAGGTGGAGAACGCCGTGATCGTCACCATCGTCTGCGACCGCGGTGACCGCTACCTCTCTACCGGGGTCTTCCCCGCCGGATGACGTCCGTACGGCTGGCGACTCTGCCGCTGTGGCTGATGGTGGCGGCCGGGCAGGTCGGTGCGTCGTCCCCGCCCCCGCCGGTGTTCGACCTGTGCGCCGAGCGGATCGACGCGATCCGCATCGAGTCGGCGGATGGCGCCGTCACCGTGCATGTCCGGCTGACCGAGTCCGCCGCGAGCGAGCTGGTGAAGGAGGCGGATGCCGACATGGCGGTGGAGGTGCATGCCGGCGATCTGTCCTTTGTCCGTTTTTTCGTCCGCGAGCCCCTGCAGGACCAGCTGCCCCGGCGGCTTGAAAGCGCTTCGGGTTCGCTGGATCATGCCCGCGCCCTCGAACGGGCCGTCGAGCGCCCCTGTCCCTGAACCCGGAGCGGCCCGGCCGTCTCCGGATCCGACACCCGAGAGCGAATTCCATGGCGCGACCCAAGCGCATCAAGAAGCTTCCCCGGGGCGAGTTTTCCGCCCACGTCGAATCACTGACGCTGGAGGGGCGCGGTGTCGCGCACCTCGACGGCAAGGCGACGTTCATTTCCCGCGCACTGCCGGGCGAGGACGTGCGCTTCGTCTACAGCGATCGAAAGCGCCAGTACGATCTGGGCGACGCGGTTGCCGTCGACACGCCCGCCCCGGAGCGCATCGAGCCGGGCTGTCCGCACTTCGAGGTCTGCGGCGGCTGTGCCCTGCAGCACCTCGCCCCCGAGGCCCAGGTGGCCTACAAGCAACGCGCGCTGCTCGACCAGCTCGCGCGGATCGGCGGGGTGCAGCCCGAGGAGGTGATGGAGCCGCTGACCGGCCCGGTGTGGGGCTACCGGCGCATGGCGCGGCTGGGCGTGCGCCGGGTCAGGAAAAAGGGGCGTGTGCTGGTGGGCTTTCGCGAGCGCGGTACCCCGCTGATCGCCGACATCGACACCTGTCCTGTGCTCGACCCGCGCGTGGGCGAGAAGCTGCCGGCGTTGTCGGAGCTGATCGCCGGCATGGATGCCTGTCGCGATATTCCGCAGATCGAGGTGGGTTGTGGCGACGATACCTGCGCGCTGGCCTTCCGCCACATGGTGACGTTGTCCGAGGCCGACCGGGCCCGGCTGGATGCCTTCGGCGACGAGCACGGTTTCGCCATCTTTCTCCAGCCCGGCGGCCCGGATTCGCTCGAGCCACTGACCGAGGGCAAGCGGGACCGTTATCCGCGCTACCGGCTCGACGAGTTCGACGTGGAGATCCGCTTCTCGCCGCTGGACTTCGCCCAGGTCAACGCAGAGATCAATCAGGCAATGGTTGCCCGCGCCATCGAGCGGCTGGACGTGCAGCCCGGCGAGCGGGTGCTGGACCTGTTCGCCGGGCTGGGCAACTTCTCGTTGCCGCTGGCGCGTCGCGTCGGTGCGAAAGGCGAGGTGATCGCGGTGGAAGCCGACGAGCTCATGGTCCGGCGCGGGGCGGAGTCAGCCGCGGCCAACGGCATCACGAACACCCGTCATGTGGTCGGCAACCTGTTCGAGCCGGACCGGGCGACCCCCTGGATGCGGGAGTCGTACGACCGCGTGCTGGTGGATCCGCCCCGGGCCGGCGCGCGCGAGATGATGCCGGTGATCGCGCGGATGCGGCCCAGGCGGATGGTCTACGTCTCCTGCCATCCGGGCTCGCTCGCCCGGGACGTGGGTGCGCTGGTCAAGGACCACGGCTGGCGGCTCAAGGCCGCCGGGGTGATGGACATGTTCCCGCACACCGCGCACGTCGAGTCCATGGCCGTGCTGGAGCCTTAGGGAAACTCTGCGCGAATGCCATGCCATTCTGCCCTGGCGAGCCGTCCGTGCTCGACAGGCCCCGCAGGGCGCGCCTTGAGCCGGGCATCTGCTGCGTTGTCGTCCGAGGATGCGGGAATCACCCTCCTGCGGTGGACGAGCGCCTTGCATCTGCCTGGCTCAAGGCACGCAGAACCGTATGGCATTCGCGCAGAGTTTCCCTAGCCGATCGACAGGCCCAGGATCGTCAGCACGCCGTAGCCCAGGGCCGCGGTGATGGTTGCGCCGATGGCGGGGGTCAGTCGTTCCGGGCGTTCGGCATATCGCCAGACGCCGACGAGCGCCGGCAGGGCGGGGATCAGTGCGGCCAGGCAGAGCAGGGTGGTGGCCGGCACCCTGTTTCCGAGGACTAAAGCGAGCGGGAGCAGGGCGGCCAACAGCAATGCCACCGCGTACAGCCAGCGGCCGCGACGCGGACCCAGACGCACGATCAGATTGCGTTTGCCTGCCTGCCGGTCTGCCTCGCGGTCCGGAAACTCGTTGATCAGCAGGATCGCCGTGGCCATCGCCGCAAAACCGGCACCCGCCCACACCGCGTCCGCGGCCAGCGTGCCGCGCTGGACCAAGTCGGCCCCCAGCGGGATGAGCAGACCGAAACCCGTGCCCACCGTGATCTCGCCCACGCCCCGCCCGGCCAGAGCCAGCGGCGGGGCGGAGTAGGCCCAGCCCAGCGCCACTCCAAGCAGCCCCAGCAACAGCAGCGCGGGGCCGGTCATCACGACCAGAGCCAGCCCGACAATGGTCGTGGAGGCATACAGCCCGAGCGCGAGGCGCCGGGTCTGCGGCGGGGTCAGTACACCGTTCTGGATCATGCGGCTGCCACCGGTGAACGGGAACAGCCGCCGGGTATTGGCGGCGTCACTGCCGTTGCGGGCATCAAAGTAGTCATTGTCGACGTTCACGGCCGCGTGGAACAGTACTGCGCCCAGCAGCGTGAGACCGGCAGTGAGCGCGTCAATCCCCCCGTCCCGGGCGGATGCGGCCAGTCCTATCCCTGCCGCGACTATCGCCAGCAGCAGGAAGGCCGGGCGGGTTGCCAGCAGCCAGCGCAGGGCAGCGGGGCGGTCGAGCAACGTGATGTCGGGTTCACTCGGCATTTTTCTGTCCTTCCCTGGTGTGCTGGTATTGGAACACGTCAGACCGTCGCCCGGGGCATTGCCAAGGGTTGGGGGTTTGGGTAGAATCCGCGTCCTTGATGGCCTACGGGCCGGAAACGGAGAGATGTCCGAGCGGTCGAAGGAGCGCGCCTGGAAAGCGCGTGTACGGTAACCCCGTACCGAGGGTTCGAATCCCTCTCTCTCCGCCAGTTTCGATTTTCCGGGCGCATGCCCGGAGCCGAGCGCGGCCGTGGGCCGCGTTTTCCCGTTTGGAGAGGTGCCGGAGCGGTCGAACGGGGCGGTCTCGAAAACCGTTGACCCCCTCGCGGGGTCCCAGGGTTCGAATCCCTGCCTCTCCGCCAATCATGCCGAAAAGGGCCACCGGATTTCCGATGGCCCTTTTTCGTGGTGGCGAAAACGAAAAGGCCCCGCGTGGCGAGGCCCTGCATTGGCGTCTTGCCGGGTCGGTTCGTCAGGAGCCGCTGGTCCCCTCGTCCTCCTCGCCGCCGGAAATGACCAGTTGCGGGAAGGGGATGGTGATGCCGTTGGCATCGAAGGCTTCCTTGATCTTCTGTTGCAGGTCCGACTTGATGACCGGCATGTCGGCCGAGCGGACCCAGGGCCGGATCAGCAGGTCGACGCTGGAGGCGCCGAACTGGTCGACCAGGATTACCGGTGCCGGGGCTTCCAGTACACGGTCGTCGTTCTCGAACACTTCCATCACCAGTTCCTTGGCCCGGTTGATGTCGTCGGCGTAGTCGATGCCCACCGACAGGTCCAGGCGCCGCGTGTCGCGCACGCTGTAGTTGGAGATCGCCGCGGTGTACAGCTCTGAGTTGGGCACGATCAGCTCGATGTTGTCTGGCGTGTTCATGCGGGTATGGAAGATGTCGATCTCGTTGACCGTGCCCATCAGCCCGTTGGTGATGATGAAGTCGCCGGCCTTGAATGGGCGGAAGATCAGAAGCATGACCCCGGCGGCGAAGTTGCCCAGCGCATCCTTGAGCGCCAGGGCGACGGCGATGCCGGCACCGGCGAGCAGGACGACCAGCGAGGTGGTGTCCAGTCCGAGCTGGGAGAGTGCGGCGATCGCGATGAACAGCAGGAAGGCCGTCCGGGCGATGGCGACGGTGAAGGATACCAGCATGCGATCCAGCCGCGTGCGTTCCAGCCGCCCGGTGAGCCAGGGGGCGCCGGCCTTGGTGATGAAGTAGCCGCCAACAACGATGGCGCCAGCCATGAGGATGTCGATTATCCAGGGCAGCAGGTAGGCGGAGAAAAAGCTTTCTTCCATTGTGATCCCTCGGTGGTGTTCCCGTCTTGACTGAAGGGAGACGTTCCCCTCGTCCGGGCAGTATTGGAGGCGGTGGTGCTCGTTTCAGTGCGTGGCGTTCATTGGCGCCACAAACAAAAACACCGCCCGGAGGCGGTGTTTTTCGTATCGCCGATGGAGCCGACTCTTAGCGGGCAGTGCCCTTGGTCGTGATCTCGACCCGACGGTTCTTGGCGCGGCCTTCGCGGGTCTCGTTGGTCGCGACCGGCTCGAGCTCGCCGCGGCCTTCGGTCATGATCACGTCAGCCGGGACGTCCTTGGAGATCAGGTAGTTCTTGACCGTAGCGGCGCGGCGCTCGGACAGACCCTGGTTGTACTCCTCGGTACCGATGCTGTCGGTGTGACCGATGACCTCGATCTCGGCGATGGCATTCAGGTCACCCATGTCGCGGACCAGCTGGTCGAGAGTGTCCTTGCCTTCCGGCTTGAGATTCGACTTGTCGAAGTCGAAGTAGGTGTCAGCCTTCAGCGTGACCTTCTCGGCCTTCGGCTCCGGGGGCGGCTCGACGACCGGCTTCGGTGCCGGCTCGGCCTGGGAGATCAGCTCCGGGTTGCAGGCCTCGATGGCGGTGTCCTCGTTGAGAACGCCATGGTTGTTGTAGAGGCACGGGCCATGGCCGGTCATTACCGGGTTGCCGTTGCTGTCGTACACGTACGGGTCCATACCCCCCGAAAGGGCCTGGCCAGAGAAGGCAAACGTGGCTGCAACGGAAGCAGCGAGCACGGTCAGTTTCTTCATCTGTGAAATCTCCTTGTGTCTCTTTTTAGTAAGAGATGACTTTGGGTGTCGCTTTGTGGAGCGATTCAGATCCTGAAACGATTGAATCTGAGAAAGATAGTAGTCGCCCGATCGGACAAAGTGCAAAAATAGCCGCACTTAGCATTACTGTCGCGACGTCGGCGAGTGGTTCGGGGGGCGTTCCGGTGTCGAATCGACACAGGTCCGACACGGGAATCGATGCATTTTTTGCCAGGAGAGGATATGCTCAAGGCACTGATATGTAAGGGAAAAGACCTATTTTGCCTTGATCAGCGGCTGTTGCCACACGAGGAATCCTGGGTGCGTTGTTGCGATGCAACAGAAGTCGCGGGTGTGATACGGGAGATGGTGGTGCGCGGAGCACCTGCCATCGGTATTGCCGGAGCGTGGGGTTACGTGCTGGCTGCCCGTTCGATGCTCGAGCGGGGTGGTCGCGTGACGGTCGACGCCCTCGAGCCGGACTACCGCCGACTGGCCGAGGCCCGGCCGACGGCGGTCAACCTGGTCTGGGCACTGGACCGGATGGCCGGGCGACTTGCCGCCCTGGATTCGTTGCCTGACGGCGAGCGCGTCGAGGCCCTGGTGGCGGAGGCCCGGTCGGTCGAGGCGGAGGATCTGGAGGCCAATCTTCGCATGGGGCAGGCCGGTGCGGCGCTGATCCCACCGGGAAAGGCGGTGCTCACCCACTGCAACACCGGGGCGCTGGCAACCGGCGGCCACGGGACGGCGTTGGGCGTGATCCGGGATGCCTGGTCTGCCGGGCGGGTCGAGCGCGTCTATGTCGACGAGACCCGGCCCTGGCTTCAGGGCGCCCGGCTCACCGCCTGGGAACTCCAGCAGGAGGGTATTCCCTATCGCCTGATCTGCGACAGTGCCGCGGCGAGCGTGCTGGCGACAGGCGAGGTGAGCTGGGTGATCGTCGGTGCCGACCGGGTGGCGGCCAATGGCGATGTGGCCAACAAGATCGGTACCTACGGGCTGGCGGTGCTCGCGCGGCATCACGGGGTGAAGCTGATGGTGGTCGCCCCCACGTCCACCATCGATTCCGCCTGCCCCGGTGGCGAGGCCATCACGATCGAGCAGCGTCCAGCCGACGAAGTGCGCTCGCTCGCCGGCCGACCGGTCGCCCCGGCCGACGCGCCGGTACACAACCCATCCTTCGACGTCACGCCAGCAAATCTCGTCGATGCGCTGGTCACCGAACGCGGTGTGGTCAGCCGGCCGGATCGCCACGGGATCGAGCGGCTGTTCGATCGCTGAAGGTTGCCCGGGATGACGAGTGGCCCGGCCCCGTCCCGGGTCAGGGCTTGTGGTAACATGCTGCGGTTGTGCGGGACCCGGTCGACGGGTGCCCGGACCGGCCCGATGCGGGGCATGGCCGACGCGGTGACGGGCGACGGAGCGCACCGGCCGGGCCGAAGGGGTTGCCGGGTACGGCGGCCTCTTTTCGTGCACGACGACACAGGACACTCGTGGGTATCAGGACACTCGAATGACTCAGTTCGCTCAAGAAGTTTTCCCGGTCAATCTCGAAGACGAGATGCGGCAGTCCTATCTCGATTACGCCATGAGCGTGATCGTGGGCCGGGCGTTGCCGGATGCGCGCGATGGCCTCAAGCCGGTGCACCGTCGCGTGCTCTACGCCATGCGCGAGTTGGGCAACGACTGGAACCGCCCGTACAAGAAGTCGGCACGCGTGGTCGGTGATGTCATCGGTAAGTACCACCCGCACGGCGACTCGGCGGTCTACGACGCGCTGGTGCGCATGGCGCAGGACTTCTCCATGCGCAACATGCTCATCGACGGGCAGGGTAACTTCGGCTCGGTCGACGGCGACGCCCCGGCGGCGATGCGTTACACCGAAGTGCGCATGGCGAAGATCGCCCACGAGCTGCTCGCCGACATCGACAAGGAAACCGTCGACTTCATCGACAACTACGACGGCTCGGAATCCGAGCCGCAGGTGCTGCCCGCGCAGTTCCCCAACCTGCTGGTCAACGGCTCGTCGGGCATCGCGGTGGGCATGGCCACCAACATTCCGCCGCACAACCTCGGCGAGGTGCTCGACGCCACTGTCGCGTTGATCGACGAGCCCGAGATCGACGACAGTGACCTGCTCGCCTACGTGCCGGCCCCGGATTTTCCCACCGCCGGCATCATCAACGGCGCGGCCGGCCTGCGCGACGCGTACCTGACCGGTCGCGGCCGCTGCGTGATGCGAGCCCGGGCGGAATTCGAGGACAGCGAGAAGACCGACCGCACCTCGATCGTGATCACCGAGTTGCCCTACCAGGTCAACAAGGCCCGCCTGATCGAGCGCATCGCCGAACTGGTGCGCGACAAGAAGATCACCGGCATCGCCGAGCTGCGAGACGAGTCCGACAAGGAAGGCATGCGGATCGTCATCGAGGTCAAGCGCGGCGAGATGCCCGACGTGCTGCTGAACAACCTCTACCAGCAGACCCAGTTGCAGAGCGTGTTCGGCATCAACATGGTCGCGCTGGTCGACGGCCAGCCGCGCACCGTGGGTCTGCGGGAGATCTTGAACGTCTTCCTGCGCCACCGCCGCGAGGTGGTTACCCGTCGGACCATCTTCGATCTGCGCAAGGCCCGTGAGCGGGCCCACATCCTCGAGGGTCTGGCGGTCGCACTGGCGAACATCGACCCGATGATCGCCGTGATCAAGTCTGCGCCCACCCCCGCCGAGGCAAAGGCCAAGCTGCTCGACGGCACCTGGGAGTCCGGCGTGGTCCGCACCATGCTCGAGAAGGCCGATGCCGCCGCGTCACGCCCGGAAGCCCTGGGCGACGAGTTCGGTCTGCAGGAGGACGGACGCTATCGTCTCTCCCCCGAACAGGCGCAGGCCATCCTCGAGATGCGCCTCAACCGCCTGACCGGTCTGGAGCAGGACAAGATCGTCGAGGAATACGCCAAGCTCCTCGAGCGCATTATCGACCTGCTCGACATCCTGCGTTCCGAGGAGCGCCTGATGCAGGTGATCCGCGACGAGCTGCTGCGCATCAAGGAGGAGTACGCCGACCCGCGCCGCACCGAGATCATCGTCGACTACGAGGACCTCTCCATGGAGGACCTCATCGCCGAGGAGGATCGCGTGGTCACGCTCTCCCGCGAGGGCTACATCAAGACCCAGTCGCTGGCCGACTACCGCAGTCAGCGGCGCGGCGGTCGCGGCAAGGCCTCGACCCGCATGAAGGACGAGGACGTCATCGAACAGCTGCTGGTGGCCAGCACGCACGCCTGGGTGCTGATGTTCACCAACTACGGCCGTGTCTACTGGCGCAAGGTCTACCAGTTGCCGCAGGGCGCTCGCGGTGCACGCGGTCGACCCGTGGTCAACGTGTTGCCGCTGCAGGACGGCGAGCACATCAACACCATGATGGCCATCCGGGAGTTCGTCGACGATCACTACATCTTCTTCGCCACGAAGAACGGCCAGGTGAAGAAGACCCCGCTGGTCGACTTCTCCCGTCCGCGCCAGGCCGGCATCATTGCCATCGACTTGCGCGAGGGCGACCGGCTGGTGGGCGCGGCGCTGACCGACGGATCACGCGAGATCATGCTGTTCTCCAACGCCGGCAAGGCCACGCGCTTCGTCGAGGAAGACGTGCGTTCGATGGGCCGGACCGCCGCGGGTGTGCGCGGCATTCGCCTGCAAGATAAGCAGTACGTGGTCTCGCTGATCGTGGTCGACGAGGGCGAGGTGCTCACCGCCACCGAACACGGTTACGGCAAGCGCACGCCCATCGACGAGTTCCCGGTCTACAACCGCGGCGGGCAGGGCGTGATCGCCATCAACACCAGCGAGCGCAATGGCCAGCTGGTTGGCGCGGTGCTCGTCCGCGAGGCCGACGAGGTGATTCTGATCTCGAACCGCGGTACACTCGTGCGCACCGAGGTGTCCGAGATTTCCTCCCTGTCGCGCAATACTCAGGGCGTGACCCTCATTCGTCTGGGCAAGGACGAGCGTCTGGTCCAGATCGAGCGTGTGGCGGCGATGGATGACGACGAGGACGGGGAATCCGACGCGGCGGATGCGGAGGAGTGATCCCCGTCGCGGCCATGGAATGCCGCCGAAACGACATGGCAGCCCAGTCGGGCACGCCGTAATCGACAGATAGTAAAGGCCGGGTGAGCCATCGCCCGGTCGCTTGTTTTTTGGTGATTTGTTCAGGAGTAGTGCATGGCTCGCGTTTACAACTTCAGTGCCGGACCGGCGATGTTGCCCACCGAGGTGCTCGATCGCGCCCGGGAAGAGATGCTCGACTGGCATGGGACCGGCATGTCGGTGATGGAGATGAGTCACCGCGGCAAGCATTTCGTCGGCATCGCCGAGCGCGCCGAGGCCAACCTGCGCAAGCTGATGGACATCCCGGACAACTACAAGGTGCTGTTCCTGCAGGGTGGCGCTTCCGCCCAGTTCGGCGCGATCCCGCTTAACCTGGGCAACGGCTCGGGCAAGGCCGACTACCTCAACACCGGTCACTGGTCGGTCAAGGCGATCAAGGAAGCCAAGCGCTTTGTCGACGTGAACGTCGTCGCCGACACCAAGCCGGACAACTTCACCACGCTGCCGGCCGAGGGCGAGATCCAGTTCTCCGCTGACGCCGACTACGTCCACTACACCCCGAACGAGACCATCGCGGGCGTGGAGTTCCCGTACATTCCGGACACCGGCGACGTCCCGCTGGTCGCGGACATGTCCTCGACCATCCTGTCGCGTCCGATCGACGTCTCGAAGTTCGGTGTCATCTACGCTGGCGCGCAGAAGAACATCGGCCCGGCCGGCCTGACGATCGTCATCGTCCGCGACGACCTGCTCGGCCGCGCCCGCGAGAACACCCCGGCGATGCTCGACTGGAACGTGCAGGCGCAAGCCGACTCGATGTCGAACACCCCGCCGACGTACTCCTGGTACGTGGCCGGTCTGGTGTTCGAACACCTGCTGGAGAAGGGCGGCCTCGAGGCGATGGCCGAGATCAACAAGCGCAAGGCCGACAAGCTCTACGCGGCGATCGACGACAACCCGTTCTACCGCAACCCGGTCGAGCCGGCCTACCGCTCCTGGATGAACGTGCCGTTCATGCTGGCGGACGACTCGCTGGACAAGACCTTCCTTGAGGAGGCGGCCAAGCGGGATCTGGTTACCCTGAACGGCCACCGCTCCGTTGGCGGCATGCGCGCGAGCATCTACAACGCCATGCCCGAGACCGGCGTCGATGCCCTGGTCGAGTTCATGAGCGACTTCGCCAAGCAGTACGGCTAAAGCCCCGGCACCGCCGAACCCGTCAGACAGACAACGTTTTAAGGATCGGACATGTACAAGATTCATACCCTCAACGCCATTTCCAACAAGGGTCTCGAGCGCCTGCCGACCGACCAGTACGACGTCGGCGCCGAGCTCTCCGACGCCGACGCCATCCTGGTCCGCTCGGCCAAGATGCACGACATGGACCTCCCGAAATCGCTGCTGGCCATCGGCCGTGCCGGCGCCGGCGTGAACAACGTCCCGGTGGACAAGATGACCGAGCGCGGCGTGGCGGTGTTCAACGCGCCGGGCGCCAACGCTAACGCGGTCAAGGAGCTGGTCATCGCCGGCATGTTGATGTCGATCCGCAACATCGGCCCGGCCTGGGACTTCGCCCGCAACCTCGAGGGTTCCGACGAGGAGATCCACAAGGCGACGGAGGCCGGCAAGAAGAACTTCAAGGGCTTCGAGCTGCCGGGTCGCACGCTGGGCATCATTGGCCTGGGCGCCATCGGTGTGCGCGTGGCCAACTCCGCCAAGGCGCTGGGCATGCGCGTGATCGGCTTCGACCCGGGCATCAGCGTCGAGCGTGCCTGGGAGCTCTCCCCGGACGTTCACCAGGCGGGCAGCGTCGACGAAGTGCTGGCCAAGGCCGACTTCGTCTCCCTGCACGTGCCGCTGATGGAGCAGACCAAGGACCTCATCAACGCCGAGCGCCTGGCGTTCATGAAGGACAACGTTGTGGTCCTGAACTTCGCCCGTGACGGCATCGTTAACGAGCAGGACATGGTCGACGCGCTCGACAACGGCAAGGCGCTCTCCTACGTCTGCGACTTCCCGAGCAACGCGACCAAGAACCATCCCAAGTGCCTGACCCTGCCGCACCTGGGCGCGTCCACCGACGAGGCCGAGGACAACTGCGCGATCATGGTCGCCGACCAGGTGCGCGACTACATCGAGAACGGCAACATCAAGAACTCGGTCAACCTGCCGCACGTCCAGATGGCCCGTTCCGGCGCGCAACGCATCGCGATCGCCAACATGAACCGCCCGGACATGGTCGGCCAGATCTCGCACATCCTCGGCAAGGCCGGCGTGAACATCGAGCACCTGGTCAACGAGTCGCGCGATCAGGTGGCCTACACGCTGCTGGACGTCGACCGGGAAGTGCCGGACGCGACCCGCGACGAGTTGGCCGCCATCGACGGCGTCCTGCGCCTGCGCCTGCTCTGATCCCCGTTCGAGGCCATGGGCGGCACTGATGCCAACGCCGCGGCGAACGCGGCACTGCCCGACAGCCTGGACGAGGTCCGCGGGCTGATCGACTCGATCGATCGGCAGATACTCGACCTGCTCAGCCAGCGTGCGCGTGTGGCCGAGCAGGTCGCGTCGATTAAGGAGCGCGACCCCGACCACCGGCCGGGTCAGTCCTTCTACCGGCCGGAACGCGAGGCGCAGGTGCTCGCCCGCATCCGCGAACTCAATCCGGGGCCTCTCGACGACGACACGGTGGCCTGGCTCTTCCGCGAGATCATGTCGGCCTGCCTTGCCCACGAGCGGCCGCTGGCCATCGCCACGCTGGGGCCGTCGGGCACCTTCTCCGAGCTGGCGGCCACCGAGGCGTTCGGTCACGGTGGGCGGTTGCAGTTCGAGCCGGGCATTCCCGAGGTCTTCCGCGCGGTCTCCGCCGGCAGCGTCGATTTCGGCGTGGTGCCCCTGGAGAACTCCACCGAGGGCAGCGTGTCGGTCACGCTGGATTCGCTGGCCGGCAGCGACCTGCTGCTCTGCGGCGAGGTCTCCCTGCGGATCGACCAGCAGCTGATGGCGCAGGCCGACGCTCCGGCGCAGCCGCGCCGGATCGTCTCCCATGCCCAGTCGCTGGCGCAGTGTCGCGAGTGGCTCGACGCCCATTTCCCGGGTGTCGAGCGCATGGCGGTGGCGAGCAACAGCGCGGCCGCCGAGCTGGCGGCCACCGACCCGGAAGTGTTCGCCGTCGGCCCGACGCTGGCGGCCGAACGGCACGGGCTGGTGGTCCGCGCATCCAATATCCAGGACAACGTTCGCAACACTACGCGATTTGCCGTGCTGGGGCGTGAACCGGTGGCTGCTTCCGGCAACGACAAGACCGCGCTGCTGGTTTCGGTCACCAACGAGCCGGGGGCCCTGTCGCGTCTGCTGGTGCCGCTGTCGGAAGCGGGCATCGACGTGTTGCGGATCGAGTCGCGTCCGGCGCGGGATCGTGTCTGGGACTACGTGTTCTTCATCGACATCGCCGGTCACCGGGACGATGCCGACGTGGACGATGCGCTCGAACACCTGCGTCCACACTGTGGCCAGTTGCGGGTGCTGGGTTCCTACCCGGTGCCGGTGATCCGCCATCCGGGAGGGGAGTGAGATGCAACGCGAGGACCGCCCGGCGTCTGCCGCCACGGCACGCGAGTGCGTGCAGGCCATCGATCCCTACGTGCCGGGCAAGCCCGCCGAGGAGGTTGCGCGCGAGTACGGCATCGATGACGTACTCAAGCTCGCGTCCAACGAGAATCCTCTGGGCCCCTCGCCGCGGGCCGTGGAAGCCCTCCAGGAGGGATTGGCCGACCTGCACGTGTACCCGGACGGCAGCGGTTACCGGCTAAAGCGGGCGATCGCCGACCATTACGAGGTGCGCCCGGAGCAGATCACGCTGGGCAACGGCTCGAACGATTCGCTGGAGCTGATCGCACGGGCCTGGCTAGAACCGGGAACCAACGCGGTGTTCTCCGAACACGCCTTCGCCGTCTACGCCCTGGCCACCCAGGCTGCGGGCGCCGAGGCAAAGATGGTGCCCGCCCGGCCGGCCGACGATCCGGTGATGCCCTTCGGTGCCGACTGCGCCGCCATGGCCGCGGCGATCGACGAACGCACCCGGGTGGTGTTTCTGGCCAATCCCAACAACCCCACCGGGACCTGGGTGGAGGCCACCGAGCTGCGCGAACTGCTCGACGCGGTGCCGGAGAACGTGATCGTGGTGCTCGACGAGGCCTACACCGAGTACGTCGACGGCCCGGCATTCCCCGACGGGATCGAGCTGCTCGCGCACTACCCGAACCTGGTGGTCACGCGGACCTTCTCCAAGATTTTCGGTCTGGCCGCGCTGCGGGTGGGCTTTGCCGTCAGCACCCCTGCCGTCGCCAGTCTGCTCGATCGCGTGCGGCATCCCTTCAACGTCAACGCGCTGGCCCTGCGCGCCGCCGAGGCGGCACTGGAGGATGCGGCCTTCATCCACGAAAGCCGGCGGGTCAATGCCGAGGGGCTGGCGCAGTGGCAGGCCGCGGCGCGCGAGCGCGGCTGGCGCACGGTGCCGAGCCGGGCGAACTTCATCACAGTACTCACCCCCTTCGCGGCGGGGCGCGTGTTCGAATGCATGCTGCGAGAGGGCGTGATCGTCCGTCCGCTGGGGGGTCAGGAGAATCGCGGCGGATTGTCGACGGCGCTGCGCATTACGATCGGGACGTGCGAGCAGAACGAACGGGCGATCGCCGCCCTGGAGCGGGCGCTCGACAAGCTCACCGCCGAGGACCGGGACAATGATTGAGCGCCTGGCGCTGATCGGCACGGGCCTGATCGGCGGCTCGCTGGCCATGGCACTGCGCGATCAGGGCGCGGTGGGCGAGGTGATCGGCTACAGTCGGCGGCTGGAGACGCGGCTGTCGGCAGAACGGCTCGGGCTGATCGACCGGCCGGCCGACTCAATCGCCGAGGCGGTCGCCGGTGCCGACATGGTGTTCCTGGCGACTCCGGTGACCGCAATGGATGCCGTCCTGGCCGAACTGGCGGACTGTCTGCCTGAAGACGCGCTGATCACGGACGGCGGCAGCGTGAAGGGCGCCGTGGTCGAGCGGGCGCGGGCGCACCTGTCGCTCGCCCAGCTGGCGCGCTTCATCCCCGGTCATCCGATCGCCGGCCGCGAGCACAGCGGCCCGGCGGCGGCCACCGCGGATCTCTACCGTGATCACCGTGTCATCCTCACCCCGCTGCCGGAAAACGCCCCGGAAGACATCGCCCGGGTCGAGACCATGTGGCGAACGGTGGGTGCCCGGGTCGAGCGGCTCGACGTGGCGCACCACGACCATGTGCTGGCGGCGACCTCGCATCTTCCGCATGCGGCGGCGTTTGCGATGGTCTCGGCGCTGGCCCGCCTGGCCGAACGTTACGAGGTGTTCCGCTACGCCGCTGGCGGCTTTCGCGACTTCACCCGCATCGCCAGTTCCGATCCGGTGATGTGGCGCGATATCTGCTTGGACAATCGCGACGAGATCCTCGGGCTGCTCGATCACTACCGCGACGAGCTCGACCGGCTGCGCGGCCTGATGGTCGAGCGTGACGGCGACGGGCTCGAGCATTACTTCGCCGAGGCCAAGGCGGTGCGTGATGCGCTCTATCCGGCGGCCGAGGCGGACGACAACGACTCCGGCGACTGACCCCCGAACCGAATACCAACCATCCGGACGTTCCCTTCATGGCTTCCCATCACGATTCGCAGACGCTCACCTTCCGAAGTACCGCCGCCGAGCGCCTGACCGGCGAGGCGAAGGTGCCGGGCGACAAGTCCATCTCGCACCGCTCCATCATGCTCGGCTCGCTCGCTCGTGGCACCACGGAAGTCAGCGGTTTTCTCGAGGGCGAAGACAGTCTCAACACCCTGCGCTGCTTCCGGGCCATGGGCGTGAACATCAGCGATCCCGAGGACGGTCGCGTGAGCATCGAGGGCGTGGGGCTCCACGGGCTGAAGGCGCCAACGGCTCCGCTCTACGTGGGCAATTCCGGCACCTCGATGCGCCTGATGGCCGGCATCCTCGCCGGGCAGGCCTTCGACACGGTACTCGAGGGCGATGCCTCGCTCTCGCGCCGGCCGATGAAGCGGGTGATCGACCCGCTGACCGAAATGGGCGCGGTGATCGAGTCGGGTCCCGGCGGTCGCTCGCCGCTGACCATCCGGGGCGGCCAACCGCTGCGCGCGATCCAGTACGCGATGCCCATGGCTAGTGCCCAGGTGAAGTCCTGCGTGCTGCTCGCCGGGCTGTATGCCGAGGGGCGCACCTGCGTCACCGAGCCGGCGCCGACCCGGGACCACACCGAGCGGATGCTCTCCGGCTTCGGCATGGCGGTCGAGCACGAAGGTTCGCGTGTCTGCCTGGGCAATCCCGCGGCGGCCGCGCGCGAGCTGGTCGGCGGGAAGTTGGAAGTGCCCGCGGACATTTCCTCGGCGGCCTTCTTCCTGGTGGCGGCCAGCATTCTGCCCGGTTCCGAGATCACGCTGACCCACGTGGGACTCAACCCGACCCGAACCGGGGTGATCGACATCCTGCAGGCGATGGGCGCGGACATCCGGATCGCGAACCGTCGTGTCGTCGGCGGCGAGCCGGTCGGTGACCTGCACGTGAAGAGCGCGGAGCTCCATGGCATCGAGATCGACGAGTCGCTGGTGCCGCTGGCGATCGACGAGTTCCCCGTGATCTTCGTCGCCGCCGCGTGCGCGAAGGGGCGCACGGTGCTGACCGGTGCCGAGGAACTGCGGGTCAAGGAATCGGACCGCATCGCGGTCATGGCTGACGGGTTAGCCAAGCTGGGTGTCGAGGCCGAGCCGACGGCGGACGGCATGGTCATCGAGGGTCGCGGCGAACCGCGGCCGTTCGGTTCGGCGGCCATCTACGCCCAGGGCGATCACCGCATCGCCATGGCTTTCGCGGTGGCGGGCCTCAAGGCCCGCGGCGAGATCACCATCCATGACTGCCAGTTCGTCGAGACCTCCTTCCCGGGGTTCGCGGAGCTGTTCAATCGGTTGGGTGGTTGCCTGGAGCTTTCCCGGCACTGAGGTGCCAGTCGAGCGGCGCAGCAGATCGCCGGCTCGATTGATCGAAGGCGCGAGCTTCCTGATGCCTTGCCTCGTGGCCGGTCGATCAGCCCGGGGTGGAACGGTTTCGGGGCCCGTTTTGCGAGAAACCGTTCCGTCCGGGCGCCGTGCGCGGCGCCCGAGCCCCTTTTCTTGCTTGTCCAAGAAAAAGAGGCCAAAAGGAGGGCGCCCCACGCCTTGGCCCGTCGCCCCGAGGCAAGGCGTCAGGGGGAACGAGGCGGCTTATTCAACCCTCGCACCATCCTTGTGTTGGTTGCGGTAGGGATTCTCTATACACAGGCTCATGACAGCAGGAGTAGGCATGGTACCGGTCATCACCATCGACGGCCCCAGTGGCTCGGGCAAGGGTACGGTCGCGCGGCGACTGGCTGCCCGGCTGGGTTTCGGCATGCTCGACTCGGGCGCGCTTTACCGGCTGACGGCGCTGGCCAGCCAAGCGGCGGCGCTCGCCCCGCAGGATCCGGAAATCGCCGAACTGGCCCGGCACCTCGACTGCCGTTTCGACGAGCAGGGCAACGTCTTTCTCAACGGCGAGAACGTCAGCCGGGAACTGCGCACCGAGACCACCGGCGCGATCGCCTCTCAGATCGCCGCTCGCCCGGAAGTGCGCGAGGCACTGCTGCAGCGTCAACGGGACTTCGCGAAGGCGCCGGGGCTGGTTGCCGACGGTCGCGACATGGGCACGGTGGTCTTTCCCGAGGCGCCAGCGAAGATCTTTCTCGACGCCAGTGCGGAGGTCCGAGCCGACCGGCGCTATAAGCAGTTGATCGAGAATGGATTCGATGCTAATTTTACCGCCCTCGTCGAGGAGATCCGTCAGCGGGACGAGCGGGATCGCAATCGGTCGGTGGCGCCACTTCGCCCGGCCGACGATGCGTTAGTGCTTGATTCCAGTGATCTTTCCATCGACGAGGTGGAGGCCACGCTGTGGCGCTACATCCAGGATCGGCTCTCCGGTCTGCAGGGGTAGCGCCGACGGCGGTGGCCGTTGACTCGTGTTTTTGTGCGGGCAATGTCGCCCGATCATCAACCGTTGAGTCTGGCAAACCCAGGGACCGGATACGCCAGTGTTTGTTTACCACGACGGACAATGTTTTGGAACGTCCAGTCGTCAACCCTTGGAAATGTTGATTAATGTCTGAAAGTTTTGCCCAGCTTTTTGAAGAAAGCCTCCAGAATGCCGTCATGCAGGCGGGCTCCATCGTCTACGGCAAGGTCGTCGACATCAACGATGACTACGTCACCGTAGACGCCGGTCTCAAGTCGGAAGGCATCATCCCCACCGACCAGTTCCGCGACGAGAACGGCGAGCTGAACATCAACGTCGGCGAAGAGGTCGAAGTCGCCCTCGACGCGGTCGAAGACGGTTTTGGCGAGACCCGCCTGTCGCGCGAAAAGGCCCTGCGTGCCCGCGCCTGGAAGAAGCTGGAGAAGGCTTTCGAGGACGACGAGATCGTCACCGGTCGCATTTCCGGGAAGGTCAAGGGTGGTTTCACCGTCGAGCTCGGCGACGTTCGCGCGTTCCTGCCGGGTTCGCTGGTCGACGTGCGCCCGATCCGGGACACCACCTACCTCGAAGGCAAGGACATCGAGTTCAAGATCATCAAGCTCGATCAGCGCCGCAACAACGTGGTCGTTTCCCGCCGCGCGGTTGTCGAGGAAGAGTACAGCGCCGAGCGCGAGGCTCTGCTCGAGCAGCTGCAGGAAGGCATGGTCCTCCGCGGTATCGTCAAGAACCTCACCGACTACGGTGCGTTCCTGGACCTCGGCGGTATCGACGGCCTGCTGCACATCACCGACATGGCGTGGAAGCGCGTCAAGCATCCGTCCGAGATGGTCAACATCGGCGACGAGATCGACGTCAAGGTACTCAAGTTCGACCGTGAGCGTAACCGTGTCTCGCTGGGTCTCAAGCAGCTGGGCGAAGATCCGTGGAACGACATCTCCCGTCGTTACCCGTCCTCGACCCGCCTGTTCGGCAAGGTCACCAACATCACCGATTACGGCTGCTTCGTCGAGATCGAGGATGGCGTCGAAGGTCTGGTACACGTCTCCGAGATGGACTGGACCAACAAGAACGTCAACCCGAACAAGATCGTCAACGTCGGCGACGAGGTCGAAGTGATGATCCTCGACATCGACGAGGACCGTCGCCGGATCTCGCTGGGCATGAAGCAGTGCCAGCCGAACCCGTGGGATGCCTTCGCCGCGTCGCACACCAAGGGCGACAAGGTCGTCGGCCAGATCAAGTCGATCACTGACTTCGGCATCTTCATCGGCCTGGAAGGCGGCATCGACGGTCTGGTTCACCTCTCCGACCTGTCCTGGAGCGAGCCGGGTGAAGAAGCGGTTCGCCAGTTCAAGAAGGGTGACGAGGTCGAGGCCGTGGTCATCGCGATTGATCCGGAGCGCGAGCGCATCTCGCTGGGCCTCAAGCAGCTCGAGGACGATCCGCTGTCCAACTGGGCGGCCGACCATCCGAAGGGCAGCATCGTCACGGGCACCCTGCGCGAAGTCGACGCCCGCGGTGGCGTGGTCGACCTGGGTGACGGCGTCGAAGGCTACATCCGTGCCTCCGATATCGCCCGTGAGCGTATCGACGACGCCCGCACCGTCCTGAAGGAAGGTGAGGAAGTCGAGGCCAAGTTCATGGGTATCGATCGCAAGAACCGCATGATCAGCCTGTCGATCCGCGCCAAGGATCACGCCGAGGAAGCCGAGGCGATGGACGAGCTGAACAAGGCTCCCAGCACCTCGTCGCCGACTCTGGGTGACCTGCTCAAGGAGCAGCTCGGCCGCTCCGAGTAAGCCGGCCCTGCTGTGCCTGGAAAACGCCATCCCTCGTGATGGCGTTTTTTGTGGGTGGCGGTTCTGCGGGACCGATCGCCGAAAAACACGTCGCATGGTCCACCGGACCATGCCCAGAGGAGTGCTACCGATGACCAAGTCGGAACTGATCGAACGGCTGGCTGATCGCCAGCAGTATCTGCCCGTGCGTGACATCGAGACCTCGGTGCGGCTGATGCTCGACGAAATGATGGATGCGCTGAGCGCCGGCGAGCGGATCGAGATCCGTGGGTTCGGCAGCTTCTCGCTCAACTATCGCCGACCGCGCCTCGGCCGGAACCCCAAGACCGGCGAGACCGTCTCGCTGGGTGCCAAGTACGTCCCGCACTTCAAGCCGGGCAAGGAACTGCGCGAGCGGGTCAACAACTCGATGAAGAGCGAGGCCTGAGGCGTGGCAACGCACCGGTCGCAGCCGCGCATCTGGGTGGCGCTGGATTCGGCTCGTTCCGAGCGAGCGCGCTCGTTGCTGGCTGATCTCGACCCGGCGGACTGCGGCATCAAGATCGGCAAGGAGGCCTTCACCGCCCTGGGTCCGCAGGTGGTGGAATGGGCGCGTGAGCGTGACTTCGCCGTCTTCCTCGATCTCAAGTTCCACGACATCCCCAACACCGTGGCGCAGGCCTGTCGCGCCGCGGCGGGGTTGGGGGTCTCGCTGGTCAACGTCCATGCCTCCGGCGGGCGCCGCATGCTCGAGGCGGCCCGAGAGGCCATCGAGCCGGCAGAGGATGCCCCGGGGCTGATCGCCGTGACCGTGCTCACTTCCATGGAGGATGCTGATCTCGCCGAGGTGGGTGTCTCCGACGGGGCGGGTGCCCAGGTCGATCGGCTCGCGGGGCTGGTGGTCGAAGCGGGTCTCGACGGCGTGGTCTGCTCGCCGCAGGAGGCATCGGCGATGCGTGGACGTTTCGGTGACGCGGGTGTGATCGTCACCCCCGGGGTGCGTCCTGCCGGTGCCGCCCTCGACGATCAGCGCCGGGTGATGACGCCGGCCGAGGCCATCTCGGCCGGGGCGAGCAGCCTGGTGATCGGTCGGCCGATCACGGGAGCGGAGCGTCCGGGCGATGCCCTGGCGGCGATTGCCGGCGCCCTGTAGCCGGGCGAGCGTTCGGCCACCGAATCCGATCCCCGGGTGGATGCCATCCGGGGATTTTTTTGTCTGCCGTCGGGAGGTTCCCGGATCTTCTCGCGCGGCTAGCGCGTGACGGTGTCCTTGCTTTCCTGCCGACCGGCGAGCAGGGCGTTGCGGGTGGATACCCAGATCATCAGGTCGTGGAAGGCGCGTATGTTCTCGACGTAGTTGACGGTCTCGCTGCCCCGCGCGTAGCCGTAGCGCAGGTTGCGATAGACGGACGGGTCGGCCAGTTGCAGCAGGCGAGGGCGCACGTCGGGCCAGCTGGTGGGGTCTCCGCCCTGTTCGCGGGTCAGCTCCAGGGCGTCCTTCAAGTGGCCGATACCGACGTTGTAGGCGGCCAGGGCCAGGTACGTGCGATCAGGCTCGGTCGCGTTTTCGGGGACCTGGTCGCGCAACTGGGCGATGTACTTCGCCCCCGCCATGATATTGCGCGTCGGGTTGGTGGGATCGGTGAGCCCCAGCCCGCGTGCGGTGGGCAGGGTGATCTGCATCAGTCCGTAGGCACCCTGGTGGGAGACCGCGTCGGGTTGCCACTTGGACTCCTGGTAGCCCACGGCGGCGAGCAGGCGCCAGTCGATGCGATAGCGTTCCCCGGCGCGCCGAAAGGTGTCGAGATAGGGGGCGGCCCGGGTCTCCAGGTTATTGAGGAAGCGACGGGAAAGGGACTCGTCCAGGCGCTCGAACTGGGCGTAGTGGCGGTCCACCAGGGATTTCAGATCCCGGTCGTGACGGATCTCGGCGAAGAAGACGCGGGCCTCGTTATACAGCGAGGGATCGGCGCGACGGGAAAAGGCCCATGCCAGCGAGACCGGCGTGCCCACCGACGGGCCGATCGCGACGTCGTCGGAGAGCTTGTGGGTCAGCAGCGCGATGTGCGAGAGCGTGATGGCGTAATCCGCGTGACCCTGACGGATGGCCTGCAGCAGGGCGACCTTGTCGGCCTCCTCGCGGATGTCGATCTGCAGGTGGCGGTCTGCGGCGAGCTGCCGTTCCAGCCAGTGACGGGTGCCGGAGCCGGCCGGCAGGGTCACGCTCTCGCCGTCGAGGTCGGACAGCGACTGCGGCGCCTCGCGGTCGGTGGCATGCAGCAGCTTGCGGCTGACGGTCAGGTAGGGCGGCCCGTAGCGGAACCGTGCCCGCCGGTCGGGGTCGACCTGCAGACCGGCGGCGGCCAGGTCGGCCCGGTTCTCCTCCAGCGCCTGGTAGGCCGCCTCGATGGTGGGCATGACGTGATATTCGACTTCCACGCCCAGCCGCTCGGCAAAACGGTTGCCGAGATCGTACTCGAGTCCCTGGGGGCGATAGCTGTCGGGGATGTAGAGCGTCGGCTCGATCAGGGTGGCCACGCGGAGCACGCCCCGACTGCGGACCTGCTCGAGTTGCGGGTGCTGGCGGAAGGTGTTGGCGACGTCTATCGCCTTCAGGCGGGCGGGCCGGTCCCCGGGAAGCCAAGTGCTTGCCCACCAGGCCATCGGGGCGACGAACAGCGCGCCCACGCCGACCAGCGGAATCAGCCAGCGGCCGATTCCGCGCTGTTCCCCAGGATCGGTCAAAACTTGTAGCCCACGTGGATGGCGACCACGCCGAAGGTGAGATTGTGCACGTCGACGTGGTCGAAGCCGTTGTCCAGCATCATCCGCTCCAGCGTCTCCTGGTCCGGGTGCATGCGGATGGATTCGGCGAGATAGCGGTAGCTGTCCGCGTCGTTGGCGAGCAGCTTGCCCATTACCGGCAGCGCGGAGAAGGAATAGGCGTCGTAGAGGCG
>JBNJFM010000004.1:91581-95443 GCA_051746865.1 Pseudomonadota bacterium | reverse complement strand
TTCGTGCGGAGATTCATCGGCGTCTCCCTCTTCAGTGAGTTTCGTGGTCAGCGCTGATCCACTTCCAGCGCCGGGTTTTCCAGCAGTGCCCGCAGGTCGATCACGGTCAGGATGTCTCCTTCGTGTTCGATTTCGCCAAGCGTCAGTGAATTCTTGGTCCGACGGTCGTCGACGCCTCCAGCTTGCGCGTGGATCTTCCCGGGGTCGATGTGGATGACCGTGGAGACCTCGTCGAGCAGAATGGCGGCGCGACCATCGGTGCGTTGGCAGATCATGGCCCGGGACCCGGGGGGATCGTCGTCCGGCAGTTCGAGCGCCCGGCGAATGTCGATCACCGTGACGATCTCGCCCCGCAGATTGGTATTGCCCAGGATGTGGGCCGGGGCACGGGGAATGCGGTAGACGGTTTCCGGTTCGGCGAATTCCAGCACCTCGGCCAGCGGCAGTGCCAGTGCCTCGCCCGCCAGCCGGGCGATGGCATACGGGCGTCCACTCACGCTGGATTCGTCGGCCGTGCGGTCCAGCATCTCACGGCTGCGCTCCCGCATGAGGGCGCGGTCGTCCTCGTCGTCGGGGAGCAGCTGCTGAAGGTCCGGGGCGGGACAGCTGTGTTCGGTGGACTCTATCCTTGCTCGGAGACCGTCGAGGTCCAGTACCGCCAGCAGCCGGCCGTCCCGTTCGATCTCGCCGGCGAACGGGTGGGGCGTGGGGGTCTCGCCTTCCGCTTCGGAGGCCTCCCACGCCGTGGGCAACCGTTCGCCCTCGACCACGTCGCGAATTTCGTCGACCAGCAGCCCGAGGAGATGGTCGTCGTGTTCCGTGATCACCACGCAGTCGGTCGTCCGGCAGGGGCGGGCGGGTCGTCCCTGCAGACAGTCCAGGTCCAGCACCGGGATCACCGAACCGACTCGCTCGAAGGTGCCGATGATCGCCGGGGGGAGATCCTCGGCCGGGCTGAGCAGCGGCAACCAGACGATCTCCCGGATCATCTCCATGGGCAGGGCGTAGCCATGCGGGCCCCGCTGGAATGCGACGTATTCCTGACTCTCAGCCATGGGCGGTCCCTCCTGCCGGCGCGTCGACTTCCAGGGCGCCGGCGAGCTGGTCCGTCAGTTCCCCGGCCGTGCGTCCCTCGAAATGGGCTACGGCGGCGTCCGGCGGCAGGCGGCGCAGCCGCTCGAGCGCCGACTTTCGCAGGTTTTCCGCCTTTTTCCGATTTCCCCGGATTTCCCAGAGCAGGGACAGGTGCACATACGCCGCGATCAGCCCGGGGTCGAGATAGAGCACCTTGTTGAGCGTTTCCACGGCCCGGCCCGTCTCGTCGCTGGCCAGCTGGATCAGGGCGAGAAGGAACAGGTCCTCGGCCCCCTTGCCCGCCGTGGCCAGAAGCGAGTCGACGGCGTCTCGAGCCGCTTCGAGTTCGTCGAGCTGCAAGTGGATGCGGGCCTCGAGACGGCGGGCGCGAGGACTCGTCCGCTGCTCTCCGGGGAGGTGTTTCACGGCGACCAGCGCGCGACGGTATTCCCCCTCGTCGAACAGCCTCTCGGCGTCATGGATGTCGGGTGGCTGAACGGGACGAGGTTCCGGACGCCGTGGTTTCGACGGGCGCGGCGGCGGAGTCGTCCTGCGCGGCGGACGGGGTTTCGGCACGCGGCTGACCGGTGCCGCCGCCGTGCGGCGGAAATGCACCGTGGAGCCGGGCAGGTGCTGGGAGACCAGCCCCTCCTTGCGCACACCCTGGGTCTCCGAATGACCGGTGACCAGCGCTCCGCCCGGTCGCAGGGTCCGGATCATCTTCTCCACGATGCGCGCCACTTGGGGGGAGGCCATGTAGATGAAGACGTTGCGGCACAGAATCAGGTCCATGTCGTGGAGCGGCCCGAAGGGGTCGGGGTAGTTGTCGGTCAGCAGATTGCCGACGTGGAACTCCACCATCCGGGCGATGGAGGGGTCGAGGCGCCAGTTATCGCCCGTGCGGTGGAAGTAGCGGGCAGTCGTCTCCGTATCCAGGTTTCGCAGGGACCAGTGGCTGTATACCGCACGCCGGGCCAGGTCGATGGCGGCCGGGTTGATGTCGGTGCCAACCAGGGTCAGGCGCCACTCCGGCAGGTCGGGGAGCAGTTCGCGGAGGAGGATGGCGATCGAGTAGATCTCCTCGCCCCGGGAGCAGCCGGCCGACCAGATGCGCAGCTCTCGCCGGTCGCGTTTCTCCCGGATCATCCCCGGCAGGAGGTGGTGTCGAAGCACTTCGTGCTGGCCTCGGTCGCGGAAGAAGAAGGACTCCGGCACGGTGAGCTTGTCGAGCAGGACCCGCCACTCCTCGCGCGAGCGCGGAGAGTGCTCTTTCAGCAGTTGCAGGTAGTCCCTGCCGTCCGGCAGGCGGTTGGCCCGGATGCGCTTTTGCAGGAGCGCGTCGAGATGCGGGGTGTCATCCGGTTTGAGTTCGATACCCGTGTGTTCGGTGAACAGGGTGCGAAAGCTTGTGACGACCGATCCGGAAACGGCATCCATGCAGGTCCACGACTCGCGTTGGTGAAAGGATAAACTACACTCTAGCCTAGTCTCCGCAAGCGGGATTTGCCACGACGTGACGAGGAACCAGGGGATGGAGGATTATTCGGGCGTGTATCAGGATCGCGGGCTGGACACCGTCGTGATGCTGATCGACGACCAGGCGATCGTTGCCGACATGGTCAAGCGGGCCATCCGGGGTGAGCCGGACATCAACTTCCATTATTGCCAGGACCCGACCAGTGCCCTGAAGGAGGCCGAGCAGATTCGTCCCACCGTCATCCTGCTCGATCTGGTGATGCCCGAGATGGACGGCATGACGCTGCTGCGTTTTCTCCGCGCCAATCCCGCCACCCACGATGTGCCGGTCATCGTTCTCTCCACGCGCGAGGAAGCGGACACCAAGGCGGAGGCCTTCGCTCACGGGGCCTACGACTACGTGGTCAAGCTGCCCGAGAGGGCCGAACTGCTGGCGCGCATTCGTCACCATTCCGCGGCGTACGTGCACAAGCTCCAGCGCGACGAGGCCTTCCGTGCGCTGCGGGCCAGCCAGGAGGCACTCGAGGAAAAGAACCTTGAGCTGCTGCGCCTGTCGGAAATCGACGGGCTGACCACACTGGCGAATCGCCGCCTGTTCGACAGCCGCCTGGCCGAGGAATGGCGCCGGTCGCGGCGTACCGGCCGGCCGCTGGGATTGGCCATGTTCGATGTCGACTGGTTCAAGAAGTACAACGACGCCTACGGTCACCTCGAGGGGGACGACTGTCTCCGGGAGGTGGCCCGAGTGCTGCGCGAGGCCGCGCGCCGGCCCAGTGACCTGGCGGCCCGATACGGTGGGGAGGAATTCGTGATACTGCTGCCGGAGACCGACATCGCCGGTGCCCGTCGGGTGGCCGAATGGGTGCGCCACCAGGTAGAGGCCCTGAGGATGGAGCACCGCGACGCACCGGGAGGCGATTATGTCACCGTCAGTGGCGGCGTGACTGCCCGGGTCTCGGTGGGCAAACAGCCGCCGGAGAAGCTGGTCGAGGCCGCGGACGAGGCCATGTATCGGGCCAAGAAGGCCGGCCGGAACCGGATCGAGGAGGACAGCGAGGCGACCGGGACCGGTTTCGCTGACGAGACCGGGGTCGGGTCGAAAGCGCAGGAGTGATACTGCAACCCGGCGGAGATATCGGGTGGCTTGATCGCGTGAATCGCTTGGGCTAATATGCGCGCTCGCTGATCACGGGGGACGCGGAGAGCGCGTTCTGGCCCCGTGACGCGAAAGTCCTGTCCCCATCGTCTAGAGGCCTAGGACACCGCCCTTTCACGGCGGTAACAGGGGTTCGAATCCCCTTGGGGACGCCAT
>JBNJFM010000004.1:26412-91481 GCA_051746865.1 Pseudomonadota bacterium | reverse complement strand
GTGTTTTCGTTCATTGATTGCATGCGGAGAGTCGTCGTTGCCTGTCGATGAATGGCGGTTCAGGAATGCCGCGACTTGATCAGCTCGTCGAGGGCCCGGGCGGTCTCCAGCGACAGCTGGCGCTGGAGGTCGGGGTGGAGGCTCTCCCCCGACTCGCCGGCGATCGGCTGCGTCCAGGTCGGCTGGGCCATGGAGCGCGGCCGGCCGAAGTAGTCCACCTGGAAGCCGTCCGGGCTGTTTTCGGCGCGCATGATCAGGGCCGGCGGGTCGTCGTGGACCTCGATCACCGTGCCGCGGTGCTCGCCGATGTGGACCTCCTTGCCGATCAGGGGTTCCAGCAATGTGAGAATCTCGTTCATTTTCGTCCCGTCGGCTGCGTTGCCGGTCCCCGTGGATGTAAGCTGGACCATCTGCATGGCCGCACGGCGGATGCAGGGGTTTTCATGGGCCGCACCGATGGTAGCAGGAGCAAGACAGCATGCGTTTCGACCTTCTCGCCAATGAGACTCTCTACCGGGGATTTTTCTCCCTGCAGCGCTATCGGCTGCGCTTCGAGTTCTTCGACGGGAGCTGGTCGGAGCCGATCGAACGCGAGATCTTCGAGCGCGGTCACGCCGTGGCAGTCCTTCCTTACGACGCACGGCGCGAGGAAGTGGTGCTGATCGAGCAGTTCCGTCCCGGGGCACTGGACGCGCCCACTGGCCCGTGGCTCTCGGAGATCGTCGCCGGCATGATCGAATCCGGCGAGTCGGCCGAGGACGTGGCCCGGCGGGAGTCGGTCGAGGAGTCGGGGCTGGAACTCACCGAGCTCTACCCGCTGACCCGCTACTGGGTCAGCCCGGGCGGGACCACCGAAAGCATCCACCTGTTCCTTGCCCGGGTGGATACCGGAGCGATCGAGCGGGACGCCGACGGGCTGGTCGAGGGCCAGTTCGGTCTGGACCACGAGCACGAGGACATCCGGGTGCGGGTGGTGCCGGTCGAGCAGGCGCTGGCGGACGTGGAGGCGGGACGGATCATCGCCGCCGCCCCGATCATCGCGCTGCTCTGGCTGGATCGGCTGCGCCGCCAGGGACGTATCTGAAGGGTCGGGGTGCAGGCCGGTTCGGTCACACAAGCGTTCACGGGCGGACGCTCGGCGCCTGCTGTCCCGCGCCGTGTCCTACCCGCCCGCCGTCCCCGTTCCACGCCGGCCATGCATGGGACATGCCGCATTTTGCTAGAATCCCGCCATTCGTCCGGCCGAACGCCGGGCAGGGCCGTGCGCCCGGGACAGACACGAATTCATGCCACCGCAAGCCGTTGAGGGTATTCCATGCTTGAAGCCTACCGCGAACACAAGGCCGAACGCGCCGAGCAGGACATTCCGCCGCTGGCGCTGAATGCCGAGCAGACCGCCGAGCTGATCGAGCTGATCAAGAACCCGCCGGCGGACGTCGACGGCGACGAGCTCAAGTACCTGCTCTCCCAGCGCGTGCCTCCGGGCGTGGACAAGGCCGCCTACGTCAAGGCCGCCTTCCTCGCCGATCTGGCCAAGGGTGAGGCCGAGTCCCCGCTGATCGACCGGCACGAGGCGGTCGAACTGCTGGGCACCATGATGGGCGGCTACAACGTCGACCCGCTGATCGAAGTGCTCGACGACGAGGTCGTGGGTGACGAGGCCGTTCGCGCGCTCTCGAAGCTGGTGATGGTCTACGACGCCTTCCGCGACGTCGAGGACAAGTACCGCGAGGGCAGCAAGAACGCCGGGCGCGTGCTCGAATCCTGGGCGAACGCCGACTGGTTCAAGGCCAAGCCGGCGCTGGAGGAAGAGATCCAGGTGGTTGTCCTCAAGGTGCCGGGCGAGACCAACACCGACGACCTTTCCCCGGCCCAGGAGGCCTGGAGCCGCCCGGACATCCCGCTGCACGCGCGCTCCATGCTGCAGTCGAAGATGCCCGAGGCCCTCGACACCATCAAGGAGCTCAAGGAGACCGGCCACAAGATTGCCTACGTGGGCGACGTGGTCGGCACCGGTTCCTCGCGCAAATCCGCGATCAACTCGGTGCAGTGGCACATCGGTCGCGACATCCCGCATGTGCCCAACAAGCGCACCGGCGGCGTGGTGCTCGGCGGCAAGATCGCGCCGATCTTCTTCAACACCGCCGAGGATTCCGGCGCCTTCCCGATCGAGTGCGACGTCGACTCGATGGAGACGGGTGACGTGCTCACCATCCGTCCGTTCACCGGCGAGATCCTCAAGAACGGCGAGGTGATCACCACGTTCAACATGCGCCCGAGCACGCTGCCCGACGAGGTGCGCGCCGGCGGCCGCATCCCGCTGATTGTCGGCCGCGGCCTGACGGGCAAGGCGCGCGAGTCGCTCAAGATGGAACCCTCCGACCAGTTCCTGCGCGCCGAGCAGCCGGAGGACACCGGCAAGGGCTTCACGCTGGCGCAGAAGATGGTCGGCCGGGCCTGCGGCGTCGAGGGCGTGCGCCCGGGCACCTACTGCGAGCCGAAGATGACCACCGTCGGCAGCCAGGACACCACCGGCGCGATGACCCGCGACGAGCTCAAGGAGCTCGCCTGCCTGGGCTTCTCCGCCGACCTGGTCATGCAGTCGTTCTGCCACACCGCCGCCTACCCGCGTCCGGTGGACATCGCGCTGCAGCACGAGCTGCCGGAGTTCATTTCTAACCGCGGCGGCGTCTCGCTGCGTGCCGGCGACGGTGTTATCCATTCCTGGCTCAACCGCATGATCCTGCCGGATACCGTGGGTACCGGCGGCGACTCGCACACCCGTTTCCCGCTGGGTATCTCCTTCCCGGCCGGCTCCGGCCTGGTCGCCTTCGCCGCGGCGCTGGGCGTGATGCCGCTGGACATGCCGGAATCCGTGCTGGTGCGCTTCAAGGGCGAGATGCAGCCGGGCATCACCCTGCGTGATCTGGTCAACGCCATTCCCTACAAGGCGATCCAGAACGGCCAGCTGACCGTGGAGAAGAAGGGCAAGACGAACGTCTTCAACGGTCGCGTGCTCGAGATCGAGGGGCTGCCGGACTTGAAGGTCGAGCAGGCCTTCGAGTTCGCCGACGCCTCGGCCGAGCGCTCGGCCAACGGCTGCACCGTGCGCCTCGGCCGCGAGCCGATCAAGGAATTCCTCAAGAGCAACATCACGCTGCTCGAGTGGATGATCGCGCAGGGCTACGAGGACCGGCGCACGCTCGCCCGCCGCATCGAGGCGATGCAGGAATGGCTGGACAACCCCGAGCTGCTCGAGCCGGACGCGGACGCCGAGTACGCCGAGATCATCGAGATCGATCTCGAGGAGATCACCGAGCCGCTGCTTGCCTGCCCGAACGACCCGGACGACATCAAGCCGCTGTCCGAGGTCGCCGGCGACGAGGTCCAGGAGGTCTTCATCGGCTCGTGCATGACCAATATCGGTCACTACCGCGCAGCCGGCAAGGTGCTCGAGTCGCACGGCGGTTCGGTACCCACCCGCCTGTGGATCGCCCCGCCGACGCGGATGGACCAGCACCAGCTCACCGAGGAGGGTTACTACAACATCTTCGGTCGGGCCGGCGCCCGGGTCGAGATGCCGGGCTGTTCGCTGTGCATGGGTAACCAGGCGCGCGTGGCGGACGGGGCGACCGTGATGTCCACCTCCACGCGCAACTTCCCCAACCGCATGGGCAAGGATGCGCGCGTCTACCTCGGTTCGGCCGAGCTCTCGGCGGTGACCGCGATCTTGGGCAAGCTGCCGTCGGTCGAGGAATACCAGCAGCACGTCGCCCATCTGGCCACCATGTCGGGTGACGTCTACCGGTATCTCAATTTCAACGAGATCGAGGAATACCAGGAAGAGGCCACCAAGGGACTGCAGATGATCAAGGACATCCCGGTGGTCACCGCCTGATCGCGGCCATCGACCGTGACGGGCCCGTATCCGGGCCCATGCGACCGGGCAGCCGGTGCGGGACCCCGAGGTTTCGCGCCGCTGCCCGGCTTTTTGCGTTCGGTTCCACCCTACCGAGACTGACGTGAGCACAGGCAAGACGCAATACGATCCTTGCATCGAGGACATCATCGCTCCCGGGCGCGAGGTCCTGGTCTGCACGCCGGAAACGCCCCTTCACGAGGCGGCCGGGCGCATGAGCCGGGCCACCGTCAGCTCGATCGTGGTGGTCGATGAGGGGCGCCCGGTGGGCATCTGGACCGAGCACGACAGCCTGGCGATCGACCTGTCGCGTCCCGGTGCGCTGGATACGCCCATCGGCGAGGTGATGAGCTCGCCGGTTCGCCAGATCGACCCGGATGCCCGGCTGAGCGATGCAGCGCATTTCTTCCGCGAATGGAGTGTCCGCCACCTGCTGGTGGTCGACCCACTGCGGGACGAGCCGCGCGGGATCCTTTCGCTGACTGACGTGATCCTCAACCAGGGCATCGAGCACTACCTGCATTTCCGTTCGGTAGGGACGCTGCTCGGTCATGAAGTGGTGCGCGTCGCGGAAGACGAGCCGGTCAGCCGGGCATCGCAACGCATGCGCCAGGTGCGGGTGGACGCGGTGCTGGTGACGCTGGGTGATGGCGGCAACGGCATCCTGACCGAGCGCGACCTGGTGGGACTGATTGCCGCCCGGCGGGGTGACCCGCCCGTCGGCGAGGTCTGCACCCGGGATCTGCATACCGTCGCGGCCGATGCCAGTCTCTATCACGTGCGCAACCTGATGGACGAGCGCGGCGTACGTCACATCGGGGTGAAAAGCGAGGACGGGGTCGAGGGGCTGGTCAGTTTCGCGGACATGCTGACCGGGATCGAGCTGGCCTACGTGGAGGAACTGCGCCAGGCGCTGGAAGAACGCGACTCGGCGCTTGCCTCCTCGCAACGCAACCTGCAGCTGGCCGAGAAGGTGATGCAGACCTCGCTCGAGGGCATCATGATCACCGATCGGGGCGGGCGGATCACCCGGGTCAATCCGGCGTTCACCGACCTGACCGGCTACACGCCGGACGAGGTGATCGGCAAGTCCCCGTCGATCCTGCAATCCGGTCGGCACGACCGGGCGTTCTACGACCGGATGTGGACCACGCTCGACCGCGAGGGGCAGTGGCGCGGCGAGATCTGGAACCGGCGCAAGAACGGCGAGATCTACCCGGAGCTGCTGACCATCACCGCCATCCGGGACGAGAACGACCGGATCACCCACTACGCGGCCCTGTTCTCCGACATCTCGGAGATCAAGGAGAACGAGCGCCAGATCCGGCACCTGGCCTATTACGATCCGTTGACGGGGCTGCCCAATCGCCGTCTCTTCCACGACCGCGTTTCCATGGCCGTGGCGCACGCGCATCGCTTCGGCGGCATGCTGGCGGTGATGTTCGTCGATCTGGATCGTTTCAAGACGGTGAACGACACTCTGGGCCACTCGGCCGGCGACGAGATGCTGGAGACCGTCGCGACGCGGCTGAAGGGCTGCCTGCGCGAGGACGATTCCGTGGCGCGCATCGGCGGGGACGAGTTCCTGGTGCTGCTGCCCGAGGTCGAGGACTTCCAGCCGGTGGTGGACGTCGCTCGGCGGGTTATCGACGTGCTCGCCGAACCGATCCGGCTGGGTGATCGCGAGCTAGTGGTCGGCTGCAGCATCGGCGTGTCGTTCTACCCGGACGACGGGTTGGACGTCGACGAGCTCATTCGTCATGCCGATATCGCCATGTACCGAGCCAAGCAGCGCGGGCGCAACACCTACGCGCTGTTCACCCCGGCGATGCACGAGGCGGCGCGTCGGCGCCTGAACCTCGAGATCGGCATGCGCCGGGCGCTGGAAGAGGATGCCTTCTGCGTGCACTACCAGCCGGTGGTCGATGCCTGTCGCGGCGAGATGATCGGGACCGAGGCCCTGCTGCGCTGGCGACATCCGGAGTGGGGGCTGGTCAATCCCGGGGAGTTCATTCCGCTGGCCGAGGAGACCGGTCTGATCCTGTCCATCGGCCAGCAGCTCTTCCGCAAGGTGGTCGAACAGGCGGTGGCCTGGAGAGGGCGATTGCGCATTGCGTTCAACCTGTCGGCGCGGCAGTTCGCCGATCCCGGGCTGGCACCGTTCCTCGAGCAGTGCATCGATGCTGCCGGTCTCCCGGGTGATGCGATGACGCTGGAGATCACCGAGACTGCCCTGATGCAGGACGTCGACGAGCACGTCGCGGTGATGCAGCGGCTGCGCAGTCGGGGCTTTCGCTTCGCCATCGACGATTTCGGCACCGGTTACTCCTCGCTGGCCTACCTGCGGCGCTTTCCGCTCGACTATCTCAAGATCGACCAGGCGTTCACCGCGGAGATCCTGCACTGCGCGGATGCGAGATCGATCGTCGAGGCGACCATCGTGCTGGCCCACAGCCTGCGCTTGCGGGTGGTGGCCGAAGGCGTGGAAAGTCTCGAGCAGGCCGACCTGCTTCGCGACATGGGCGCCGACTATCTCCAGGGCTTTTTCCTCGGTCATCCCCAGCCGGCGGAATGTCTTCTTCCTTAACCGGCCTGATATTGAGCATCATTCATGTTTCTTGCTTGAAGGTTTCATGTTGTCCGACTAGGTTCCATGGAGGTGCCGGGCCATCCCGCTTGTATTGCCCGTGGATGGCGGGTCTGCCGCCAGGGCAGGGCGAGGATGCTCTGTCGGCACCCGGCGGTGAGCCGGTGGTGTCTCCCGAGGCTAGGGTGGCGCGGACCGCGGTCGCCGTCTTAGGTGTCGAATCCTAATGCCTCGGGAGGTGGCGTATGGCCAAGCGGATGACCATGGAACTGGAATCGGCCGGGGAAGGGCGTGCAACGCTCGACTCGACCGTGGCGGACCTGCTGGCGAAGGCCGATGTGCGTATTAACGGCGATCGCCCCTGGGATCTCCGCCTGAAGGACCCGCGGGCCCTGCACCGGATCGTCGGGTGGGGCAATCTCGGGCTGGGCGAGGCCTTCATGGCGGGCTGGATCGAGATCGACCGGGTCGACGAGTTCATCGACCGGGTGCTCCGGGCCGGTCTGCAGCGAGAGGTCGGCCGTTCTCCCCGTATCTGGTGGGAGGCCGTCAAGGCCCGCCTGTTCAACCACCAGACCCGCAGCCGCAGCTTGGAAGTGGCCGAGCGTCATTACGATCTGGGCAACGAATTCTACCGGGACATGCTCGACGACCGCATGACCTATACCTGCGGGTTCTGGGGTGGCGGGGCGGAGACGCTGGCCGAGGCAGAGGAGCACAAGCTCGACATGATCTGCCGCAAGCTCGATCTCAAGCCCGGGCAGCGCGTGCTGGATATCGGCTGCGGCTGGGGCAGCTTCATGATCTACGCGGCCGAGCACTACGGCGTGGAATGCGTGGGGCTGAGCATCTCGAAGGAGCAGACCGCGTACGGTCAGGAACTCGCCGGTGATCTTCCCGTGGAGTTCCGGCTGATGGACTACCGGGATATCGACGAGTCCTTCGATCATATCGTGTCGGTGGGGATGTTCGAGCACGTCGGCCGCCACAACTACGATGAATACATGCAAGTCGCCCGTCGCTGCCTAAAGCCGGACGGGTATTTCCTGCTGCATACCATCGGCACCAGCCCGGAAGGAGCGCCTCCCGACCCCTGGATCAGCAAGTACATCTTCCCCAACGCCGAGCTGCCGGCCATGCAGCAGGTGGTGGATGCCTGCGAGGGCCGCTTCGTGGTCGAGGACGTGCACAACTTCGGCGCGGACTACGACCGCACGCTGATGGCCTGGTACGAGAACTTCGAGCGTGCCTGGCCGAAGTGGCGGGAGCACTACGGCGACACCTTCGGCCGCATGTGGAAGTACTACCTGCAGTCGTGCGCCGGTGGATTCCGTGCCCGCGAGATCCAGCTCTGGCAGTTCGTACTCTCGCCCACGGGCACTCCCGGGGGCTATCGGCGTCCGATCTGATCCGGCGTCGCTTTCTCGCTGGTCGACTCGATGTGGTGTTCCCCGACGTGGCTGGGACGTCGGAAATGGCGGAGGCCGCCGCGAAGCAGGCCCTTTGCGGATGTGCCGTGTTCGGCAGTGCGGGGAGCGCTTGATGCGACGGCACGGGCGGTCACGCCACCTATTTAAACCAGACGATACCGGCGGGCCGAGAGGCCCGCTTTTTCGTGGCGGAGCGGTACGGGCGACGGTTCAGCCGGGGCGCGATGCGCGGACCAGGTGACGACTCTTTTCCACCATCCGGCGTGTGGAGCGGCTGTTGTTGAAGCGGGTGATCGCCCACAACGGCACCCAGCGCAGTTCGTGGGATTCGTCGTTGCCGGGGATCGGGAGATGGTCATCGATTTCCACCAGATAGCGGATGTCGATGTGGCCGTGCCGGGGGCATCCCGGCCGGTCGGGCAGGGTGTGGATGTCGACGTCGAAGATGGCCTCGTCGAGCAGGCGGATGCGAGCCGGGTCCAGGCCGGTCTCCTCGCTCGTCTCCCGCAGCGCGACGCCCCGGACGTCGGGATCGCCGTCGGCATGTCCGCCGGGCTGGAACCAGCGATCGTGCTTTTTGTGATGCAGGAGCAGGGCGGCCGTGCGGGCGGGGTTGAGCACCCAGGCCGAACCGGTGACGTGGGCCGGCCAGTGGTCCCGGTAGAAGGTATCGGGATGGTTGGCGACGAAACGGACGGCGCGCGTCACGAAGGCCGCCTCGTCGAGGTGGCGGGTCCGGTGTCGGCGCAGTTGATCGAGCAGGTCGTTGCGGTGCATGGAGGGGGGTCAGGTTCGCGTTGGGTTCCGCACGGCCCGGATCGCGGCGCGCGCGGCTTCGTCGACGTCGGCCTCGCTGCCGGCGATGGTCAACCGGCCGAACGCACCCACGGCGCGCACGTCGATCAGGGTGATGTTCGCTGCCTTCTCGGCCTGGTTGGCGGCATGGACGATGTAGCCGGCCGGTTCGGTTTCCATGATGAACATGCTCTGGTTGGGCAGGATCATCGAGCCACGGCGGTTCTGCCGGTTGATCAGGACGGTGTGGTCCGGGGTCATGCCGCGGATGACCTCCTGCCAGGCGATCTGGCAGGGCTGGGCCTGGGTGTGCTCGCGGCCGAGATGCTCGAGGATCACGCGGCCGGCCTCGAGCACGTCGCTCTCGACCCGGTGGTGGATGACCATCGAGCCGAAGGCCCGTTCGACCACCTGCTGGGCCAGCCGCACCCGCGAGGCCTTGAGTGCAATGTCCGTCAGGCGGTGGATCGCCATGCCGGGCGCGACTTCGACCCACAGGCAGGCATCGCCGGGGACCGGCAGGAAGCCCTGCGAGACGGTGGCCATGTACTCGGCGAGCTGCGGTTGCAGGGAGTCGATGAAGACGTAGGTGCGCAGGTCCATCATGGCCGCGGATCGCTCCATTGAAGGTGACAGGCACGACGGTACCCGCCTAGGGAAACTCTGTACGGTTCGATGACGTCTCTGCGGGCTCTCCAAGGGCCCAGATGCAAGGCGCAGTCCGCCGTGAAGGGCCGTCGCCCCTTACAAGGGCTGCAACGTCGCAGATGGGCCCTTGGAGGCCCGCCCGGACGGGGCTCGCGGGTTTGTCCGCACTCGGCGTTGCCGTCCCTCGACGGGCAACGAGCCCGTCTTCGGTCCGGCGCCTTGATTGCGAACAAACCCGCGAGCCAGAGATGCCATCGAACCGTGCAGAGTTTCCCTAGCGGAGAAATCGGGATGTCGCCCGTCATCCATCGATTGGCGTCTATGGCACGGGGGATCCTCATCCGGCCCGCCGTGGTGCTGTCGCCGATTGTTCGACTTCCCCGGGGGGCGC
This sequence comes from Pseudomonadota bacterium, assembly GCA_051746865.1. GTDB lineage: Bacteria > Pseudomonadota > Gammaproteobacteria > Halothiobacillales > Halothiobacillaceae > Guyparkeria. Next base: position 81,711 of record JBNJFM010000004.1, on the reverse strand, counting down.
CTCTTGCCGCTGCCAGTCATCGGGGCCGCGCCGCAAGTAGACCTCGCCGCCCGGCGCGATCTGCAGGATGGTCAGCCACCGATTCTCCACCAGCCGGCGCAGTCCCTTGTTGGCAGCGATGATTTCGTCGATCGCCTCTGGCGGCGCCTCGATGAAAGCCGACAGCCGTAGCGGCTCGTGGCGCCAGTCCCGTCCGTCGTGCAGCGACTGGAGCGACAGGCCCACGCGCAGGTCGCCGCCGTTGCCTTCCAGCACGCCCACCAGTCCGCCGACCACGTTGTGCAGCACCTTGTTTCCCGAACCCTGGCGCTCGTTGTCCACGGTCGAGCCGTAGTACTGCAGGTTGATCCAGTTTGCCACCACCAGGGGGGCGGTCATGATCAGGTTCAGCACGGCGAAGTCGGGGTCCCTGCGCCAGTCGTAGTCGTGCAGGAACGCCCGCCCGCCGAGGTTCATGTGCCGGGTGCGAGACCGTGGCGCGGCGATGAAGGCCGCGTTGCCGGCGAGGCCCCACTCGGGGCGGACCTGGGACCAGTCCCGGCTGCGGGCGTCGAGCTGGGCCCGGGCCCGACGGGCATTCCCGGCCTCGCCGGTCAGTGTGACCACCCGTTCCAGCCGGGTGAGCTCGCCCGCCCGGGCGACCCGCTCGCGCAGACGCGTCAGCTGCCGCCGATGCGTATCGGGGAGGTTCTCGGTATCCAGCAGGCGGAAGTCATCGGTGGTGGTATCGTGCAGCGCGGCGACGAAGCGGGTGTCCCCGGGCACGGTGATACCCTGTTCGGTCAGCCCCGCGCGAACGGCCGGGTCGTTGAGCAGCGCCGCGGCCACCCGGGCGCTGGCCTCGCCGGTCTGTCCGGCGCAGGCGCCGCAGTCCAGACCCGCCCGGTGGGGATTGTTGACCGTGCTGCTGCCGTGGCCGGCGAGCACCACCACCGGCGCGAAGGTCTCGGTCATCCCGAGGCCCTTGAGCATGCCTTCGGCCAGGCTGACCCGATCGGCCTCCGGGATGGCCGTGGCGTCGCTGCAACCGAGCCTGGGGTGGAGCCGTCGTCGTTCGTCCTCGTCCAGTCCGGCCCGGTCGGGCGCCGGTGCCGGCACGTGCCAGCCCAGGGTGTCGGCGATCAGCCTCGGGACGTAGCTGAGTCCGGCGGACTCGACGAAGGTGAAGCAGGAAGCGGCCGAGAGCTTGAAGTGTTTCCAGGTCGAGCCGAAGCCCTGGCGCTGCAGTCGTTGCCGGGCCAGGGCCTCCGAGCCGTCATCGGCCACCTCGCAGGCGCGGTAGGCCGGGTTGAGCAACACGGGCGTGTGGCTGCGGGTGCCGGTCTCTCCCAGGCGCTGGTATTCCAGCGGCACACCGAAGAAACCGGCAAAGCCGATGGTCTGGATCTCCCGGTCGCAGGATTCGAGGTGACGACGGAAGACCTCCGAGCGCACGTCGATGCAGAAGGCAAGCTGGAAGGCCGGGCGTGCCGTGTCGACAGGTTCGTCCGGCCGCGCCTCGGCCATCCGGGCGATCAGCGGACGGCGGAAGGCGATCTCCGCGGCGCTCAGGAGTACCTCGTCGATGGCGGTCCGGCGTCGTCGTTCGCTGGAGGTCTGGCGGCGCCACTGCGTCATCAGGTCCTGCCAGCGTCGATGCATGGTGTCGTCGGGCTGGCAGGCGAGCACGATCGCCTCCCACACCAGCCGGATGGCCAGTAGCTCCTCCAGATCACGGCAGCTGCCGCCCTGCATTTCGGCCTGCCAGACTCGGTAGCGACACCAGCTTGCCCAGCCGCCCACCGACTTCAGGGCGACGAACAGGTAGTCGGAAAGAATCTCTACCGGCGGTGCCAGCCGGGCCAGCGCCCAGTCGATCGCCTCGGCAGGATCATCGGGCACGGCGGCCAGATGCCCGCGGGCCGCGCGCAGGCCGGCGGCCGCCGCGCTGCGGTCGATGCGCGTGTACTCGAGCCAGCCGGCGAACAGGGACCGGGTCGGGCGTGGCATCGGCCACAGGGCCTGGCCGCGATCGAAGTGTGCGGCGAGGTAGCGGCTGATCTGCTCGATCACGAATTCGGACAGCGGCGGGGCGTCGGGCGCATCCAGCATTTCCGCGAACAGGGGCAACGAGCGCTCGATCTCGCCTTCGCTGCGTACCTGCTCTAGCAGGAACGTCTGCGACCAGTCATGACCGCAGGCGTGGGCGGCGGCCGTCAGATCGTCGGGCCGGATGCGGCCGGACTCCAGCCGGGCGGCGAACCACGCCCGCGGCATGAACAGGCGTTCGCCGGCCACGTCGGAGAGATAGCGCGCCGCCTCGGCGAAGGGCTGGTCGGCGAAGCCCAGGTACGGATTGACGGCGACGAACGAATCCAGCGGCCAGACCGGAGCGATCCGGCCGCAGGCATCGCGCGTGGCCAGGCGGATGGCCTCCGCCGACGGCTGGTGTGATTCCAGGCCGGTGAAGTGACTGGGAAGCATGTCGTTATCCCTCCTGGTGACTCGATCAGAGTGATCGCCGATTCCGCGGCGCGGCGGATGGGCGCTCGGCATGGTTGCCGGTGCGCCGGTCCCGCGCTCCCACCTTGTGGGGCCAGAGCCGGTAGGAGATGCGCTCGACCAGCAGATCCACGTACAGGCCGTTGTAGAGGTGCACGAACAGCCGGGAGCGACTGCGCATCGGCAGGTGGGTGGTGCCCAGCGACTGCAACAGGGAGAGCAGCAGGAAGCCGGCCATGATCAGGGTGATCAGCATCCAGTAGCCCGGTCCGACCTCGCTCGGCGGTGTGCCCAGGGCAGGGGCGAAGGCATGGACGAACAGGTCGTGAAGGACGAAGTAGACCAGCACCATCAGCCCGGCCATGCCGACACCGCGCAGGATCAGCCCCGGGGAGCCGCGCAGGTAGAAGGTCTTGAGCACCAGTTGCGATGTGGCCAGCGCGACCACCGCGCCCAGGGCGAGCAGTGCCGGCTCCTCGCTTACCTCCATCCCGATCGCCCAGGCGATCCCGGCCGTGAGGGCGACCGATACCGCGACGGCCGCGAGCCACTGGATCGGCGAGACGGTCCGGCGCTGGGGTGGTTTTGGCTGGCGCAGCAGGTCGACGATGCTGCCGGCCGACAGGAAGGCGTGTGCCTTGTAGAGCGAATGGCCGACCAGGTGGAGCAGGGCCAAGGCGTAAAGGCCCATGCCCAGTTCCATGAGCATGAACCCGAGCTGGCCGACCGTGGACCAGGCCAGCGAGGCCTTGATCGCCGTCTGGGTCAGCATGGCCAGCGAGGCGACCATCAGCGTCGCCAGCCCGACGAGTGCAAGCAGGATCAGCGCGGTGCCCTCCGCGAGCAGGAATTCCCCGGTTCGCAGCACCACGATCGCGCCGCTGTAGACGATGCCGGCATGCATCAGCGCCGAGACCGGCGTGGGCGCCTCCATCACCTGCAGCAGCCAGCCGTGGAAGGGAAACTGCGCGCTCTTGATGATGGCCGCCATGGCCAGCAGCCACGCGGCGACGTGAAAGGTCCAGGGCATGTCGCCGGTCAGCCCGGGAGCGGCCGCGGCCAGCGCGTCGAACTCGAAACTGCCGATCTCGTGGCCGATCAGCAGGGTGGCAGCCAACAGGCACAGATCGGCAGTGCGGCTGAAGATCTGTTTCTTGTGGGCGGCCATCGAGGCCTTGGGGCGCTCGGGATAGAACAGCAGCAGGCGGTGGAGCGTGATCCCCGTGAGCATGATGCCGAGGGTGAACATCAGCAGGTTGCCCGCGATGACCACCAGCAGGAAGAGACCCGCGGTCAGGGCCAGGATGCGGAAAAACCGGTCCTGGTTGGCGTCACCGTCCAGGTACTGCTGGCTGTAGCGGGCGATCAGCGTGACCACGAAGGCGACCAGGGTCGCTACCACCAGCGTCACCGCATCCACCTGCACCGAAAGGGCCAGATCACCCAGACCGAACGGCAGCGAAAACGCGCTCGCCACCAGTTTCTCTCGTGATCCGGCCAGGTAGGCCAGTACCGCGACCAGCGCCAGCACCAGGCTGCCGACGGCGGCGAACTCCACTCGCCGGCGGTAACGGATCACGTCCCGGGGGCTGCGGTCACCGGGTAGCAGGGCGCTCAAGAGCAGCAGGGCAGGCATGCCCGTCAGCAGAAGGCTGGTCGAGAGGGTCGGTATGTCAATCGCCATGTTCCACACCCCTTTTGTGGCACTCGCCGGTCCGACGAGCCCTTTAGCGGAAAATGCATTTCGGTCGGGAGGGATTGTTAGGGATTGACGAGGGCCTTACCAATTAGAAATCCCGGGGTTTTGGATTGTGAATCGTCTATGCGAAACGGAAGTTTCCATGAAAGCTATGGCCCCGCGTTTCGTTTCGCTCCTTGATATACATGGTGATGAACTCATATGGCGCCATGAGCGTCTTATAGGGTGTTTCCATAGAACGGAATAAATGGCGATATCCATGCCTTTCTATATATAGGTGTTTTGCTATGAATGCAGCCGAAAATTTCAATTAGAAAACATGGTTCGGCTTGGCCAATATGCTTTCCGTGTTCGCAACGTCCTTGCAAATGAGGGGAAAGCAAAATGGCAAATCAGACCTTCGACGCAGGGGTTCAGGACTACAAGTTGTCCTACTGGACCCCCGACTATGTACCGCTGGAGACCGACCTGCTCGCCTGCTTCAAGGTGGTTCCGCAGGAAGGCGTTCCGCGCGAGGAGGCGGCCGCGGCCGTCGCCGCCGAGAGTTCCACCGGCACCTGGACCACCGTCTGGACCGACCTGCTCACCGACATCGAGTTCTACAAGGGCCGGGCGTATCGCATCGAGGACGTCCCGGGCGACAAGGAGGCCTTCTACACCTTCATCGCCTACCCGCTCGACCTGTTCGAGGAAGGCTCGATCACCAACGTGCTGACCTCGCTGGTGGGCAACGTGTTCGGCTTCAAGGCGATCCGCTCGCTGCGCCTCGAGGACATCCGCTTCCCGGTCGCCTACATCAAGACCTGCATGGGTCCCCCGAGCGGAATCCAGGTCGAGCGCGACAAGCTCAACAAGTACGGCCGTCCGATGCTCGGTTGCACCATCAAGCCCAAGCTGGGCCTGTCGGCCAAGAACTACGGTCGGGCGGTCTACGAGTGCCTGCGCGGTGGTCTGGATTTCACCAAGGACGACGAGAACGTCAACTCCCAGCCGTTCATGCGCTGGCAGAACCGTTTCGAGTTCGTCGCCGAGGCGGTGCACAAGGCCGCCGACGAGACCGGCGAGGTCAAGGGTCACTACCTCAACGTCACCGCGCCGGATGCCGAGCAGATGATCGAGCGCGCCGAGTTCGCCAAGGAACTGGGCATGCCCATCGTCATGCACGACTTCCTGACCGCCGGTTTCACCGCGAACACCTCGCTGGCCAAGTGGTGCCGCAAGAACGGGATGCTGATGCACATCCACCGCGCGATGCACGCGGTCATCGATCGTCACCCGCGCCACGGCATCCACTTCCGCGTGCTCGCCAAGTGCCTGCGCCTGTCCGGTGGCGACCATCTCCACACCGGCACCGTGGTGGGCAAGCTCGAGGGCGACCGCCAGTCCACGCTGGGCTTTGTCGACCAGCTCCGCGAGGCCTTCGTGCCGGAAGACCGCTCCCGCGGCGTGTTCTTCGATCAGGACTGGGCCTCGCTTCCGGGCGTGTTCGCCGTCGCCTCCGGTGGCATCCACGTCTGGCACATGCCGGCACTGGTCTCGATCTTCGGTGACGACTCCGTTCTGCAGTTCGGCGGGGGCACGCAGGGCCACCCCTGGGGCAACGCCGCCGGTGCCGCCGCCAACCGCGTCGCGCTGGAGGCCTGTGTCAAGGCACGCAATGAAGGTCGCGATCTCGAGCGCGAAGCCGGCGACATCCTGCGCGAGGCCGCCGCCAACAGCCCGGAACTGGCGATCGCGCTGGATACCTGGAAAGAGATCAAGTTCGAGTTCGACACCGTCGACAAGCTCGACGTCGCCGGCTGAACGCCACTGGCTGAATCACAGGAGATTTCGACATGAATACCAAGGCAAAAATGGGCGACTACCGCACCGAGTACACCTTCGAGACCTTCTCGTTCCTGCCGCAGCTGACGGCCGACGAGGTCTACGACCAGGTCTGCTACATCCTCGACCAGGGCTGGACGCCGGCGATCGAGCACGAGGCGCCCGAGCGCGTGACCAGCCACTTCTGGGGCCTGTGGAAGCTGCCGTTCTTCGGCATGCGTGACCCCAACGAGCTGCTCGCCGAGGTCGAGGAGTGCCGCCAGGCCTACCCGGATCACCTGATCCGCGTGATCGGCTACGACGACTTCACCCAGTCCCAGGGACACAACTTCGTCGTCTATCGCCCGCGGGGGCTGTAACAGAGCGTCCGCGAATTCACGCCTCGAATGGGAGTGATTTCCATGAGCAATACAACGCAAGCCAATCCGGCACGGGAAGCGGCCAAGCGTCGTCGCCAGATGCAGGTGGCGGGCAAGAAGGCGGCCACCGGCACGACGTCGGCCACGCCGGGCAGGAGCCCCGGCGGCCCGGCCCGCGAGGCGGCACGCGCCCGCCGGCGGGCCCAGGCCACCGGTGGCAAGGTCGCGGTCGACCGGGCCATGGCCGAGCCGCCTACCGGCGCGCCGGAGCCGTCTGCCCAGGCGACACCGGAGAAGCCGGTCCGCGAGAGCAAGCCGCGGCGGGAGCGTCAGCCGGTCCGTAGCGAGCGGTCGTCCAGACGGTCGCGTCGGCCCAGGCCGGGCACGCAGCCGGTGGCCGCTAGCCAGGCGGCGCTGAAGTCGCGGGCCTGGCGCAAGGCGAAGTCCGGCGGCAAGAAGGCGGTCGAGGCACAGACGGGGCAGTCCGGTTCGGCCGGTTCGCTGGCGCGGATGGCCAACCCGAACGCCTCGGGGCGGCAGATCGCCCGCCAGGTGATCGCCGATCGCTGCGCCAACGGCAAGACCTGCCAGAGCGGCGAGAGCGAGCGCGGCCGTCGCATGCGTCAGCACGCCGGTCGTCGCAACGCCGGTCCGACCAAGGTGGGCGAGAGCCATACCTCCTTTGATCAGCGGGTCAGCGGCAGCCTCGTCGGGCACGACGAGCGCATGACCGGCGGGCGTGAGGGCGAATGCCGCAGCGTCACCGGCACCGAGTATCTCGGCGTCGAGGACCTGCGCATCGCCTGCAACCTCGAGCCGACCCGGCACCCGGAGAAGGTCGAGGTCACCCGCACCGGCGGCGGACGCTCGGTGAGCGGAACCGCGGTGGGTTATGCGGAGGGCATGACCGGCAATGCCGCCGGCGAGTGCGCCCAGATCACCGGCACGGAGTACCTGCCGGCCGATCAGAGCGACCTGTACTGCGGCACCGGAAACCGCCAGGGCGCAACGGTCCGGAACCCGCGGCCCGAGAACGAGAAACGCCAGGGTGGCGTGACCGGCAGCGAGACCCGGCCGGCGAGCAGCGCCTGGTCCCGCGGTCCGAGTGGCCAGGCCCGTCCCGGGATCATGAAGGCGCCGACCAAGGTGGCCGAGTCCGAGACGGCCGAGGGCAGCCGGGTCACCGGCACCCAGGCGGGGCTCAATCGCCCGGTCACGGGGGACGAGCCGGGCTACTGCAGCCGCGTCAGCGGTACGCCGTACCAGGGTGCCGAGGAGCTGCGCGAGCGCTGCGGCAGCGAACCCGCGCCCGGCCCGCACAAGGTGACCGGGTCGATGACCCTGCACGGTCAGCGGGTCACCGGCGCGCGTGCCGGGCACGGCGAGCACCTGACCGGGCACGAGAGTGGTGTCTGCCAGTCGGTGACCGGGACGCCTTACTTCGGTCTCGAGCAGTCCCAGGCCTGTGCCCCGGAACAGGCCGAGGCCATCGGATACGCGGCCCAGCGCCGTCGGCCGGAGCACCCGGCTGCCGTGAGCGGCACCGAGCCGTCGTCCGTCGGGCTGACCGGGGCCCAGAAGGGCGTCTGCCAAACCGTCAGCGGTACGGCCTACGCCTCCGGGGACCAGTACGCGGCCTTCTGCGAGGCCACGGGCGCGGCATCCCCGGACGACCCGGACTACCCGGTCGCCATCGACGGTCAAGTGGTGGCTCCGATGGCGGAGCCGGCGGCTCCGACCGCCCCGGCCCCTGCAGCCCCGACGGGCCGCATTACCGGTGCGTTTTCCCAGGGCAGCGGCAAGGTCACGGGCGACGACGACAACCGTTCGCTCAAGCGCCAGCCGCGTGGCCCGGCAGCCGCCCCGGCGATGGGTGCAGCGGCTGCGGCTCCGGACCGGGTGACCGGCGAGGGTGCCGACAGCGGCTTCTCGATCACCGGTGACGGCTGGGGGCGCGGTGAGCACATCACCGGCACGGAAGGTCCCTGGGCCAACCGTCGCAACCCGTCGGTGCGCGGGCCGCAGGCCAGCCCGTTCGCGGGAGCGGCCGACTACCGGCCCCGCGAGGGGCACCCGGTCCCGGATATTCGCATCAGCGGATCCTCGGGCAACACCGATGCCGGCTCGCTGGTGACCGTCTCCGGCGGTGCACGCGGCTGATCGGCAAGGAAAAGGGCAGGAGTCGACATGATTCAGCGTCAGAACAGACACCGGCAATCGCTCATCTGGCGGCATCCCGCGCCTCCCCCGGGCATGGCCCCGGCGGGTACGCGCGGAGTGGCCGGCCCGGGCGGCGCCGAGCGGAATCCGGCGCCTGCCCACGATATTCAGAACCCGGTCGCGGAGGGCATTCACGCCCTGGTCGACCAGCAGGCGAACGAGCGGCTGCTGGACTACGAGCGCCGGGTCAAGGCGGGCTTCGACGGTATCGAGGACACCCTGCGCCGCATCAGCGGGGAGTCCGGCCGCAAGGGGTTTGCGGGCCGTGCCCAGCAGATCGCCCGCCGCGAACTGGGATTCGAGCTGCCCGAGCGGTGGCTCCGCCCCCGGGGGCAGCGCGGCCTGGAGGTGGCCCCGCTGTACGGCTACAGCGTCTTCCGGCGGTTCGAGGCGTTCTCGCGGGACTTCTTCGAGAACGACCCGCTGGCCGGGCGCGGCGACGAGGCGGCGCGGGCGCGATTGCTCGACTGCGGCTTTCACGCCATCGGCATCGCGCCCTGCTCGGACGGGCGGCTGGCGCACGTGGTCAGCTACGTGCTGCGCCTGCCCTACGGGCTGGTGCGGCGCAAGGCCCACGCCGGCGCGCTGTTCGACGTCAGCGAGAGCGTGCGCAACTGGGTGTTCGTCGAGCATCGGCGCTACCGGGAAGGCCGACCCAACCCGGCCGACCAGCCGACCCGCTACCTCAAGGTGGCCGCGTATCACTTCTCCGGGAGTGATCCGGAGCACCAGGGCTGCGCGGCCCACGGCAGCGACACGACCCTGGCGGCGAAATCGGCCCTGGCGCGACTGGACGCATTCGAGGAGGCGATCGCGAATCGCTTCTGCTGCGGGGCCTCGGTGGCGAAGCTTCTGATCGGGGTGAACACGGATGACGACACGGTCCGGTTCCACCTGCCGGATGCCGAGGGCGGGCTGTCGCGCAACCGCTACGTCGACTCCGGCGAGCTGTTCGACCTGACCCACGGGATGAGCGCGGACGATGCGCGGGCCTTCCTGGAAAAGCGGATCGAGCACGCGGCGGCCAGGGGCGGGGCGAGCGCCCCGGAGAGCGGGATGCGGCGGATGCTGTGCTGGCTGATCGAGAACAACCTCTCGCAGATCGAGTACGTGCGTCGCTTCCACTGGGGGCGCTACCGGGACATCGGTCACGCCGAGCGATTCGTCGGCGTCGGCAACGGCTTCGAGGAAGTGCAGTTGCGCAACCTCAGCTACTACGCCTTCGCCGAGACGGTGGAGGAGGGCGCGGACGACGTCGGCGTCGGAATGAAGATCTTCCGCGGGCTGAACGTCTCGCGGGGATTGCCGGTACCGGTCGTCATCCGCTGCGACTACGACGGCCACGTGCCGGGTTCGAAGGAGCGGGCCGAGTTGCGTGCCCGGCGCATCGAACGGGCGGTCCACGCGCGCTACGCCGAGGAGTCGGCCCGCGGGCTGGTGGTGACCATGCGCACGCTGCGCGACGGCTGCGGCTGGGAGGCACCCGAGTTCGCCGAGCCGGTGCTCGTCAAGCAAGAGGAGGGGGAGCGATGAAGATCTTTCGCGTCGAGAAGACGCTGGTGTCGACCAACCGCATCGCCGAGCTCGAGCACAAGCCGCTGCTGGTGGTGCGGGAGAAGGAAGGCGGGACGCCCGCGGTGGCGGTCGACCCGGTCGGTTGCAAGCCGGGTGACTGGGTGGTCTGCGTGGGCAGCTCCGCGGCCCGGGACGCCACCGGCAAGAAGGGCTACCCGAGTGACCTGACCATCGTGGGGATCATCGATTACTGGGGGGAGGAAGAGTCGGCATGAACATTCATCGCGTCTGCCAGCCCCTGGTGCTCACGCGCCGCCTGGAAGGCATGGGCCAGTTGCCGCTGAAGGTGCTGGTCGGCGCCGGGGGCGACGTCACCGTGGCGATGGACCCGGTGGGGGTGCGGGACGGTGACTGGGTTTTCACGATCGCGTTTTCCGCTGCCCGCGCGGCGGCGGGGGACTCACGGCTTCTGACCGATCTGACGATCGGCGGAATCATCGATAACTGGCGCCCGAACAAGGGTGAGTTTCTGCAAGCAACGGTATGACCGGGAGAGAAGAGATGGCAAACGAATACGGTATTGCACTGGGAATGATCGAGACGCGCGGCCTGGTTCCGGCCATCGAGGCGGCGGACGCGATGACCAAGGCCTCCGAGGTGCGCCTGGTCGGTCGGGAGTTCGTCGGCGGCGGCTACGTCACGGTACTGGTCCGCGGGGAGACCGGCGCGGTCAACGCGGCCGTACGCGCCGGGGCCGACGCCTGCGAGCGGGTCGGTGACGGTCTGGTCGCGGCGCACATCATCGCCCGTCCTCACAAGGAGGTCGAGCCGGTACTGAACAAGGGCCTGCCGGAGGCGTAACGCCCCGGCCCGGCCACACGAGTCTCAAGTCAAGCAAACGGGAGAAACGACATGGCAAACGAATACGGCATTGCACTGGGAATGATCGAGACGCGCGGCCTGGTTCCGGCCATCGAGGCGGCGGACGCGATGACCAAGGCCTCCGAGGTGCGCCTGGTCGGTCGGGAGTTCGTCGGCGGCGGCTACGTCACGGTACTGGTCCGCGGCGAGACCGGCGCGGTCAACGCGGCCGTACGCGCCGGGGCCGACGCCTGCGAGCGGGTCGGTGACGGATTGGTCGCGGCGCACATCATCGCGCGTCCGCACAAAGAGGTCGAGCCGGTTCTCGGTCCGACCACGATTGAAGCCAAGTAAGGCTTCGCCTTTACGGGAGTAAACACGTCATGAGTAACGAATACGGTATTGCCCTGGGCATGATCGAGACCCGGGGGCTGGTTCCGGCCATCGAGGCGGCCGACGCCATGACCAAGGCCGCCGAGGTGCGCCTGGTCGGTCGGGAGTTCGTCGGTGGCGGCTACGTCACGGTGCTGGTTCGCGGCGAGACCGGCGCGGTCAACGCGGCCGTACGCGCCGGGGCCGATGCCTGCGAGCGGGTCGGTGACGGTCTGGTAGCGGCGCACATCATCGCGCGTCCGCACAAGGAGGTCGAGCCGGTGCTGCAGAACGACGGCAAGGCCCTGGCCCGCAGCTGAGGCCCGCGCTTGATCGTGTGAATGATCCCTTCGGGCCCGGATCCCGACCCGGTCGGGGCGGGCCCACTCATTCGAGGAGCATCCCATGAGAATGCGACGACAGATGCCCGGCTCGGTAATGCCCGGTATCGGGGCGTACGGGCCGCGATACCAGGACAGCGGGGCGCAGATGAATCCCAGGGTGCTGGGTTTTCTGGGTCGTGCGCTGAGTCTGGAGTACTCCGCGGGGCAGCACTATCTGGCCCACGCGGCCCTGGCCGGACAACGCGGTGAGTCGAACTACGTCGACGGGTTCCATCAGCTGGCCAACGAGGAGTTCACCCACGCGGCGCAGCTGACCCAGCGACTGGTGGCCCTGGGCGCCCTGCCTTCGGGGTCGGTGCTCAAGCCGGCCAGCCCGGCGATGGACATCGTCGAGGCGTTGGAGACCTGCCAGGCCCGGGAAATCGAGCTGGTGAATCTCTACGCCCAGGCGGCCCAGTACGCGGCCAACATCGGGTCCGGAGAGGACAACGAGCTCTTCGCCCGCCTCCACGAGGAGGAGACCCGGCAACTCGAGCAGGTCGGCCAGTGGCTGATGACCTGTCATCAGTCCGGTTGTCCCACGAACATGATGGGAGGTTGGTGATGATCGACCATTTCAAGCAGCGAAGGCGCCCGGACAGCCTCGAGGGCAAGTTCCTGTTCGACAGCTACGACGAACTGCGCGACTTCCTCGATCGCATGGCCGAGGACTGCGAGACCCTGGAGCACCATCCCAACGTGAGCTTCGGCCGTGACTACGCGAGCCTCGTGATCTACCCGGCGAGCGAGTCGCTGGGCGAGACCGAGCACGAGCTGGCCCGCCGGATCTCGGCGCGTTACGAACAGACCACCGCCACCCGGAGGATCGAGCATGGCTGAGAGCAACGAAGCAGCAAAGGACAGGTCGACGGCGCAATCCGCCGCGTCCGGCGGAGTGAAGAAGCCGGAAAACCCCGGCAAGCAGTTGATGGGAGCCACGGCCCCGTCGACCGCCTCGACGGACGGCAAGGCCGGGTCGGCCAGCGGCGCTCGTGCCGGTGGATCCCGATCCACGGCCTCCACCTCGTCCGGCTCGTCGACCACGAAGCCGGGCGGCAAGGGGGTGCAACGGCGTCGCCAGCAGAACCTGAGCGGCTCCGGTGGCACGCAAAAGCGGTCGACCTCGACCACGGACAAGACCGCTGCATCGAAGCCGGCCGGCAGGACGGGCAAACCCGCGAGCTCGTCGCCGGAACGGAAAGGGCCTCGCTTCCATCACGGGTTGCGTGTCTGGCCGGACTAGCGCCCTTGCACGACCGTATTGCGGCGTGACTCCATCGGCCACGGGCGCCTTTCGCGACGTGGCCGATTTTTTTCGAACCCATTGCATAGAAAAAAGTCTATGCATGAAAGCAAAAAATCCAATTTCCTGTTTGGGTCGATTGCGGCTATTTTCGGTCACGCAGGATGTTGATACAGATCGAAAATCGGGCCAGGCGGTCACTCACGGGCCTTGCTGGATCAGGGCCGTCTTCCCGTTGCCGGAGTGGACGGCCCCCCAAAAGACGGTACTCGTTTCATGAACAAGCTGGCGACACCACGCAGCGACGCGCGCTACCTGTTGCGTCATTCGACCATGCGGCAGATCGAGATCTTCGAGGCCGTGGCACGCAACGAGAGCTTCACCCGGGCGGCGGAGGAGATGCACCTGACCCAGCCGACCGTCTCCGCGCAGGTGAAAAGCTTCAGCGAGGCGGTCGGCATGCCGCTCTACGAGCAGATCGGTCGGCGCATCTACCTGACGGACGCCGGACACATGGTGGCTCGTGGCTGCCGCGACGTGATCGACTCGCTTTCCAACCTGGAAATGTCGCTCAACGATCTCAAGGGGTTGAAAAAAGGCCGCCTGCGACTGTCGGTCATCACCACGGCCAAGTACTTCGCGCCGTTGGCCTTGGGCGAATTCGCCAAGGAGTTCCCGGAGATCGAGCTGGAGCTGAAGGTCACCAACCGCAATGCCCTGCTGCGTCGCATCGAGGACAACCTCTCCGACCTCTACATCATCGGCCACGTGCCGGACAGCAGCTTGGATCTCGAGGTCATCCCCTTCGCGCCCAACCCGCTGGTGGTCATTGCGCATCGCGATCATCCGCTCGCGGGCGAGAAGAACATCCCGCTCGAGCGTATCGCCGCCGAGCCGTTTATCTTCCGCGAGCCGGGTTCCGGCATACGCGACACGCTCGAGGAATTCTTCGCCGGCAAGGGCCTGCAACTGACCCCGAGGCTGGTCCTCGACAGCAACGAGGCCATCAAGCACGCGGTGGTCGGTCAGCTCGGTATCTCGGTGGTCTCCGAGCATGCCCTGAATCTCGAGCAGGAAGGCGGTCCACTGGTGAAGCTGGACGTGGAGGCGTTCCCGCTTCCGCGGCAGTGGAACATCGTCTACCCGCACGGCAAGGCGCTTTCCATCATCGCCCGCGAATTTCTTCGCTTCCTGCAGGAACGGGGCGGCAGCTATCTGCGCATCGGTTAGCGCCGGGCGTGAGAAATGGCCGGGCGCAAGGGCCATTCCGGGGATCCTCGAGTGGCATTCTGCCTGCCGGGACAGCCAGGATTCCGATAGATGGATAACGACCGCCAGTCTGGTCTAGCCTTGGTTGGCAAGCCACCGGGGATTCACGCTTCGGGGGCGGAACATCGGCCGGCGGGAACGAGACAATGGCGGAAAAGCCACAGGGAAAGACGTGGAAGGTGTCCATTCGCCTGACGGTAGTCGGGCTGTTCATCATCGTGACTGTGCTGACCGGGGCGGTGGCCATCGGCCTCCAGTACCATTTCGGCGCCGGGATGGCCCGGGATGCGGCCCGGGAGGTGCACCAGCAGACGGCGGACAGCGCCCGCCAGTTCCTCGCCTCGGCGGATGCGAAGGCGGTCACGGCCACGCGGTTGCTCGCGGCTCAGCGCGGACTGGTGACCGACGGTCGCGCTGGCCCCGAGGCCCGACGGCTGTTTGCCGAGACACTCGCCCGCAACCCGGATCTCTACGCCGTCTACCTCGGCTTCGAGGACGGCCGATTTTACGAGCTGATCAACCTGGAGAGCGGATCGAGGGTCCGCCGGCGGATGCAGGCCCTGCCGCAGGATCGGTGGGCGGAAATCGTCGTCAGCGGTGCGGGCGACCAACGCCGACGCGAGGTTCGCTACTACGACGCCGATTTCGAGCGGCGCACCACACGCAGCGAGCCGAGTGCGTATCGCCCCGACCGACGCTCGTGGTTCACGCAGGCGGGAGTCGGCGAGGTGCACAAGACCGATCCCTACCTGTTCCAGCACCTCCAGGCCCCGGGCCAGACCTATTCCACCCGCCTCGATGGCCTGCCTGCGGTGCTGGGGGTGGACGTCGCGCTGTCGGCACTCTCGCAGCGGCTCGCCGGGCAGAAACAGCGCGAGGACAGCCAGATCTTCCTTTTCGGGGAAGAAGGGCAACTGGTTGCCTCCAGCGAGGATGCCCCGCCGGCGGTCGACCTGCCGCCTGCCGAACCGCTGGTCCTGTCCAGGACCGAACACGACTGGTTGGTACAGCACCCGACGTTGCGGGTCTCCAATGAAACCGACTGGCCGCCCTACGACTTCACGGTGTCGGGTCGGCCGAGCGGCATGGCCATCGACGTGCTGGCGCTGATTTCCGCGATGACCGGGCTGGATTTCCGTTACGTCAACGGCTATCCGTGGCCCGATCTGGTGTCGTTGTACCGGGAGGGGCGCATCGATGTTCTCCAGCCGGTGCTCGCCACCCAGGCCAATCGCGAGTCGGGTCGGCTGACCGAGCCTTTCGCTTCGGCACCCTTCGGTGTCCTGCGTCGCCAGGGTACGTCCGTGATCGAGCATGTCGACCAGCTGGCCGGCAAGCGGGTGGCCATTCCCGGGGGCTGGTCGAGCATCGAGACCTTCGAGGAACACTTCCCGTCGGTGACCATCGAGAAGGTGGAGGACGTCAGCGCCATGTTTCGTGCGGTGAGTACGGGGCGCGTCGATGCCGGCGTGGATACCGCCGCACCGCTGCGCTACACGCGCCGCGAGGGCTTCCACGCCGACCTGCGGGTCGATGCGCCGCTGGATTTCGGCGATCTGGCGGTCCCGCAGGAGTTGCACTTCCTGTTTCATCCGTCGGTCGAGCAGGGTGCCGGGCTCGTCGACCGGGCGCTGGCGGCGATCACCGACGAGCAATGGGCCGCATTGCGCAGCCGCTGGATGCTCTCCGAGGAGAATGGTGCCGCGCGTCGCACGGTGCCCTACGCGGAGCTGGTGGAGCTGGCCGCCAATGGCGGGTCCGGCGGCCTGCGGCAGGTCGACCTCGACGGCCGCGCGCACTACGTCTACATCGAACCGCTGAGAACATCCGCCGGCTCCCGAGAATATTTTGCCGTCGCCACGCCGGCAACCTCGGTACTCGCCCCGGCGCTGGCGGAACTGCGCGTTTCGCTGGTGATCACCGCGATCGTGCTGCTGCTCCTCCTGCCGGTGGCCTGGTGGATCGCCCGGTTCATCGTCGAGCCGGTACATCGCCTGGCCGAGGAGAACGAGAAGATTCGCCAGCGCCGCTACGGCGAGGTCGAGCGCGTCGAGTCGCGCATCGTGGAGATCGACGACCTGGGACTTTCGCTCACCCGGATGGCCAGGGCCATCCGGGAGCACGTCCACGAACAGGAGGCGCTGATGGACGCCTTCGTCGAGCTCGTCGCCCAGGCCATCGACGACAAGTCCAGCTATACCGGGGCGCATTGCCGCCGGGTCCCGGAGCTGGCGATGCTGCTCGCCGAGAAAGCGCAGCAGAGCGAGCGCCCGCCGTTTGACCGCTTCGCCTTCGCCGACGAACACGAATGGCGCGAATTCCGAATCGCCGCCTGGCTGCACGACTGCGGCAAGATCGCGACGCCAGAGTTCGTGGTCGACAAGGAGAGCAAGCTGCAGACCATCCATGACCGCATCCACGAGATTCGCACCCGCTTCGAGGTACTGCGCCGCGATGCCGAGATCGACTGCCTGACCGCCTGCCGTGACGACCCGGAGAACGAGGCGGCCCACCGCGATGCCCTCGAGCGGCGGTTGAAACGACTGGAAGACGACTTTGCCTTCGTCGCCGCCTGCAACGATGGCAGCCAGGTCATGGATAAGCGGGCCGTCGCACGTCTCGAGACGCTCGCGCGGGTGAGCTGGAAGCGGCACTTCGACGACCGGCTGGGGCTGTCCGGTCCCGAGCGCACACGTCGAGGCGAGGAGCGCGGCCCGTTGCCGGCCGACGAGCCGCTGCTGGCCGACAAGCCCTGGCATGTCATCGAGCATGACGCGCCGGTGGAATACGATCCCCGATACGGCATCCGCATGGACGTGCCCGAGCACCTCTACAACCGCGGCGAGCTGCACAATCTGAAAATCCCTCGCGGCACGCTCACCTCCGAGGAGCGCTTCAAGATCCAGGAGCACGTGATCGGCACCATCCGCATGCTCGACCGCCTGCCGCTGCCGCCGGAGCTCTCGCGGGTGCCGCGCTACGCCTCCACCCACCACGAGCGCATGGACGGCCAGGGATATCCCCGCGGCCTGACCGGCGAGGACCTCTCCTGGCCTGAGCGGATCATGGCGCTGGCCGACGTCTTCGAGGCACTGACCGCCGCCGACCGGCCGTACAAGCAGGCCAAGTCCGTCCCCGTGGCGATCGACATCCTCCACGACATGGTGCGAAACGGGCACCTCGATCGCGATGTCTTTGTCCTGTTCCTCGAGAGCGGTGCCTATCTCGAGTACGCGCGCCGCTACCTGCCCGAGGAGCAGATCGAACCGATCGACCTGTCGCGCTATCGGGATTGAGCCGGTGGTGTTGCGGACGGGCAGCTTGAAAAGCGTCGTGAGCCGCCCGAGTGTCGGGACCGCCGGCTTGCGCCGCTGGTTTGTCGACACCCCGCCCCGGTCATCGACATTCGCTGGTTGGGCGTAAGAGGGGCGGGCGGGAATTCAGAGTCCCCCGAGCGTCTTTTTGTCCTGTCCGACCCGCATCGCATGCCAGCCTGTTGCCGGTTTTCCCGGGAGTATCCGGCGCCGGCCATTCCTGTTTTTTTCGATATGTTTTCAATAACAGTCCGGACGGGGACTAATTCGGACTAATTATTCATCCGAATGGTTGGGGCATTATTTCAGTGGCTTGTGGCAAGCGATTATTGAAATAAATAAGAATACCCTAATATTAGCATTGCATTTGCGGACAGTGGTTATGTTTTCTAATTGGGGCTCAATGATTTTTAATAGGCATTTGATTGCATTCTGATACGGTGAAAAACCCTTGTGGATCAACCGGCATGGGACACTCGGTCCAGTCGGGAGTGGGCTGGGATGAGTGTCCTGGGGCGTCGCGAGGGATAACGACACGCAAACTAGAAAAATCATTTTGTCTGGGAACCCAGAAGAGGTATCAGGAATGACAATGAAAAGGACAATGCTCGGCGTGGCAGTAGCGGTTGCCGCTGCCTCTTCGAGCTCGGTTCATGCCACCAATGGTTATTTTCAGCACGGCTATGGCGTGAAAAGCATGGGCATGGGCGGCAGTGGGGTCGCCTTCGCGAACAATACGGCGATGAACATGGCCACGAACCCGGCGGCCCTGACAGAGGTCGACGACCAGGTCATGTTCGACGTGTCCTTTTTCCGTCCGGTCCGTGGTTACGACTACGAGACTCGATACGACAACAACAACATGGTAGCCCTGTTATTCGGCGGCGAGGTGAGCGGTTCTCACCGGGGGTCGGGCGACAGTGATCGCGAGTCCTTCTATATTCCGAGTCTTGCTTTCAGCTATGGGCTGACGGACAAGGACGCCATTGGCCTGGCCGTTTACGGCAACGGCGGCATGAACACCGACTACCCCGCGGAATCCGGGAGCTACCTGGGTTTTGGTGCCGAGTCAGTGGACGAGCCGGGGACATACGGCGCCGGCCGGGCGGGGGTGGATCTCGAGCAGATGTTCATCACGCCGACGTATGCGCGCAGCCTGCTGGATGATCGGCTTTCCATCGGTATCTCCGGCCTGATCGTGCGGCAGAAGTTCAGCGCCCGCGGCCTGGAGAACTTCAATGGCGAGGGGCCGATCCCGCAGATGATGGCCAGCTATGGTATGAATTTCCCGAGTTTCTCGACCGACAACGAGCACATGACCGGGAATGGCCATGACAAGGCCTGGGGGTACGGCGGGAAGATCGGCATCACCTACCATCCGATCGATCGTCTCTCGCTGGGTGCGAGTTACCAGACGAAGGTCCAGATGGACGAGTTTGACGAGTACTCGGGGCTTTTCGCCGAGGGCGGAAACTTCGATATCCCGCCGACCTGGACCCTGGGGATGGCGGCTGGTCTAACCGATGATCTGACGGTCACCTTCGATTACCAGCGGATCGAGTACAGTGACGTCAAGTCGATCTCGAATCCGTCGAACGAGTACCTGTTCGACTGCATGGAAGGAAATCGCAGTCGTTGTCTGGGCGGTGAGGATGGTGCCGGCTTCGGCTGGGACGACATCAACGTCTACAAGCTGGGTGTGCAGTGGCAGCCCACCGCCAATCTGCAACTCCGTGCCGGCTGGAACCGGGGTGACAACCCCATCAGCTCGGAGGATGCCCTGTTCAATTCGATCGCTCCCGGGGTGGTCGAGGACCATTACACGGCCGGTGTGAGCTATGCGTTCAACGAGAACCACGAGCTTCACGGGGCGTTCATGTACGCGCCGGAAGTCACGGTCGATGGGGAGAACCCGCTGCTCACGGAACTGGCCGACCAGTACTTCGGGGCGGACTACGAGCAGGACCTGACCATTCGCATGAAGCAGTATGAAGCGACCGTGGGCTATACCTACCGGTTCTGATTCGGTTCCACCGATCTGTTCGGATCAGTAAAGGCAGCCAACACAAAGGCCGGGGCTTGTCCCGGCCTTCATTTTTTATGGGGCGATGTCGGAACGGTGCTGCGATCACCGCTATCTCTGAGAATGCGTCCGAGGGTTTCTTCCAGCTGGAGCAGGTCCACCGGCTTTCGAAACACGTGGCGGATCTCACCGAACATCTTGTCGGCGGGGCGCTCGGATTCGGACAGGCCGGTAACCACGATGATCTGCCGGTCCTCCAAATGGCTGGCTCCCGACTGCAGGGAGCGCAACAGGTTGAGTCCGTTGCCGTCAGGCAGGCCGATATCGAGGACGACGGCCCGGATGTCGGAGTCCTGGTGAACCAGCCGCTCGGCTTCCGAGAGGGAGTTGGCCAGCCAGGTAAAATGCCCCATTTCGGAGATTGCCTCGGCCATTTCCGAGCGTTCGGTCTCGTTGTCGTCGACGACGAGCACCCACGCCGCTCCTTGCGGGCGTTGATTGCCGTGCATCGCCGGTCGCTCGCTATCGATGGCGGCGGCAGGGTCGGTGGCATTGCCTTTCATGTGGTTCGCTCCTATCGGGTTATCTCAACGGGGATGCCGGCGCTGATCGGGGCTTCGGGATCCAAGGGATTGTGCGGATGTGCCCGGTACGTGATGCCATCCCTCGGGGCTGCAAAGATAGCCCATATCGATGGCGACAATGCGTTGGGCGCGTCGCGAAAACGCGGTCCGGCCCGGTTTTCGTCGTCATGTGATCACGTGATCCTCCCGGCCTCCCGGCCTCCCGGAGCAGGTCAGCGAGTGCGAATCCGGGGCACGGCGGGGCCATGAATGGGCTGCCCCGGCCTGTCCACTTGGCGGGGTTCGTTGCTGACCGGGTGCGCTGCGGGCATGCACGCAGGATCATCGGCGCTTGAACCGGGTTGCCGCGATCTGCCACTTCTCCTTCCGAGTTTGCCGAAACTCCAGGGCCTGATCAATCGATCCGAGGAGGGTTGCCGGGAAGTCTGTCGCCCCGTCTTATCGTCCGGTTGGTCTCCATGCCGGGGCAGGAATTACCTTGTCCGCTTACGGTGCAGAGTTTCCCCCCCCTAGTGGTTGGTTCCTGGCATTTTCCCTTAGCGATTTGTGGGGCGGCCGTTTGTCAATGGCCTGGAGGAATCTATGTTACAGCGATAATGCATTTCGGATATTCCGAGTTGAACCCGACACACCGTTGTTCATCTGAATTGAAGGGGGTATTCCTATTTTCGGTATGACTAGTCCGTATCTAAATCGTATCGACCAATCACAAGGTGCGGTTGAGTGGGGATGAACCGAGGCATACTGTTCTTGTTGTCCGCTGGAGCGGCGGACATCGGTTCAAACGATTAACTGTCATAATGATAAGGAGTAACGGTATGGAACTCGTCACCGGTCTTCTCGGTAATGTTCTTGGCCTTCTGACCCCGGTCCTCGAGCCGGTTATCGGCCTGGTAAACGGCCTGCTGGGCAGCGGCGGCCTGCTGGGCGGCCTGCTCTAAGAAGGCTTCCGGTACCCCACTGAGGGGCAAGGCAGCGATGACATGTCGCTGCCTTTTTTTGTGCCTGAATAAAACCGTTCCCGAGAGGTAGAGGGGCCGGTGGATTGGTCGAGGGAGCGGTGAGGACTAATTCAAAGGGATTATTGCGGGGGACGGGGCTGGCTCTCCACTATTCCTCGCTGGCGAGTGACGGCATGCCTCCGTGGAGGGGCGCCGGATTTCGTGTCGGGTCGAGCTGCGGTTGCCTGATCTGACAAGAATTATAAGGAATTGTTCACAATGAATCTTAGTAGACGATTGGTCGCATTGCACCTGATCCTGTGGCCCCTTCTCGCCGGCGGGGCGCAGGCAGGGGTTGACGAATCCTGGCGAGAGCAATTTCCGGACGCCGAGGTCTCGCTTGCCGAGCTGGGTGATGGCTTCGTGCGTGTGGGGCGCCCGGTTTCCAAGGAAAGCCTGGACAACCTGGAGCCGGGTGATTCGCAGGAGCGGGTCATTGAGTTGCTCGGCCCTCCCGACATGGCGGCGCGTAATCCGGGTGGCTGGTACCTGAACTACAACTTCAACCTGCCCTTCACCAACGGTGATGATGTGCTGGTGTGCCAGTACCAGGTTTCTCTCGATCGGCGGACCCAGGTGAAGAGCACCGGGTGGCGGCGCTATCTGTGTGAGCACCTGTTCAAGGGGCTTCAGGGCGAGCCGCCCCGTTTCGGTGCCGAGGTGATCCGGCTGTCGACCGACGTGTTGTTCGATTTTCGGGAACACCGCCTCACCCCAGCGGGCAGGGGTCGAATCGAGGAGCTTGCCCGGAAACTGAATAACGAATACCAGGACCCGTTGATCACGATCGTCGGGCACGCGGACCGGATCGGCGCGGCGGGCTTCAACCTGGAACTGTCACGCAAGCGGGCGGAAGCGGTACGCACGGCACTGACGTCTCATGACATAAACCGGAAGGCCATGGTGGCCGAAGGGCGGGGACAGTCCGAGCCGCTGGTTTTCTGCCGCGGGCAGGAAATCACCGAGGAACTCAAGGCGTGCCTCCGGCCGAATCGTCGCGTGGACGTGGAGGTTGTGGAGCGCGGTGACGTGCGTATTACCGAAGACGAACAGACGAAAACCGACTGAAGTGAGCTGTCGCCCGGTGGGTGACGGCCTTTATTCCCCTCGGCAACGCGAAGACGAATCGCACGGCGCCACGGTTCCTGCGGGGGAGTGAATTGAAATATCAGAGGGATTACATGCAATGGCAACGGTAGTCGAGAAGAGCAGCGGTGAGGTCACCGAGTATCCGATTCATTCTCTGGAGCCTGTCGAGGGGGCGGTGATCAAGCTGGATATCGGGCCCGAGGAAGTGGCCGGTTTCGAACAGCAGGGCACGGATCTGGTAGTTCTGCTGCAATCTGGGCAGGAAGTCACCGTTCCCGGATTCTTCGCCCCTGACGCGGCGCTGCGCAACGAACTGGTGCTGGAAGATTCCAGTGGTGTCCTCTGGTGGGGACAGTATGAGCAGCCCTGGACCGATTTCAGTTTCGCCGAGATCGGTACGGTCGACGAGCTGCTGGCCGGTGGTGAAGAGGCCGCTGGCGGCGGCTTCGGCACGGCGGGCCTGATTGCCGCCGGGCTGGGTGCGGCGGGTATCGCCGCCGCGGCCGCCGGTGGTGGCGGCTCGTCGAGTTCCGATGGGGGCAGTAGTGAGCCGGCCGCGGAACCGGCCGACGAGGTGGAGCCGCCCGAGGTCGAGACGGCAAACGCCGAAGGCATTACGGGCAGTGCCCAGACGGACACCACCGTGATCCTTTATGACGATAGCGGCAACGAGATTTCCCAGGCCGAAACCGACGCCGACGGCAGCTGGTCGATTCCCGCAGACGAGTTTCCCGGGGGTGATCCGGACGGTTTCGAGGGCGAGGTCATTGCCGTCGACGAGGAAGGCAACGAGTCCGATCCGACCGATGTCGGTCCGATCGACGGCATCGCGCCGGACGCGCCGCAGGTGGAGTCGGCCAACGCCGATGGCCTGAGCGGCAGTGCCGAAGCCGGTTCCACGGTAGTCCTGCGTGACGGCAATGGTGACGAGGTCGCGCGGACCGAAGCGGATGCGCAGGGCGAGTGGTCGATTCCCGCCGACGAATTCCCCGGGGGGGACCCGGACGGTTTCGAGGGCGAGGTGGTTGCCGTCGACGAAGCGGGCAACGAGTCCGGACCGGCCGATGTCGGACCGATCGACGGAATCGCCCCCGAGGCGCCCGTGGTGGAATCGGCCAATGCCGATGGCCTGAGCGGCAGCGCCGAAGCCGGTTCCACGGTCGTGCTGCGTGACGAGAGCGGCAACGAGGTGGTGCGCACCGAAACGGATGCCCAGGGTGAATGGACCGTTGCGGCGGGCGCGTTTCCCGATGGCAACCCGGACGGCTTCGAGGGTGACGTTGTTGCCGTCGACGATGTCGGCAACCAGTCCGACCCCACGGATGTCGGTCCGATCGACGGGATCGCCCCGGATGCACCGGTCGTGGAATCGGCGAATGCCGATGGCCTTAGCGGCAGCGCGGAGGCCGGGTCCACAGTGGTCCTTTCGGACGGGAGCGGCAACCGGGTGGCTCAGGTGGATGCCGACGCGCAGGGTGACTGGAGCGTTCCGCCCGACCCGTTCCCCGGTGGCGATCCAAATGGTTTCGTGGGCGAGATCATTGCCGTCGATGATGCCGGCAACGTTTCCGATCCCACGGATGTCGGACCGATCAACGCCGATGCACCGGCGGCGCCCGTGATCCTGGACATGACCGTTGACGGCATGGTGGGTACCAGCGAGGCGAACAGTACGATCACGCTCCGGAACATCGATGGCGATACCGTTGCGACCGCGCAGGCCGATGCCGCCGGTGACTGGTCGATCGGCGCTCCTCAGTTCGACGTCGCCGACCCCTCCGGCCTGGCCGGCTACGAGGGGACGCTCACGGCGACCGACGAGGCCGGCAACGCGTCGGTTGCCCTCGGTTTCACCTTTCCGGATGCCCCGGCTATCCCCGAGGTGCTGCAGCAGGATGACGCGGCCATCGGTGGGACGGTGGACCTCAGCGGTCAGAGCGGCGAGGTCACCGTGGTGCTCGAGAACGCGGCGGGCGACGTGGTCGGCGAGACCGTCGCCGACGGTAGCGGCAACTGGGTATTCACCGCCCAGGAGTTGACCGACGCGGGCTACGACATCGTCGGTTTCGACGGCCGGGTAAGCGCCCGCAATGAAGCCGGATTTATCTCGCAGGATGCCGACGTGAGCGTCGCGTCGCTCTTTGCCAAGGATGATGCCGCTACTGCCGACGTGATCGTGGATACTTCGGCCGGTACCTCCGATCCGGAGCAACTCGAGGATATGGTCCTCTCGGGCGGGATTCTCGGGATCGGCGTGGAGGATGCGACATCCCAGGAGTTCGTCGTCGACGAGGGCAATGTCGGTGCGCTGACGTTCAATGCATCCAGCGGATCGGTGCTCGAGTTGCTCTCCCAGGGCTTCAGCATCGAACTGCAGAAGAAGAATGCGTCCGGTGAATACGAGACGGTGGGCAGCCTCTCGGAGGATTCGGGCCTGCTGGGGGCGGACCTGCTGGGGCTGATCGGCACCGACGAGGACATTTCACAGGAGGGTATTCCGGCCGGCGAATACAACCTCGTGCTGTCTCGGGATGGCGGCGTCGAGTTGCTGTCCGGGGACGTCAGCCTTACGGACATGCAGCTCTATCAGTTCAACCCCGATGAGGTGCAGAACGCGACGGTGGTCGGCGCGGAGACCGTCGAGGGCAACCTGGTCGATGATGACGTGATGGGCGACCCCGACACCGATTTTCTCGTCAAGGACGACAGTGGGAATTTCGTCGAACCTGGTGGTGGTCTCGAGGTTCAGGGGGATTACGGTGTTCTGACGGTGTATCAGGATGGCAGTTATTCCTATACCCCGGACGAGAACGCGGACAATATCGGCCAACTCGATACCTTCGAGTATCGGCTCGAGCACCCGAACGGAGAGACATCCGACGCCACGTTGTCGATGGAGATCGGGTTCGTCGCCCAGGACGAGGCCTCGCAGGAGGCACTGGATGGGGATGCAACCGTCTCGCTCGCCGGGGTGGAGCAATTGTCGGATTCCTCCGAGGAAACCTCGGATACGGATACACCGTCCCTGGATGAGGTCGTTGTGGACGAGGGTGACGAAGACGTTCTCGCGGGCACGGAGGAAGACACCACGTCGGCCACGGCGGATGCGGGGGACACCACGATCGACGTCACCCTGGAATCCGGTTCGACCGATCTGTTCGAGGATTCGAGCACGCCGGCGATGTGATCTTGCCGGGAGGTTGCTTACCGGATGGCTGATCTTGAGTCGGCGGTGGTACCCTTCCCCGTGCTTCATCGACCGGTCAAAGGCCGAGAGCCGAATGGAAACGACCGGGCGGCCTCCGGCGGTGTCCACCGTCCGTCCGCCCGGTCGTCTCGTCCGGGATTCGTGTACAGGAGAACCATCTGATGTTGTTGCCGAGATCCCTGTCACCCGTGATTTTCTGGGTGTTCGCGGGGGCGTCTTTCGCCGTTCATGCCTCGGACACTCAAGAGACCCCGCTGGCCGAGGCGCCGATTCCGCCCGAATTGGAGGAAGCCCTGGAGTCCGATCAGGAGGCCGGAGACGAGGACGGGCCGGGACTGGCGGAGCTGGTGCGCCAGGCCGTCGACAACCATCCGTCGATTCAGGAGTCGCTCGCCCGGATTATGCAGCAGCGCGAGAACGTCAAGATGGAGAAGGCAGGCTTCCTGCCACAGGTGACGGCGAGTACGCGATCGGAATACAACAGCTCGCTCGATCGGTATGTTGATGTCGCCGGGGTGACCGCCTCCCAGCTGATCTGGGATTTCGGTGCGGTCTCCAGTTCGGTGCAGCGCGAGCGTTCCGGTCTGGAGCGGACACGGGCCGAAGCGCTCGAACGGATCGAGGAGCTCTCGGGCGACGTGGGACTCACGGTGGTGGATCTCCAGCGACAACAGGCCCTGCGGCGGGTGGCCGTCGAGCAGCTCGAGCGGATCGAGGATCTGCGTGACGTGACAGGGGAACGTGCGCGCCGGGGTGCATCGGCGCAATCGGAATTGCGGCAGGCCGAGGCACGCGTCGAGGCCGCCCGGATCACGCTTTCCAGGGTGGATTCCGGTCTGCATCGTTCACAGCGCGAACTGGCACGCTTCATTCCCGGCATCGAGGTCGACGGAGTGGCCGACGAACTGCCCGGCGGCGTGGCGCACGCATGCCGGGACGTGCGGATCGACTCGGGTGCCGACCTGCCTTCCGTCCTGGCCGCCGAGGCCAGTCGGGACGAAAGCCGGGCCCAGCTTGCGGCGGACCGGGCCAGCCGCTGGCCCCGGCTTTCCGTCGACGTGCGCGCGGATCGGTATCTCGACAGCGACATCGATGACCAGAACCATGCGAGCGTCTACCTGAACGCTTCGGTCGACCTGTTTCGCGGCGGCGCAAACCGCGCGCGGGTGTCCGGGTCGCGTTACCGGGAGCAGGCGGCGCAACATGCCTTGGACACCGCGATGCTGGACGCACGCGAGGATCTGGCCAGTGCGCGACTTCAGTCCCGTGATCTGGAACGCCAGCTACGCTCGCTGACCCTGCGGATCGACCATCTCGACGAGGTGCGTGAACTCTACCGCACGCAGTACCTGAAGGCCGGCACACGGACCTTGCTCGACGTGCTGAATGCCGAACAGGAGTACTTCCAGGCCCGCTTCGATCTGATCGACGCCCGTTACGATCATCGACACCTGCAGGTTCAATGCCTGATCGCCGGCGGGCAGATGCGTTCGGCGTTCGATATATCGACGGAAATGGTCGGCGCGGCCGGTGATTTCGAATGACCGAAGCAACCGGGCGGGATGGTAGCTCGGAGGGGGAAGAGGGGCTCGAGGAGCCTCTCGAGTCACTGGTGGAGGCATTCCTCCGGATCGCGCGCCATTACGATCTCCCGTTCTCCGACGAGCACGTGCGTCTCGCGGCGGAATGGGGCAAGGCGGATTACGGCCGGGCCGGGATGGTTCGTTCGGTGGCGCGGCAGCTCGACCTGGATCTTCAGCCGATGGAGGGCTTGCCCGCCTGGGGACGGGTCTCTGAATGGCAGCTGCCGCTGGTGGTCGAGTTGCGTGACGGACGCTTCGGCGTGCTGGTCGCCCGGAACCAAGGAGCCCGGTTCTGGCGGGTCGGGATGGCCGGTGACGGGGAGGCGGTGACCGAGGTCGACGACGACCGGTTGCGGGGTGACGTGGTCAGGACCTATGTCGCCCGCCCGCGTCGCAATCGTCCGGACTCGCGCGTCGACGACTACATCGAGCCGGAACGGGAACACTGGTTCCGTTCGATCGTCTTTGCCCGGCTGGCGCCGTACGGTCACGTGATGCTGGCCTCGCTGCTGGCGAATTCGCTGTCCCTGGCGGGACTCATCTTCGCCATGCAGGTGTACGACCGGGTGATTCCGGCCGAGTCGTTCCCCACGCTCTACGTGCTCTTTTCCGGGGTGGTTCTCGCCCTGCTGTTCGAGTTCTTCATGCGGATTTCCCGTGTCCGGCTGATCGATGCGATGGGCAAGTCGGTCGATCTGCGGGTTTCCGATCGCGTGTTCGATCACGCGCTTCGACTGAAAAGCACGGCCCGGCCAAGGGCGACCGGCACCTTCATCTCCCAGCTCAGGGAAATCGAGAGCGTTCGTGAACTGATGACGTCGTCGACGGTGTCGGTCGTCGCGGACCTGCCGTTCTTCCTGCTGTTCTCTCTGGTTTTCTGGTACGTCGCCGGGTGGCTGGTAGTGGTCCCGGTGATTGCGCTGCTGGTCATGGTGACGCCTGGCCTGCTCCTGCAACGGCGCCTGGGTCGCCTGGCCCGAGAATCGATGCGCGAATCGTCGATCCGCAACGGAATGCTGGTGGAGTCGGTGCAGGGAGGAGACGAGATCAAGATGCTCCAGGCCGAATCCCATTTCGCCAACCGCTGGAATCATTTCACCGCGGTGGTGGGCGAGGCGAACCTTCGGCTGCGCTCCCTGACCGGGACGCTGTCCTCCTGGGGTCAAGTGGTGCAGACCGGTACCTTTGCGGTTGTCGTGCTGTTCGGTGCCCCCTTGGTGATGGAGGGCGAGATCACCACTGGTGTGCTGGTGGCCGCGTCGATTCTCGCTTCGCGCATGCTCGCACCAATGGCCCAGCTCAACCAGGTGCTGGGTCGCTGGCAGCAGGCACGCGTCGCCCTGAAAGCACTTGACGAGATCATGGCCCGTCCGGTCGATCGGGCTTCCGGTCGCCGGTATGTGCACCGGGGGCTGGTTCTGGGCGAGTACCGGTTGACGGGCGCGCGATTTGGCTATGCGGACGACGACAGCACGGCGGCGCTGGCGGTCGACGATCTGTCGATCGACCCGGGAGAACGGATCGCGGTGGTCGGCCGGAGTGGTGCCGGGAAATCGACCCTGCTGGCGGGACTCGCGGGGCTGCTTCCGGCGAGATCGGGCAAGGTGGTCGTGGACGGCGTGAACCTGCAGGACCTGGACCCCTCCGACCTGCGACGGGACGTCGGTCTGCTCACGCAGGGCGGCCGACTGTTCCACGGCACCTTGCGCGAGAACTTGCGCCTCGCCGTGCCCAATGCGACCGATGGGATGATGCTCGAGGCGCTCTCCGAGGCCGGCATGGAAGCGCTGGTCACCTCCGTTCCGGGCGGACTCGACTACATGATCCAGGAAGGAGGACGCGGTCTGTCGGGCGGTCAGCGTCAGGGTGTCCTGCTCGCTCGCGTACTGCTTCGGTCGCCGCGTGTGCTTCTGCTCGACGAGCCGACTACCGGCATGGACGAAACGGCCGAATCCACCGTCATCGATCGTCTGGCGGCGCTGCCTGCCGGGCACACGGTAATCATGGCGACGCATCGGAAGAAACTCCTGCAGAACGCGGATCGGGTGATCGTGCTTGACGGTGGCAAGGTCGTCCTGGATGGGGAGCGGGAGCATGTGCTCAATACCCTTTCCGGAAAGCGCGGCGGAAGGGGGCGCCGATGATCGGGTCGGCGTGGCAATCACGGGGGATCCGGGCATGAAAATCGGAACAAAGCGGGTGAAAGGGGATCCGCTCTTTTCCGCCGATGAGGCCGTGTACCGTCAGGCTCGCGGGACGATCTGGTTCGTCTTCGCTGCGGTTGCGGCCTTCTTCCTCTGGGCGTGGCTTGCCCAGATCGACGAGGTGTCCAGCGGTCCCGGCACCGTGATGCCGGTTTCCGGCTCCCAGGTCATCCAGTCACTCGAGGGCGGGATCATCGACGAGATCTTCGTATCGGCCGGCGACGTGGTAGAGCGTGGCGAGCCCCTGGTCCGGCTCGACGCCGACCTGCTGGAGGCCGAAATGGGCGAGGTCGACGCCCGGCTCGACGGCGCGCTGGCGCGCAAGGCGAGACTCGAGGCCGAGGTGGGAGGAGTCGAGCCGACGTTTCCCGAGGAGCTCGACCCGGACAGCGAGGTGGTCGCGCGGGAACGTCAACTCTATCGGGAGCGAAAGGAAAATTTGACACGCAAGGTGGATTCGCTCGAGAACGAGCTCGGCCTGGTGCGCCAGGAGAAGAACATCACGCAGGAATTGCTGGATATCGGGGCCGCCAGTGAAGTGGACCTGCTCAAGCTCAAGCGCAAGGAAACCGAGCTCCGGGGCGAACTCGACGAGGTCCGGGACGACTTCCTGGTCTCCGCACGAGAAGAGTTGTCCGACGTGAGGACCGAGGTCGAAAGCTATCGGTCGGTCCTCAAGGGCAAGGAGGACGTCTCCTTTCGCCAGACCGTCCGCTCTCCCGTCCACGGACGAGTGCAGAAGCTGGAGACGACCACGGTCGGGGGCGTGATTCCGCCGAACGGCAAGTTGATGGAAATCGTGCCGCTTGACGACCGGTTGGTGATCGAGGCACGGATCTCCCCCCGCGATATTGCCTATATCCACCCCGAACAGCAGGCGAAGGTAAAGATCACCGCCTATGACTACGCGATCTACGGGGCAATGGAAGGAAAGGTCGAGTCGATCTCGCCGGATACCGAGCGGGACGAAATCGACCCGAAGCAACTCTACTATCGCGTGAGGATCGTGACCGAAGGAAACTCCCTCGTCGGCCCGGATGGTGCCGAACATCATATTTCTCCGGGCATGGTGGCCCAGGTGGATATCCGCACCGGGCAGCGTAGCGTGCTGTGGTATCTCGCCAAGCCGTTCAACAAGGCGCGAGAGGCCCTGCGGGAACGCTAGCTCTGCACGAATCCGATGCCACTGAAGGCTTGGCGAGCCGCTCGTGATCAAGGCGCATGAACGCCGGCGTGCCGGTGGCCACGTCAAGACATCGCAACGCGGAGCATGGGCGACCCGGAACGGCGTGCCAGTGGCACGCCGCAGCCCGGAAAGCACCGAGCGCCGCGAGGCCGGAACGCCTCGACAAGCCCCGCAGGGCGCGCCTTGAGCCGGGCAGATGCAAGGTGTTCGTCTGCCGCCGGTTGCGTGGTGGGGAGTAGCCCCCTTTCCGGATATCTGGCCGGTCGCGCTTTGCCCGCGTGCCTTTCGGCGAGGTATCCGCTCATGCAGCCCGGGTGATTTTCACGGTGTGTGGGCGGATTCTGGCCGGGATTGGCTCATTCCGGACTGCAGGCTCCTTCCGGCGACTTATCGCTGCAAGACACCTGACTTGGTGATCTTATTATTAGGCATTATATGTTTAATGCGACAGTTGGTTTTTCGTTGGTTTATGAGAACCGGATGAAAATAGAGAATGCCTGAGTTTGGCGTGACGGTATTTCGGCCGGACTGGATTGTTCGATAAACCAAAAAAAAGCCACCCCGAAAAGGGGTGGCAGTAACTCACGGACAGGAGCCTTGGTTGTTTATACCAGGCCGCCGAGCAGGCCGGTCACGCTCATCAGGACGTTGTTGACCAGCGATGCGACGCCGGCCACGGCGGGGATGGCGGCTTCCAGGGAGATGTTGCCCAGGGCGCCGAGGGAGATGGCAGCGCTTGCGCCGCCGACGGTGGATTGCATTTCGTTGGTGTTGAGTTCGCGCAGCATGATTGTGCTCCTTTGCTTTGGTCGTTTGTGGAAGGTTTTCCAACAAGCCGGGAACCTCCCGACGGGAATCATGTTATGCATCCGGTCTATCCGAATACAAGTGATTTATGATATGAAAATGGATCTATACCTTAGGTACTGTACAAGGCTTTTTGAATTCGGCCGCGGGTATCGGAAAGGGGTTTCACGACATAAGGAGTAGTTGGAAAGATATGTTTTCCGCTTGGAGCGTGCGGGTATTATGTCTTTCCGGTCATGAATTCCAGGCTTGCGAGCCTCGACTGAAGGAGTAGCGATGAGGCATCCATTAACCGCCGTCCTTTCACTAGTGGTCGGTGCGGCGTTCGTATCCGCGTCACAGGCACAGGAGTCCGGCGCTCCGGTGTTGCCTCTCGAGGAGGTGGTTTCGCTGGCGCTGGATAAGAGTCCGAAGATCGGCGAGGCCCGTGCGAATGTCCAGGGCGCGGATGCGGCAGTGGATGAAAGTCGGGCTGCTCTCATGCCGCGTGTGGGCCTGAGTCTGAATGTGGACCGGGCCACTCTCAACAGTGCCTCCCCTGTATCGGCCCGTCCCGTGCTGGATTTCTCCGTGCTCGACCCTTCCCTCGGCGTCGTGCCGGTCAACGAGGCCGACAAGGACATGTCCGGCTTTACCCGCTACTCGGGGGGCGTGGACGCCGAATGGGTGCTTTACGATTTCGGTCAGCGGTCCGGGGTGGTCGATTCCCGTTCAGCCGACCTGGCGTCGACCATGGCGCGGGAGGAGGTCACGGAAGGGGAGACCGTGGTGCGTGTTACCGAACGGTATTTCGGCCTCCTGCGGGCACAGGCCTTCCTGACGGTTCGCGAGGATTTCGTCAAGCGCAAGGAAGAATCGCTCGCGCTGGCCGAGCGGCTCAAGCGCGCCGGCCGGGGGACGGCGGGAGATGTCGCGCGGGCTCGCTCCGAGCTGGCCCAGGCAAGGCTGGATCATATCGAGGCCGAGAACGAGGTCGAGCGTCAGAAAGTCTGGCTCAAGCAGGCGATGGGGATCGATATGTCGATGGAGTTCGATATCGATCCCGAAAGCCGGCTGAAGCCGCCGGACCACTGGCTGGCGATGGCGCTGGAAAACCAGGACTGGGCGAGGCATCACCCGAGGGCGGTTTCGAGCCTGGAAAGCCTCAAGGCCCGGCGTGCCGAGATCGATGCCCAGCGAGCCAGTTATCTTCCGACCATCCGGGCGCGGGCCAACTACCGGATGGACAAGTACCAGGATGCGCCGTCCGCCCCTAACTACACCGTGGGACTGGAGCTCAAGTGGACGCTCTTTGAAGGGGGGGCTCGAAACGCCCGGGTCCGTCAGGCCCAGTCGGAGAGAGCGGCGGCCAATGCGCGGCGTCGACAGGTGGTGCAGAAGGTGATCGCCGACGAGCGGGAGGCCGAACAGGATCTTCGGGTGGCCGCCGAGCGCATCGAGATGGCCGGGGAGGCCCTGTCTGCCGCACGTGAGGATTTGAGGAACGCCCGGGCCGGTTACAACGAGGGCGTTCGGGCGTTCTCCGAGCTTTCCGATGCACAGATCGGTGTCCGGGAAGCCGAAGTGCGGCTGGCGGCGGCGCGATTCGACCGGCAGACCGCCCTGGCGAAGCTGTATTGGGCACTCGGACGCCTGCCGATGAACGAGATTGAAACCGTGGCCGCTCAGGGGGAATACGAATGAGTTCCGGCGGCCCGGACACTGACAGAACGAACCCGGAGAAGTGATGGAGCAGAAAAAGCAAGCGCCGGAAGCCCCCGCACGGACGGGGCGGTTCGGTCTGCGCCTGGGCGGGATGGCCCTGGTGATCGGGATCGTCCTCGGTGGCGTGCTGCTCATGTCACCGGAGAAAGCCGCGATCCCGGAGGATGCGGTGATCGTCGAACTCGAACGTCACGTGGTCGAGGCGGAAGTCCGGGCGGAAGGCGAGATTCGTGCCCGGGGACAGGTGCCGATCTTTCCGCGGGTTCAGGGGCAGGTCGTCGGGACGACCGATGAACGGGGCGAAGTCGACGAAGGCGACGTGCTGGTGGAACTCGAGGATCGGGCGCTGGAGCGGGAGGTCCGGGAAGCCGAAGCGGCACTGTGGAGCGTGAAGGCGGATGAAAGTGTCGCGGAGACCCGGCTGGGCCGTGCCCAGACCGAAGCCCGGCGGGCACGTCGCCTGGCGAACGAGGAACTCATCCCCCGCGAAGAGGCGGAGAAGGCGCAGACCGAACTGGAAAGCGCGCGTGGGGCGCTCGAAGTGGCGCGGGCGAAGGTTCGACAGGCCGAGATCCGTCGGGATTCCGCCCAGGAGGATCTGGATCGCACGGTAATCCGGGCACCGTTCGACGGCGTGCTGCTGTCGATGAATGCAGAGGTGGGCCAGCCGGTGAGCCTGTCGGCCGGGCAGCCGCTGGTGACCATGGCGCCCGATCTCGAGCATCTGCGGCTGCGCCTGGAGGTGAACGAGGTGGACATCGGCCGGGTGCGGACCGGCCAGGAAGTGATGTTCTCCATCGAGTCGCATCCGGGACGTGAGTTTCATGCCACGGTCCGCGAGATCGAGCAGGGTGGACGTGAGGACGGTGGCGTGCGTGTCTATCGCGTCATGGCGGACGTTACCGCGGTCGACGACGCCACCTTGTTGCCCGGCATGAGTGTCCGTGCGCGGTTGCGGGTCGGTGACGGCAAGCCGAGGCTGGCCGTGCCGCTCGCCGCGCTGTCCTATCGCCCACCAAAAGCGGATCTTTCCCGTTACGAGGACGAGGTATCCCGGTTGCGCGGCGAAGGCCTGACGGTGGTCTGGGTGGTCGACGAGGAAGGCGAGATTCGACCGCACGGCGTCTCGATCCTGTTCCAGGACGACGACTACGCGGCCATCGAGAAAGAGTCCGGGACCGAGGAAGGACTCCGAGTGCTGATGGACGCCTGATGGGAGAGACCGTACTCAGACTCGATTCCGTCGCGAAGGGGTTTTCGGTGGGTGGCCACCGGGTGGAGCCGCTCGTGGACGTGAACCTCGATCTCGGTGAGGGGGACTATGCGTCGATCGTCGGGCCGTCGGGTTCCGGCAAGTCCACGCTGCTGCATGTGCTCGGCTGTCTCGAGCGTCCGGATCGGGGAGACGTGGCCGTCGAAGGGCGTTCCACGGCCGAGCTCTCCGACGAGGAACTCTCCGGTTTTCGTGGGCGGGTGCTGGGTTTCGTGTTCCAGCGTTTTCACCTGGTCGACCGGATGACGGCGCTGAGAAACGTGGAAATGCCCCTGGACTACCGTGACGATCTGACCCCGGCCGAACGGCGCGAACGGTCCGAGCGGGCGCTCGAGCAGGTGGGGCTGTACCGGCACAGGCATCATCGTCCCCGGCAGATGTCCGGCGGCCAGCAGCAGCGCGTCGCCATTGCCCGCGCACTGGCGGTCCAGCCGCGGATACTGCTGCTCGACGAGCCGACCGGTAACCTCGACCCGGAGACGGGCAAGAGCGTGATGGGAATCATCGAACGACTGCGTGCCGCCGTACCGCAGCTGGCGGTCATCCTGGTGACCCACGACATGGACCTTGCGGGACGTGCCGACATGCGGTTCCACCTCGCCGACGGCCGTCTGCATGGCGAGGTGGGAGAGGCTGGCCGATGAGCGGACGCATGCGCGAGACAATCTGGCGGGTCGGTACGGTCCTGCAGGATGCCGCCAACCTGCTCCGCGAGCACAAGGTCCGATCCTCGCTGACGATTCTCGGCATCTCGGTGGGCATATGGGCCGTAGTCACGCTGCTGGGGATTGGTCTGGGAGCCCGCGGTTATATCGAGAACCAGGTCCAGGTGATGGGTTCGGACCTGCTCGTCGTCAGTCCGGGCAACGCGCGTGATCCCACCACGTTCTTCAACAAGCGGGTGGTCGAGAGCCTGACTGTCGATGATGCCCGGTACCTTGCGCGGGAAGTCGAGCATGCCAGGCACGTGGCGCCGGTCTACCAGGAGCGGGGGAAGATCGCGTTCGGCGATCAGCGGGCGGTCGGCAGTCTCGTCGGCACGGTGCCTGACTACCTTGGCATGCGCGACATGGAGATCGCCGCCGGGCGCCCGCTGCTTGACAGTGACATCGCGAGTGGCGCGGCCGTCGGCGTGCTGGGGGCCGGGCTCGCTGAACGGTTGTTCGGCAACCGTCCGGCAATTGGCCGGATCATTCGTTTCCAGGGGCAACCCGTCGAAGTGATCGGGGTGCTGGAGAAGCGCGAGGACTCGGCCTTCGGGGACGGACAGGACGACCAGATCCTCTCCCCGGTGAGCTTCGTTCAGCGGCACGTGGCGGGGGTGCGCCACGTGCAGTACCTGATGATCGAGGCCGCCTCCCGCGAGAACAAGCCGCAGGTCCGCCGGGACGTGGAAAGATACCTGACCACGGTCAAGCGGGTTCCGGGTACGACGGGGCCGGTGCACACGGTGACGGACTTTGGCGAGATCGCCTCGTTTGCCGGCATGATCGTCGACGCGATGACGTGGATCCTCGCGAGCATCGCGGGGGTCAGCCTGGTCGTCGGTGGTATCGGCGTGATGAACGTGATGCTCGCCTCGGTGAGCGAGCGGGTCTGCGAGATCGGCATACGGCGCGCGGTCGGTGCCACGGCGGGACAGATCAAGGCCCAGTTCCTCGGGGAGGCAGCCCTGCTCACCCTGCTCGGCGGGATTCTTGGGCTGTTGCTGTCGGTGCTGTCGCTGGCGATCGTGGGGCAGTTCCTGCCGTGGTCCACGGTGATCGACGTCGGAGTGGTGTTCGGCGTGATGCTGTTCTCCACGGCGATAGGCGGCTTTTTCGGCTATTACCCCGCGCACAAGGCATCGTCGCTGTCGCCGATGGAAGCGTTGCGCTACGACTGAAACCGCGCCGCGCCGGCGCGGGACGATTCACGAGACCAGATTGAAAGGAGCGGAACATGCCAGCACTCTATGCGAACCTGTTCAAACGTCCGGGCGCCGTGTTGCGGGAACTCGACGGCAGCCTGTCGGAGTGGGCGCAGGCGCTGGGTCTGCTCGCGCTGATCGTCCTGTTCAATGCGGTTTTTACCGTGCTGTTCCGCTCCGGCGACCTCCTGCCCGAGCTATGGTCGGCGGTGCAGAGTGCCGTTCTGTTCTCGCTGGTGCTGAGCATCAGTCTGTTGCTCACCCTGCGGCTGGTCGCCTCCTGGCCGGGTCGATGGTTGACGGTCCACACGGCCTCGATTGTCGTCATGCTCCCGCTGGCGCTGGGCCCGGTGCCGGTGGTCGGTCTTCTCGCCGTGGTCGTTTCGTTCCTGCTGGTCTACCGGGTCGTCCGCGACCTGGCCGGACAGACCCCGGGACGCAGCGTCCTGCTGACGTTGATCGTCTGGGTACTGATCGCGACCGTGGCCGTGATCTACACGCGCGCAGTCTGAAGCCCGCCCATCCCGGCAGAGAGGTGAGTTGATGTCTCGACAAGACCAGGCAAGGGTCGTCCGTCAGAGCCACGCACAGAGTTGTGGTGCGGCTGCCCTGGCGACGTATTACCGGGAGGTCCTGGGACGGCCCATGTCCGAGGAGGAAATGCTCCGGCGACTGGGGACCCGCAAGGCGGTCGACATGGATCGCTTGCGGGAAGCGTGTCGTTCGGAAGGACTCGTGGCTCACGGCTACGGGCTGGATATCGACACCCTCGCGCGGGTGGGCCGCCCGGCGATCGTGCATCTTCCCGGCTCCCGCACGATCGGTCATTTCGCCGTCCTGCGTGGAATGGGGAGCGGCATGGTCCGGCTGGCCGACCCGGCCGAGGGTGACCGTTACCTGCCGGTCAAGCGATTTGTCCGTCTTTGGTCGGGGCGTGCCGGCGGCGAGGGCAGGGCGTTGTTCGTGGGGGAGCCGGGAGACGACTGGCTCCCGCTGACCGAACAGTCACTGGCGGAAGTGCCGCGCCGGGATCCGGACTGGTTTCCTCCGCACCGGTCATGACGTGATAATGCCGACTAACCGCCTTCGTGCCGCGCGGGCGATGCCCGAAGGGCATTTGCGGCGTTGCCGGCCATGGATCGAAGCCCGGTGGCTTCGGCCTTCGTTATCGGGACATCCTGTCGTCTGCACGAAGATGGGGAGTTGAAGCACAACAGCACAGGAAGGTGCCAACAAGATGAGCACAGAGACACAGATCGATCCGGGCAAGCTCAAGGTCCTGATCGTGGACGATGAACCGGGGGAGATCGAGGAACTCCGCGAACACCTGGACGCTCAGGGGATTGCCTCCCAGGGAGCGACCTCGTCCGAGAAGGCCAAGGCGACCTTTCTCGAACGGACCGACATTGGTGTGCTCCTGGTGGACATCAGCATGCCGGGCGAGGACGGCATGTCGTTCATCGACTGGGCCACGACGCATTACGACGGGGATCGGGTTTTCGAGGCCGCGATCTTTTCCGGCCACCGCTCCCGGGACAAGGCGCTGGACGCCATGCGGGCCGGTGCCCGCGACTATTTCGAAAAGCCCGTCGATCCCGCTGCCGTCGCCGGGGCCATGCACGACGCGCTCGAGCGGGTCGCGCGACGCCGTGAAAAGCTGTTGCTCAAACGCGGCGAGTCCATGCCCATGCAGTCGCTGGACTCCTCGCTCTCCCGGATCCGGACGGAACTTAACGAGCTCCGCCAATCGCTCGACAGCCGCAGCCACCCGGTCACGGGCGAGAAGCCCCGGGTGGACGACAATGGCGAGCAGCAACCTCAGTTCGCCCGGTTGACCGTGCGCCAGAAGGAAGTGATGAAGCTGGTCGCGAACGCCTATTCGAATTATCAGATCGCTTGTGAACTGGGCATCTCCGAGAACACGGTCAAGCTGTACGTCTCGCAGATTCTTCACACCCTGGGGCTGTCCAACCGCACCCAGATCGCCCTGATGGTCAACCGGATGCAGCAGGACTGACGGGCCGTCTCGAGGCTCTCGGCAACGACGCAATGACAGGGAGTTGAACGCGATGCATGGCCAAACCGTCCTGCTCGTCGATGACGAGCGTGAATTGATCGAGGAGATCGCCGAGGCGCTCGAGCCGCAGGGCGTCGCCGTCACGCTGGCCGGCAACGGGTTCGAGGCCTTTTCGGCCGCCGAGCAGGAGTTGCCCGCCTTGATGCTTGTCGACCAGAACATGCCGGGGCTGACCGGGTTGTCCCTGATCCGCAATCTGCGCAGCCTGCCGGGTGCCGACGACGTGATCGTGCTGATGATGAGCGCCTACTTCTCCCCGGAAGAACGGGCAGAAGGAGAGCGACTCGGGGTAGACCGATTCCTGGAGAAGCCCTTCGATCTCGACGAGGTGGTCGAGCGGCTGCTCGGTCGACTCGAACCGGCGGGGGACATGCCTCGATCCAGCGGTGAGAAGTCGTCCAGCGAGTCGCTGGAAACCCGCGTCGCCCGCCTGGAGGCGCAGGTGGCCAGGTTGACCGCCGCACTGGACAGCCATTCCGGTGACAGGCGCGAGCAGGAGGGGGCGGGACATGTCTGACCGGATCGGCCTGGCGCGGCGGGCCGCCTTCCTGGTCGGGGCGGTCTTGCTGACGGTATCCGGATTCTGGGCGCCGCAGATGCCTGCTCCGCTGTTGACTACCTTGCTGGGTGCGGGGGGCTTTGCCCTGGCCTTGGCGGCGTGGGCGGGGGGCGGTCTGCTTGCCGGTGTCCTCGTCGCGGCTCTGGCAGGGGCCATTCAAGCGTTCGCCTTGGATACGCATCCGGTCGTCGCCGGGGCGTCCCTGGTCGAGATCGCCCTGTTGTGGGCACTGGTGCGGCTGCCTTCTCCACCGGCGCCGCCCCTGCCGATTGCCTTCGTGTTCGTGACGTTCGTGATCGTCGCGCTGCTGGAGTGGTTGATTCCGGTCGAGATCATCCTGGCGGCACTGCAGCAGCGGGTCGCCGTTGATGCGGTGGTGGTGGCCGCGGCGGTGATACTGCTGGGTGACGACGGAGGCGAGGGCGACTGGGAGACCGGCCTGGATGGCGATCGGCGGCGATTCGCCCTGGTGTTCCTGTTCCTTGCGATTCCGGCGGTGGGTCTCATCCACGCCGAGGCGCTGACCGGGAAGTGTGTGACGGAATGGCTGGGCATCTGGTCGGAACACGGCCTGGCGCGCTCGTCGGTGGCTACCGCGGCCCTGTTGCTCTGGCTGGCGTTGCTGTGGTTGGCCTGGCGCGCCCTGGACGGACGGCGGGCCAGCCCGGCTCACAGCGTCTTCGCGACGACATCGCGCAACCGGCCGCCGGTCGAACCGCATCGAGCTGAGCCGGTGCTGGAATCGCAGTCCGGCGGCGCGGAATGCCTGGAGCAGCTGGGTGGATCCAGCGATTTCCTGATCGCGCTGCTGTCCCGGCGGGGCGAGCGGTGGCGGGTGCGCAAGGCCAGCGCCCGGCTGATCGGGGAGGGGGGCGGCGTCGGGCCTGCCTCACTGCTGCATGATGGCCCCGAATCACTGATCCACCCCGCCGATGCGGATGCCCAGCGGCGGCTCCTCGAGCGCCTCGACGAGGCGGACACCGCGGATGCCCGTTATCGCCTGCGGGTGCCCGAGAAGGGCTGGCGCTGGTATCACGTCCATGGTCGGCGGGTGCCGGTCGCGGGGTCGTCCGATGAGCAAGAGCAGGTCCTCCTGGTGCACGTCGACATCACCTCGGTCAAGGAAACCGAGCGCCAGCTCGTCCAGTCCTCCAAGATGGCCACCCTCGGCGAAATGACCGCCGGGGTGGCGCACGAGATCAACCAGCCTCTCAATGTCATCCGCCTGGCCACGCAGAACCTGCTGCGGCGGGTGAAGGCCGGATCCTTCGATCCCGAGTACTACCAGGGCAAGCTCGAACGGGTCGCCGACCAGACCCGGCGGGCGGCGGCCATCATCGACCACATGCGCATCTTCGGTCGCAAGCCGGCCGATGACCCGGAACACTTTCATCCCGAGGTCAGTGTCCGACGCGTGGCCGACCTGCTGCAGCCCCAGCTGGACGCCGACGACATTGCCCTGCACCTCGACTGCGATATCCCCGAGGTCACCGTCTGGGGGCACGAGTCGCTTTTCGAGCAGGTGATGATGAACCTGCTGGTCAACGCGCGTGACGCGATCAACGGCAACGAGCAGCGCAGAAGCCGGGAAATCTTCGTCCTCTGCAGCCGGTCGGCGGAGAACGAAATCGAGATTCGTGTGCGTGACACGGGCGGGGGCGTGCCCGAGTCGGTACGCGAACGGCTGTTCCAGCCGTTCTTCACCACCAAGCCGGTGGGCAAGGGTACCGGCCTGGGGCTTTCCATGAGCTACGGCATCGTGCAGGACATGAACGGCGAAATCGCGGTGCGCAACGTGGCCGGCGGCGCGGAGTTCACCCTGCGTTTTCCGGCCGGCGAGCCCCTGTGATGCACGGGGCGACTCTCCTGCCCGATATGAAAGACCGAGCATAATACGATGGTGTTATGCTCGGCCGGCATGGGTGGGCGGATGTGTTGGCGTCCCGTCGCCCTTTTCGTCGCGCCAGCGTTCATTTTGCCGGGATAAGGTTGTTCTATGGTAGAACCAAAGGGTAATTGACGCCCTGCCGCCCGTTGTTAAGTTGACCTCATGGCGGCACGTCACCCGGTTAGCGGGTGGCAGGTGTGCCGGACATGGAAGCGGTCTCCCGGCTTGTTGCCGTTGCCAGTGG
Organism: Pseudomonadota bacterium; assembly: GCA_051746865.1. Classification (GTDB taxonomy): domain Bacteria; phylum Pseudomonadota; class Gammaproteobacteria; order Halothiobacillales; family Halothiobacillaceae; genus Guyparkeria. Next base: position 40,832 of record JBNJFM010000004.1, on the reverse strand, counting down.
GTCGGCAGCCGTTCGAGGTCCACGTGAATCCAGGAGAGCATCATGCAGCTGTATCGCCGAATCTGTCAGTCCCTTCACGCCCGCCTGGCCGCCCTGCGCGCGGATGAGCGCGGGGCGAGTGCCATCGAATACGCGCTGATTGCGGCCATGGTGGCTGTTGCGCTGGTGGCATTCGTTGCCCCGATTAGAGAGGCCATTACATCCGTATTCCAGTCGATTCAAGATGCTCTGACGGCGGGGAGCAACCCCTGATCGAGCTTGGAATCGTGTTGGCGGGTGATCGGTGGCAGTTGCCCGCCACGGTGTTTTTGAGGAACCGGACGTGGTGATTGCCGAGTGGCTGCTGATTGCGGCCACGCTAACGGTGGGTGTGATCGGGGTGAGCGGGGATGCCCGCCATCGCCGGGTCGCGAATGGTCTGTTGCTTGCCGCCCCTGCGCTGCTCCTGCCGCTGCAGTGGCTGGCCGGGGCCGGGCCGCCGCCGGTCGACAGGGCCTGGGCGGTGCTGATCGCCGCCGTGCTGCTGGCGCCGGGCTACCTGCTCGGGCAGCTGGGCGGAGGTGATCTGAAGTTGGGGCTGGTTTCCGGCCTGCTCTGGGGGATGGCACCCGTGCTGGTCGGTGTGCTCGCCGCCGGCGTGCTGGCCGCCGCACATCTGCCCTTTCGCCGCAGACGAGCGGATGGCCGCTTTCCCTTCGCGGTCCCTTTCATACCGGGAGCGATCTTGACATGGCTGTCGACAGTGTGACCGGCAAAAGGTTCCCCCGATCCCCCTCCCGCCAGCAGGGGGTGGCAGCCATCGAGTTCGCCCTGATCTTCCCCCTGCTGTTTGCCATCTTCTATGCGGCCGTGACCTACGGCTTTGTCTTCATGCTCAACCAGGGGCTGACGTTCGCCGCCGAGGAAGGGGCACGCGCCGCCTTGCGCGTGGAAGATCCCGCCAGGCTGCAGGACTATGTCGAGGCCCAGGTCGACGATCGGCTCGCCTGGTTGCCCGCCTGGGCTCGCGACGCCCGCGAGGTCAGCATTACCGGGCCGGACAGCAGCGGCCGGCTGACGGTGGACCTGGAGTTCCCCGCCTCGTCGCTGCCGCTGGCGCCCCTGACGTTGCCGGGTATCGGCGAGGTGCCGCGGCTACCCGATCGCTTTCGTGCGCGTGCGGACATCGTGCTGTCCCCCTCGCTTTCTCCGTGAAAACCGCAATTCGACGATGAATGAAGGACCATGAACCATGCGAGCCAATAGTCTCAGGTTAGTCGCGGCACTGTTGATCCTGATCGGGGTCGGTGTCGGGCTGTTCGGTTATCTGCAGGCCACGGCCCCCGAGCCGGTGCAGGTGACCGGCACCACCGACCAGCCAAGCGAGCCCGAGCTCGAACGGGTGGTGATCGCCGCCGGGGAGCTGCCCGCCGGGCGGGAACTGGAAGCCGGCGACCTGACCGTGGCCAGCCGATACCGGCGGGACCTGGCCGGACTGGAAGGACGGTACACGCGTCCGGCCGAGCTGTTCGGGCGCAAGACAGTCGCGCGCATTCCCGAGGGTGAGGTGGTGACCGCGGATCTCCTGGAATCGCCCGCCGACGGCACGCCCATCGGCCGTTCGGTCTCTGCCGGTCACAAGGCAATCGCCCTGGCCGTGGACGAGGTCGAGGCCGCGGGCGGTTTCCTGGCGCCGGGCGACATGGTTGACCTGGTCTGGTTCGTGGATCATCGCGACACGCCGGGGCCCTATTCGCGCACGCTGGTTCGGCACGTCAAGGTGCTTGCCTTCGGTGAGCGTATCGAGCCCGGGCCGGAAGACGCCGTGTCCGGGAGCGAGGAGCAGGCGTCGGAGGACGCGGATGGCGACTCCGAGGAGAAGCCGCGGCTGGGCGACCGTTTTGCCCCGGCGGACGATGCCGAGGAGGAAGGCGAGGAACGCCAGCCGCGCGCCCGTTCCGTGGTCCTAGAGATTGCCGACGAGCAGATATCGGAGGTGGTGCTCGCGGCGCGGACCGGCAAGATCCGCCTGGCCGTCGCCGGGCCAGTCGAACCGGCCGACGAGCCGATCGCCTCGGTGCTGGCCGAACGTGACGGTGACGAGGCGACCGCGACGGCCGTGTCCCGGGACGATTCGAAGGAATCGGGCGAGGCTGCCGGCGACAAGGGTTCGGCCGACACGGAATCCGCGGAGGATGAGTCCGACGGTCTTCTCCTGGAGGACCTGGTCGACGCCGAGGAGAAAACCGAATCCAGGTCGCAGCGGACCGCGCAGCAGGCGGCGCCTCCGCCTCGGGTCCGGGTCTTCTCCGGAAACGAGGCATCCACCGTGGAGGTGGCTCGATGACTGCGGCAACGATCGCACCCGTGGCCCCGGGACCGGCAGTCCGCCGGCTCCCCGGGTCTGTGATGTTTGTTGGAATGCTGATGAGTGAATGCCATGAAGGATCCTGAGCGGATTGTTCCCGGACGTTGGTTCCTGGCCCTGTTTCTTGTCCTGATGGCCGGCGCGGCATTGGCCGAGGACGGCTTGTCACTCGACCTGGTCGTCGGCGAGCAGCGCACGGTATCGAGCGACAGGTCGATCGATTATGTGGCCGTCGGTGACCCGGAGCGGGTCGGGGCTCGGGTGATCGACAGGCGCACGGTGCTGCTCACGCCGGAAAAGGCGGGCAGCACGACCTTGATCATCAGTCACAAGGATGGCAGCGAGCGGGACTACTCGGTGCGTGTCCAGCGGGCGAGAACGCGGGGCGAGGCCACGTCGCTCGAGGCGCAGAGCATGCTGCACGACCCGGATGATGACTCCACGGTGGATCGCTCGACTGCGCAGTTCGGCATGCAGGTACAGACCGACGTGCGCTTTGTCGAGGTCAATCGTACCCAGTTGAAGAACGTGGGATCGTTCCTTTCCCGGGCCACCAGGAATTCCACCATTGCCGCCTCGCCGCCCGGGACCAGCGAAGGCTTGGGCAGCGTGGTGGGCAACGCGCTCAATGAGCTGTCCAACCTGATACTCCCCAGTCAGCAGGGCTACAACCTGGCGGTTGGCAGTGCCAGTCGGGGCTGGCTGGCGGCAATCAGCGCCCTGGAAAGCTCGGGTGTGGCTTACACCCTGGCCAAGCCCAGCTTGGTGGCCATCTCCGGGCAGGAGGCGATGTTTACCGCCGGTGGCGAGATCCCCATCCCGGTCCGGCAGGGCAACAGCGACGCGATCACGATCGAGTACCGCGAGTACGGCATTCGCCTGCGGCTCACGCCGACGGTGCTGGATGACGACCGGATCGTGCTCAAGGTCGCCCCGGAGGTCAGCGAGCTGGATTTCTCCACGGCGGTCAGTTCCGGCGGGGTGGAAGTGCCCGGCCTGCGGATGCGGCGCACGGATACCACGGTCATGCTGGGCGATGGCGAAAGCTTCGTGATCAGCGGGCTGGTCAGCCAGTCGATGCTGGAAAACGCCGACAAGTTCCCCGGCCTGGGTGACATTCCCATTCTGGGAGCGGTATTCGCCGGCGGCGAGTTCAACCGGGAGGACACGGAGCTGTTGATGGTGGTCACCCCGAGGCTGGTTCGCCCGCTCGATGCAGACGCCGAACTGCCGCCGATGCCCGGCGAGGCGTTGCGTGACCGGGACGGGTCCTTCCTGCGGCTTCTCGGTCAGGATCGCTATTTCGACGGGGTGGACAACGACGAGACCGATACCGGATTTTCGGATTGAACGGGAGCGTTCAGATGACGTACGTAGCCTTCGTGGCGAGCGAAGCGACCGGGCGCATGATCGAGGAAGCGATCGGCAGCCTCGGCGAGGTGGTGGTGTCCGGCGAGTCGGATGTGGACAAGGGCATCAAGCTGGTGGACGCGACGTCGCCGGCCATGGTGTTCGTCGAGTTCCCCATGGACAGTGAGTGGCTCCGCCACCAGCAGGCCCTGATCCAGGGGCTGTCCTCGCGCAAGCCGCTGCTTCCCATCGTGGCGGTGGGAGAGAATGATTCCCGGAGCCTGTTGCTCACCGCATTGCGCTCGGGGGCCGCCGACTTTCTGGTGTCGGACGGGGACGCGGAGGATTTCCGCCGGCGTGTCACCGGGTTGTCCGACCGCATGCCGCGGCAGCAGCTCGGTGGGGCCGATCGTGACGGCACGCGCATGACCGTGGTGCTCGGTGGCCGCCCGGACGAGAACGCCGCGCTGTTCGCCGAACACCTGGGCATCCGGATTCAGCAGGGCCTGCCGGAGGGCGAATCCTGCCTGATCCTGGACGTCGGCTTCCCGGCCAACGACGTGCTGACGATCCTGGGCATCCACGCCGAGTACAGCCTGGTGGATGCGATCCGCAATGTGCACTCCATCGACCGGCTGCTGATCGACACCGCCTTTCCGCGGCACGACAGTGGTGCGCGCCTGCTGGGGGTGGGTGACGACCTCGACGGCCTGGCCGAACTCCAACCGGCCGACGTGATGGTGTTCCTCGATGCGCTTCACTACTATTTCTCCCATGTCGTCATCAACCTCGCCGGTGTGACCGACGTGGACTTCCTCCACGCCTTCTCGCGGCGCGCCGACCGTTTGCTGCTGTTCGGCACCCAGACGATCACAAACTTCCGGTCGAACGAGGATCTCCTTGTCAGCCTGCGGGGTGTGGAGGAAGTCCGCGGCAAGATCGAACTGGTCGTCGATCAGTACGAGACCCCGACGCTGCCGGCGGCGCGCACGCTCGCCGAGCGGCTTGATGTGCCGCTGGCCGGGACGCTGCCCACCGATCGGCCGACCCGGTTGGACGTGATCAATGCCGGCGTCACGTTCATGGAACGGGATCCGCGCGGAGGGTATGCCCGGGGGATCGGCGGTATCGTCGGCCGGCTGACCACGGCTTCCGGCTTCGGGGCGGGCACGTCGGTCGCCAGCCGTCTCGGCAAGCTGCTTGGATTCGGCGGGAGAGGGTGATCATGCGACTCAATCCACAGAGAAACCAGTTCAGGCTCCGCGAGGATTCCGGGCGGGAACGCTATCGCGTCCACCTGCACCGGTTCCTGATCGAAGAACTGGAAAAACGCGGGCTGGAGATCGGTGAGATCGACCGCAAGCTGCTGGCGAGACATATCGGCGGGCTGGTCGACGAGTTCATCACCCGGGAGAGCATCGCGGTCAACACGGGCGAGCGTGAACGGCTGGTCGACGAGATGGTCGACGAGATCCTGGGGTACGGTCCGCTCGAGGAGCTGTTCCGCGACCCGCACGTCTCGGACATTCTGGTCAACGGGCCGGAGCGCGTGGTGGTCGAGCGTCACGGTCGTCTGCAGGATACCCACGTGCAGTTCGTGGACGAATCGCACGTCATGCGAGTCCTGCAGCGGATGCTGGCCCCGACTGGCCGCCGGCTGGACGAATCCTCGCCGATGGTCGATGCCCGGCTGCCCGACGGTAGTCGTCTCAACGCCATCATCGCCCCGCTGGCATTGCACGGCCCGGACATCTCTATCCGCAAGGCCCGGCGCGAGCAGCTCTCGTCGGGTGAACTGCTGGCCAACGGCGCATTTTCACCGGAAATCCTGACGTTCCTGCGGCGATCCGTCGAGGGTCGCCTGAACATCCTGGTTAGCGGCGGCACCGGGACAGGCAAGACCACGCTGCTCAACCTGCTGGGGCAGTTCATCGACCCGGAACAGCGCATCATCACGATCGAGGACACCGCGGAGTTGCAGCTCGATCATCCGCACGTGATCTCGCTGGAAACCCGGCCGCCCAACGCCGAGGGTGAGGGCGAGGTGACGGCCCGCGACATCGTGCGCAACGTGCTGCGGATGCGGCCTGACCGGGTGGTGGTCGGCGAGGTGCGGGGCGTGGAGGTCATGGACCTGCTTCAGGCCATGAATACCGGCCATGATGGTTCGATGAGCACCCTGCACGCCAACAGCCCCGCCGATGCCCTCTCGCGGCTGGAAATGCTGGTGGGGTTCACCGGCTACCGGGGATCGGAATCGACCCTGCGACAGATGGTCGCCGCGGCACTGGATCTCCTGGTGCATGTGTCCCGTACCCGTGACGGTCGGCGCCGCGTGACGTCGATCCAGGAACTGGTGGAATGCCGGGACGGCAGCTACGTGCTCAATGAACTCTTTGCCTGGGATCCGGCGAGCGGCGAGTATCATCGCCCCGCCCGGGAGGCGCTGTCCGACAAGCTGCGGCTGGTCGGGGGTGGTGCGGCATGACGGGCCTTCTGCTCTGGATCGTTGGCGCGACGCTGGTGGTCGGCGGGGCGGCGCTGTTCGGCTTCGGCAACCGGGTAGCCGGCACCGACCGCTTCTTCGAGCGCGCGCACCCGGAACGGGAGACCGGCGGATCGAACCATCGGATTGCCCCCCTGCGCCGCAATCCCTTCGATGTGCTTGCCTGGTTCGAGCGGGCCGGCTGGATGGCGCCGGAACGGCGCTCGTGGTATCTGCTCGGCCTGTCCGCCTGGCTGCTGCTCGTCGTGGTCGCAGCGGTTGCGGGCGCCTGGGGGCTGGCACTGGGGGTTGGCGCGGCACTGGTGCTGCTGCTGATGCTCGCCTGGCGACGAGGTCGTGCCCGGCGGGAGGCGGTCCGCAACCAGGTCACCGCGCTGCTCGACTCGCTGATGCGGGGGCTGGAGGTGGGACAGACCGTGGATTCCGCCTTCCGCATGTCCGCCGAGTCAATCAATGGCCCGATCCGGCCGGTGCTTCAGCGCGTACGCATGCGGGTGGACCTGGGTGAAAGCCTGGGGGAGGCATTCCGCCATGCCGCCCGGGTCCAGGATATCCGCGAGCTGCACCTGCTGGGGTTCATCCTCACGATGCATCAGCAGCACGGCGGCAAGGCCAGCGAGATGCTCGACGGTCTTTCGCGGATGATCACGGTCGACCAGCAGATGAAGCGGGATCTGCGGGCTATGACCGCGGAAACACGTTTTACGGCATTGGTGCTGATCGCGTTGCCGATCGGCATGGCCGCCTATCTGCTGGCCATGAGCCCGGACTATCTCCTGACGATGTGGGAGCACGAAACGGGGCGCTATGTGCTGCTGCTCGCCGCGGCGATGCAGGTGGTCGGCAGCGTGCTGATATGGCGACTGAGCAATCCACAGACGGGCTGAACGAGCGCAGGGAGGCAGGTTGACGTGATCTGGTTGGGTTTGTCACTGGTCGTGATCGGACTGGGCGTGATGCTGCTCTACGACGGGAGGCGGCGCGCCGCCAGTGCCCGGCTGATCCGCTCGCGGTTCGCCGGCGAGCAGGGCGGAGGGATCGGTGAGCGTCGGGAGCGGCCGTCGGGCCACCCATTGCGCGCGGACCGCGAGTTCGCGAGGGCGGTGGGGCAGCTTGGCTGGACGGGCGGCAATCGTGGCGCGATCCCGTATCTGGTCTGGGCGGTTGCCATCGTCGCCGGGTTCCTGATCGGTCTGGCCTGGGGCGGCAGCCGGGAAGCCGGCGGTTCCGTGACGCTGTTCGCCGGGTTTGCCGGCGGGGTGATCGGTCTGATCCTGTTCAAGCGTGTCGTGCTCTGGATGGCCGCCCGACGCATCGCGAGAATCAAGACGGAACTGCCGCTGGTGATCCGCCTGCTGCGATTGTTGCTTAACGCGGGGCTGGCCTATGAGATGGCGGTGCGGCGCGTGGCCGAGGAGGGCGAGAGCGTTGCGCCCGAACTGGCACGGGAATTCCAGGGCGTACTGCGCTGGACGGCCGGGGGCTTGCCGCTGACCCAGGCGCTGGCGGTGATGGAGGAGCGCCTCGACGAGAACGATCTCGGGCGGCTCGTGGGAGTGCTGCGACAACTGATCTCGCTGGGGGGCAGCGTGGACCGTTCGCTGAACAATTTGTCCGAGGATCTGGAAAAGCGGCGCGAGAGCACGCTGCGCGAGCAGGTGAACAAGGCGTCCGGCAAGATGAGCCTGATAATGATGCTCTTTCTTTTCCCGGCCTTGCTCATCGTGCTGGCCGGCCCGGCGATCATCAGTCTCGGGAGGGGTCTGCTTGAGATTTCATCGTGAGGTAGCGGGCATATTCGTCGGGGCTGTCGTCCTGGGGCTGTCCGGTTGTGCGCAGCTCTCGGAAGGGCTTCCCACGTCCTCCGACAACGGACTCCCTCCTTGCGAACCCGCCGGGGGGAGCGAGGGCGAGGTGGGCGTTCGGTACGACGCCATCCGCGAGATGATGGACGATGACCGCCCGCGGGCGGCCCTGTCGCACATCGAGGCGCTGGAGAACGAGTTGGGACGAACCCAGCGGTCGCAACTCTGGCGGGCACAGGCGCTGCGCCAGATCGGGCACCTGGAGGTGTCCGGCGTGATCTACCGCCGCCTGACTCAGGGCTGTCTCGCCGGAGAGGCCTATCACGGTCTGGGAAAGGTGGCCGGGGAGAAGGGCGAATGGATCGAGGCCGAACAGTTGCTCAAGCGGGCGGTGCGTCACGATCCGATTTCGTCCCGGAAACACAACGATCTGGGTTATGCGCATCTGAAGACAGGCGCGTCTGGCCTGGCGATCGAGGAGTTTCGCACCGCGCTCGAGCTCGATCCCGGGCGGTCTCGTTCGGCCAATAACCTGATCCTCGCCCTGCTGATTGCCGGGGAGTCGGCGGAAGCCCAGCGCATATCGCGTCGGCTGGATCTTGATCAGGGCCGCTGGCGGGCTCTGCAGAGGCAGGCCGCCGAGTGGGAGGCGTCACGAGTGTCCGCGAATCCGGTCCCGCCCGCCGATTCCGCCGACATCGACAACCGGTCGGGTGACCAGGGCGAACATGTTTCCCGACCGACGGGCGAGATGACGCCGACAGTTGGAGCCGTATCCGGGGACGGGGCCGATATGACCGGTGAGAAGGCGGAGCCCTCGGAGCTCGATGGGCAGCCGGCTCCGGAGAAACAAGCCGAGCGGTTTGAAGGCGGAGATGAGTCATCAGATGCGGAGGCCGGGGCTGCGAATGCCGGCAAGGCGTCGTCGGATACCGACGATGCGGCCGTGGAAAGTGGAGACGAGCCGTCCGACGAAGAGTCCGAGATGCCCGAGAAGGAGGATCAATCATGAATGTTTCCCGTAGTTTGGCCGGTGTCGCCGGCATGATGCTGGCCGTGACGGTCTCCGTACCGGCGATGGCCACCGAGCGCTCGCAGGAAGCCTCGAGCGTGGAATCCTGGCTGGCTCTTCAGCGGGAAGGCAGTAAATCCGTCCCGGAATACAAGCGCGTGGAGGGAGAAATGAGCCAGCGTGCCTATCGGCGGTTGCTGGAGAGCTTCGAACACGGCATCCCGGCGCGGCTGCTGGACGATGACGAGCTTTCGACCGGCACGAGTCGCTGATCGTCCGTCTGTCGGCCAGGGATAGCCCGCCATGATGTTCGTCACCACCCCCCGTATCGAGACGTCGCCGATCCGGATGCCGAACCGCCGACAGCGCGGCTCGGTGATCTTCTCGGCGTTCGTGTTGATCCTCGGCCTGGCCGTCGCGGCGCTGGCCGTGGATACCGGCCGCCTGTTCTTCGAGAAGCGCCAGCTGCAGAAGGCCGCCGACATGGCGGCGCTCTCGGCGGTGAACGCCTCGGGCTTTTGCGGCACGGCAACCGGTTCGATGGAGGCGCGCCTGAAAAGCGCGGCGGAAAATGCCCTGACGGATAACGGCTTCGATACCGGGGCCAGTGAAAACCACTGGGACATGCTGATCGGCACGGCCTCAGTGGAGAACGGTCTGCGCCAGTTCGAGCGCACGGATGATGTTACCGACCCCCGTAGCGACTCGGTAATGGTGTTGGCCAGTCGCGAGGTTCCGGCCAGCCTGCTGTTCGGTGGTTGGTTGAGCGACAACAGCCAGACGATCGAGGCGGTGGCGGCGGCACGCGATCAGACGCCGGTCTCGTTCGCCATCGGCAGTGAGCTGGTGAGGCTGAGCACGGAAGACAGCGCACTGCTCGGTCCTCTGCTTGGCGGGCTTCTGGGCAGCGAGGTCGACCTGGGCTTGGGCGGTTTCGAGGGGCTGGTCAACAGCCATGTCTCCCTGCTGGAGCTGCAGGACGCGGCGCTGCTGGAACTGGGTCTGGATGCCGGCACCGTGCAGGGGCTGCTGGATACGGACTTGAGCGTCGCCGAGTTTATTCGCGTGCTGGCCCGCGCGGTCGATCGGGCGGGTTTTCTGGATGCCGGGGTCTATCTCGGTGAGCTGGAGGCGGTCGCCGTTAAGGCCGACGATCTCCACCTGAGCCTCGGGGATATCCTGGCGATCGATGCGCCGGGACCGGACGCGCTGAACGCGGAGATCAATGCCGGGTCTCTGCTGATGACCGGGCTGGTGGCCGGCAACCTGGAACACGGGGTGGATGTCGACCTCGGGGTGGATCTGGCGGGGCTCACTCCGGGTGGCATCGGTCTGCATCTGGACCTGATCGAACCACCGCAGATGGCCGTGGGCCCGGCGGGCAAGAAGCCGAAAAGCGAATGGGACAACACGGGATCGCTGACCGACGAGTGGCGCACGGTGGCCAGCACCGCGCAGGGCAATCTCGCCCTGCAGGTGCCTCTGGATCTGCTGGGGCTGTTGTCGGTGGATCTGCACGTGGACCTGGAGCTTGGCCGGGGCGAGGCGGCCCTGACGTCCGTGGAATGCCCGACCTGGAACGATCCGAACGCCTATACCGAGTTTCTCGTGCGCCCCGCGGTGGTCGGCAACAGCGAGGTGGTTGCGGACGTCCAGCTCGGCGAGGGTGTGCTGGGGGAACTGTTGGGCCTGCTCCTGCCCAAGGAGGTCCTGTACACGAGGATTCCCCTGCTGGTGCAGACGCCGGACGGCGGGGTAGTGGGCTACGAGGTCCCGCCGAATGACGATGCACGGCTTGTGAGCGGTTCGGCCTCGGTGGGATCGAGTATCGGCGGATCGGTGGTGACGGCGCTCGATACGCTGGCCGATCAGATCGAGCTCAACCTGCTCGGGTTGCCATTGGGCGACCTGCTCCAGCCCGTTCTCGAGGTGCTGACGGATCTCCTTTCGCCCGTGCTTTCCCTGCTCGATGAATTGCTGATTGATCCTCTTCTGAAACTGCTGGGTCTCCAGGTGGTCCGTGCCGAGATCCAGGCGGGCTCGATCGAGATCGGTCAGGGGCAGGCCGAGTTGGTCTTCTGAGTCGTTTGCCCGGCCCGGCTCCTAGTCGGATATGACAGGTGGTGCGTATACCCTTCTTGGTTATGCTCTGGTCGCGGTATTACCACTTTGCCACCTGGAAGGACGGTCCAGACCATGCCCGATCTCCACTCCACTCGTCCGGCCGTGATGCTGGTTGACGACGATCCACTTTTTCGCGAGGAACTGTCGGAGTTTCTCGAGCCACGGGTCGGCCGGATGGTGGCCACGGGAGATCGGTACGAGGCGCGTCGTCGGCTGAACCGGGAGCCCTTCGATCTGCTGTTTCTGGATCTGAAGCTGGAGGACGGCGACAGCCTGAATCTGATCGACGATGCCTTCGGATCGGCGGTGCGAAAGCCGGCCATCGTGCTGATTTCCGGACTCGATCGCGAGTTGCGGGAAAGTGCCTACCGGGTCGCGTCCACGCTCGGTGGCGGCGATGTCATTGCCGAGTTGAGCAAACCCGTGGACCTCGATCGGCTCGAACGCGTGATCGACATCCAGCCCTGGGCGCAGGTGATGGAAAGGCGCAGCGCGCCGGCCATGCTGGACCCCGAGGAGGTTCGGGAAGGATTGCGGAAGGGGGCGGCACGTCCGTTCCTGCAACCGCAGTACGATCTGAGAGACGGCAGCCTGGTCGGCTTCGAGGCGCTGGCGCGCTGGTATCGGGAGGAGAAAGGTGACTACCTGAGTCCCGGGTCGTTTCACACCTATCTCGAGGACGGAGAATATGCCTGGCCCTTCTTCCGCGAGGTGCTTTCCCGGGCAGCGGGAGCCTTCGTCACCCTGAAAGGGGATCGACGTCCCGATCATCTGGCGGTCAATGTGTCCGCCGAGGTTTTCGGTGACGAGCGGCTGGAAGCTGCCGTTCAGGACGCGGTGACGCGGCACGGCTTGGAGCCGTCGGCCCTGACTTTGGAGTTGACCGAGAATTTCAGCTCACTCGATGGTGACGCGTTGCTGGGCATCGTCCGGTCGCGGGTGAACGGCTTCGGGATTTCCCTGGACGATTTCGGCAAGGGAGCGGCCAATCTCCAATGCCTCGCGCGCTTGCCGTTGACGGAAGTGAAGCTGGATCGCTGGTTCCTGCAGAACGCCGCGGACGGCAAGGGACGCGAGTTTATCCGGTCGATTGCCGATATCTGCTTGCAGCGAGATATCCGGGTGGTGGTGGAAGGCATCGAGACGCCTTCTCATCTTCGGCTGGCAACCAAGCTGGGCTTTCACGTCGGGCAGGGCTTTCTGCTCGGTCGGCCGGCACCGGCCGAGGAAATCGCCGCGACTCCTGCGCGTCTCGATATCCAGGCCCTTTCTGCCGACTGAGGGAATGTCCCGCTCCGCCGCCCGGCACCGCGTCTGTTTTCCCTGTAAAAGGACTCGGGCACACTGTCCCCGGGCGGCCCGGGCAGGGCACGGGCAGTGTTTCGTGACGGACAAAGGGAGTAGCGAGAATGGCGGACGATTCCGGAAGGCGCGTGGTGCTGGTCGATGACGATCGGGAAATGCTGCAGGAGCTCGAGGAGATGCTCGAGTTCGAGGGCTTCCGGATCGTTGCGGTTCCGGAGGTGGAAGGGCTCGAAGGGATCGACTGGACGGATGTCGATGTGCTCGTCGTGGATTTCTTCATTCCGGGAAGCAGCGGACCGGAGATCGCCGAGCATGCCCGCCGGGCGAATGCCGATCTGGCGGTCGTGTTCGTTTCCGGGGCGGAGTTGGCCCAGTCACCGGCACTTGAGCGGATTCCCGGCGCCCGGATACTGGGCAAGCCGGTCGATCCGGATGCATTGCTTGAACTGATCGCGAATACGACAACCTAGGGGGTGTCATGAAAGGCACGGAGGCGAAACCACGGTCCGAGGAGAGCCGGGAGTCTCTCGACGGGATGGAGATGCTCGGTGAGGTGGTTCACCGTCTGTTCCGTGCCCAGGCACATGAGTTGCGGGGAGTGCTCAATGGGATCTCGATGTCTGCCCACAATGCGCGGACCCGCGTGAGAAAGGTCACCGCAGGCCTGGAGGAAAGCGACCCGGCCCTGTCGGAGATCCTTCAGGGTACCGAGGGGAAGCTCGACCGGGTCCTCGCCTCCACGCGGACCGTGGATTCCCAGATTCAGGTTCTGGTGGATTTCCTGACGCCGAACCCGGCGGGTGTCGCCGGGACCCTCCTGGCGTTCGACGCCTTGTTGCCGCAACTCGCCTCCCCCGGCTTCGTCGATGTCGAGGTGCGCGCGGATGTCGATGCCTGGCATCCGGAGCTGTCCGGCATCCGTCTGCTTGCGTTGCTCATGCAGTGGCTCTCCGCGCTCGAGACCCGGCATGCGGACTTTGTTACCAGAAACGGTCCGGTCGACGTGGCTGGTGGAGGGCAACGGTCCGGCCGTATCGAGCTCGTTCCGGGCGGAACACCGGTTCTGGGCCTGATACCGATTGTCGAGGGGGTCGGGGAAACCGACCTTCTGGTCACAGATGTCGTCGCTGCCTTCCGGAGCCTGGCAGACGGGCGGTTGCCCCGTATCGAGATGTCCCTGCGGACCGGAACACCCGAACACGCGCAGTGATACCGGTGTTTGCGTGAACGTTCGCCCGCTGGCTCGATGGGCAATCGTCACTCCTGCCTCGAACGGAGCATGGTGCTGTCCGGCATCTTCGTGGCACTCACCGGCCCTACTGGCAGTTCAGGTCCATCCCTGTCGAGATCCTCGACGAGTTCTCCCGGAACGGGTACCTCGCCCGAGACGTCTTCCTGCTGTTCCTCGAGAGCGGTGTCCGCCTCGTGTACGCGTATCCCTATCGACCCGAGAGGCGATTCAGTCGATGGGCCGCTCTCGTTACGTTGACTGAACGATTCCCTGGCTCGGAGCCGTTCCGGTCGTGCATATGGGTAGGAATGGCAACTAAAAATGCCTATGCTGTATTACCCACTAAAACGGTCGGCTATTGGAGGTGTCACGATGTCCACGCCATCTTCCCTGTCCGCTTCGGCTACCCGGGGAGAATCCTCGTTCGGGCGAACCTACGAATACGACCTGATCAAGCTGTTCACGGTCGCCTCGATCGGCTGGGGGATCCTGGGAATGCTGGCGGGAGTCTACATCGCCAGCGAGCTGGCCTGGCCGGCGCTCAACGGCGGCATCGCCGAGATCACCTTCGGCCGCCTGCGACCGGTGCACACCAACCTGGTCATCTTCGGTTTCGGCGGCAACGCGCTGATCGCCACCTCGCTCTACATCGTCCAGCGCACCTGCCAGGCCCGTCTGTGGGGGCCGGGCTGGCTGCACCACGCCTTCTTCTGGCTGTGGCAGATCCTCCTGGTGATCGG
>JBNJFM010000004.1:0-26312 GCA_051746865.1 Pseudomonadota bacterium | reverse complement strand
GCTCTACATCGTCCAGCGCACCTGCCAGGCCCGTCTGTGGGGGCCGGGCTGGCTGCACCACGCCTTCTTCTGGCTGTGGCAGATCCTCCTGGTGATCGGTATCGCCAGCCTGATGGCAGGATTCAGCCAGTCGCGCGAGTACGCCGAGTTTCCCTTCGTCGTCGATGTGCTGATCCTGATCGCCTGGGCGATCTACTTCCTGCTGTACATCGGCACCATCCGCCGGCGCAGCCAGCCGCACATCTACGTGGCGAACTGGTTCTACCTGGCGTTCATCCTGGCCACGGCACTGCTGCATCTGTTCAACAATCTGCAACTGCCGTTCTCGCTGTGGGGGTCCTACTCGGTGTTCGCCGGCACGCAGGACGCGATGACCCAGTGGTGGTACGGCCACAACGTGGTCGGCTTCATCCTCACGGTCGGCTTTCTGGGCATGATGTACTACTTCGTGCCCAAGCAGGCCGGTCGCCCGGTCTACTCCTACCGCCTGTCGATCGTCCACTTCTGGGCGCTGTCGTTCCTGTACATGTGGGTGGGCGCCCACCACCTGCACTGGACGGCATTGCCCGACTGGGTAAGCACCCTGGCCGCGGCGTTCTCCATCCTGCTGCTTTTGCCCTCCTGGGGCGGGATGATCAACGGCATCATGACCCTGTCGGGTGCCTGGGAGAAACTGCGGACGGACCCGATCATGCTGTTTCTGATCACCGCGCTGGCCTTCTACGGCATGTCGACCTTCGAAGGTCCGATGATGTCCTTGAAGTCGGTCAACGCGCTGTCGCACTACACCGACTGGACCGTCGGCCACGTGCACTCCGGTGCGCTCGGCTGGGTGGCGATGATCACCATCGGCTCGTTCTACCACCTGGTGCCGCGCCTCTGGGGCACGAGGCTGTATTCCACGCGGCTGGTCTTCGTCCACTTCTGGATGGCGACCATCGGCATCGTGCTCTACATCGTCGCCATGTGGGTCGCCGGCATCGGCCAGGGCCTGATGCTGCGGGCCTTCGACGACTACGGCAATCTCGCCTACACCTTCATCGAGACGGTCACGTTCATGCACATCCCGTACGTGGTGCGAGCGATCGGCGGGGCAATCTTCCTCGGCGGCTTCGTGCTGATGGCCTGGAATCTCTACCGGACCGTCACCGCCGTCCGCCCGGCGGCCGAGGCGGATCGGGCCGTGGCGAGCGCCGCCACCTGACATGCACCAGCGGACAGGGCCTTCTGTCAGCCGACGTGACCTGTCCGTGAGCGGCCTCGTGGGGTTACACGGCTAGAACCACATCCGCACGCCGGCAACCAGTCGCAGATCGTCGGTGTCGTGGCCTTCCGCTCGGGCCAGGTCGGCGGTGTCGCCCAGTTGCTTCTTCCAGCTCACCCCGATGTAGGGGGCGAACTCGCGCTGGATTTCGTAGCGCAGTCGCAGGCCCAGCTTGACGTTGTTGATGCCCTGGCCGACGCCGAACTCCTCGACCTCCTGGAAGGCGAACGAACTGCCGAAGCGCGGCTGCAGGACCAGACGCTGGGTGAGCAGGAAGTCGTACTCGGCCTCGAAACCGATCGAGGCGTCGCCGTCTTCGCTGACCCGCAGGTTGGTGTCAATTTCGAACCAGTAGGGCGCCAGCCCCTCCAGGCCCACCACCGCAAAGCCGCGGTCGTGGTTCGGGCCGGGGCCGTATTCGAGCTGGTAACCGACGCCGGCCTGCACGGACCAGTAGGGGGCGATCAGGCGGCCGTAGAGGAGATCGAGCGCTTCGATCTCGCCACCGTCGCCGCCGGAGACGACGTGTTCGCCTTCGCCCTTGATCACCAGCCGGTTGGTGTCGCCGCCGTACCACCCCTTGAACTCCCAGTCGACGCTGTCCTCGTCGTCACCGGCGGCATACTCCAGCCGATCGAACAGCAGCATGCCGGTCTTCATGTCCGGGACGGGTGAATCCCAACCTTGCTCGCGGGCGTAATCGCCCCGGCCATCGGCTATCGCCAGCCCGGGGGCGAGGGCAAGCGCGCAGGCGGTGGCCAGCCATCGCGCCGGTTGTTTGATCGTCGTCATAGTCATTGGTCATTTCCTCCCGGTATTCAGGCAACGGACACGACACGGAACATGCCGGCGTCCATGTGATAGAGCAGATGGCAGTGAAAGGCCCAATCGCCCTTGTGTTCCGGGGTGATCTGCGCGGAGAGCATCTCGCCGGGCTTGAGCGACAGGGTGTGCTTGCGCGGCCGGTACTTGCCGTGACGGTTTTCCAGCTCCATCCACATGCCGTGGAGGTGGATCGGGTGGTCCATCATGGTGTCGTTGACCAGGATCAGGCGCAGCCGCTCGTTGTGGTGGAAGCGGATCGGGCCGTCGACCTCGGAGAACTTCTGGCCGTCGAACGACCACATGTAGCGTTCCATGTTGCCGGTCAGGTGCAGCTCGATCTCGCGCTCCGGTTCGCGCTGGTCCGGCCAGAGGGCCAGTGCCCGCAGGTCGTCGTAGACCAGGACCTTGTGGTCCTCGGTGCTCTCCAGGCCGATGCCGGGGTCGCTCATGCGGTTCTGCGGGTTGTTGGCGACCATGGCCGCGCCCGGGCCGTGATCATCGTGGCCGTGGCTGATCTTGCGGCCGGCGAGTGGCCATTCGTAAGGTTCGTCCCCGCCCATGTTCATGCCGCCGGATTCGTTGTTCATGCCGCCCGAGTCGTCGCCATTCATGGCCTGGTCACCGCCGCTCATGTCTTGGCCGGCATGCGGGTCGCTTGACCCTGAGGCCATCTCTTCGCCGCCGTTCATATCGCCCGACATGTCGTTCTGGCCCATGTCCATGTCGCCTTGGCCCATGTCCATATCCATGTCCCCATGGTCCATGCCCATCGACTCCATGCCGCGCTCGGGCATGGGGCGTCGCTCGGGGATCTCGCCGCGCTCACCTTCCCGGGTGGCCAGGGTGGCGGCGGCATACCCGCTGCGATCCATGGCCTCGGCGAAGATGGTGTAGGCGCGGTCCTCGGTCGGCTCGACGATCACGTCATAGGTCTCGGCCACGCCGATGCGGAACTCGTCGACCGGCACGGGCTCGATGTTCTGCCCGTCGGCCTGCACCACGGTCATCTTCAGTCCGGGAACACGCACGTCGAAGAAGCTCATCGCCGAGCCGTTGATGACCCGCAGGCGCACCTTTTCACCGGGCTGGAACAGGCCGGTCCAGTTGCCGGCCGGTGAGCGGCCGTTGAGCAGGTAGGTATAGGTGCTGCCGGTCACGTCGAGCAGGTCGCGGGAGCTCATGCGCATTTCGCCCCACATGGCCCGCTCGCGCATGGTCTGCTCCCAGCCCTTGCGCTTGATGTCCTCGAGCAGGTCCTGGACGGTGCGCTTCTGGTAGTTGTAATAGCCCTCGGCGACCTTGAGCTTGCGGAAGACGTCGTGCGGATCCTCGAAGGTCCAGTCGGAGAGCATCACCACGTACTCACGGTCGTAGTCGAACGGCTCGGGTTCGGCCGGGTCGACGATCAGCGGGCCGTAATGGCCTTCCTGCTCCTGAAGTCCGGAGTGGCTGTGATACCAGTAGGTGCCGCTCTGGCGCACGGGATAGCGGTATTCGAAGGTCTCGCCGGGCTTGATGCCCGGGAAGGTCACGCCCGGCACCCCGTCCATCTGGAACGGCAGCAGGATGCCGTGCCAGTGGATCGAGGTGTCCTCGTCGAGGTTGTTGGTCACGCGGATGCGCACGTCACGACCTTCCTTGAGGCGGATCAGCGGGCCGGGCACGGTGCCGTTGACCGTGATCGGTCGCGCGTCCTTGCCGTCGATGGGCATCGGCGTGCGGTCGATGGTCAGGTCGAAGATGTCGGTGTCGCCGTCGACCTGCTTCTCGGCTTCCAGGTTTCCGGTACGCGGCCAGGCCCACGCCGGTACGAAAGCGCCCGTGCCATAGAGGGCCGCCAGCACGCTCATCGAGGTCATGCTGCGCAAGAAACGGCGCCGGGACTGGCCATTGACCGTGAGGGAGTCGTCGATGTTCATGAGAGGTCCTCCGTTTCAATCGAGAAAAACAGGGCGCCGGGCATCACGGCCGATCCACACGGATGGCGCAGCTCCCTGTCGATATTGGCTCATTCGTCGAGGTCATGCTTGATCCGCTCGTAGGTCTCGCGGTTGATCTCGCCGTTGGCGTAGCGCTTGTCGAGCTGCTCCCGGGCCCGGTTTCCGGTGCCGCCGGGTCGCCGAACGAGCACGGCGACCAGCCATGCCACCAGGGCGAACAGCAGCAGCCAGATGATCCACGTGAACGGGCCGCCCCAGCCCATGAAATGTCCGGTTCCCATGTCGTTCCTCCCGTCGTACTGACATCCGGCCACCATCGACCGGCGTGTGAGGGCATCCTATGCCCCGGCCCTGTCGATGGGCTGACCGCCGGATTACAATTTCGTAATCCGGGACCCGGAGGCGCTTCGGCTGGCAAGATGAACGGACATTTCCCCGGGTGAGGGCGCATGAAGATCCTGACGGTCGAAGACGAACCCAAGACGGGCGACTACCTGCGGCAGGGGCTTAGCGAGGCGGGCTTTACCGTCGACCTGGCCCGTAACGGGGCGGATGGCCTGCACCTGGCGCTGACGGGAGACCACGACCTGGTGATCCTCGACGTGATGCTCCCGGGCGTGGACGGCTGGCAGGTGCTCGAGACACTCCGCCGGGCCGGGCGCGACGTGCCGGTGTTGTTCCTTACCGCCCGCGACGAGGTGGACGACCGCGTGCGTGGTCTGGAGGCGGGGGCCGACGACTACCTGGTCAAGCCGTTCGCCTTCGCCGAGCTGCTCGCCCGCGTGCGGACCCTGCTGCGTCGCGGGCACGCCGAGCCCGAAGTCACGACCCTGCGGGTCGCGGATCTCGAGCTCGACCTGCTCAGGCACCGCGCAACCCGCGCGGGGCAGCGCATCGATCTCACGGCCAAGGAGTTCGCCCTGCTGGAGTTGTTCATGCGGCGTCAGGGCGAGGTGCTGCCGCGCTCGCTGATCGCCTCCCAGGTCTGGGACATGAATTTCGACAGCGACACCAACGTGGTCGAGGTGGCCGTGCGCCGCCTGCGTCGCAAGATCGACGACCCCTTCGAGCCCAGGCTGATCCAGACCGTCCGGGGCATGGGCTACCTGATGGAGGAGGGCGAATCGCGATGAGTCGTCCCGCATCGCTGACCCGTCGGCTGACCCTGCTGTTCGTACTGGTGTCCTCGGTGGTGCTGCTGGGGCTGGGATGGGTGCTGCAGGCCGCCGTGGAGCGCCACTTCGTGGAGATGGACCGGGCTGCGATCGAGTCGCAACTGGATGTGCTGGAGCGACTGTTCGCCCGCGCGCCCGACGAGGCGGGGATGCTCGACCTGGAGGCGTCGGTCGAGGCGATGTTCGCCCGCAACCCGCAGATGAACCTGTCCGCCCGAACCGAGTCGGGGCAGACCCTGCTGTCCACTTCCGCTGTCCGCGTTCCCGTCGACGAGCAGGCGCTTGCTTCCCGGCGTGCTTCGAGCGGGCTTCTGACCTGGCGCGAGGACGATGTGCCCTACCGTGGCATGGCCCGGCGGTTGCAGCCGGAGATCGAAGGCATGGGTGACATCATCGTCTCGGCAGCCATCAACATCAGTCATCACGCCCGGTTCATGGAGCGGTTCAACCACACGCTGTGGGTCTTCGTTCTGATTGCGGCCGTTCTCAGCGGCCTGCTTGGCTGGTGGGCGGCCAGGCGGGGCCTGACGCCTTTGCGCACGCTCCAGCGCCGCGCCGCCCGGGTGACCGCCAGCCAACTGGACCAGCGCCTTCCCGAGTCCCGTGTGCCCCGCGAACTGACCGCCCTGACGCACGAACTCAACGAGATGCTCGCCCGCCTGGAAGAGGCCTTCGACCGGCTGTCGGCCTTTTCGTCCGACCTGGCCCACGAGTTGCGCACCCCGGTGAGCAACCTGCTCACGCAGACCCAGGTGGTCCTGTCCCGGTGCCGGGATGCCGAGAGCTATCGCGAGGCGCTGATATCGAATGCCGAGGAACTCGATCGGCTTTCCCGCATGATCGCGGACATGCTGCTGCTGGCGAAGGCCGATCATGGCCTCGAGCTGCCCTCGGTGGAGCCGGTCGCGCTCGACGAGGAGATCGCGGAGCTGTTCGATTTCTACGATGCGCTGGCCGAGGAGGAGGGCGTCAGACTGATCTCCGAGGGGCGGGCTCTGGTTCAGGGCAACCGGCTGATGCTGCGCCGGGCGCTGAGCAACCTGTTGTCCAATGCGCTGCGCCACTCCCGGCGGGGCGGCCGGGTCGGGGTCTCCATCCGTGACCGGGGCGAGGAGGTCGAGCTGACGGTCGAGAACGAGGGCGAGACCATTCCCCCCGATCAGCTGCCGCGGCTGTTCGATCGGTTCTACCGGGGCGATCCCGCGCGGACTCGTGACGATGCCGCCGGCGTGGGTCTGGGACTTGCCATCACGCGGGCGTTGGTTCGCGCCCATCGGGGCGAGATCCGGGCGCAATCCGGGGACGGGTTGACGCGCTTTGTCGTGGAATTGCCCCGGTCGGCACGGGCGCCCGCTGCCTGAGTGCCAAGCGGCGGAGACTCGCAATCTAGTCGCTCGCGATTTCCCACAGGCCGTGCCTGAAATTCTCCAGGGTGTGGCGCATCCGGCGCACGTGGCTTCCCTGCCAGAAGACCTTGTCGCAGGTCGGGCAGTACCGGGCGTCGGTGGACAGGGCGATGGCGCTTTCCGGGACTTGCGCCCACTGTTCCGGGGTGGCGGGGAGCAGGGGCGTGTTGCAGTCCAGGCAGCGGGTGAAAGGGCGGTGCAGCCAGTCGATCCGAAACCGGGCGGACAGTTCGGCGGCGAGCTCCGCGGTCTCGTTGGCGTCGAGCAGCACGATGCGGCCGTCGCCATTGCGAAAGCGGGCCAGGTGACGATCGCGGGTGATCAGCCAGCGCTTTTCGGCCCTGGCGCGGGCGACCAGCGCGTGATCCTCGCTGCCCGGCGTGGCGATGGCGGTGTCATAGCCGGCGGCGCGTAGCCACCGCCCCAGTCGTTGCAGCATTTCATCGCAGAGAAAGCGTGGTTCGGACATGATCGGATTCGGGCCCGATGGGACGCCTGGATGTGTTTTATTCCGACGGGGCGGCCACGGAGCCCGCGTAGAAGACCTCGCAGCTATCGTCCTTGCGTGAAATCGCGTCCAGCCCGCGCTGCAACAGGCCCAACGGGGCACCGAAAAGCTCTTCCATGAGGTTGGGTTCCTCGACCCGGGGGGCGTCGAAGCTCCCGTGTACGTCCTGTGTCACGATCGGGCAGCCCCGGCGGTCCACGACCGCGACCGTGGCGTGGTTGATCCGTCGCGAGGGCAGGTCGAGCGATGCCCGGGCAGCGACACGGTTTCGTGTCGTCGAAAGGGCAACGTCCCGGGCATGCGCCGTGCCCTCGTCGATGGTCCAGTCGGAAACGAGGTGGACGATCCGGGTTTCGGCCCCCTTCGACTCATCCAGCAGCCGTGCAAAGTCGGAACCCTTGCTGGCAAGCAGCCAGGCGGGCCCCAGGAAGACGACGGCGCCCGCATCCACCAGACTGAACCGCTGGGTGCGCCGGTAACCGGCCAATTCCTCGTCCAGGTCCACGCCGCGCAGCCGCAGCTCCCGTCCACTGAGTTTCACCTTGCCCTGCAGGTGGCGAGGCAGTGCCCCCGGTTCCCGTCCCCCGCTTTCCAGAGAGGCCGTCAGGTCGGCGCTGCCCGAGACGCTGCCGGTGGGCGCCCATTCGTCCGGCAGGCTCGCGAGTTCGAGAGAGCCGAAGTCGAAGTCGAGCGCGGCGGCCGGGGGAGCGGCGCGGAAATCCATCCGGGCATTCCCACTCCCGCGGCTGTCGAGAAACGTCATCTGCCAGTCGTCGGTGGTGAACGTCCCGTCCTTCCCGGACACCGCCAGACTGATGTCGGACAGGCGCAGGGCATTGATGCGCACGACACCGGCGGATGCCGTCAGATTCAGGGATGCCCGCGCCAGGGGGTGTTCGTCTTCGGCCGCCGGCGGCCACTCCAGGTCGGCGAGGTCCAGATCGAGCCCCGTGATCGACATCCCTCGGCCACTGTCCGGCGCGTTCCAGTGGATTTCGCCGTCGCGGATACGCAAATCCAGTGGTGTAAACGGTCGGCCGCGCCCGGCATCGGCGGGCGGGCCGCCGAGAGCGAGGGCCTCGACAGTGCCCGGCGTCAGACGCAGAACGGGCGCATCCAGTCGCAATGTCTCCGGGACCAGCCGGCCGCGGAGCAGCGGCAGCCACCGCATGGACAGGTTGATCGCCTCGAGTTCCCCGGGGGGATCACCACCGGATTCCGACGCCGATTCGATCCTCACGTCGGTCGCGTGGATGGCGGGTGCGGGCCAGAATCGCAGCGCGACGTCGCCGCCCACGGTGACCGGCATGCCCAGTTGGTCGCTTGCCTGCCGGGTAACACGCTCTCTCAGATCGCCAGCGGGCCAGAACAGAGCCATCGCGATGGCAACGAGTATCAGGACGACGAGCATTCCCGCCAGCGCAATGGCCAGCGAGCGGATCGGGTGGCGAGTGACGGGGTTCATGAGACGGCGGCTTCCGAGAGTGTTTTCCCGAGTGTAGATAAGCAGAGTACTCCTGCCCGTCGCCCCAATGCCTGCTTGCGGCCCGGGGGAGTGGAGGACGATGCCGGTCGGCACAGCAGGCAGCCCGCCCTCGCTCCAACCCGCAGAGCGCGTCGGTGTGATTCGTGGATTCGCCTGAAGCAGAAAAGCCGTGACAGGCGATGCTGTCACGGCTTTCTTTCTTCCTGATCCCGGGCCTGGCAGCCCGGATCAGGCTGTCCGTGATGCCCTACTCGGCGAGCCGGTCGTGGGTAAAGACATAGTCACCGCCCGGTGCTCCCGCATGGCAGGCGATGCAGCCCTCGTTGGCCCCCTTGGCGACGCGACCCGCCATCGACATGTCCTTGGGATTCTTCGCCAGTTGACCGTCCGGTTGGTACTTCGCCCAGTACCAGTTGTCGTGGTCGGGGTCGTAGCCGTCCTCGCGCTGGAACATCACGGTGATCGAGTCGAGATGTTTCTCGGGCTCCTCGAGCACCCCGGCCTCGAGGGCGCCCGGATCACCGTCACCGCCGTAGTTCTTCTTCACCATCACCACGCCTTCATGGTTGTCGACCGTGATCATGGTCTCCAGGTAGTCCAGTACCTGGCCGTGCGGATGATTGCCCTCATAGGGAAAGCTGCGGATCGAGTCCGATCCCACCAGGTTGTTGCCTTCCAGCCGATCCCATAGCACCTTGGCGTACTCGACGTTCATCGGGCCACCGAACGGGGGCTGGGTTTCCATACGGCTGCCGTCACCGACCGATCCGCTGTCGGCCAGGGCCGTGCCGCCCGCCATGCCTGCCAACACTGCTCCAAGTGCCACCGCCGGCATCCGGGCAGACCATGACATTCGATTTGCCTGTCTCATGGCCATCCTCCTCACTGGTGGTTCCAGTGGCTGTTTTTCATTCGCGTTTTCACGGTCCGGTGTGGACCGGGGCAACGCGTACCGCCATCGCGTGGTGGCGGCTTACGGGGCCGAGTCGACACAGGATGAAAGTCGCCCCGTGAATCAAGCCTAGCCAAAAACGGCCGGGTTCGATCTCGTGGGTGGAGAAGGCGGATCTCATGAAACCCGATCGGCGGATAATCGCCTCCCGACGGGGCGGCAGGGTGGATAGCGCTACCGGAACAGCTACATCCACATCGATAGGGTGAACGAGCCGAAACGGTCGCTGTTCGTCTGGGTCGAGAATTCTTTCGTGCGCCAGACGATGGTGTAGGCGAGCTGGAAACGGTCCCAGTTGACGGCAAAGCCGAGTTGCGCATCACCTACCCACGGGTCGCGGTCGACGGAATGGCTGTTGCGCCAGGTGTTGCCGTCGAGTAGCAGGTTGTGGGCCATGTAGCGGCCCTCGACGGCGGCGAAGACGTGCCAGCCCACGCCGGGGGCGGGCCGGAAGTAGGCGCGTTGGCCCTGGGCGGGATCGATGGATGGAATGCCGTGGCTGCGGTCCAGCCCTTCGCCGTAACGTATCGCCAGCCCCGCCGAGGCATAGCTGTACAGGTTGCCCAGTGCCAATCCCAGGGCAGGGCCGTATTCCAGGTCGTGGGACCGCCAGCGGGTGCGGCGAGCCCAGGCGTGCTCGTAGCCCAGGTTGAGAAACGGTTCGTTTTCCAGCTGGTGTGACCAGCCCTCCGGCTCGTCGCCGGCGATGACCCGATGAAAATGTCGCTGGATCCACCCGGCGCCGGTGGCCGGGCCGACCACGCCGGCGTCCAGATGCAGGCTGCGTGTCTCGAACCAGTCGTCCTGCCAACGATCGTCGTGCAGTGACAATCCGGCGTGGAGTACTCCCGCCCATGGCCGGTCGTCTTCCTGTCGTTCGGCGATGGTGATGTCGTCGGGGGTGTATATCCGCTGGCCCAGTCGGTAGGCCACGCCGTCCACTTCACCGTTCTTCCAGCCCGGGACCAGGTCGGCGATTGCCGAGGTCCAGTGATCGTCGGTCGGCTCGAAAGCCCAGATGATTTCCAGGCCGTTGGTGTAGTGGCCGTCGCCGGCGCCCACCCAGGCATCGTTCTCCGACTTGACGGAAAGCAGCCCCTCGGCGCTGGCGGGCAGTGCCAGTGCCAGCCCGGCGGCCGCGAGCAGGGATCGATACGGTCGGCGCGTTAGGGTCATGAGTGTTGGTTCTTTCGGGTCGCGATTACAGATATTGGCTGATGCGCACCACGTCCTCTTCCGATTCGAGCAGTTGCTCGTCGAAGCCGAGACGGGAGGAGAGGTCTCGCATGGCGGTGTTGCGTTCCAGCACATCGCCGAACAGCTCGCGCACGCCGCGCAGGCGGGCGTACTCCACCAGTATCCGTAGCAGGGCGGTGCCCAGTCCCCGGCCCTGCCACTCGTCCCCCACGACCAGGGCGAACTCGGCCGTTTCGCCGTCGGGCTCCATGTTGTAGCGTGCCACCCCGATCTGACGCTCATTCCCCTCTGTCTCGTGCAGTGCGATGAAGGCCATTTCCCGGTCGTAGTCGATCTGGGTGAAGCGCACCAGCATCTCGGGCGTGAGCTCGTTGAGCACGCGCATGAAACGCATGTAGCGGCTTTCCCGGGACAGCCCCCGGACGAAGGCCTGCTCGATCTCCGCGTCTTCCGGACGGATGGGGCGCAGGGTTACCGAGCTGCCGTCGACCAGCGTGACTTCGCGCCGGAAGTGCATTGGATAGGGGTAGATGGCCATGTGGGCATAGGCATCGAGTCCTGGCGGTTGCTCGGCGAGTTCGATCCGGGCATCGACTGCCATCACGCCGTTCTCGCCGGCGAGCAGGGGGTTGATGTCCACTGCCCCGATGGCCGGCAACTCGCAGACCATCTCCGAGATTCTCAGCAGCACCTGTTCGACGGTGTCGCGGGCGACGGGCGGCGCGTTGCGAAAGGGGCCGAGCAGGCCCGCCGCGCGGGTCTGGTCGATCAGCCGGCGGATCAGCACCGTGTTGAGCGGGGGCAGGGCCAGGGCCCGGTCGCGGATGACCTCGACGGCCGTGCCGCCCATGCCGAAGGCGATCACCGGACCGAAGACCGGGTCGCGGTTCACGCCAACGAGCAGTTCTCGCGGATGCCCCACCGCGGCCATGCGCTCGACGGTCACGCCTTCGATCTCGATGTCCGGGTACTCGTCGCCCAATCGCTCGAGCATCTCGCTCGCCTCGTCGCGCACCGTCCGGGCATCGTGCAGGTTCAACCGGACACCGCCCACGTCGGACTTGTGTGTCATGGCCGGAGCGCTGACCTTCAGGGCGACCGGAAAGCCCAGTCCCTCGGCGGCGACCATGGCCTCGCCGGCGTCGCGGGCGAGGATCGCCTGCTCGGCCGGGATGCGGAAGGCCTGCAGGACGGCCTTGGCCTCGCGGCTGGTCAGGACCCGGCGCCCGGCCTGGCGGGCGGCCTCGAGAATCAGCCGGCCTCCCTCGATGTCCGGGGGCGAGTCATCGGTCAGCGGGGCGGGGGTCTGCAGCAGCAGTTTCTGGTTGCGACGATGGGTCAGCAGGTACGACAGCGCCTCGACCGCCGCTTCGGGCGAGGTGAAGTTGGGAATGCCGGCCGCATCGAACAGGGCGCGGGCTTCGGCGACCAGGCTCTCTCCCATCCAGCAGGCGACCACCGGCTTTTGGTGGCTCCGCTGGGCGTGCACCTGCTCGATTACCTCGCGGGCGCAGTCGGTCGGATCCGTCATCGCCTGCGGGGTGAGCATGACCACCAGCATGTGGACGTTGTCGTCGGCCAGGCAGGCCTTGAGGGTCTCGGCGTAGCGCGACGGCGTGGCATCCCCGAGGATGTCGACCGGGTTGGCCCGCGACCAGTGAGGCGGCAGGACCTCGTCGAGCGCGGCAAGGGTGTCCGGGGACGGCTCGGCCATCGGCATGTCCAGGTCGGCGGCGCGATCGGCGGCCATCACGCCCGGACCGCCGCCGTTGGTCAGGAGCAGGAGGTTGTCGCCGTGGAGTGTCAGGCGGCTGGCGAGCGTCTGGGCGGCCGAGAACCACTGGCTGATCCGTTCGACCCGCACTACGCCGGCCCGGGCCAGTGCCGCGTCGAAGACGTCATCGCCGCCGATCATCGCCCCGGTGTGGGTGGCCGCGGCCTTCGCCCCGGTGTCGTGGCGCGCGGACTTGAGGACGATTACGGGTTTCAGCCGCGCGGCGGCCCGCAGGCCGGTGAGGAACCGGCGCGCGTCCCGGATGCCCTCGATGTAGAGCAGGATGCCGCTGGTTTTTCGGTCCATGGCCAGGTAGTCGAGCACTTCGCCGAAGTCGATGTCGGCCGCATCGCCCGTGGAGGCGATCGAGGAGAACCCGATGCCGCGTTCCGTCGCCCAGTCGAGTACGGCGGTGACCATGGCGCCGGACTGCGAGACCAGCGCCAGGTGGCCGGGCAGGGCCTGGTTGTGGCTGAAGGTGGCGTTCAGACCGATCGACGGGCGCATCAGTCCCAGGCAGTTCGGCCCCACGAGCCGGATTCGATGGTCCTCGGCGATCTCGACGATTTCCTGCCGCAGGCGTGGTCCGTTCGGGTCGTTATCGCCGAAACCGGCCGACAGGATCACCGCTCCCTGCACGCCGGCCGCCCCACACTGGCGCAAGATGTCGGGTACGGTCGCCGCCGGTGTGGCGATCACGGCCAGGTCGATCGGCTCGGCCGGGTGACCCAACTCGGCCCGGCAGGCAAGACCCTGCACGGAGTCGTGGCTCGGGTTGACCGGGATCACCGTGCCCTCGTACCCGGCCTCGATCAGGTTGGCGAGCACGGTGGCCCCCAGCGCGCCGGGTCGGTCGCTGGCACCGAACACGGCCACGCCACGGGGATTGAAGATCGGTTCGAGAGCATGTGCGCCCACGGCGTCCTCCGGTAGGATTGGGAGCGTGTCCCCGACGAGTTGCAGGTGTGTCCGTCATGTCAGTCGCCCTGGTCTCGCACCCCGATTGCGAACTGCACGACAATCCCAGTGTAGGCGGTTACCGGCACCCGGAGAATCCGTCCCGGCTGGCGGCGATCCATGACCAGCTCATCGCGCAGGGCGTCGAGCCCTGGCTGTTCCCGCTCCAGGCGCCGGAGGCAACCCGCGAGGACCTGCGGCTGGCGCACGCCGACGAGTACGTGGATTCGATCTTCCGTCGGGCGCCGGAAGAGGGCACGGTGGATCTCGGCGATGACACGCGCATGAATCCCCATTCACTGCACGTTGCCCGGCTGGCGGCGGGAAGCGGTGTCGCCGCGGTGGACTGGGTGCTCGACGGTCACGACCGCCGGGCGTTCTGTGCCGTGCGCCCGCCGGGCCACCATGCCGGGCGCAACCGGGCGGGTGGTTTCTGCATCTTCAACAATATCGCGGTCGCCGCCAGGCACGCGGTCGAACGCCATGGGCTATCCCGCGTGGCGATCGTGGACTTTGATGTCCATCACGGCGACGGGACGGAGGATATCGTCGCCGGGGACGAGCGCATCCTGTTCTGCTCGAGCTTCCAGCATCCGTTCTATCCCTACAGCGGCAGCACGTCGGGCGCGGCCAACGTGCAGCCGGTGCCGCTGCCGGCAGCCACCGACGGGCCGACTTGGCGCGAGGCGGTGTCCGAAGGCTGGTTCGAGCGTATCCGCGCCCACCGCCCGGAATTGATCCTGGTCTCGGCCGGGTTCGACGGGCACCTGCTCGACGACATGGCCAGTTTCGGCCTGGTCGAGGAGGACTATCGCTGGATCACCGAGCGCCTGGTCGCTCTGGCGGATGAATCCGCCGCGGGGAGGGTGGTCTCCATTCTCGAGGGAGGCTACGAGCTGCATGCCCTGGGGCGAAGTGCCTGCATGCACGTCCAGGCGCTGATGGAGTCCTGACGGCTCAGGGCAGGCGGACCTCGACCTTCAGCCCACCCAGATCGGGCGAGCGGGAGAATGTCAGGTTGCCGCCGTAGAGTTCGACGATCTCGCGGACGATCGCCAGTCCCAGCCCGTGGCCGTCGCGGGATTCGTCCAGGCGTGCGCCGCGATGGGCGAGTTCCGCGAGGGCTTCGGTCGGTACGCCCGGACCATCGTCGGCAACCTCGATATGCCAGCCGTCCTCGCCCCGGGCCACCTCGACCCGTACCCGGTTCTCGGCCCATTTCGCCGCGTTGTCCAGCAGGTTGCCGAACAGTTCGTACATGTCCTCCCGGTCGGCCCGCAGGTAGGCGCCGTCGGAGCTGTCGACCCGGTGGGTGAAGGTCCTGTCGGGGTGGAGGTGGCGGAACATGCCCAGCAGGCGGGGCAGTTCCCGTTCCACTTCGAAACGCTGGCCGCCGCCGGATTCGCCGGCCATGCGCGCATGGCGCAGTTCCCGGTCGGTGATCCGGCGCATCCGGGTCACGCCCTCGGCAAGCCGCTCGGCGGTTTCCGCCGGGAGGTCGTCGGCCGAGCGTTGCAGCACCTGATCGATCAGCGTGATCGGGGTCTTCAGCGCGTGGGCCAGGTTGCCCAGCGCCTTGCGCGAGCGGGACAGGCGGCGCTGCATCGCATCCTGCAGGTGGTTTATCTCCTCGACCATGGGCCGGAGCTCCGGCGGCACGTACTCGTCGAGCCGCTCGATCTCGCCGGCCTCCAAGCGGCGGCAATCCCGTCGGACCCGGTCGAGCGGGCGCAGGCTCGCCCGGACGATCAGCCGCTGGACGACGAGCATGATGGCGAGCAGGATCAGCGTGACCACCGCGAAGCGCCAGCGGAAGGTCTCGATCCGCTCGTCGAGTGCCGAGAGGTCCTCGGCGACGTGCGCCTCGACCCATTCTCCGTCCTTGCGGATGCGCTCGGCGTAGACGAGCAACGGCTGGCCCTCCGGGCCGGCGGCGTGGTAGGTACCGGGAAACGACTCGAGGTTCTCGGGCTCGAAGTCGAAATCCCACAGCGATCGCGAGCGCAACGAGGTGCCGCCGACGTCGAGCTGGTAGTAGTGCCCGGAGTAGGGGCGCTCGTAGATGGGGTTGGCGTAGGCCGGATCGAGCCGGGGCGGGTTGCTGGTCGGGTCGACGCCGAGGATGAGTACCTCGGCGTCGTGCGCGAGCCGGTCGACCACGTAGTCCTCGGTGAGCACCACGGGAGCGCGGGCCGTGACCAGCCAGAACAGGGCGACCAGCACCAGTACGCTGGCCAGCAGCCAGAGCGTCAGGCGGGTCTGGATATGGCGCGGTTTCAGGCGTTTCACGAACGCTCGCCCGGGTGGCGATGGAACACGTATCCCTGCCCGCGACGCGTCTCGATCCATTCGCGGCCGAGTTTGCGCCGCAGGCGCGTGACATAGGCCTCGATCACGTTGGGGTCACGGTCATCGTCGAACTCGTAGAGATGCTCGGCCAGCCGGCTTTTCGAGAGCACGTGGCCGGCGTGATGGACGAAGTAGCGCAGCAGGCGGAACTCGGTGCCGGTGAGTTCCACCGGCTGTCCGTCAATCCGGGCCTGTTGACGATCCTCATCGAGCGCGAGGCCATCGCCGGAGGGCATCAGGTCGGCGGGATGCTCGCTCACACGCCGCGCCAGTGCGCGCAGGCGCGCGACGAGTTCCTCGAGGTGGAACGGCTTGGCGAGGTAGTCGTCGGCGCCGGCCTCGAACCCCTCGACCTTCTCGAACCAGGCATCCCGCGCGGTTAGCAGCAGTACCGGCAGGTCCAGGCCGTGCTCGCGCCATTCGCGCAGCACCGCCAGGCCGTCACGCCCCGGCAGGCCGATGTCGAGCACGACCAGGTCGTGGACGTTCTCGCCGCCCAGCCAGGCGGCCTCCTCGCCGTCGCGCACCCAGTCGACCGCGTAGCCCCGTTCGCGCAGGCGTGCCTGCAGGTCGGCGCCCAGCGAGGCGTCATCCTCGGCGAGCAACAGTCTCATCGGGGCATTCTCCGATCAGTCATCGGCGTGGTGATCCTCGTCGTGGAAGGACGCCTCGGTCTCCTCGTGCTCGGAGAGCAGCCGTCCGTCGCGGGCGTCGAAGTACATCTCGTGGTAGTGATCGTCCTCGCCGTAGACGGTAATCTCGTAGACCAGCGAATCCATGTCGAGCTCGGCTTCCACCATCTGCCCCGGATGGATGGCCTGCGCACGCTCGAGCAGTTCGCCCAGCGAAAGAATATCCCCACGCTGGTGCAGCTTGAAGACATCGTTGTGATCGGCGTCAGCCGGCGGCACGGCCAGCATGCCGGAGAGCATCACGGCCACGACCGGTACGAGAACAAGTCGCGAAGCCAGGCGTTTGCGGATCGGGGCAGTCGGGGCGGTCATGCGATCACTCCATGGTCGAGCATGGGTACCAGCCAGTATCGCAGACCCAGTCCCGACAGTTCATCCCGCATGGCCTCGATCAGCGGCCCGGCCTCATCGTGGTCGAGCTTGAGGTGGAAGACGGCCCGACGCTGGCGGCCGGTGACCTGTTCGACCAGGTTGAATCGGCCGTGCTCGCGGCTGTGGCCCCAGGCGGCCTCGCCGGTGAACCCGGAGAGTTCCTCCCGGCCGAGCAGCCAGTCGATCAGCATTTCCTCGACGTCCGGGCGGGCAATGACAGTGAGCAAGACGTTCATGACGGGTCTCCCGGTTGCATGGACTGGGGCACGGATTCACCGAATCGGCGGTAGAGGATGGGCAGCAGCACCAGGGTGAGCAGGGTGGAGGTCACCAGCCCGCCGATCACCACGGCGGCCAGCGGCCGCTGGATCTCGGAGCCCGGTCCCGTCGCGAACAGCAGCGGGATCAGACCGAAGGCGGCGATGGTGGCCGTCATCAGTACCGGCCGCAGGCGTCGCCTGGCACCCTCGATCACGGTCTCGTGCAGCGAGAAGCCCAGTGCCCGCAGCTGGTTGAAGTAGGTCACCAGCACCACGCCGTTGAGGACCGCTATCCCGAGCAGGGCGATGAAGCCCACCGAGGCCGGAACCGACATGTATTCGCCGGAGATCCACAGGCCGAACACGCCGCCGATCAGGGCGAAGGGGATGTTCAGCAGCACCAGGATGGCCTGGCGGATCGAGCCGAAGGTGGTGAACAGCAGCAGGAAGATCAGGCCGATCGAGATCGGCACCACCATTCCCAGACGCTTGGCTGCCCGTTGCTGGTTTTCGAACTGTCCGCCCCAGGCCAGGCGATAACCGGTATCGAGGGCCACCTGGTCGGCCACGGCCGAGCGGGCATCCTCGACGAAGCCGACCAGATCCCGGCCGGCGACGTTGGCAGCCACCACGACGAAACGCTCGCCCAGCTCGCGCTCGACCTGGACCGGGCCCTCGACGCGTTCGATCGATGCCAGGGCCGACAGGGGCAACTGCTGACCGCCGGGCAGGCTGACCAGCAGTTCGCGCATGGCCCCCGGTGAGCCGGCGATCTCGCGGCTGCCACGGATCATCAGCGGTGTGCGCCGCATGCCCTCGTAGACCGTGCCGACGTTCTTGCCCTCCAGTTGAGCGCGCAACAGGTTCTGCAGATCCTCGATGGCCAGCCCGTAGCGCCCGGCGGCTTGCCGGTC
This sequence comes from Pseudomonadota bacterium, assembly GCA_051746865.1. Classification (GTDB taxonomy): domain Bacteria; phylum Pseudomonadota; class Gammaproteobacteria; order Halothiobacillales; family Halothiobacillaceae; genus Guyparkeria. The sequence goes on along the minus strand of JBNJFM010000004.1, from coordinate 8,241 downwards.
GGCGGTGATCTTCAGGTACTGCACGCCCTCGTTGCTGGTATAGAAGACATCCGACGCGCCGTCGATACCGCGCACCGTATCGGCGATGGCCTGCGCCTTCTCGTTGAGCACGTCGAGGTCGGGGCCGTACAACTTGATCGCCAGATCCCCGCGCACGCCGGTCAGCATCTCGGAGACGCGCATCTCGATCGGCTGGGTGAAAGCGTGGGCCACGCCCGGGAAGTCGGCCAATACCTCGCGGATGGCGTCGATCAGCTCCTCCTTGGTCTCGAAGCGCCACTCCTCGCGCGGCTTGAGAACGAGGAAGCTGTCGGTCTGGTTCAGGCCCATCGGGTCCATGCCCAAGGCATCAGACCCCGTCCGGGCGATCACGCCGGTGACCTCGGGGACGCGCTCGATCAGCGCCTGCTGGAAACGCTTGTCGATGCGGACCGACTCTTCGAGAGAGATCGACGGCAGCTTCTCGAGCTGCACGATCACGTCGCCCTCGTTCATGGTCGGCATGAAGATCTTGCCGATCTGGGTGTAGGCCCCGGCCGTCGCTCCCAGGGCCAGCACGGCGGCCGCCCCGATGGTCTTCGGATGGGCCAGCGACCAGGCCAGCGCCGGGGTGTAGACCTTGTGCAGCTGGCGAACCACCCAGGGCTCGTCATGCGGCACGTTGCGCAGCAGGAAGGTGCTGAGTACCGGGATCGCCGTCAGCGAGAGCAGCAGGGAACTACCCAGGGCGAAGACGATGGTCAGTGCCACCGGCTTGAACAGCTTGCCTTCCAGTCCCTGCAGCGTGAGCAGTGGCAGGAAGACGATCACGATGATCAGGATGCCGGCGGTCACCGGCGCGGCGACTTCGCGCACCGCCCGGTAGATCACGTGCAGCCGGGGCAGACGTCTGGCCTCCTTTTCCCGCGCCAGGTGGGCGACGATGTTCTCGACCACCACCACCGCGGCGTCGACCAGCATGCCGATCGCGATGGCCAGCCCGCCGAGGCTCATCAGGTTGGCGGACATTCCCACCTGATCCATCAGAATGAAGGTCAGGAGCGCGGACAGCGGCAGGATCAGGGCCACGGTGACCGCCGCCCTGATATTGCCAAGGAAGATCGCCAGGAGGATCAGCACCAGGATGATGGCTTCCTCGAGGGCCTTGGTCACGGTGTGCACGGCCTGGTCGACCAGCGTGCCCCGGTTGTAGAAGACATCGATATTGACGCCTTCCGGCAGGGTGGGTGCGAGCTCGTCGAGCTTGCCCTGCACGCCGGCGACGATCTCGCGGGCGTTCGCACCGCGCAGGCCCAGCACCAGCCCCTGGACGGCCTCCCGGTCACCGTTCTTGGTCACCGCGCCGTAGCGGGTGAGGCTGCCGATGCGCACATCGGCGACGTCGGCGACATGGATGGGTGCGCCGCCGGGCGTCATCGTCACCACGGTCTCGCGCAGGTCGTCGAGTTGCGTGACGCTGCCCTGAACGCGTACCAGAAGCGCTTCTTCGCCGTCGCGGATACGACCCGCGCCGTCGTTCTTGTTGTTGCGTGCCAGAGCGGAGCGGAGCTGCTCGAGCGTGATGCCGCGGGCGCTCATCTTCGCCGTGTCGGGCGAGACCTCGAAGGTGCGGATGTGTCCACCCAGCGCGTTGACGTCGGCAACGCCCGGCACGGTCCTCAGGGCCGGACGGATCACCCAGTCGAGCAGCGAGCGGCGTTCGGCCAGCGACAGGTCGCCGCCGTCGATGGTGAACATGAACATTTCGCCAAGCGGCGTGGTGATGGGGGCCATGCCGCCGGTCGCATCAGGCGGCAGATCTCCCCAGACGGCGGAAAGGCGTTCCGAGACCTGCTGGCGGGCCCAGTAGATGTCGGTGCCCTCGACAAAGTCGATGGTGATTGCCGTCAAGCCGTACTTGGCGACCGATCGCAGCATGCTCTGGTCGGGAATGCCGAGCATCTCGACTTCCACTGGTGCCGTGATGCGCTGCTCGATCTCCTCGGGCGTCATGCCCGGTGCCTTGATGATGATCTTGACCTGCGTGTTCGATACGTCGGGGAAGGCATCGATGGGCAGGTTGAGAAAGGCGCGCGTCCCCAGCCCGGCGGCCAGGGCGACCAGGAGCAGGACGAACAGGCGCTGGGTCAGCGAGAACCGGATCAGTGCGGACAGCATCACTCACCGCCTCCCATGCCCTGCCAGGCACCCTTGATGGTCGCGACGCCTTCGCTGGCGACTCGATCCGTCGCCGCCAGCTCGCCACGCACCGTTGCCCGGTCGCCCGACTGGCCGAGACGTTCGACGGCGCGGGCGTCGAAGCCGCCGTCGGTGGCGACGAAGATGAAATAGCCATCGCCCTGACGGACCACGGCCGAGGCCGGCACCTCGAACAATCGGGCCTGCTCCGCGCCGGTCAGGCGCACGCGGAGGAACTGTCCGGGGCGCAGGGAGCGGTCGGTATTGTCGACCCGCGCACGGACCATGACGGTCTGATCGTCGCGATCGACCTGGCTGCCCACGAGGATCACCTCGCCGCTCGTGCCGCTGCCTTCCACGGTGATGCGCGTGCCGGGATTCACGTCGCCCAGCCGTTCGGTGGGCAGACGGATCTCCAGCCACAGGGTATCCAGCGCGCTGATGCGCGCCAGTGCCGAGGCGGTTTCGACACGCTCACCGGCGGCAGCCATGATTTCCATCACGGTGCCGTCCCGGGGGGAGACGAGCTCGATCACCGAGTCGATCTTCCGGCTGCGGGCGAGATCGTCGATGGCCTTTTCGCCCATGCCCGCCAGTGTCAGGCTCTGGCGCATGGCCGACAATCGTGTGCGGGACTGGTTGTAGCGGCCACGGGTCTCGTCGAGGCGCCGTTGCGCGATGATGCCTTCCTCGGACAGGGCCCGGTCGCGCTCGAGGGCCTGTGCCAGGACACGATGGGCGGAGAGTGCCTCGAGATAGTCCCGTTGCATGGAGAGCAGGCCGGGGCTTCGCAGACTGAGCAAGGGGTCGCCGGCACGTACGGTCTCGCCCGTTGCCACCTGGACGAGCTCGACGAGACCGTCGACCGGGGCAGCCAGCACCGTCCGGTTGGACGGCGGGACGCGAACCTCGGCGGGATAGGCGTCGCCGGCGACATTCCGTGCCGGCCGCGGTGCGGCGGTCTTGATTTCCAGCGCATCGAGTTGCGACTGGCTCATGGACACGTCCGCGGCCTGAACCGTGGGGACGAGTAGCAGGATGGAACAGAACGTCAGCAGGTGTTGCACAAAGTGCCTCATGGCATGATCCCCTTGGCCTGGTTGTATTCGGCGATGGTTCGGGCGAGCCGGATGCGGCTCATGGCGGCCAGCCGCTCGGCGGCGAGCGTGCGCGAACGCACGCGGAGCAGGTCCGCCAGGTCGGTTTCGCCCAGCGCGTAGGCCCGCTGGGCCAGCGCCAGGCTTTCCTCGGCCAGGTCGCGGTGTTCGAGCGCCATTTCCCGCTCCTGCCGGGCGGCGGCCAGCGCCTTCTCGGCCTGGCGCAGGGCGATGCGCAGCCGGCGCTCGGTCACCGCGGCCTGCGAGCGGGCCTGGGCCAGATCGCGCTCGGCGCCGCTGCGCTCCGGTGCCCGCAGGCTTCCCAGGGTGAGCGGCACGGATACCGAGACACCGACGCTGTCGATCGAATCGCGTCCGTCCTCCTCCCGGCGGACGTTCATGCCCACCGTGGGCTGCGGCTTGCCACGCTCGCGCACCATGGCGCGCTTCGCCTCGCCGACCTGCACGGAGGCGTCGGCGGCGAGCAGGTCCGGGTGCCGTTCGAGCGAGTCCCGGTCGGCCGGCTCTTCACGCCAGTCCGCCGGGCGGGCGTCGAGACCGGTGATTCCCCGGTATTCCTCGGCCAGCCGGCTGCGGGTCAGCCGTGCCTGGCGTGCCTCGGCCCGGCGCTTTAAGGTCTCCTCCCGGGCGAGGATCAGGTCGGTGCGCGGGACGTCGCCGAGTTCCAGTCGGCGTTGCACCTGGGCTTGAAGTTTCTCGGCGGTCTTCACCGCCTTCTCGGCCAGCCGTACGGTCTCGTCGGCCTCGGCCAGGCGGGCGAGCAGGGAGCGGATCTGTCCGGCTACTTGCAGGCGCCAGCGGGTATCACCGCGCTCGGCGAGCGAGGAGGCGCTCTCGGCCTGACGTTCGGCGGCGGCCTTCAGTCCCGGCAGGCGCAGGGGAAGCTCGACCGAGCCTTCCCACTCGCGCATGCCGGTATCGCTGCCCAGGGCATCGGTCTGGTGGGAGAAGCCGACGGACGGTGCGTCGTCGAGGAAGCTTCGCGCCCGTTTGCCCATGGCCTCGGCATGGCGGTACTCCGCCGTGTACACGGATTGTTCGGGGTGATTGTCTATCGCCGCGGTCACGACCTCCGCCACGCTCAGATCCGGCCGCGGCGGGACCGGATCGGCTGCCATGGACGGCAGGGGGATGAAGGCCGTGACGACCGCGAGGGCGACAACGGAATGAATGCGTGTCATGAGCGACTCCCGGTGGATCATGGCGGGCATTGGAACAACGCCGGCTGAATCCTGACTGAAAAGGTCGGGATGCCTCGACGGGGCCTCTCGTCGCGACATTGCCCTGTGGTGGACTACCCTCGATGCGACGAGCCGAGTGTAGTCGGACAGTTCATGAACGCGTCGTTCGACAGCAACGGGCCTCACCGGCCCGGAGAGGGATTCCGATGACGGTGCACAACCGCGAGATAGCGGAATGTTTCGACCGACTGGCGACATTGCTGGAAATCGAGGGCTCCAATCCCTTTCGGGTGCGGGCCTACCGCAATGCCGCGCGGGTGATCGAGGGGCAGGGCGCGCAGATGTCGGCCCTCCTGGCCGAGGGCCAGGATCTGTCCGAGTTGCCGGGCATCGGCGAGGACCTGTCCGCGAAGATCGCGACACTGGTGGAGACCGGGTCGCTGCCGCTGCTAGAGGAGGTCGAAAAGCGCGTGCCGGCGGCGCTGGCGAAGATGACGGAAATCGAGGGGCTGGGCCCCAAGCGCGTCGGTCAGCTCTACCGCGAGCTGGATATCCGCAGTATCGAGGATCTCGAGCAGGCCCTGGAGGACGGCCGGGTGCACGAACTCGACGGTTTCGGCGAGAAGCTCGAGGGGAGCATCGCCGAAGGCATCGCCAACCTGCAGGACGGCGAACAACGGATGCGCTGGGCTGACGCCGAGGCGATCGCCGAGCCGCTGGCCGACTGGCTGCGGGAGATCGAGGGGGTCAAGCAGGTCTCTCTGGCCGGCAGCTACCGTCGCTGCAAGGAGACGGTCGGCGACCTCGACATCCTGGTCAGTTGCCGCAAGGACTCGTCGGTGATGGACCGGTTCGTCGAGCACGAGGAGGTGGCCCGCGTGGTCTCCCACGGCACCACCCGCTCGAGCGTGCACCTGCGCTCGGGGCTGCAGGTCGACCTGCGGGTGGTTCCGGCGGTCAGCTTCGGCGCAGCATTGCACTACTTCACCGGCTCGAAGGCGCACAACATCGCGGTCCGTCGCCGCGGTGTCGAGCGCGGCTACAAGATCAACGAGTACGGGGTTTACCGGGACGACGACCGCCTTGCCGGCCGGACGGAAGAGGAGGTCTTCGAGTCCGTCGAGCTGCCGTACATCGCCCCGGAACTGCGCGAGGACCGCGGCGAGATCGATGCCGCCGAGAGCCACGAACTCCCCGAACTGGTCACGCTCGAGGACCTGCGCGGCGACCTGCACAGCCATACCGACGCCACCGACGGGGCGGACGACCTGGAAACCATGGCCCGGGCGGCCGCCGAACGGGGGCACGAGTACCTGGCGGTCACCGACCACTCGAAGGCCGTGCGCGTGGCCAACGGTCTGGACGCCGACCGGCTGCTCGAGCAGGTCGATGCCATCGAGGCGCTCAACGACCAGCTCGACGGGATCACCCTGCTCAAGGGGATCGAGGTGGACATCCTCGCAGACGGCCGGCTCGACTTGTCGGACGACGTCCTCGAGCGCCTGGATGTCGTGGTCTGCTCGATCCACTCGCGCTTCAATCTCTCGGAGAAGCAGCAGACCGAGCGGGTGCTCCGGGCGATGGAAAACCCGCACTTCAATATTCTCGCTCACCCGACCGGGCGGCTGATCAACCGGCGGCGCCCCTATGCGATCGACCTCGGGCGGGTGATCAAGGCCGCGGCCGAGCGTGGCGCGATCCTGGAGGTCAATGCCCAACCCTCCAGGCTGGACTTGGACGACCGTGCCTGCCTGCTGGCCCGGGAGCACGGCGTGAAGGTCGCCATCTCCACCGACGCGCATGGCACCGCCCAGCTCGACAATCTGCGCTTCGGCGTCAACCAGGCCCGCCGCGGCTGGCTGACGGCCGACGACGTGGTCAACACGCGCGACCTGGCCGGCCTGCGCCGGTTGCTGGGGTAGCGCCATGCCGGAACTCCCCGACGTCGAGATCTTCCGCCGGCGGCTGGAAGCACATGGCCTCGACCGGCCAGTGCGTCGCACCACCGTGGCCGCCCCGGACCTGCTCGCCGGTGTTTCGCCGCAGTCGCTGGGCCGTTTGCTCAAGAACCATCCGCTGGTGGAAACCCGCCGTCACGGCAAGTACCTGTTCGCCGCACGCGACGGTCGCGACGGTTGGCTGGTGCTGCATTTCGGCATGAGCGGCTCGATCCAGCCGCTCGAACCGGGCGACGTACCGCCCGGGCACAGCAGTCTGACCATCGACTTCGACGAGGGCGGTATTGCCTACGTCGCGCCGCGCAGGTTGGGGATGATCGGCTGGACGGAGAACCCGGACGTTTTCGTCGAGGAGCATCAACTGGGACCGGATGCCCTCTCGGTGGAACGTGACTCCTTCGTCGGGATGCTCGCCGCGCAGCGCGGCATGCTCAAGTGCCGGCTGATGGACCAGGCATGCATCGCCGGGATCGGCAATGTCTATGCCGACGAGATGCTGTTCCAGGCCGGCCTGCATCCCCGCACCGAGGTGGCCGCACTCGACGGCGAGGCGACGGAAACGCTGCACGCGATCATGCGGCGGGTGCTGACGACGGCCATCGAGGCGCGTGCTGATCCAGATCGTTTGCCGTCGGACTGGCTGCTGCCCCACCGGGAGAAGGGGGCGCACTGTCCGCGCTGCGATGGCGAGCTCGCCACGGTCGAGGCCTGCGGGCGGAGGTCCTGGTATTGCCCGGACTGCCAGCGGGGCTGAGACGGCCCGGCACGATCAGCCGGTGATCTCCAGTCGGTCGTTGACGTCCCAGGTGCCGGGCACGGCAAAGCAGTCGAGCGCCGCGAAGCGCCTTTCTCCCTCGGTGGCCACCGTGCCGTCGAGATGGACGACGCCCGCGGCGGTGCCGACGGTGATGGTGTCGGCGTGCACCGTCGGGTCCTTTTCCAGCACGATGCGCACCGCGTCGTTGAGTTCGTCGTCGGAGTCCTCCTCCGGCGGCTCGACCGTCAGGCGGTTGTCCACGGCCTCGCAGCCGCCGATCCACCAGCACATTGCCTCGGCGAGTCGCCGGTGGGTCAGGCTGCCGACCTCACCGGCGAGGATGACTGTGCCATCCTCGATCGCCACCATGATGCGCCCGGCGTCCGACTGGTCTTCCCGCACGGTCTCGGTGCGCCTGCCCGTGTGCGTGTGCAGGGTGATGGCGGCAAAGGATGATTCCCCGCTGAACGCAGAGATGATCGCGTCGCGCAGTTCCCGGTCGCCCATCGGTTCGGTGAGACGGCGTTTGAGGTGGTTTTCCACCGCCCAGCGGTCACCGACCAGGTGGCGGGCAAGGACCTCGCTGCGCCGCCAGGCCGCCACGTCCTCGACCTGGCCTTCGAGGATCAGTCGGTCGCCCTCAACCCGGCTGCGGACAGGGAAGCGGTGAAGGTCGATCCACGGATCCTGTTCGAACGCCGCGGACAGGGCATCCTTCAGTTCCTCGGCGCTGTTCGGTACCGGCTGCGTCATCCTGGTTTCCTCCCTGTGGGGGTGTTCCTGCCTTGCAGGCTTTTCACCAAGAGCATAGACAACGATGAGCCCGGGGTTCTCCTCTCAGGCGCCCGCGTCGGCTGCGGGGCCGGCACCCGGTAGTCGCCTATCGGCACGAAGCTCCGGAACGACGGATTGGGCGGTGGCGGCCCCGTGCCGGGGCCGTTGTCGGACGGGGTCTCTTCAGGCGTCATGCGGTCGTCCGTGAAGGCGATATACCCGGTCGGGATGGCTGCCCGACGCGGACCTGTTCTCGAGTATGGCAAAAGCGATCC
>JBNJFM010000003.1:0-98312 GCA_051746865.1 Pseudomonadota bacterium | reverse complement strand
GCGGTGAAGATATCGTCGGACATGGCGGTGCTCGTTCCCGTGAGTCGTTTACCGGCTTCCTGCAAGTCGGATTCTAGGGAAACTCTGCACGAATGCCATACTGCTCTGCGCACCTTGAGCCGGGCAGATGCAAGGCGCTCGTCCGCCGCGGAAGGGTGATTCCCTTTCCAAGGACGACAACGCCACAGATGCCCGGCTCAAGGTGCGCCCTACGGGGCCTGGCGAGCCGTCCGTGCTCGGTGTTGCGTCGTCTTGACGTGACCACCGGCACGTCGGCGACGACGCGCCTTGATCACGAACGGCTCGCCAGGCCAGAGTGGCATGGCATTCGTGCAGAGTTTCCCTAGCGTATTCGCCGAATTCCCGGGGCATCGGCCCACCCTGTGACCGTTACGGGCCGGCCAAGTTCATGTCGTGCAGCCATTCAAAGGCCTTGTTCCTGCAGCCACAGCTCGAACACCGCCAGGTGCCAGATCTTCGCGCCCTGCAAGCGGGTGAAATGGCGGTCGGGTTCGGCGAGCAGCTTCTCCACGTAGGCCGGCTCGAACAGGCCGCGGGCGCGCGCGGTGTCCGAGGTCAGGATCTCGCGCATGAACTCGAGGAACGGGCCGCGGACGAACTTCAGTGCCGGTACCGGGAAGTAGCCCTTGGGCCGGTCGATGACCGCATCCGGGATCCGCCCCCGGGCGATGCTCTTGAGGATGCCCTTGCCGCCCTGGGCGAGCTTGTGTTCGGCCGGCACGCGCATGGCCGCCTCCACGAGATCCGTGTCCAGGAAAGGCACCCGCGCCTCCAGTCCCCAGGCCATGGTCATGTTGTCGACGCGCTTTACGGGATCGTCGACGATCAGCGTGCTGGCATCGAAGCCCAGCACCCGGTTGGCGAACGATCCCCGGCCCTTGCCGGCCAGGCCCTTCTTCACCAGCTCGCTGGTCGCATCCGGCCCGCGGAAGCGCTCGGTGACCATCGCCATCAGTTCCTCGTGGCTGCGGTCGAAGTAGTACGGGGCGAAGCGTTCGAGATCCGAGCCCTGTGTCTTCGCCATCTTCGGATACCAGAAGTAGCCGCCGAAGACCTCGTCGGCACCCTGGCCGGAGAGCACCACCTTGACCTCGCGGGCGACCTGCTCGGAAAGCAGATAGAAGGCGACCGCGTCCTGGCCGAACATGGGCTCGTTCATCTCGCGCACCGCCTCGGGCAGACGGGTGAGCACCTGCTCGTTGGGCACGTGGAAGCGGAAGTGCTCGGTCCGGTAACGCTCGGCGACCGGGTCGGCGTACTCGAACTCGCTGCCCTTCTCCTCGGGCTGGTCCTCGAAGCCGATGGTGAAGGTCTTCGGCGTGACGCCCGCCTCGTGGGCCAGGGCCACGATCAGCGAGGAGTCCAGCCCGCCGGAGAGCAGCACGCCCACCGGCACGTCGCTGATCGCGAGACGCTTGCGCACCGCCGCGAGCAGCCGCTCGTGGATCAGTTCCGGCCATTCGTCGGCGGGGACGTCGTGGTCTTCGGTGGTGTCGATGGCCCAGTAGCGGTGCAACTGGCGGTTGCCGTTGCGGTCGATCCGCATCCAGTGGCCCGGCGGCAGCTTGTTCACCCCGCGGAAGATGGTGCGTGGTGCCGGCACCACGGCGTGCAGGGTGAACTGGTGGTGCAGGGCGGCCGGGTCGAAGTCGGTATCGACCTGGCCGGCGGCAAGCAGGGCGGGGATGCTCGAGGCAAACCTCAGCGGCCCATCGCCGACGGTGTAGTAGAGCGGCTTGATGCCCTGGCGGTCGCGGAACAGGAAAAGCGACTGGTTGCGCATGTCCCAGATGGCGAAGGCGAACATGCCGTCCAGGCGCTTGACGCACTCCGGCCCCCACTCGCGGAAGGCGGTGAGGATGACCTCGGTGTCGCCGGTCGAGGCAAACCGGTGCCCAAGCGACTGCAATTCCTCGCGCAGTTGCGGGTGGTTGTAGATGGTGCCGTTGAAGACGATCGACAGCCCGCGTTCGCGGTCGACCATCGGTTGGTGGCCGTGGAAGGACAGGTCCAGGATGGACAGCCGCCGATGACCGAAGGCCAGCGGCCCGTCGGAAAAACTGCCCTCGTGGTCGGGGCCGCGCCGTTCCAGCCGGCTCGTCATCCGCCGCACGGCAGTGAGGTTGCCCTCGTTGCCGCCGATTTCCAGCCATCCGCAAATGCCGCACATACGTCTCGGACCCAAAGGTGAATTCGTGGGGGTGATTCTAGCGCGTGATCGCGGTGGCGGGGCGCTGCTCGGGGCAGACGATCGACTCCGGGGCGACCCTTCGTCCTACAGCCCCACGATCCCGTAGTCCGCCAACGTCGATTCCCATTGGCGCCATGCCGGGAAGGTGTCGTCCATCACCGCGTAGAAGCGTGCATTGTGGCCCCGCTCGATCAGGTGGGCCAGTTCGTGGACCACGACCAGGTCGATCACGGCCACCGGCATGCGCACCAGCTCGAGGTTCAGCCAGATCCGTCGCTCGCGGATATTGCAGCTCCCCCAGCGTGTCTTCATGCGGCGGATGCGCCATTCCGGCACGGGCAGGGCCATCCGCTCGGCCCAGTGCGGCACGCGTTCGGCGAGGATGTCGGTTAGGTGTGCCCGGCAATGGCGGCGCAGGGCCTCCCGGGCAGTGGCAGGCCCGTCGCCGGCCAAATGGATGCAGCCCGCTTCGTCTTCGACACGGACGAGCGCTCGCCGGGTTGTCGTGAGCCCATGAACCAGATGGTAGGGCCGCCCGAGCAGATGCAACTGCTCGGGTAGCCGGTCGCCATCGAAACGCGGCGGACGCCGCGCGGCCTTGTCGCGCTGGCGGCGGATCCATGCCTCCCGCGAGGTGACGAAGGCGCGGATTTGGGCGTCATCGAAGCGGTGTGGCGCGCTGACGCGGATCACGGCTGGCTCCTCGGCCAGCCGCAGGTACAGATGGCGGATGCGCTTGCGCGTGACCTCGATCACGCCCAGCGGATGGGAGACTCGCCTTGTCATGCCGGCCCTCCCGCGTTGCGTCCCGGGCCGATGGCCTTCCACGCCAGCGCGACGGCCGCGAGCAGGTAACCGGCGAGGATCAGGGCGACGGTCTCCATCGACAGTCCCGCGTCCAGTGCCAACCCCACGGCCACCGGGGTGATCGCCGTGGAAAGCACCAGTGCGGCGTGGACTACCGCGCGGATCGCGCCCAGGTGAGTCACCCCGTACAGCGACGGCCACAGTGCGCCGAGGAGCGTGCCGGCTCCGCCCAGCGACAGCCCGAGCAGGACCATGAAGCCCCAGGCGGCCATCGGCGCGTCCACCGTGGCCACCAGTGTCAGGCCCGCGAGCATGGGTAGCAGATAGCCGCGCAGGATGGGCCGTGGGCCCAGCCGGTCGAGCAGGGGGCCGGCCAGCGTCAGGCCGGCGACGTGCGCGGCAGCAAACCCGATGAAGCTGGCCGAGAGCCAGGCCATCTCCCAGTCCTTGCCCTCGGCCAGGTGCGCGAGATGGAAGAGCATGCCGGTGACCGTCAGCGGGGCGCCGAGCACGGCCGGCAGCACCCGGTAGAAGCGCGGATCACGCAGAACCTCACCGCGGGTCCATTGCCGGGACGCGGTGAGGTGCGATTGGTCGAGGCTGCCTGTGTGCGTCCCGTCAGGGCCACTGTCCGCCGGCGCGTCACCCCGCAGCAGCCAGAGCAGCAGCGGGAGAAAGACCAGCAGCATCAGCCCGCCCGAGAGCGCCCAGGTCTCGCGCCAGCCAATCATGGCGATCAGGCCCACCCCGATGGCGGGCATTACCGCCTCGCCCAGCGGCAGCCCCTTGGCGGCGATGCTGACGGCCTTGCCGCGATTGGCGTCGAAGTGGCGTCCCATGCTGGTCGCGGAGATGTGTGTGAGCAGTCCCTGGCCGCAGAAGCGCAACAGGAACATGGCGGCGGCCAGGGCAAGCGCAGTCTTCGCCATGGCCAGAAGCAGGCAACCGGCTGTCACGCCCAGTCCCACGAGCGTGATGAAACGAGAGAGCGTCATGCGATCGAGCTGTCGTCCGGCCCAGACGATCAACAGCCCGCTGCCCAGCGTGGCGAGCGAGTAGAGCAGGCCGTATTCGCCGTGAGTCAGGTCGAAGGCCTGCCGCAACTCACCCCCGAAGATGGCGAAGTAGTAGGTCTGGCCGAAACCGGAGAGGAACGCGGCAAGTATGCCGAAGGCGAGAAAGCGCCAGTGTTGTTGGACAAAGCGGAGATAGCCGATCATGGTGGCGCGCAGTGTACCCGAGCGGCGCGCCGTGTGAACGCGCGATCCGTCGGACTGTCACAGTGGGCCGTCCACTCATTCCCCATGCCGGTGGCCTGAATGCTGAAAACCCTGAAAGAGCTGTTCTTCCCCGACGATACCGGCGCGCTCGCCGAGACGCCGCGCTCGGTCAACGCCGCCGTGGCCATCCTCCTCATGGAGGTGGCCCGGGCGGACTTCGACGTCGCGGAGAGTGAGCTCCGGGTCATCACCGACGCGCTGGTCGAGGATTTCGGCCTGTCCGACGAGGATGCCCGCGATCTCGTCGAACACGCCGTCGCCGAGGTGGATGACTCGACCGGCTTCTTTCCCTTCGTGCGGGTGCTCAATGACCGGATGAGTCGGGCGGAGCGCTATCGCGTGGTCGAGGCCCTGTGGCGCGTGGCCCTGGCCGACGAGGACAAGCATCGCCTCGAGGAATCCGTGATCCGCCACATCGCCGAGCTGCTGTACGTCTCCCACGGCGAGTTCATCCGGGCGAAGCTGGCGGCGGAGCGGGGCTGACGGCGACGGACGGCCTAGCGTGCGGCTGTCGGAGCGAAGTCCGACCGACGGGCCATCCGCCTTTGTTGGATCTGGCCCCCTGTAGGTGGGCCTGTCGGCCCACGTCGGCCGTCAGGCCGACTTGCCGGGTGCTCTACTCGCCGCCGTCCTGCTTCGCCTCCAGCTCCATCCAGCGTTCCAGCACGCCCTCGAGTTCGGCTTCCAGCTCGCTCACGCGGTCGAGCGTGTGCTGTACCTCGGCCGGATCGCCCTCGTAGAACGCCGGGTCGTTGATGGTGGCGTTGAGTTCGGCCTGCTCGGTCTCCAGCGCCTCGATGCGCTCGGGGAGTGCGTCGAGTTCGCGCTGGTCCTTGTAGGAAAGCTTCTTCGCCTTCTTCTCCCTGGCCACCGGCTTGTCCGCCTTCGGCTTGGTCTTGGGGGCGGAAGATCCCGTCGTTGTCGCCGCGCTCTTTTGCTCGTCGAGATAATCCTGGTAACCGCCGAAGACCTCCTCGATCTCGCCGTCGCCCTTGAACACCAGCAGGCTGGTGACGACGTTGTCGAGGAACGCCCGGTCGTGGCTGACCAGCAGGAGGGTGCCGTCGTAGTCGGCCAGCGCCTGTTCGAGGACTTCCAGGGTCTCGAGATCGAGATCGTTGGTGGGCTCGTCGAGCACCAGCAGGTTGGCGGGCCGGGCGAACAGCTTGGCCAGGAGCAGGCGGTTGCGTTCCCCGCCCGACAGCAGTTCCACGCGGGTGCGCGCCCGTTCCGGGGTGAACAGGAACTGCTGGAGGTAGCCGATGCCGTGGACGTTGGATGCGCCCACTTCCAGCCGGTCACCGCCGTCGCAGAGGTTCTCCAGCGCGGTCCAGTCGTCGCGCAACTGGGCGCGGTGCTGGTCGAAGTAGGCCACCTCCAGTTGCGTGCCGCGCTTGATCCGCCCGGCGGTGGGCTCGATCTGGCCGAGCAGCAGCTTGATCAGGGTGGACTTGCCCGCCCCGTTCGGACCCACCAGCCCGACGCGGTCGCCGCGCAGGATGGTGGTGGAAAGATCCCGGATGACGGTCTTCTCGCCGAAGGTCACGTCGACGTGCTCGGTCTCGGCGATGATCTTGCCCGAGGTCCGGCCCGAGTCGGTCGACAGGGCGACCTTGCCGGCCCGCTCGCGCCGGGCGGCGCGCTCGGCGCGCAGCTTCTCCAGGTTGCGCACCCGGCCCTCGTTGCGGGTGCGGCGCGCCTTGATCCCCTGGCGGATCCAGAGCTCTTCCTGGGCCAGCGTCTTGTCGAGGCGGGCGTTCTCCTGCGCCTCGGCGTTGGCGCGCTCTTCGGCGCGGCGCAGGTAGTTGTCGTAGTCGCCCGGCCAGGTGGTCAGGTGCCCGCGATCGAGCTCGATGATGCCGTTGGCCAGCCGCCGGAGGAACGCCCGGTCGTGGGTGATGAAGACCACCGCGCCATTGAACCGCCGCACCAGGTCCTCGAGCCACTCGATCCCGGCGATGTCGAGGTGGTTGGTGGGCTCGTCGAGCAGCAGCAGTTCGGGCTCCAGCACCAGTGCCTGGCCGAGCAGGACGCGGCGACGCTCGCCGCCGGACAGCCCCCGCACCGAGGCGTCCGGGTCGAGGCCCAGCCGGGTGACCACCTCGTCGATCTTCTGGTCGGCCATCCAGCCGTCGCGGGTCTCCAGTTCGTGCTGGAGCGTCGACAGGCGCTCGAGCGCCGCGTCGCTGTCGGCGTTCTGCGCGAGCTGGTGGTACTCGGTCAGCACGTCGTGCAGGTCGCCCAGCCCCTCGGCGATCACGGAATAGACCGAGTCGTCGGTGTCCAGGTGCGGATCCTGCGGCAGGTAGGCCACCCTGGCCCCCGGCTCGAGGCGGATCTGGCCGTCGTCCGCGCGCTGGATCCCGGCGAGCATCTTGAGGAAGGTGGACTTGCCCTCGCCGTTGCGCCCGATCAGCGCGAACTTGTCGCCGCGCTCCATGGTGAGATTGACGTGATCGAGCAGGACCCGGTCACCGATGGCGAATTGCAGATTGTCGATGGTCAGAAGGGGCATAGGGTCCGAGCTGAAAGCGGGAAGAGGTGTGCATTGTACGCGGTTGCTTCGCCCCGAAGCGGGAGGATTCGCCCGTCAGCGGCGGTCGCGGAAGAATTCGGTCAGCAGTTCCGCGGCTTCGGCCTCGCAGGGGCCGGTGTCGATCACGGGGCGGAAGTGGTGCCAGTCGGCGCGGTTGAGGTCGATGGCCGAGCCGCAGGCGCCGGCGCGCGGGTCGGGCGCGGCATACACGATCCGCGCGATGCGCGCGTGCGAGGCGGCGGCCAGGCACATGGGGCAGGGTTCGAGCGTCACGTAGAGGCTGCAGTCGTCCAGCCGGTAGTTGCCCAGGGTGCGTCCGGCCTCGCGCATGGCGAGTATCTCGGCGTGCGCGCTCGGGTCGTGCAGCGCGACCGGGCGGTTGTGGCCCCGGCCGATGATCGTGCCCTCGGCATCGACCACGACGGCACCGACCGGGACCTCGCCCGCCGCGACGGACAGGCGGGCGAGGGCCAGGGCCTCGGTCATGAATTGGCGATCACGGTTCGGCATGTGGTCCATCAAGGCCCGCTCAGACCCGTCACGAACGGTGTCCGCTTACTCCCACTCGATCGTGCCGGGCGGCTTGCCGGTGACGTCGTAGACGACCCGCGAGATGCCGCGGATCTCGTTGACGATGCGCAGGGAGACCTTCTCGATGAATTCGTAGGGCAGGCGGGCCCAGCGGGCGGTCATGAAGTCGATGGTCTCGACCGCGCGCAACGCGACGACGTAGTCGTAGCGCCGGCCGTCGCCCATCACGCCCACCGAGCGCACCGGCAGGAACACGGCGAAGGCCTGCGAGACCTGGTCGTAGAGGCCGGCGGCGCGCAACTCCTCGATGAAGATCGCGTCCGCGCGGCGCAGCAGCTCGGCGTACTCGCCCTTGACCTCGCCGAGGATGCGCACGCCCAGGCCCGGTCCGGGGAAGGGGTGGCGCATGATCATCTCGGAAGGCAGGCCCAGCTCCAGGCCGATCTCGCGGACCTCGTCCTTGAACAGCTCGCGCAGCGGCTCGACCAGGCCGAGCTTCATGTGCTCGGGCAGGCCGCCGACGTTGTGGTGCGACTTGATCACGTGTGCCTTGCCGGTCTTCGAACCGGCCGACTCGATCACGTCCGGGTAGATGGTGCCCTGGGCCAGCCACTGGGCGTTCTCGCGCTTGCTGGCCTGTTCATCGAAGATGTCGATGAAGGTGTTGCCGATGATCTTGCGCTTGACTTCCGGGTCGGCCTCGCCGGCCAGCCGGGAGAGGAACTGCTCCTCGGCGTCGACCCGGATCACGCGCACCCCGAGGTGATCGGCGAAGGTGCGCATCACCTGGTCGCCCTCGCCCAGTCGCAGGAGCCCGTTGTCGACGAAGATGCAGGTCAACTGGTCGCCGATGGCCCGGTGGAGCAGGGCGGCGACCACCGAGGAGTCGACGCCGCCGGACAGGCCGAGGATGACCTCCTCGTCACCCACCTTCTCGCGGACCTGGTCGACCATCGTCTCGATGATGGCCTCCGAGCGCCACAGGCCCTGCGTGTCGCAGATGTCGCGGACGAAGCGCTCGATGATGCGCGCGCCCTGGCGGGTGTGGGTCACCTCGGGGTGGAACTGCACGCCGTAGAAGTGCCGGGCCTCGTCGGCCATCCCGGCGATCGGCGCGTTGTCCGAGGAGGCCATCAGCTTGAAGCCCTCGGGCAGGTCGACCACGTGGTCGCCGTGGCTCATCCAGACGTCGAGCAGGCCGAAGCCTTCCTCGGTGACCTCGTCCTCGATGTCCTTTAAGAGCGCGGTGTGCCCGCGGGCGCGGACCTTGGCGAAGCCGAACTCCTGGTGGCTGGCGTTCTCCACGGTGCCGCCGAGCTGCGCGGCCATGGTCTGCATGCCGTAGCAGATGCCGAAGACCGGCACGCCCAGGGTGAATACCAGCTCGGGTGCGGCCGGGGCGTTCTGCGGGTCGATCACCGACTCCGGCCCGCCGGAGAGGATGATCCCGGTGGGATTGAAGTCGCGCACGAAGGCGTTGTCCACGTCCCAGGAGTGGATCTCGCAGTAGACGCGCGCCTCGCGCACGCGGCGGGCGATCAACTGCGTGTACTGCGAGCCGAAGTCCAGGATCAGGATGCGCTCGGCGTGGATGTCCGGGTGCGGAATGGTGGGGGAGTCGGTCATCGTCTTTTCCGTTGTGTCAGGCCGCTAACGAGTCGACCCGGCAGCCGGGGCCGGGTCGATCGGAAAGTCGTCGTCCGCCATGGCGGGCGTGATTCGGGAGATCAGACCCGGTAGTTGGGGCTTTCCTTGGTGATCGACACGTCGTGGACGTGCGATTCGCTGACGCCGGCGTTGGTGATGCGCACGAACTGCGGAAGCTTGCGCATGGTATCGATGTCCTTGGCGCCGACGTAGCCCATCGAGGCGCGCAGCCCGCCGATCATCTGGTGCACGATGGCGACCAGCGAGCCCTTGTAGGGTACGCGGCCCTCGATGCCTTCCGGCACCAGCTTCTCCGCCGATTCCCCGGCCTGGAAGTAGCGGTCGGAGGAGCCCTGCTGCATCGCGCCGAGCGAGCCCATGCCGCGGTACGACTTGTAGGAGCGCCCCTGGAAGAGCTCGACCTCGCCGGGCGACTCCTCGGTGCCGGCCAGCATGGAGCCGACCATCACGGTGTGCGCCCCGGCGGCGATCGCCTTGGCGAAGTCGCCGGAGAAGCGCACGCCGCCGTCGGCGATCAGCGGCACGTCGCTGCCCTTGAGGGCCTCGGCGACGTTGGAAATGGCCGTGACCTGCGGTACGCCCACGCCGGCGATGATGCGCGTGGTGCAGATCGAGCCCGGGCCGATGCCCACCTTGACCGCGTCCGCGCCCGCCTCGACGAGGTCGAGGGCCGCCTGACCGGTGGCGATGTTGCCGCCGACCACGTCCACCTGCGGGAAGCGGCCCTTGACCCAGGCCACCCGGTCAATCACGCCCTTGCTGTGGCCGTGGGCGGTGTCGACGACGATCACGTCCACGCCGGCGGCCACCAGCGCCTCGATGCGTTCCTCGGTGTCACCGCCGGTGCCGACCGCCGCGCCGACGCGCAGTTGCCCGGAGGCGTCCTTGCAGGCGTTGGGGTAGTCGGTGGACTTCTGGATGTCCTTGACGGTGATCATGCCGCGCAGCTCGAAGTCGCCGTTGACCACCAGCACCTTCTCGATGCGGTGCTTGTGCAGCAGGGCCTCGACCTCTTCGCGGCTCGCCCCTTCCTGGACGGTGACGAGCTGCTCCTTGCCGGTCATGATGTTGGCGACCGACTGGTCGAGGTTCTGCTCGAAGCGCAGGTCGCGGCTGGTGACGATGCCGACGAGCTGGCCTTCGCTGACCACCGGCACGCCGCTGATCGAGTGATCGCGGGTGATCTTGAGCACGTCGCGGATGCTGGTATCCGGGGTGACCGTGATCGGGTCCTTGATCACGCCCGACTCGTGCTTCTTCACCTGGCGGACATGCTCGGCCTGCTGGGCGACGGTCATGTTCTTGTGGATGATCCCCAGTCCGCCCTCCTGGGCGAGCGCGATCGCGAGGCGGGCCTCGGTGACGGTGTCCATCGCCGCCGAGATCAGCGGGATGTTGATCTCGATGTTGCGGGTCAGGTGAGTGGCGAGCGACACATCCCGGGGCAGGACCGAGGACCGGGCCGGAATGAGCAACACGTCGTCGAAGGTGAGACCTTCCTCGAGGATACGCATGATTCGGGGACTCTTGCGGATGGTAGAAAGTGTCCGCGCAATTATAGTGACTGGAGCCGGGCGGGTAAACGTTTCCGAGACGGGTTGATCGATGGCCAGCCGGCACGGCGATGCGGCATTGCGCGCTGGACGGCGGGTTGGCATCGCGTCGGTGATTGCGCTAGAGTCGAATCGCCAACAAGAGCAAACCACCCTAGGAGGCAAACCAAAATGATTAAAGCCAAGCACCTGATGGGCATGACCACGGCGGTCGCGCTTACCATGACTTCCGGCCTGGCCGCTGCTGCCAGCATGGAGGAGTACCAGGAGGCGCGCGCCGACGCCATCGAGGCGGCCGAGTCGGTCAAGGAAATGGGCCCGGGTGCGTTCCCGCACAGCCCGACCGGTTCCAAGTGGAAAAAGCCGCTGATGGCCGGTGCCGACAAGCTGGCCGAAAAGGGCAAGTACGACGAAGCCATTGCCGAGGCCAAGCGCATCGAGGGCCTGCAGTCGCTGGCCGAGCAGCAGTACGAGGAGCAGCCGAACCCGGGGCCGTACAACCCCTGGTAAGTCGGCGACTTCGACTCGGGTCCGGTCTTTAGAGCCCTTCGGCGAGGCCGGCCGCCCGGAAACGGCAGGAATCTCAGGGCCGCGGGCAGGTGCTCGCGGCCCTTCTCGTATCCACCTTCCAGACCTCGTGCGCTTCCTACTGAAGAAATGACCTCATCAAGCGGACAGACGGCCCTGTCGGTCTCCCAGATCAACAAGCAGGCCGGTGACCTCCTCAACCAGGCATTCGGCGTGGTCGAGGTGATCGGGGAGGTCGCCGAGCACAAGCGGGCGGCCTCCGGCCATCACTACTTCGCGCTCAAGGACGAGCGCTCGCAGTTGCGCTGCGCGTTCTTTCGCGGCAATGCCATGCGCAACCGCCACCCGCTGCGCGAAGGCGAGGAGGTGGTGGTCACCGGTCGGCTGGGCATCTACAGCGCGCGCGGCTCCTACCAGTTGATCGTGCAGTCGGTCGCGCCGGCGGGCGAGGGGCGGCTGGCGGCCGAGTTCGAGCGGCTGCGCCAGCGCCTGCTGGCGGAGGGGCTGTTCGATGCCGACGGCAAGCGCGATACCCCGGTGCTTCCCCGCCGGATCGCGGTGATCTCCTCGGACACCGGGGCGGCCATCCACGACGTGCGGGTAACCCTGGCACGGCGCTTTCCGCTGGCGCGGGTCACGCTGTTCCCCGTTCGGGTGCAGGGCGCCGGCTCGGCGGAGCAGTTGCGTGCCGCGGTCGCGGCCCTGACGCCCGAGGCCTTCGACGTGGCACTGCTCGTGCGCGGCGGCGGTTCGCTGACCGACCTGTGGTCGTTCAACGACGAGGCACTGGTCCGCGCGATCCATGCCTGCCCGGTGCCGACGATCAGCGGTGTGGGCCACGAGACCGACACCACGCTCTGCGACCTGGCCGCCGACCGGCGGGCGGCTACCCCGACCGGGGCCGCGGAACTGGCCACGCCGGTGCCCGTCGCCGAGATGCACGAGCGGCTGGGGCGGCTGGGCGAACGGATTGCCGTGGCGTTCCTCGGTGGTCTCGAGACGCGCGCGCAACGGGTGGATGACCTGGCCCGTGGCCTGGCGCGTCACGGGCCCGGTGGCGGGTTGCGGCTGGAGCGCTACCGGCTGGCCGGACTGCTCTCGCCGCTGCACCGGCAGGTCGAGAGACAGGTCGCCACCGGCCGCCAGGCGCTTGCCGGGTTGCGCCGGCGACTCGAGCGCGGTCATCCACGTCACCGCCTGGCCCGTCGCCGGGCGCGGCTCGACGAGCTCTCGCGGCGTCGGCTGGTGGCCCGGGAGCGTCTACTCGCCGGGCACCGCCAGCGCGTCGAGCGACTGGTGGTGCCGCGGCAAGCACCGGGGGAACGACTGCGCCGCGAGCGGGCACGCGTGGAGGCCCTCGGACGACAGTTGCGGGCGCTGGGGCCCGAGCAGGTGCAGCGGCGTGGCTACGTGCTGGTCGAGAGCGTTCCGCGGCCGGGAGAGGAGGGTCGGCTGCTTAAGCGTGCCGCGGAACTGCGAGCGCTGGGGTGCGAGCAGGGCGGGCGTCTGCCGCTGCGCCTTCGGTTCGTCGATGCCACCGTGCGTGCCGATTGGCGGGAAGCGGACGATCGCGCCCCCGCGGGTGATCCGGCCTGACCGGGCCCGCGCCCCTCAGCGCGATGGGGACAGCCTTTCCCTGAGCCACGTCTCGGCCGGGGTCGGACGGGCGAAGTGGAATCCCTGGATGCGGTCGCAGGCGCGATCGAGTAGGAAGTCGACCTGCTCGCGGTTCTCCACGCCCTCGGCGACCACCTCGATGCCGAGGTGAGTCGCCATGGCCAGGATGGCTTCCACCATGGCCGAGTTCGCCGGGTCGTCGGGTACGCCGTCGACGAAGCTCTTGTCGATCTTGATCTCCCGCAACGGCAGCCGCTTGAGATAGGTGAACGACGAGAAGCCGGTGCCGAAGTCGTCGATGGAGAAGCTCAGGCCCAGGTCGACCAGTTCCTGCATCCGTTCGATGGCCTGATCGACCTGGGTCATCAGCACGTTCTCGGTGATCTCGATCATCAGGCCGGCCGGGTCGATGCCCGTGGATTCGACCAGTTCTCGCAGGCGGGCGACGAATCCCGCGCTGCGGAACTGGCGGGGGCTGACGTTCACGGAGAGGGTGATCGGTTCCCCGCCGGCTGAACGCTGATGAGCCTGCAGGCGGGCGAGCAGCTTGCAGGCCTCCTGCATCACCCAGTCGCCGATCTCGATGACCAGCCCGGTTTCTTCCGCCAGCGGGATGAACTCGGCCGGGGAGACCAGACCGTGTTCGCTGCTCTGCCAGCGCAGCAGGACCTCGGCGCCCACGGTGGTCTCCTGCCGACCGACCTGGGACTGAAGGTAGAGCTCGAACTCCCCGCGCTCGAGGGCGTGGCGCAGCTCCTGCTCGAGCCGGTAGCGGCGAGTGACCGATTCGGCCATGCCCGTCTCGAAGTCCACGAAGTGATTGCGTCCCGCCTCCTTGGCCCGGTAGCGGGCGATGTCGGCCTCGCGCAGCAGTTCCTCGGCGCTGCCCACCCGGCCGTAGATCAGGGTCAGGCCGACGCTGGCGGTCGCCAGGTGGCGTGATCCGGCCAGTTCGAAGGGTTCCTGCATGATCTGCCGGAGACGGTCGGCCAGTTCCCGGCCCTTGTGGCGGCCCTCGTCCGGGTCGTGGGCGAGCCGGGGAATCAGAACCAGGAACTCGTCGCCGCCGATCCGCGCGACCGTGGCGTCCTCGTCTGTCGTTGCGACCAGTCGGCGGGCGATCTCCACCAGCATCCGGTCGCCCTCCTGGAGCCCGTAGAGGTCGTTGATCTGCTTGAAGGCATCGACGTCTACGAAGAACAGCCCGCCGACGCCTTGTCGGTGGCGACGATCACGGATGACCTGGTCGATGCGTTGCAGCAACTGGCTGCGATTGGGCAGGCCGGTGAGCGGATCGTGGTCCGCGAGGTAGTCGAGGCGTTCGTGGGCCTCCTTGTCGGCGCTGATGTCCAGGCATTGGCCCATCAGGCCGATGAAATGCCCCTTGCTGTCGCGGCGGGGCGTGCCCTTGACCAGCACCCAACGGTACTCGCCGGAATGGTGCCGGAGGCGGTACTCGAGGGTGAAGCCCGACTGTCGCTGGTAGGCCGAGTCGATGGCCGCGAGCAGGTCGTCGAGATCGTCGGGATGCACGGCCTCCTGCCAGCCTTCGCTCAGGCTCGTCCCTTGGGTCATCCCGGTGAACTCCAGCCAGGGACGGTTGACGTAGTCGCGGCGGTGATCCAGATCGCTGGTCCAGATCAGCGCCTGGCCGTTGTCGGCAAGGTTGCGGAAGTGCTGCTCGCTCTCGGCCAGTTCGTCACGCAGCTCGTACTCGCGGCTGATGTCGTGGAACACCAGTACCACCCCGGACAGTTCGCCGTCCGGGTCGCGAATCGGGGCGGCGCTGTCGGTAATGTGGTAGCGGTGCCCGTCGCGATGGAGGAGCACGGTGTGGTTGGCGAGCCCGACCAGCGTGCCTTCGTTGAGCACCCGGCGCAGCGGGATCTGCACGGGTTTGCATCCGTCGGCGGGGCAGATCACGAACACCTCCTCGATCGACCGCCCCAAGGCCTCCTCGCGGTCCCAGCCGGTCAACCGCTCGGCCATCGGGTTGATCAGGGTGATCTGCCCGTCGAGATCGGTGGCGATCAGCCCGTCGCCGACCGAGTCGAGCGTCACGGCCAGCTTCCGTTCGTTGTCGGCAAGCTTGCGCTGTGTCTCTTCCTGGGCGGCGACCATGGCGTTGAAGGCCTCCGCCACGGCCTGGATCTCGGCCGGACCCTTGTCGGTGGGTGGCAGTTCGGCGCGACGGCCGCGACGGATCGCTTCGGCCGCCCGTCGCAGGGTCGACAGGGGGCGGTTGATCCGCGTTTCGATCAGCAGCGTGCTCATGCCGATGATCAGCAGCATCAGCACCACCTCGGGAAGACGCTCGAGGAGGGCCTGGGTGCGGTGGGCATCGAGCTGCTCGGTGATGTCCATGCAGACGAACACCAGCCCCCGATTGCTTGAAGACGCTGTCGCGGTGCCCCCGGGCATGGCGAAGGACTGCACGGCCTCGATGCGGGCCGGCGCCGCGGTTTCGAGCAGGCCGGGAAGGCGGCTGACGACGTGCTGGCGCAAGGCATCGAGATCGATATCCGGCAGGACCTCCGTGAGCGCCTCGCCGGTCTGTGTCTGCCGGGGCGAGAGCAGGACCTGCATTTGCGGGTCGGCCACCACCACCGTGCGGACACGGGGGTCGGTGTAGATGCGGCTCAGTCGCGCCTCGACAATTGTCGAGGTTGGCAGCCTGCTCTGCTCGATGGTTCGGGCGAGCTCCGTGGCGTTACTCAGGGCATCGCTTCGGGCGGTGGCGAAGGCGGCCTCCCGGTGGTTGTGGATACCGTTGATCAGCGAGATCGTCGTGATCAGCAGGAAGGCGACAGCCAGCCCGGCCGGGAGCGTCAGCCGAAGGGGAAGCGCTACCCGTTTCACGGTGCCTCCGGAAGAAAGCGCGGCGTGCCGAGCCGCTCGAGGTCCGGCGGGGCGTCGATCAGCCGGTTTTCCTGCATGATCGTCGTGACCGTTCGGGCGGTCGAGCGCAGCAGCCGCTGATCTCCGCCGAGCCAGCGATGGTTGTCGCGGATATCCAGCAGGTGGACCCCCTCGAAGGCTCGGGTGAGCTCGTCGACCGTCAGTTCCAGACGAGGTGCCATGAGCACGTGGGCCCGCCCGGGATTGCTCCTGAGTCTCGCCAGGGCCTCGAAGTAGGCGTCGACCAGGGTGTGCAATGCCCGGGGCATGCGACCGACGGCTTCCCGGCGGACGGCGAGCACGTCGGTGATCAGTCCGGGGAAGGCGCGACTGTCGTAGAGACGGCGGGCGCCGGCACGGGCCAGCCGGGTCGCATAAGGCTCGTAGCTGATCACGGCATCGACCCGTCGGCGTCGATAGGCGACGAGTTGCTCGCCACCGGACATGGGGACCAGTTCGATGTCGTCGCGACCGAGTCCGCCGGCCTCGAGTGTGCGTGTGAGCATCAACGCCCCGGCGGCCGTATCCTCGACCCCGATGCGGCAGTCGCGCAGGTCGGACGGTTCCTCGATCTCCGGGCGGACCATCACCACGTCCGCGCCGTTGGAAGTATCGAAGACCAGCACGATGTCCACGGGGATGCCGCCGGCACGAGCGAGGATGAATTCGTCCAGCGTGAGGGTGGCGGCTTCCACTTCGCCGGATGCGAGCTGCATCAGGCTGTTGGTATTGGAGGGGGATTCGATCAGCCGAATCCGCTGCGGAGGAAGCAGATCGAGCTGGTCGGCAAGGAAGAGTGGCTCGTAGCCGATCCAGGCGATGCCCGAGACACGCAGTAGCGGCTCGGGCCTTTCACAGCCGAGCAGGGTGGCCGTGCCGGCCGCCGCGGCGATCCCGAGGAACTGCCGTCTGTCCATGGCATGTGCCCTCCCTGCTCAGGTGCTGGGTCACAACTTGCGGGCGAGCTCGCTGTCCGTTGCGGCCGCGTGATCCGGTCATGGCCGGGCAGGGTGGGGCATCCTGCTCCCGGCGATCCTACTTGCGGTCTTCGGAGACCTTGCTGGCCAATTGTAGTTCATTGGACTCGGCCACGCGTCCACCGCCGGCAAAGCGCTGCGACCAGAAGGCATTGTCCAGGCTGGCGAAGGAGACTTCCTTGCCCGGCGAGGGGGCATGGATGAAGCGGTTCTCGCCGACGTAAATGCCCACGTGGTCGACCTGCTTGCCGTCGAGTCGGAAGAACACCAGGTCGCCCGGGCGGACGCGATCACGATCCACCCGGTCGGTGTGACGGTACTGCAGGTGGGAGGTCCGCGGAAGTTCCAGTCCGGCGGACTTGAAGGCGTGTTGCGTCAATCCGCTGCAGTCAAAGCCGTTTTCCGTGGATTCGCCACCCCAGCGGTAGGGGGTGCCCAGCTGGGCCACGGCCTGGACCACGACCTCTTCGGAGCGGGTGTGCATGCCCGAGCGCGTGTCGATGGTTTCCAGCGGGTCGTGCGGCAGCGGAGCGCCCCACGGGGTTTCCGATGACAGCGAAGCGGTCCGGTCCGGGCCGGGAGCGCCGGAAAGACTGCCCTGCTGCGTGGCGCAGCCGGAGACAAGCATCACGGCCAGCGAGGCGGTGAGCAGGCGGGAAATGCGGGGCTTATGCATTGCGGATCTCGCAGACAAAGCGGCGCTCCGGGGTTCGGCCAAAATCCTTGGGCAGGGTTTTCCGCGACAGATCATCGAGATGGAACCGGTTTCCGATAACTGGATTCAATGTAAAGCCTTTGCGATTGTTTGAAAAGAGCAGAACGCCGTTCGGGGCAAGTAGACCCATGCAGTCCTCGATGAGTTCCGCGTGGTCGCGCTGGATGTCCAGCGTGTCGCTCATGGCCTTGGAGTTGGAGAACGAGGGCGGATCGAGAAAGATCACGTCGAAACGCTCCCGCTCGGCCCGGGCGCGCTTGAGCCAGGCGAGCACGTCCGCCCGGATCAGGCGGTGGGAGCCGTCCGTTTCCAGGCCGTTGAGCGCGAAGTTCCGCTCGGCCCAGTCGAGGTAGGTGTTCGACAGGTCCACCGAGGTAGTGGAGGCCGCGCCGGCGACCGCCGCACGCACCGAGGCGCTGGCCGTGTAGCAGAACAGGTTGAGCAGCCGCTTGCCGCGGGCCTGTTCGGCGATGCGGTCGCGCAGCAGCCGATGGTCGATGAACAGGCCGACGTCGAGGTAGTCGGTCAGGTTGATCAGCAGCCGGGTGTCCCGCTCGCGCATGACCCGCTCGATGTGCTCCTCGCCCAGGCGGCCGTATTGCTGGCGTCCGCTCTGGCGGGCGCGCTGTCGGACCACGACGCAGTCCTCGTCGATGCCCAGTACCTCGACTGCCGCGGCGACCGCGGCCGCAAGCCGGGCCCGGGCCTTCTGCGGGTCGATCTGCTTGGGCGCCTGGTATTCCTGGACGTCCAGCCAAGCCTCGCCGTCTTCGGTGAGGTACCAGTCGAGGGCCAGCTTGAAATCGGGCAGGTCGGCGTCGTAGACGCGCAGGGCCGTGTCGCCCTGCCTGCGCAGGGACTGGCGTTGTTTCCAGTTCTTCTTGAGCCGGTTGGCGAAGTCCACGGCCGTGGATCGATGCTCGCGGCCCTCGCTGATCAGTCGTCGGGCCAGCGCATGCGGGCCGGACGGGCGGCGCAGGCTCTTCTCGCCGAACCGGCCCCGCAGGAACTCGACCTCGTTGCCACCGTGGATCACCGCGAAGCGCCGCTCGAAGCGCAGCGGCCAGGGCGTCTCGCCCTCGCTCGGGCGCAGGATGCCCCAGTACCAGCCGGACAGGTCCCTGACCCACCGGTTGCACAGCCTGTTCCAGTCGGTCGTCTCGCGGTCGTTCGCGATGCGCTGGCCGAAGGGGATGTTGCTGATCAGCAGCCCGTGCCCGGCCTCCTGCACGGATTCGGGGACCGGATCGCGGAAGGCGTCCGCCCGCTGGATTTCCACGGACTCGCCCAGCCGTACCTGCTCGATGTTGGCGTGGGCGGCGGCGAGCTGCAGCGGGTCCCGGTCGGCGCCCACGATGCGAAGCGCGTCGGGTTCGAGCGGTTGTGCCAGCCAACCGTTCGCGCCGGCGTCGATGATGGTCTCCCACTCGTCCAGACGGTGGCCCTTCCAGGCCGGCGATCCGAGGCGACGCCGCCGCAGGCTATCGGGCAGGCCGATCGCGGCGATCGCCCCCTCGATCAGGAAGGTACCCGAGCCGCACATGGGATCGAACAGCGCGCCACCGGCCGCGGCCACCTGCGGCCAGCGTGCCCGCCAGAGCAGGCCGGCGGCGAGGTTCTCGCGCAGGGGCGCCTCGCCGCCGTCGACCCGGTAGCCACGACGGTGCAGCGAGCCTGCCGAGAGCTCGATCGACAGGATTGCTTCTCCCTGCGCCTGGACGTGGCAGTGGATGCGCAGGCCGGGATGGGCGGCGTCCACGTCCGGGCGCCTGCCCACGCGATCGCGGAACTGGTCGGCGATGGCATCCTTGACCCGGGTGGCGACAAAGCCGGTGTGTCGCAGTCCGGCATTGCCGCCGGTCGCCGAGACGGCGAGGCTGGCGTCGACATCCAGATGCGCGCTCCAGTCCACCCGGGAGACCAGGGAATAGAGGCTGTCGGCATCGTCGGCATGCCCGCGCGCGACGGGCAGGTAGACCCGTCCCGCGATCAGGCTGTCGGCGAGGATGCGATAGACGAGGGCGGGGGAGAGATCGCCGCTGGCGCCGAACGGGCGGTCGCTGATCGCCGCACCGGTTAGGTGCCGCAACTCCTCGGCCAGCGCGGTTTCCACGCCTGGCGGGGCGATGATGTCGACGCCCCAGCGTGTCTCGCCGGCAATGTCTTGGGAAGCGGGATCGGTCATGGCAAAACCGGGGAGTCTATCCGAACTCTCGACGGGCACGAAACGCCGCGTCCCGGAACCCCGGGTCAGTCGGCCCGCTCGAAATGCAGCCGGGAGCGCAGGCGCCCCTCGAAATGCGCCGTGACGGTCACCCGGTCCGCCTCGCTTTTCACCTTGTGGCCGGGCTGCGCGGGCGGTTCGGCGCGCTCGAAGTGCAGCACGCCGGGTGGCCAGTGCACCTCCAGGCGAACCTGCATCGGGTAGTAACCGTCGAGGAACCGGCGCATGAACGGACCGTTGTCCACCCAGTAGCCGTCGCCTTCCGGGGCCGGCACGAGGGCGAGCACCTCGGCACGAACGCAGAGCGTGGCGTCGGGACCCACGTCACGCAACTGGACGCTGGCTTTCTCGGCGACCGCCTCGCCGATGTTTTCCATCCGCGTGACTTCGATGGCCCGGGTGCGGTCGGACGCGTAGACGACCTGTGCCGCGGGGACCGCGTCCAGGTGGTAGTGGCACTGGGTCATCTCCGCCCAGCCGTCTCGAAGGCTGTTTTCGTCGAGGTCGAGGCGCTTTTCCATGCGAGGCGCGTCCGGCGCGGGCTCGCGCGCCAGGAAGACGAGATCGCCCTCATTGACGTCGCGGGCCTTCTCCAGCAGCCGCTGATGTTCTTCC
This sequence comes from Pseudomonadota bacterium, assembly GCA_051746865.1. Classification (GTDB taxonomy): domain Bacteria; phylum Pseudomonadota; class Gammaproteobacteria; order Halothiobacillales; family Halothiobacillaceae; genus Guyparkeria. Next base: position 78,151 of record JBNJFM010000003.1, on the reverse strand, counting down.
GCCGCCTCCCAGGCGGCCTCCCATTCTGCCTCTTGTTCGGCCGTGATCGACTTCTCCCGGACGGGGGCCGCCATCGGGGTGCTCACCGTGCCGGCCAGCGCGGTGCCGATGGCCGGCACGGTGAGCAAGCGCGCGAGGCGTTTCGAGCGGGGCAGGTGCGTCACGGGGTCGAACCTCGTTGCTCGGGGGTTGCGTGAGGGAACATAGACGAGAAAGGCGCAACCCGGGGAAACGGATCGGGATCGCCTGTCAGGACACCTCCCTCGTCGGCGGAAAATGCTTTAAGGTTGCCCGAAGGCCGCAACCCTCTTGTGCCGGCCTGTAGCGACGTTCCCGGGAGTATCGATGGCCCAAGATCGCCAAGTCGTGAGTCCGTCTTCATCTCCGTTGCTGGAGTTGGATCGATTGAGCGTTTTCGTGGGCGGCAAGCCGCTGGTGGAGGAGGTGTCCTTCTCCGTCCGGCCCGGCGAGCGGGTCGCGCTGGTGGGCGAGTCGGGATCGGGCAAGACGGTCACCGCCCTGTCGATCCTGCAATTGTTCGATGCCGCCGACCGGGAAACGCGTGGCGCGATCCGTTTCCAGGGGCGGGACGTGCTGGCGATGAGCCTGCCGGCGCTGCGCAGTCTCAGGGGGCGGCAGATCGGCATGATCTTCCAGGAGCCCATGACAGCGCTCAATCCGCTCAAGACCATCGGGGCCCAGATCGCCGAGGTGCTCGTGCGCCACGAAGGGCTGGGTGGCGAGGCACTGCGGCGGCGGGTGATGGACCTCCTCGATCAGGTCCGGTTGCCCGACCCCGGGCGGGTGGTCCGGGCCATGCCGCATCAGCTTTCCGGCGGTCAGCGCCAGCGGGCGATGATCGCCATGGCGATCGCCTGCAACCCGGCACTGCTTATCGCCGACGAACCCACCACCGCGCTGGATGCGGGGCTGCGCAAGACCATCATGGACCTGCTGGTCGACCTGCAGCGGCGCATGGGCATGAGCCTGCTGTTGATCACCCATGACCTCCCGGTGGTGCGTCGCTACGCCGACCGGGTGCTGGTGATGCGCCACGGGCAGATCGTCGAGCGCGGTGATACCGACAGGCTGTTCGCCAACCCGGAGGATGGCTACACCCGTACCTTGCTGGAGGCCCGGCAGGTGGGGCCGATGATCGCTCCGGTCGATCCGGCCGCCGACGAGCGCCTGCGCGGGGAGTCGATCTCGGTCACCGTGGGCCGGCGGCGCTGGTTCGGTCCCGATACCGTCAGGCAGATCGTTCGCGACATCGATCTTTCCCTGCGTGCCGGCCAGACGCTGGGCGTGGTGGGCGAATCCGGTTCCGGCAAGACCACGCTGGCGCTCGCGCTGCTGCGACTGATGGAGGGGGCGAGCGGGGTGATCCGGTTGAACGGTGACCGGGTCGACGGCCTGTCGGAAAAGCGCTTCCGTGCCTATCGCCGCGACCTGCAGGTGGTCTTCCAGGACCCTTTCGGTGCGCTGTCGCCGCGGATGAACGTGGCGCAGATCGTGGGGGAGGGGCTGGATGTCCACGAGCCGGGGCTATCGTCGGGCGAGCGCCGCGATCGCATTCGCGCGGCCCTGGATGAAGTGGGGCTGGACCCCGCGGTTATGTCGCGCTATCCGCACGAATTCTCCGGCGGGCAGCGCCAGCGCATCGCCATAGCCCGGGCGCTGATCCTCAAGCCCCGGGTGCTGGTCCTCGACGAGCCGACCAGTGCGCTGGATGCCGCGGTGCAGTTGCAGGTACTGCGGCTGTTGCGAGACCTGCAGCGCGAGCACGGCCTGTCCTACCTGCTGATCACCCACGATCTGGCGGTGGTGCGGGCGCTCGCTCACCGGATGGTGGTGATGCTCGACGGCTCGGTGATCGAGTCCGGCGAGACCGAGGCCCTGCTCGACGCGCCGGAACACGAATACACCCGGCAGTTGATCGACAGCGCCCTGATGGCCTGATTCCGCCGCTCGGCAAGCCCAAACGAGAAACGCCGGGCAGTGCCCGGCGTTCGTTCATCGGCCATTCGCGCTGGCGATCAGCCGCTGAAGCGCTGCATGATCAGCGAGGCGTTGGTCCCGCCGAAACCGAAGCTGTTGGAGAGCACGGTATCGATCCGGGTGTCCTCGCGCGTCTCGGTCAGGATGTTGGCCTTCTCGGCCTCCGGTTCGAGGTTCTCGATGTTGGCCGAGGCGGCGATGAAGCCGTTCTGCATCATCAGCAGCGAGTAGATCGCCTCGTGCACGCCGGCGGCGCCCAGTGCATGGCCGGAGAGCGACTTGGTCGAGGTGACGACCGGCTGATGGTCGCCGAAGACCTCCATCATGGCCTCCAGTTCGCGCAGGTCACCCGCCTTGGTGGAGGTGCCGTGGGCGTTGACGTAGTCGATCGGGGCGTCGACGGTGGACATCGCCTGCTGCATGCAGCGCACCGCGCCCTCGCCGGAGGGCTGGACCATGTCGTAGCCGTCGGAGGTCGCGCCGTAGCCGGTGACCTCGGCGATGATGTTCGCACCACGGGCCTGTGCGTGCTCGAGCGACTCGAGCACGACCATGCCGCCACCCCCGGCGATGATGAAGCCGTCTCGGTCGGCGTCGTAGGGCCGCGAGGCCGTCTCCGGGGTGTCGTTGTACTTGGAGGACAGCGCCCCCATGGCATCGAACATCGCGGTGAGCGACCAGTGCAGCTCCTCGCCGCCGCCGGCGAAGACCACGTCCTGCTTGCCGAACTGGATCTGCTCGACCCCGGAACCGATGCAGTGCGCGGAAGTGGAGCAGGCCGAGCTGATCGAGTAGTTGATGCCCTTGATCTTGAAGGGGGTGGCCAGGCAGGCCGAGGTGGTCGAGCTCATGGTGCGGGGGACCATGTAGGGCCCCACGCGCCTGACGCCCTTCTCGCGGACGATGTCCGCGGTGGCGACGATGTTCTCGCAGGAGGAACCGCCCGAACCCGTGATCAGGCCGGCGCGCGGGTTGGAGACCTGCTCCTCGGTCAGCCCGGCCTGCTCGATCGCCTCCTTCATGGCGATGTAGTTGTAGGCCGCCGCCGATCCCATGAATCGCAGCAGTTTGCGATCGATGTGCTCGGCCGGATCGATCTTGAGTGTCCCGGCGACCTGCGAGCGGAACCCGTGCTCTACCTGCTCGGGATTGCGCTCGATGCCCGAGCGGCCCTCTTTGAGCGAGGCGAGCACCTCTTGGCAGTTGTTACCCAGGCTGGACACGATGCCCATGCCGGTAATGACGACTCGGCGCATTGAGTTTTTACTCCGAAAGTGCTTCTGTGCTGGTGAACAGTCCTACCCGAAGATCCTTGGCCTCGTAGATGACGACGCCGTCGCAAAGCATCTGCGCATCGGCGATGCCCATGGTCAGCTTGCGCATGATCACGCGCTTCATGTGCACACGGTATTCAACCTTCTTGTTCCGCGGCAACACCTGACCGGAGAATTTTACATCACCGACGCCCAGAGCGCGCCCGTGGCCCTTGCCTCCGCTCCAGCCGAGGAAGAAGCCCACGAGCTGCCACATGGCATCGAGGCCCAGGCATCCCGGCATGACCGGGTCGCCTTCGAAGTGACAACCGAAGAACCACAGGTCCGGGTGGATGTTGAGCTCGGCATGCATTTCGCCCTTGCCGAAGTCACCGCCCTCGTCGGTGATCTTGTTGATGCGATCGAACATCAGCATCGGCGGCATCGGCAGTTGCGCATTGCCGGGACCGAACATGTCCCCCTTGGCGCAGCGAATCAGGTCGTCGTATTCAAAGGCGGCTTGGGTCATGGTTTTCCTGGATCAAAAACGCGGATGTTACCGCATTCGTCCCCGGTTGACATCATGGTCGGCAGGTCGCGGGCATACCTTGCCCCCGATCGGCCTGCGGTCGCCGTGGATTGTTCTATTCTCGTGACCAGCGAAGGGTTCCACGACAGGGAGAGAGCGACATGAAGAAAATGGCACATTGGCCGGGGACGGCGCTCGTCGCCGCGGCCCTCCTGGCAGGCGGCGCGGTGTCGGCTAACGAGCACGAGGAAGAGCACGAGCACGAGGGGCCGCACGAGTTTCACGAGATGATGGAGGAACTTGGCGAGGCCACCGAGGACATCGTGGACGCGATCAACCACGAGAACTGGCCGCAGGTCGCCGCCCGGGCCGGCTTCATCGCGGATCACCCCAGGCCCCCGGTCGAGGAGCGGCGACAGCTTCACGCCTTCACCGGTGACCGCCAGGCGGCGTTCGAGCGCCATGATCGGGCCGTGCACGAGGCCGCGGCGGATGTGGCGCGTTTCGCCGAGGCAGGTGAAGGACGGTACGTGATCTCGGCCTTCGCCGAGTTGCAGAACCGCTGTCTCGACTGCCACGTCGACTTCCGCCGGGACTTCCGCGAGCATTTCTACTCGGGCGATGACTGACGACGCCCTGGGTAGGTGCGCCCCTCGTCAGCTTCGTCGGCCCGGAGCCACGAGTACGGTGAGAAGCCAGGTCCCCCAGCCGAGGATCAACAGCATCCCGCCGATCGGGGTGATTGCTCCCGGCAGCGACGACGAGAACAGGGTTTCCAGGTAGAGGCTGCCGGAGAACAGGATCGTGCCGAGGCCCAGCAAGGCCAGGACGGTCAGGCGGATGCGCGCGCTTCCGGGCCAGAGGCCGAGCACCATCAGTGCCAGGCTGTGAAACAGGTGGAAGGTCACCGCCGTGTCCAGGTAGCGGATGGCCTGCGGGTCGGTCGGCGCCAAAGGGCCGTGCGCACCCATTGCGGCGAGGATGACGGCCGCAAGGGCGCTGAACAGTCCCAGGCCGAGGATAATGCGGTTGGGCATGTCGGTCTCCGATTTGTCTAAAAATCATCGCCCATTTCCCGGCGCAATCGGCGTTCTTCCATCAGGTCGTCGAGCCGGCGCCGGGCGTCCTTGTGTCCGGCAATGCTGTCGAGCAACGGCTCGTCTGCCGTCTCCTCGGTGTCTTCCGCCTCTTCCCATTCGTCGTCGAGATCCGGGTAGTCGTTTTCCTTGCTCATGTCGGTACCTGCCTGATCAACACGGTCGGTGCGACCGTTCCGGATTTCCGGCGGTCGCGGGGTATCGATCGACGGTCATGGCAGAGGCGTGTGCGACGCCGGTTTTCCTGCAGGCCATTTCGGAAGAGGAATCCCGCCGCGACAAGGTGACGGGAATCGCTCCGGTACCTCGCTCCCGAGGCTGACCAGCCGATTTTCCGGCGCGTTATAACCCGTTTTTCCGGGCTTGAAAAGAGGTTTGTCGTCCGCGGTGTGTAGCGCGCGCAGGGAGGGCGCGCTGGCGACGTTTCCCCAAGGGAAGGGCTGCACGAATCCGGTGTCGCTCTGCGCACCTTGAGCCGGGCATCTGCTGCGTTGTCGTCCTTGGTAAAGGGAATCCACCGAGTGCGGGCAAAACCGCGAGCCCCGTCCGGGCGGGCATCCAAGGGCCCGCAGAGACGCCACCGAACCGTGCAGGTTTCCCTAGATCAGGTCGTGTTCGCGCAGCTTCTTTCTCAGCGTGCTGCGATTGATGCCCAGGCAGGCGGCCGCGCGGCTCTGGTTGTGGTCGCAACGCTCCATCACCCGCGAGAGCAGGGGGCGTTCCACCTGGCCCATGACCAGGTGGTAGAGATTGGCCGGCTGGTCTTCCTCGAAGGCCTCCCAGAGCAGGTCGAGGGCGTCGACGATGGTCTCGTGCACGTCGCGATGGCACTCGGCGGCCCGGCGGGCCGACCCGTTCAACGAGGTTTCCGGCATCGAGGCGATGCTTGTCGTGGCGGTTTGGGTCATGGCATGAACACAACGCTGTGGTGCTTCGGGGCGATACAGCCGACCAGCGCCGGGTGGGCGTGTCGGCGTTTCCAACAGCGGGAACGGTCGCGGAAAGACCGGTCCATGGCTGTCCGGGCCGTGGGAGCGGGTCACGGCGAGGCGTCGGTCAGGTCGGCCGTCCGTTGCTCGAGCCACCGGCGCTGGGAGGCGATGCTCTCCAGCCGGTTGAACTCCTTGCGCGTCCCTTCTTCCAACGGCAGACGAGAAGAATACCACCCCCAGTGCTTTCTCGCGATGCGCACCCCGGTGGTTTCCCCGTAATGCGCGTAAATCGCCTCGAACTGGTGGCGAACGAACGCCATGATCTCCACCGGCTCCGGCTCTTCGGGCAGGGGGCGGCCCTCCAGGCCGGCGCGGAGCCGGGCGAACAGCCAGGGCCGACCGAAGGCGGGGCGACCGATCATCAGCCCGGCCGCCCCGGTGTGCGCCAGCACATGCCGGGCCCGTTCGAGCGAGTCGATATCGCCGTTGGCGAGCACCGGAAGCCCGCAGCCGGCCACCACCTCGGCGATGGTGTCGTACTCGGCCGTGCCCTCGTATTTCTGTGCCCGCGTCCGGCCGTGGACGCTGAGCATCGCGATGCCGGCGCGTTCGGCGATCGCGGCGATCTCCGGGGCGTTGCGCCGCGCCTCGTCCGGGCCGGTACGCATCTTGAGGGTCACCGGGCAGGGCACGGCCTCGACGGTGGCTTCCAGCAGGCGGGCGACGGTGTCGGGCTCGGCCATCAGCGCCGAGCCGGCCGCCTTGCGACAGACCTTCTTCGCCGGGCAGCCGAGATTGATGTCGATGATCTGCGCCCCGTCGGCATGGGCCTCTCGGGCGGCCCGCGCGAGATCCGCCGGCTCGTTGCCCAGCAACTGCACCGCGCGTGGTTCGGGGTCGTCCGAACGGAGTCGGCGCAGTTCGCTCTTGCGGGTATCCCGCAGCCCGGGCTTGCTGCCGAGCATCTCGTTGAACACCAGCCCGGCGCCCTGCTCGTGGCAGAGCTCTCGGAAGGGGCGGTCGGAGACCCCGGCCATGGGGGCGAGTGCCAGCGGGAAGTCGACCACGACCCGCTCGTCCCGGCCCTGGAGTGTCAGCGGCGACAGGCCGGCTGCCTTCTTAGCCATGGCCGCGGACGTCCAGTGCCTCGGGCAGGGCGGTGACCAGATCGGGGAAGATCAACAGCAGGGCGAGTACGGCCAACTGGATGGCGATGAAGGGCAGCACGCCGCGGTACATCTGCGTGGTCTGGATGCTCGCCGGTGCCGCGCCGCGCAGGTAGAACAGCGAGAAGCCGAACGGCGGGGTGAGGAAGCTGGTCTGCAGGTTGATCGCCAGGAGGACACCCAGCCAGACCGGATCGATCCCCATCATCAGCAGCACCGGGGCGACGATGGGCACGACCACGAAGGTGATCTCGATGAAGTCGAGCATGAAGCCCAGCAGGAACACCAGCAGCATCACGATCAGCAGGGCGGTGACGGTACCGCCCGGTAGCCCCGAGAGCAGGTCGTGGACGATGTCGTCCCCACCAAAGCCGCGGAAGACCAGCGAGAAGATCGAGGCGCCGATGAAGATCATGAACACCATCGCGGTCACCCGCAGGGTGCTGGTCAGGCTCTCGTGCAGCACCCCGAGGCTGAGCCGCCGCTTGACCAGGGCGAGCAGCAGTGCGCCCACGGCACCGACGGCGGCCGCTTCGGTGGGTGTGGCGATACCGGCCATGATCGACCCCAGCACCAGCACGATCAGCAGGATCGGCGGCGCGAGCGCGATCAGCAGGCGACCGATCGGCGGACGCTCGGCCAGTTCGGACGCGGACAAGCCCGGGACCCGCTCGGGCTGACGCCAGGCGACGAAAAGAATGTAGGCGGCGTAGGCGGTGACCAGGATCAGACCGGGGATCAGGGCACCGCTGAAGAGATCGCCCACGGCCACGGTCTCCGGCGAGAAGATCCCCTGGTCGAGCTGGGCCTGGGTGTAGGCGTTGGAGAGCTGGTCGCCCAGCAGCACCAGGATGATCGACGGCGGGATGATCTGGCCCAGCGTGCCGGCGGCGGCCACCGAGCCGCTGGCGAGTCTGGGGTCGTAGCCGCGGCGCAGCATCACGGGCAGGGCGATCAGGCCGAGCGTGACCACGGTCGCGCCGACGATGCCGGTGCTCGCGGCGAGGATTGCCCCGACCAGGATCATCGACAGGCCCAGCCCGCCGGGCCGCCGGCCGAACAGGGCGGACATGTTTTCCAGCAGGTCGTCGGCCACCCGGGCCTTCTCCAGCAGCACGCCCATCAGCACGAACAGCGGCACGGCCACCAGTGTCTGGTTGAGCATGATGCCGAACAGCCGGTTGGGCATGGCCGAGAGCAGCCCGCTGTCGAACTGTCCCAGGGCCGTGCCCAGCCCGGCGAACAGGAGCGAGACGCCGGCGAGGACGAAGGCGACCGGAAAGCCGCTCATCAGTGCGGCAAAGACGGTCAGGATCATCAGGAGCAGGAGCCATTCCATCGCTTACATCCCCTCCTCGATGTCCCCGTGTGCCGGGCGGGTGGGATGCTCGCCGCGCAGCACGGTCAGGTTGCGCAGCAGCTCCACCAGGCCCTGCCAGAACAGCAGCGCGGGCATGACGATCAGCAGCGTCTTGAGCAGGTAGAGCAGCGGGATGCCGCCGGGTTCGGGTGAGCCCTCGCGGATGGCCCAGGCGTTGCCGACGTAGTCCAGGCTGGCGATGCCGATGAACAGGCAGACCGGCCAGAGCAGCACGAGGATGCCGATGATCTCGATCCAGGCGCGTCGCCGCGGGGAGGCGTTGCGGGAGAACACGTCCACCCGCACGTGGCCATCGTGGCGGAAGGTGTAACCCATGCCCAGCATGAACAGCAGCGCGAACCAGTAGTTGATGGACTCCGACAGCCACTGGTTGCTGTCGTTCAGGCCGTAGCGCAGGGCGACGACGGCGAATACCGTCAGCGCCAGAACGAGGCCCAGCCAGGCGGTGAACCGGCCGAGCCATTCGTTGACCCGATCGAGTCGATCGACCAGTCGGGTCAGGGGCGTCGAGTCGTTGCGTTCGCTCATGGGGTGGCTGCCTGCTCGCGGTTGTCGGTGATCCAGTCGATCAGCGTCTCGCCCGCGCTCCGGTGGTGCTCGAGGATCCGGCGGAAGGGGGCCGGGTCCTTGATGAAGGTCATCTCCGCGTCGCGCGGGAAGTACTGGTCCTGCATGCGGGAAACCCAGAAGCGCAGCGCGGCGGCGCGAAGCAGGGCGGGCCAGATGCGGGTCTCGGCCTCGGTGAACGGACGCTCGGCGAGATAGGCGGCGATCAGTGCATCGCGTTCGGCGGCCAGGCTGTTGCCGTCGGTGTCCGTGCACCAGTCGTTCACGGTGACGGCCAGGTCGTAGGCGAAGGCGTCGGTGCAGGCGTAGTAGAGGTCGATGATGCCGGTCAGCCGCCCGTCGTCGAACAGCGCGTTGTCGCGGAACAGGTCGGCGTGGATCGCGCCGGTGGGCAGGCCTTCGCGGTCGTGGTCACGCTGATAGGCCAGCTCGTCGGCGAGCAGGGCCTTCTCGTCCGCCTCGGCGGCCGGTTCCAGTTGGGTGGCGACATGTTCGGCCCAGGCCAGGTCGCGGTCCGGCGCGCGATACTCGGGGAAACCCTCGCTGACACGGTGAAAGCGCGCCAGCGTACGGCCGATCTGGGCGCAGGCGGCCGGGTCGGGATGGTCGAGCGAGCGGCCTTTCAGGCGCTGGACCAGGGCAGCCGGGCGGTCGTTGAGCTCGGTCAGGTAGGCGCCGTCGCGGGTCGGTACGGGGTGGGCCGTGGGAATGTCGTGCTCGGCGAGGTAGGCCATCAGGTCGAGAAAGAACGGCAGTTCGTCGGCCCCGTGGTTCTCGAACAGGGTCAGCACGTACTCCCCGGCCGTGGTGGAGACGAAGTAGTTGGTGTTCTCGATGCCGGCGGCTATGCCCTTGTGCTCGACCAGCTCCCCGCTGTCGAACTGGCGGAGGAACGTGGTGAGCTGATCGGTGTCGACAGTGGTGAAAACCGACATGACGGTCTCTTGGCAGTAAAGGGGTGTACGGGCGGCGTTACAGGTCGAGAAGCTTTTTCTGCTCTTCCTCGGTCGCGGTGACGCCACGGTTTCGGTAGAAATCGAAGATCGCCGTCAGGGCCTCGTCGGCGCTGTCACACAGCGTGAACAGTTCGAGATCCCCGGGGTTGATGACTTTCTCGGCGAGCATCCGGTCGCGGACCCAGTCGATCAGGCCGGCCCAGAAGTCGCTGCCGACCAGGATGATGGGGATGCGGCGGGACTTTCCGGTCTGTACCAGGGTGAGGATCTCGGCGAGTTCGTCGAGCGTGCCGAAGCCGCCGGGCATGACCACGTAGGCCGAGGCGTGCTTGACGAACATCACCTTGCGGGCGAAGAAGTGCTGGAAATGCAGCGAGACATCCTGGTAGGGGTTGTCCTGCTGCTCGTGGGGCAGGGAGATGTTCAGCCCCACGCTCGGCGCCCCGCCGGCCTGCGCGCCCTTGTTGGCCGCGGCCATCAGGCCCGGCCCGCCACCGGAGATGACCGCGAACCCGGCGTCGGAGACCTTCTCGGCGATCTCCACGGTCAACCGGTACCAGGGATTGTTCTCGTCGAAGCGGGCCGAGCCGAATATGCTGACCGCCGGTTCGATGCTCGCGAGCGTCTCGTAGCCCTGCACGAACTCTGCCATGATCTGGAACACCTTCCACGACTCCTGCGAGAGTCGTTGCTGCTGGTCCAGCCGGGTGGGGTGGTTGGGTAGCTTCATGCGCTTGGTGCTGGCTGCTGGCAATCGGGTTCGACCGGGTCGGGGCGGCCGGTCGGCCGCCGGGCTGTGGCATAGTATCCGCACCCGAGGAGGCCGCGCCAAACGGCCCGGGAGCGCCCCGCAAACCGGGGCGGACCCGGGCTGGTGCGTCGACTCCCCAACCCACGGTTTTCAGAAGGGGCAAATCCTACCATGACCGACCGCAACGGGCCCGCGATTCTGGTCGACGGCAGTTCGTTTCTGTTCCGCGCCTTTCACGCCCTGCCACCGCTGAACGCTCCCGACGGCACGCCTACCGGGGCGATCCATGGCGTGATCAACATGCTGCTCAAGCTGCGGCGCGAGGCCGATCCCAGCCACATGGCCGTGGTGTTCGACGCCCCGGGCAAGACCTTCCGCGACGACATCTACCCCGAGTACAAGGCGCACCGTCCGCCGCTGCCCGAGGATCTGCGCGTGCAGATCGAGCCGGTGCACGCGCTGGTGCGTGCACTGGGTTTCCCGCTGCTGTGCGTGGAGGGCGTGGAGGCCGACGACGTGATCGGCACCTTGATGCACGAGGCGCGGAAAAAGGGTGAGGAGGTGATCGTCGCCACCGCGGACAAGGACTTCGCCCAGCTGGTCGCGCCGGGTGTCACGCTGGTCAACACCATGAGCAACAAGACCACCGACGTCGACGCGGTGGTCGAGCGTTACGGGATCCGCCCGGAACAGTTCATCGACTACCTCGCGCTGGTGGGTGACAGCGTCGACAACATCCCCGGCGTGCCGGGCTGCGGACCGAAGACGGCGGCCAAGTGGCTCAACAAGTACGGCTCGCTCGACGGGATCATCGAGCACGCCGACGAGATCAAGGGCAAGGTGGGCCAGGCATTGCGGGACTCGATCGAGTTCCTCGAAACCGGGCGCCGGCTGGTCACCATTCGCACGGACTGCGAGCTGCCGGTCACCCTAGGGGACCTGCTGCTCGAGGCGCCCGACGTGCAGACCGGGCTGGCCATGGCGGACCGTTACGGTCTCAACAGCCTGCGCCGCTGGTTCGGTGAGCAGGAAGGCGGCGACGGGGAGGGTGTCGGTGAGGGCACCGACGCCCCCGAGGTGGACTACCGCACGGTCACCGACATGGCGGAACTGGACCGCTGGCTCGATCGCCTGGCGTCCGCGCCGCGGGTGGCACTGGATACCGAGACCGACTCGCTCGAGCCGATGCGGATGCGGATGGTGGGCCTGTCGCTCGCCATCGAGCCGCACGAGGCGATCTACGTTCCCTTCGCCCACGTGGATGCCGAGGGGCGGCCGGTGCCCGATCAACTGGACCGGGAAACGGTGCTGGAAAGGATGCGCGGATGGCTGGAGGACGAGCGTCCGACGAAGATCCTCCAGAACGCCAAGTTCGACATGCACGCCTTCGCCAACCACGGCATCGCCCTGCGCGGGGTGGTCGACGACAGCATGCTCGAGTCGTACGTGCTCGATCCCACGGCCTCGCGTCACGACATGGACACGCTGGCCGGACGGGAGCTGGGCCGGCAGACGACCTCCTTCGAGACGATCGCCGGCAAGGGGGTGAAGCAGCTGACCTTCGATCGCATCGCGCTGGACGTGGCGGCCCCCTATGCCGCGGAGGACGCTGACATCACCCTGCAGCTGGCCGACCGCCTGCGGGCGAAGCTGGCCGAGATCCCGGATCTCATGGCGGTGTACGAGGAGATCGAGCGCCCCCTCGTACCGGTACTGTTCAGCATGGAACGAGCCGGGGTGGCGATCGACGCCGAGCGGCTTGCCGAGCAGGGAGCGGCCATCGCCGAGCGGATCGCGGCGATCGAGGAGCAGGCGCGGGAGCTGGCCGGCGAGACGTTCAACCTGGGCTCGACCAAGCAGCTCAAGGAAATCCTGTTCGAGCGCATGGGCCTCCCGGTCAAGGTCAAGACACCCAAGGGCGAGCCGTCCACCAACGAGGAGGCGCTCTCCGCCCTGGCCGAGGAGCACGAACTGCCGCGCCTGATCCTCGACTACCGGGGCCTGACTAAGCTCAAGAGCACCTACATCGACCGCCTGCCCGAGCGGATCGAGCCGGAGACCGGCCGGGTGCACAGCATGTTCCACCAGGCAGTGACCGCGACCGGCCGATTGTCCTCGTCGAATCCCAATCTGCAGAACATCCCGGTGCGCAGCGAGGAGGGGCGGCGCATCCGCAAGGCCTTCGTCGCCGCACCCGGTCACCGGCTGATCTCGGCGGACTACTCGCAGATCGAGCTGCGCATCATGGCGCACCTGTCCGGGGACGAGGGGCTGCTTTCGGCCTTCGAGCGCGGCGAGGACATCCATCGGGCCACGGCCCGGGAGGTGTTCGCCGACGGAGGCGAGGTCGGCGACGACCAGCGCCGGGCGGCCAAGGCGATAAACTTCGGGCTGATCTACGGCATGTCCGCCTTCGGTCTGGCCCGCCAGATCGGGGTGGGGCGCGCCGAGGCGCAGGACTACATCGAGCGCTACTTCGCCCGCTATCCGGGTGTGGCCCGTTACATGGACGAGACCCGCGAGCGGGCTCACGAGCGCGGCTACGTGGAGACCGTGTTCGGTCGGCGGCTGTACCTGCCGGAACTCAAGAGCCGCAACAACCAGCGGCGCCAGTATGCCGAGCGCACCGCGATCAACGCCCCCATGCAGGGCACCGCCGCCGACATCATCAAGCGGGCGATGCTCGCGCTGCACGAGAGCCTGGTGGTGACCGGACGGGCCCGTATGGTCATCCAGGTCCATGACGAACTGATCTTCGAGGTGCCGGAAACGGCGACCGAGGAACTGGCCGCGGAGATCGAGCGGAGCATGGCCGGAGCGGCTTCGCTCAAGGTGCCGCTGGAAGTGGGCATCGGCATCGGCACGTGCTGGGACGAGGCCCACTGAGGCACTCTTCCGGGCCGATCAGAGCGCTGCTGTAACCCCTGCCGGGCCGCCCGCTTGTCGCGGCCGGTCGGCCCCGCCCCAAGACGTTGTCATGCCGAGGGCAAGGCCCGCGCGTTGTCCCTTCGTGTATGGCCTACTGGTCGGATGAGCTCTTCGCCCGTCGTGCGGCCTGCATGTCCGGAACCGGATAGTTGGTTGGCTTGCCGTGCATGAACTCGCCGTCCCAGTAGTCCTCGTCGTGGGGCTTGGAGAAGACGAAGCCCTGGATCTGCAGCCGGCTGCCGAACTTGCGCAGTTCGAGGAGTTGATTCTCGGTCTCCACGCCCTCGACCACGACCTCGAACTCGAGCTGCTCGGCCATGGCGAGAATGGAGCCGAGGAGCTTGCGGGCATCCTCGTTGGTGGCGATGTCGTCGACGAACTGCTTGTCGATCTTGAGCTTGCTGATCGGCAGCTGGTTGAGATAGGCGAGCGAGGAGTGGCCGGTGCCGAAGTCGTCGATCGCGATGGAAAAGCCGCGCATGGCGAGCTTGTGCAGTCGGTCGGCGAGCAGGCCCGGATCGCTGCCGAAGTGGCTTTCGGTGATTTCCAGGACGACCGCGGAGATCGGCAGGCCGGCCTTGCGGGCGATGTCCTCGAGCTGCTCGTCCACCTTGTCGAGCAGCAACAGCTGCGGCGGGACGTTGATGGAGATGGTCAGCTCCTGACCGGCATCCCGCTGCCAGCTGGCCACTCGCCGACAGGCATGGGAAAGCGCCCATTCGGTCAGCTCGCCGATGAAATTGTGCTCTTCGGCGAGCGGGATGAACTCGTCCGGCGAGATCCATTCGCCGCGATACTTCCAGCGCATCAGCGCCTCGAAGCCCAGCATGGCTCCCGAACTCAGCGCGACCTGGGGCTGGTAGTGCACGCGCAACTCGCGGTTGCCCAGCGCCTTGCCCAGCGCCTGGGTCAGTTCGAAGCGGCGTTTGGCCGCCTGGGTGTGCCCCTCGGCGTGGCCGACGATGCGGTTGCCGCCGGCACTCTTCGCCTCGGACAGGCCGTTGTCGATGATGCGCAGCAGTTCCTCGGCCGACTTTCCTTCCGTCGGGTAATCGGCCGAGGTGACGCTGGCGCGGATATCCAGGCGGTAGCCGGCCAGTTCCAGCTCTCGGGTGGCCTCCGCGTGGCATTCCTGCATCGCCTTGGCTGCCACCTTGTCGAGGGCGGCGCTGTCGTCGGCCGGGAGCACGAAGGCAAACGTGTCGCCGTCGATGCGGGCGAGCAGGCTCTCTTCACCGGCCACCGTCTGCAGCCGTTGCGCCATCGCCTTGAGGATCCGGTCGCCGAAGCGGCGCCCCAGTGCCTCGTTGAAGGAGGTGAAGCGATCCAGCCCGATCGCGATCATGGCGAAGGGCTGATCGGGCTGGTTCTGGATCCGGTCGTCGACCTGCTGGCTGAAGTAGCCCCGGTTGAGCAATCCGGTCACGCTGTCCTCGCGGGCCAGCGCGATGATCTCCTGCTCCCGTTCGCGGATGTCGGTGTGGTCGTTGATCACCACGATCACGTGGCCTCGCTTTTCACGTGGCTCGCCGACCAGCTTCACCGAGACCAGCGCGATCAGGGTTCTGCCGTCCTCGGGGCGGGTGAACTCGATCTCGCTGCGCCATTCGCCGTCCTCGAGCACATGCCGCCAGATGGGTTCGACCACGGATTGCGGCTGGTCGAGCAGGATCTCGAGCAGGGGGCGTTTCTCGAGATCCGCGGTGGTTATCGACAGCAGCTCCTCGGCGGCCGGGTTGGCCCGGCCGACGTAGCCGTGCACATCGGTGACCAGTACGGCTTCCTGCACCTGGTCGAAGACCGAGGCGGTGAGTTGGAGGGAATCCTCCGCACGTCGCCGACCGATCGATTCACGGTCGTGTTTCTTGAGCATCGCCTGAAGTTGCTCGCGGGAGTTCGACAGGGCGACCAGCGAACTGCGGAACTGGTGAACCGCCCGGGCGATGCGGCCGATCTGGTCGTGGCGCTTGTGCAGCGAGCCGGTGGAGGTGGCCTCGCCGGCGACGATCCGGTCGGTCACGTCGGCCAGCTTGCGGATCTGCCGATTGATCATCCAGAGCACGATCAGCAGTAGCAGGGTCTGCAGGCCGGCGAACACGACGAGAAGGATCCGGTAGTTGCCGATCACCGCGGAGTTGGCGGAGCGGATGGCGCGCATGGTGCTCTCCAGCTCCCGGTTGGACGCCTCGATCAGTTGGCCGAAACCGGCGGTCATGACGGCGGCCCGTTCCTCGGCCAGCCGTTCCTTGACCCGGGCGACGCGGTCGGTGTCGGAGACGGCCACCTCTCGGGAGGCGGCGATCAGGCTGTCGGCCTGGTGCTCGACGGCGTCGGCAAAGGCGGTCACCGCCCCAGGGTGGGTGTCGCGCAGCGAGGCCAGCGCCACGCTGTTGCGGGCGCGGGAGGCGATGCTGTCGAGCTGGCTGGCAAGCGCACTGACGTCGCGGCGGTCACCCGCCGAGAAGGCCGCAGTTTCGTACTCCACGCGCGCGGCCACCTCGGCATACTCGCTGCGCAGGTCCTCGATGGTCTTCTGCGTCTCGACGAAGCCCTGGCTGGCCTCGGAGAAAGTCTGGAAGTTCGACTGGGCCAGATTGCTCAGATAGAGGACCAGTGTCGCGCTGAGCGCCAGCTGGATGAGGATGATGATCAGAAATTGCAGCGAGAGGGGAAGCTGTCTCATTCGGGTCGTCCTGATTCCTTTTCGGTCGTTGTCCGTCGGGTCGTCGACGTGGGCGACGCCGGACCGTGCCGTTCCTGGCTGTGCCGGATGCTACGAGTGTCGCCCAAGGCGGCCCGTCAGTCCAGAGGCGAGCTGCCGGACGCGGCCGAGAAGTTCCAGCGGCTGGGCCGGCTCGCGTTCACCGCAGCCCCACACAACGCCCGGCCAGGCGGCATCGTCGGTAAAGCGCGCGATGCAGTGAATGTGAAGCTGTCCGACGAGATTGCCGATGGCCGCGACGTTGATGCGATCCGGACGGTGAATCTCGTCGAGCACCTCGCAGGCGGCGTCCAGACAGTGACGGGCGCGTTCCCGGACCGGTTCGGGAAGCTGGTGGACCTGTTCGGCTCCCGGGTGCATCGGCACCACCAGCACCCAGACGAAGCGGCGATCGTTCATCAGCCGGAACTGGATGCCGTCATGCTCGATGATCGGGATGCTGTCGGTCAGCAGGCGGGGATGCAGGCGCCAGGTTTCGGGCGCGGTGGTCTCGTTCATCCGATCTCCCTGATCGTTTCCCGGCAGCGTGGAGTGTGCTTGCCGCGATTCCTCGGCACATTGTACCTTGCCGGAGGGCAGGACGCCGCCCGCAGGACCCCCGGAGGCACGAGCCATGACGCTGACCGACACCCATTGCCATCTCGATGCGTCTGCCTTTGCCGACGATCTGCCTGTCGTGGCCCGTCATGCCTCCGAGCAGGGCGTGTCCCGCTTGGTGTCCGTCGGCGTGTCCCCGGCCGACTTTCCGGCCCAGCGACGCGCGATGGCGACGGTAGCACAGGAAGGTGTCGAGGTCTGGCCGGCCTTCGGGACGCACCCCTGGTGGGCCGGGGAGGTGAGCGACGATCAGGCCGTCGCCGCCCTGGACGCCGTACGCGAGCACGTGCCGGGCATGGTGGCCGTCGGCGAGATCGGGCTGGATTTCGGCTGCAACGTCGATGCCGATCGACAGCAGGCACTGTTCCTCGCCCAGCTCGAGTGGGCCGGCGCACGGGGCCTGCCGGTGATCCTGCACGAGCGCAAGTCGGCCGACCGGCTGTTCTACTGGCTGCGACGCCGGCAACACGCCGGGGGCGTGGTCCACGGCTTCGTCGGTTCGTTCCGACAGGCCGAACGGTTCATCGACCAGGGATTCTTTATCGGGGTCGGCGGGGCGATCACGCATCCCGGCGCGCATCGAGTGCATCGGCTGGTGCGCGAGCTGCCACCCGAGCGACTTCTGCTGGAGACCGACGCCCCCAACCAGCCGGGACACGCCCACCGCGGCGAGCGCAACCTGCCGGGCTACCTGCCCGAACACCTCACGGCACTGGCCCGCCTGAAGGGCATGGACGAGGGCGAGCTGGCGTCGATTCTCGAGGCCAGTGCCCGTGTCCTGTTCGGCTCGGCCGCCACCGACTGAGGCGAGGCTCCGGTAGAATGCGCGCAGCGACAGAACCGGAGCACCCGTGAGCCACATCAATCCCGTCGACGAACGTACCGAACTGCTCATCAACCCCGAGGGCATCGCACGCCTGGGCGAGGCCACCGTGCTGGTCGCGGGGCTCGGCGGAGTGGGCGGCGCCTGTGCCGAATCGCTGGCCCGTGCCGGGGTGGGGCGCCTGCTGCTGCTCGATCACGACCGCTTCGCCCCCTCCAACCTCAATCGCCAGCTGCTCTCGACGCGCGAGGTGATCGGACGGCTGAAGGCCGAGGTGGCCGTCGAGCGGTTGCGCTCCATCCGCGACGACATCGAGCTCATCGCCTGCCCGGAGTTCCTCGAGGTCTCGTCGGTGGAGGCGTTCCTCGACTGCCACCAGCCGGACTTCGTCGCCGACTGCATCGATACCATCGCGGTCAAGGCGCGCCTGCTGGCGGTTGCCCGGCAGCAGGGGCGAGGCACCTTCACCGCACTCGGGGCCGGCAATCGGATCGATCCCCGGGCCATGCGGGTGGCCCGGCTCGACGAGGTGCACGGCTGCGGCCTGGCGCGGGTGCTGCGCCGGCGCCTGCGCAAGGCGGAGGCAGCGACGGACTTTCCGGTGGTCTACTCGACCGAGGCGCCGCGCAAGCCGGTTCCCCACCAGCCAACCGCGGACGGCAGCCAGCCACGCGCGGTCAACGGCACCATCAGCTACATGCCCAACCTGTTCGGCCACGTGGTGGCCGGCGAGATCATTCGCCGGTTGCTCGAAGGGGAGCGCTGACCCGGGGTTAGTCCTCCCGACGAAAGACCCGCCGACCGTTGACCCATGTCGCCCGCACCTGGTGGGCGAAGTCCCAGCCGGTGAACGGGCTGTTCTCGCCGGCGGAGGCCATGCCGTCGTCTGCCAGGCTCCACATCGCATCCGGGTCCACCAGCGCCAGGTCGGCACGCTGCCCCACGGCCAGCGTCCCGGCGTCGTGCAGGCCGAACAGGCGAGCCGGTGCCTGGGTGACCGCCGATAGCGCGTGGTCCAGCTCAAGCTCGCCTTCCTCGGCCAGCTTGAGCACCAGCGGGAGGAGCGTCTCGAGACCCGAGATGCCCGGCGCGGTCTCGGGGAAGGGGGCCAGCTTGGCGTCGGGCTCGTGCGGCTGGTGGTCGGAGACCACCGTGTCGATCACGCCCTCGGCCAGTCCGCGGCGCAGGGCGTCGCGGTCGCGGATGCTGCGCAGCGGGGGCAGCACGTGGCTGTTCGGGTCGAGCGCGTCGGTGTCCATCTCGGTAAGCCAGAGGTGGTGGGCCGAGACCCCGGCGGTGATCGGCAGGCCGTCGGCCCGCGCCCGTTCGACCAGGCGCACCGCCTCGGCCGAGGAGAGCATCGGGATGTGCACCCGTGCGCCGGTCTCGTTGATCATCGCGATCAGTTGCGCCAGCGGGCCGGTCTCGGCCGAAACCGGCAGGCCCGGCAGGCCGAGGCGCGTGGCCACCGCGCCGTCGTGGGCGCAACCGCGTGCGGCCAGCGACGGGTCGAGTGGTTGGATCAGTACCTGGAGGTCGAAGGTGGCGGCGTACTCCAGTGCCCGGCGCATCAGCCGCAGGTCGGCGAAGGGGTAGTGGGCGTTGGAGATCGCGACGCAGCCGCCCTCGTCGAGCGTGGCCATCTCCGAGAGCAGTTCGCCCTCGAGCTGCTGGGTCATCGCGCCGATGGCCACCACGCGGGCACGGCCGGCCAGCTGGGCGCGCCGCTTGATGTAGCGGGCGACCGCGACGGTGTCGAGTACCGGGCTGGTGTCCGGCGGCATGACCAGCGTGGTCACCCCGCCCGAGACCGCCGCGGCGCTCTCGGTGGCGATGGTGGCCTTGTGTTCGAGGCCCGGCTCGCGCAGCCGCGCCCAGCCGTCGATTACCCCGGGGATCAGCCAGTGGCCGTCCGCGGCGACGTGCTCGGCGTGATCGGTCGGCCAGTCGCCCGGCGCCTGGCCGATGGCGACGATGCGCCCGTCGGCGAGGTGGACATCGTCGATGCGATCCAGCCCCGAGGCGGGGTCGAGCAGTCGCGCGCCGCGGATGCTCCAGCAGTCGCAGTCGAGGCCCGGCCGGCAGCCCTCCGGGTGGCGCACCGGGTCGTAGTCGATGCCGAGGTTTTCCGGTGCGTCCTTCATGCGTTTTCCCCCCGGTTGGCGCTCATGCACAGGCTCATTACCGCCATGCGCACCCCGATGCCGTTGGATACCTGTTCGAGGATGACCGACTGCGGCCCGTCGGCCACCGAGGACTCGATCTCCACGCCGCGGTTGGCGGGCCCCGGGTGCATGACGATCGCATCATCCTTCGCCCAGCCGAGCTTCTCCTCGGTCAGCCCGTAGAGCCGGTAGAACTCCTCCTCGCTGGGCAGCAGGCCGGATTCCATGCGCTCGCGCTGCAGGCGCAGCATGATGATCACGTCGACGTCGCGGAGCCCCTCGCGCATGTCGTGGAACACGCGCACGCCGAGTTTCTCCACGTCGGTGGGCAGCAGGGTGCGCGGGGCGATCACCCGCAGCTCGCCGACATTGAGCGAGTTGAACACGTGCATCTGCGAGCGGGCCACCCGCGAGTGGCGCACGTCGCCGACGATCGCGATGCGCAAGGGGGTGAAGTCGCCCTTGTGCCGGCGGACGGTGAACGCGTCGAGCAGCGCCTGGGTGGGATGCGAGTGCCAGCCGTCGCCGGCGTTGAGGACCGAGACGTGCGGGGCGACGTGGCGGGCGATGAAGTGCGCCGCACCGGACTGCTCGTGGCGGACGACGAACATGTCGGCCTGCATGGCCTCGATGTTGTGCAGCGTGTCGAGAAGGCTCTCGCCCTTCTTGGTCGCCGAAGTGGCGAGATTCAGGTTGAGCACGTCGGCCGACAGGCGCTTGGCGGCGAGCTCGAAGGTGGTGCGGGTGCGCGTGGAGGCCTCGAAGAACAGGTTGACCACCGTGCGTCCGCGCAGCAAGGGGACCTTCTTGATCTCGCGATCGGTGACCGAGACGAAGCCCTCGGCGGTATCGAGGATGCGCGTGATCCATTCCGGGCCGAGCCCCTCGATGGTCAGCAGATGACGCAGATTGCCCTGCCGGTCGAACTGGATCGCCCAGGGATCGGGGGCGAATTTCGGAATCTTCGGTCGGACGAACTTGACGGCCATGTTCAGTTCTCCTGGGCTTCCCTGCTGGTGACGACGCGCGCAGTGACCGGGTCGGGACCGTCGACGTGGATCTGTTCGTCGTCGGCCAGCACCGGTTTTTGCCCCACCCAGTCGGCGCAGACGGGCAGTTCCCGGCCGTTGCGCTGGTACAGCACGGCCAGGCGGATGCGCCTGGGACGACCGTAGTCGAACAACTCGTTCATCGCCGCACGAACCGTCCGGCCGGTGAACAGGACGTCGTCGACCAGGATGATGTCGCGGCCGTCGACCTCCACCGGCAGCTCCGAGGGACTGACCTGCGGGTGCAGGCCGATCGTGTTGAAGTCGTCGCGGTAGAAGGTGATGTTCAGCCGGCCGAGCGGCTCCTCGCAGCCCAGCGCCCTTTGCAGCGACTGGGCCACCCAGACGCCGCCGGTGTGAATCCCGACGATCAGCGGGTCGTGCAGCTCGCCGCGATCCAGGGATTCGCGTATTTGGGTCGTCAGTTCGGCGATGGCGTCATCCACCGGAAGCAGGCGGTCGGTCTGTGTCATTCGCAGGGTGTCTCGTGATGCGTGTCCAATGGGGCGAATGCGGGTGTCGCGCATTCTAGCAGGGCTGGGATCGGCACGTGGGCGTTCAATCTCCGGCAAGATTCTCCATCACTTCGGCCTTCGGCACCTCCTCGATCCGCCGGGAGGCGTGCTGTCCCTCGAACCAGGTGTCCAGGATCACCGCGGCGGCCATGGCATCCAGCCGACCCCGGTCCCGGTCGATCGCGCGCGGGCCGAGTCGCTCGGCGGCTTGCTCGGAGCTGAGCCGCTCGTCGACCACGTGCACCGGCAGGCCGCTGCGCTCGCGCAGCCGGTTGCCGAAGCGGCGGATGGCGGCGGCGACGGGATAGCAGCGGTCCTCGTCGTCGACCGGCCAGCCCAGCACCAGCGCATCCGGTCGCCATTCCTCGACCAGGGCCAAGACGGCATCCCAGTCGATCTGGTCGGCATTTCGGTTGTGCAGGGTGGTCAGCGGGCGGCCGCTGGCAAGACGCCGGTCGCCCACGGCGACGCCGATGCGCCACTCGCCGTAGTCGAATCCCAGCAGGCGCTCGGGCTCAGGCATGGCCGGCTTCGCCGGAGAGCAGGTTGATGTCGATGCCCAGTTGCTTGGCCGCCGTGGACCAGCGTTCCTCGACGGGCAGCTCGAAGAGGATTTCCTCCGTGGCCTCGGCAGTCAGCCAGCTGTTTTCCGCCATCTCCTGGTCCATCTGCTCCCGGCTCCAGCCCGAGTAGCCCAGCGCCACGGTCACCCGCGACGGTCCGGCCTCGTCGGCCAGCGCCTCGAGAATGTCCCGGGAGGTGGTCAGCCCGATCCGTTCGGTGACCTCCAGGGTCGAATCCCAGCCGCCGTGCGGGGCGTGGAGCACGAAGCCGCGCTCGAGGTCGATCGGCCCGCCCATGAACACCGGGCGGGCGCGCACATCGGCATCCGTGCAGGTGATCTTCATGTGATCGAAGATGTCGCCGAGGTTCAGGTCCAGGGGGCGGTTGACGGTAATGCCCATCACGCCCTCGTCGTTGTCCTCGCAGACGTAGATGACGCTGTGGCTGAAGTTGGGATCCTCCAGCGTCGGCATCGCGATGAGCAGCTGATTGGTCAGGTTGGTGCTTTCTTGCATGGTGTACCGAATATGGGTGTCTTTCGTCCCGGTCTCAAGCGGCCGGTGAGCGCTGCTGGCATTCAGCCGCGATTGCCTTGCCGGCCGCCGCCCCGGGAGCGACGCGAACGGATGGTGGTCTCGCGCTTGAGCGAATGCGTCTCCGGTCCGGCCTTGCGACGATTCGGGCGCTTCTTGCCCAGCGACCGTGCCGGTTTGCCGGCCTTGAACGGCTTGTGGGTGCGTCGTTCGGCCTGGCGCCCTTGAGTCTTGCGGCGCGTCTCCGGCTTGAGCCCCACGAGCTCGGCCAGGGCGGCCTCGATCTCGGGCGTGACTTCCTGAACGCGGCCCGGCCGCAGGCGCGGCGGCAGGGGTACGCCGGCGTAGCTGATGCGGATCAGGCGCGAGACCTGTCCGCCCACGGCCTCGATCATTCGCCGGACTTCACGGTTGCGGCCCTCGTGCAGGGTGACGTGATACCAGTGGTTGGCCCCCTGGCCGCCGGCGTCGGCCAGCCGGGTGAAACTGGCCGGTCCGTCCTCGAGCGTCACGCCCTCGAGCAGCTGTTTCTGCTGCTCCTCGTCCAGACCACCGAGCACGCGCACGGCGTAGGTGCGTTCGATCTGGTAGCGCGGGTGCATCAGCCGGTTGGCCAGTTCGCCGTCGTTGGTCACCAGCAGCAGCCCGCTGGTATTGAAATCCAGCCGCCCGACCGTGATCCAGCGCCCCTCGGCGATGGGCGGCAGATGCTCGGCCACCGTCGGCCGCCCCTCCGGGTCCGAATTGGCGGTGATCTGGCCCTCGGGCTTGTGGTAGATCAGCACCCGACGTACCGGGCGCACCTCCGGGACGGTGATCTTGCGGTCGTCCAGCTCGACAGTATCGCCGGGTCCCGCCCGGTCGCCCAGCGAGGCGACCTTTCCGTTGACGCGCACCCGTCCCTCGCTGATCCAGTCTTCTATCCGCCGCCGGGAACCCAGCCCCATGGCGGCGAGAACCTTTTGCAAGCGCTGTTTTTCCATGGGGTACCTCGGTCGGTTACGCGGGCAGGGGGCAAAAATGGCCGGAAATCCACAGCCCGAAAAGCAACGGGCATTCTACCAGTCCGGGTGCGACTCGCGGCGCGAAGATCGGCCCGGTATGGAAACCGTCTGCGTTTGCACCTAACCTGAACTCAACCACCGCTCGGGGCAACGAGGTCAGGCCTCCCCCTGATCCACCTTCCCGCGAGACCTTCCGAGCATGCCGGGGAACCGAATGCAGACCGACAGCAAGGACAGTCAGTCGCCCGTGCGAGCCACCCCGGTTCTCGATCTTCGCGAAGACGAGTCGGGAAACCCGCTCCTGCGGATTGCCGGATACTGGACCCTCGATCATCTGCCGGATCCGTCCCGACTGGAAGCCCCCGTGCGTCGAGCATTGTCCGGACCGGCTTCGGCTCGGACATGGCATCTCGCCGGTGCTCCGGCGGACCTGGACAGCGCCGGCGCTCTCGTGCTGGCCCGCCTGGTCGCGGCGATCGAGGCCGAGGGGCACCGGGTGGTCAAGATGGATCTTCCCGAGGGGCAGCGTCGACTGGTCGATCTCGTGAGCGAACGGCTGCCGGCGGCCGCACCCGGGGCGCCGTCGAAACCGGGCGTGCTGGCGGGAATCGGGGAGCGGACCATGCAGGGGCTGATCGAGGCCAATGCCTTTCTCGCCTTTATCGGCGAACTGGTGCTGCGCGGCGGCCGGCTGGCGCTGCTTCCCTGGCGGATTCGCTGGAGCGAGGTGGTCGCCGAGATCGAGGCGGCCGGCTACCGGGCGCTGGGTATCATCGGCCTGCTTTCGTTTCTGGTCGGCATGGTGATGGCCTACCAGGGCGGGGCGACGCTGGCCAACTACGGCGCGAACGTGCTGATCGTCGACCTGGTCGCCATCATTACCCTTCGGGAGATGGGGCCGTTGCTGACCGCGGTGATCGTCGCCGGGCGCACGGGATCCTCCTATACCGCGCAGCTCGGCACGATGCAGATCACGCAGGAGATCGACGCGCTGCGGGCGATCGGCGTCTCGCCGTTCGACATGCTGATCCTGCCCAAGGTGATCGCGCTGGTGGTGGTGATGCCGCTGCTGACCGTGTTCGCGAACTTGCTCGGTCTGCTGGGCGGCTCGGTGGTTGCCGCCTATCGCTTCGAGGTCGCCTTCAGCGTCTATCTCGACCGATTGCCCGAGGTGGTCGATCTGACCACCCTGATGCTCGGTCTGGTCAAGACGCCGGTGTTCGCCATCGTGATCGCCCTGGTTGGCTGCATGCAGGGCATGCGGGTCTCGGGCAGCGCGCTGGCGGTTGGGCGGGCCACCACCGTGAGCGTGGTCCAGGCGATCTTCCTGGTGATCGTGATCGACGCGCTGTTCTCCGTGCTGTTCAACCTGATGGGGTATTGAGGGCGAAGGCATGAATGACGTCCCGGACGCACCGATCGCCCGGCTGACCGGCATCCGTAACTGTTTTGGCAGTGCCTGCGTGCACGAGGATCTGGATCTGTCGATTCCCCGCGGGGAGATCGTCGCGCTGGTGGGCGGGTCGGGCAGCGGCAAGACGGTCCTGTTGCGCACCATGGCGCTGCTCCGCCGGCCGGATGCCGGGCGGGTGGAACTGTTCGGTGACGACGCGTTGCGCCTGGACGAGGCCGGCCGGCGCCGACTGCGGCGCAAGATCGGTTTGCTCTTCCAGGGCGGGGCGCTGTTTACCGCGCTGACCGTGCTGGAGAACGTCATGCTGCCGATCCGGGAGTACACACGGGTGCGCGGCGCGTGGCTGGAGGCACTCGCCATGAGCAAGATCCGCCTGGCGGGGCTGCCCGAGGACAGCGCGGCCAAGTATCCGGCGGAGCTTTCGGGCGGCATGGTCAAGCGGGCGGCACTGGCCCGGGCGCTGGCGCTGGACCCGAGCCTGCTGCTGCTCGACGAGCCCACCTCCGGGCTGGACCCGATCGCGGCGGCGGCCTTTGACGAGCTGATCCGCGAGCTGAGCGACTCGCTAGGCCTGACCGTGCTGCAGGTGACGCACGACCTCGACTCGATCTGGCGTGGCTCCGACCGTGTTGCCTTCCTGGCCCGCAAGCGAGTGCTGGGGTTCGCTGCGGCCGAGGAGCTCGCACGGCGTGACGAACCGGAGCTGCAGGCCTACTTTAGGGGCAGGCGGTCCGAGAATTACGCCCGACTGGCGGAAACGAAAAGGCAAGTGGACGAGGACGCATGGAATCGAGGGTGAACTACAGCCTGGTGGGGATGTTCGTGCTGGTCCTGCTGGCCGCCACGGCGCTGACCGCGTGGTGGCTGGCCTCCGGCGGCAGCGGGCGACAGTACACGCCGTATCTCGTCTACGCGACCGACAGTGTTTCGGGGCTCAACGCCGACAGTCGGGTGTACTTCAACGGGGTCGACGTCGGCCGGGTCGACGACATCCGCATCGACCAGAGCAACCCCGAGCGTATCCGTATCCGGGTGCTCATCGACGAACAGGTACCCGTGGGCAGCAATGCCAGTGCCCAGCTCCATCCCCAGGGGGTGACGGGGTTGAGCGTGCTCAACATCAGTGGTGGTCGGGACGGCGACGCTCTGGTCGCCGCCGATGGTGAATGCTGTCCGGTGATTCCCTACGAGCCTTCGCTGTTTTCCAAGCTCGAGGGCGGCATCAACCAGACAATGGTCCAGGTACTCGAGGTCAGTCGCCGGTTGGAGCGCGTGTTCGCCGACGAGAATCTGGAGAACATCGAGAGCACCCTCGCCAACCTCGAGGCATTCTCCTCGTCGCTAGCCGCCGAACGTGAGCGGTTCGGCGACCTGGTGCGGAACGCCGCGCAGACGGCGGAGAACACATCCGAGCTGACCGCATCGGGGCGGGATCTCGTCCGACAGGCCGAGTCGACGCTCGACGGGCTGGACCGGGCGATTGCCGACGTGTCCGTCACCATGGAGTCGGTGCAGACCACCGCCGAGCAGGTCTCGCAGGCATCCGAGTCCACCGTGAGCTTCACCACGGCCGGTGAGCGGACCGCCGACGAGATCTCGAGGCAGACGCTGCCCGAGATCAGCCTGCTGATCCGGGATGTCCGGGAGCTGTCGAGGCGGCTGTCCGCATTTACCTCCACGCTGGACGAGGACCCCTCCCGAGTGGTCTTCGGCGGCGACAGGCGACCCCCGGGTCCGGGAGAGCAGCCATGAGAGCAGGGTGGAAAACAACGTGAACAGATGGATGCAAGTCGCTGGCATGACGAAGGCAAATGCAGGAAAGATCGCGGTAGCCCCCCTGATGAGCGGACTCATGCTGCTCGCCGGTTGCGCGTCGGTGATAGATCGGCCCACCGAATCGACGCAGTGGCGGTTTCTGCCGGCGGGCGTCGAGAGCGAACCGCTTGCCGACGGCCGTGTCGCGGTACTTCGCCTGATCGAGACGCACGCATCCAGTAGCATCGATCGGCGTGACATGGCCTATGCGGTCGGCCCGCAGTCGATCGCCTACTACCGCGACAATCGCTGGGCCGCCTCGCCGGCGGTGATGCTCAACGAGGTGATCGACGAGACGCTCACGGCGCAGCCGTGGGTTCGCAGCGTCATCCGGGGCGGGGCACGAATCCCCTCGGACCTGAGCCTGTATTGCGAGATCAATGCCCTCGAGCACGAGGTCGCCGAGGACGACGGCGAGGTCCACCTGCGCGCGGCCTGTAGCTGGTATCGGGCGGCCGAGCGGGAACTGGTGTATGCCTCGGTATTCAACGAGCGCCAGACCATCGAGCACAACGACGCGGCCCATTTCGCCCGGGCTGCCCAGTCGTTGGTCAACCGTCTGCTGACCGATCTGGTCCGCGATGGCCGCGAGCTGGCGGACCGCCCGGCACCGGAATCTCGCGCCGAGCGGGAGGCAGATCGATAGGGCCGGCTATCGCGGGAGGCGCCTCCCAGCGCCGGACTTGAGGCCAGGAGTGTACGTCGGAACAAACAAAACGGGCCCGCCGAATCGGTCGGCGGGCCCGTTTTACGTTCTGCCGGTTTGTCGGCCGGCTCAGGCGGCCTTGCGTGCCTTCTTCTCGGCCTTGATCTGCTGATCGAGCTGCCAGAAGTAGTACATGATCGGGATGACCAGCAGCGTCAGCATGGTCGAGGCGAAGGTGCCGAAGATCAGCGAGACCGCCAGACCGCCGAAGACCGGGTCGGTGAGCATGATCGCCGAGCCGAACATGATCGCCAGGGCGGTCAGCAGGATCGGACGGAAGCGCACGGCACCGGCCTCGAGCACTGACTCCATCAGGCCATACCCTTCCCGACGGTAATCGAGGATAAAGTCGATCAGCAGCAGGGAGTTGCGCACCACGATGCCGGCCAGTGCGATGAAACCGATCATCGACGTGGCGTTGAACGGCATGTCGAACAGCCAGTGCCCGGGGAAGATGCCCACGAGCGTCAGCGGAATCGCCCCCATCACGATCACCGGCAGCATGAACGACTGGTAGTAGGCCACCAGCAGCAGGTAGATGAATACCAGCGCGACGATGAAGGCGGCGCCCAGGTCGCGGAACACGTCCAGGGTCAGGCGCATGTCACCGCCCCAGAGCACCGAGTAGCCTTTCAGGTCGTCCGGCTGGGAATCGACGAACCCGAGGTTGCCGGTGCTGATCTCGACGTTGCCGTCCAGCTCCATCTCGTTGAGCCACTTGTTCAATGTCAGAGTGGCGTAGACGGGACTTGAACCCAGCAGGTCACCCTGGACGAACACTACCGGGTGCTGGTCACGGTCCATGATCGGCTTGGTCACCGTACCCTCGCGGATGTCGACCAGATTGCCGATCTTGATGGCCGTGCCCTGCTGGTTGGTCACGGTCAGATCGCGGATCTGGCGAATCCAGGCGCGATTGGCCTGTTCCAGGCGCAGCACCACGTTGACCGGTTCCGACGTCCCGGTGCCATGTACCGTGCCCAGGGTCTGACCGTTGACGTACTCGCGCACCACCTTGGCGATCTGTGCCGGGGCGACGCCGGACTGGAGTGCCTTGGTCTGGTTGACCTCGATGCGGTACTCCGGTGCGTCGCTGGTGATCGTGTCATCGATGTTGATCATCCCGTAGACATCGCCGAAGCGTTCCTTCACCTGACCGGCGATCTCGCGCAGGGTCTCGTAGTCGGGCCCGTGGACGCGGGCGAGGACCTGGGCGCGGACCGGCGGCCCGGGAGGGGTGAGGAACAGCTTGATGCGGGAGTCCTCGAAGCGCTCGCGCACCGGCTCGAGTTGCTCCCAGGCCTCCATGGCCACGTCACTGGTATTGGGCCGGTCGTGTTTGCCGACCAGGTTGACCCGGATCTGGGCCATGTTGGGTGACTGACGCATCATGTCGCCGCGCACCATGCCGGCGAAGGTCAGCGGACCGGTCCGCCCCACGTAGGTCTGGTAGTCGGTGACGTAGGGGTTGTCCGCCAGCACCGCGCCGACCGCGTCGGCGACGATGGCGGTGCGCTCGGCCTCGGTGCCCTCGGGTGTGTCCACCTCCAGCAGGAAGGTGTTCACGTTGCCCTCGGGCAGCATCTTGAGGCTCACGCCGGCCGGGGAGAGCGGGCCGTTCATGCCCGAGTCGCGGATGAACTGCCAGGCGGGCATCATCATCGAGGCGATCATCAGGCCGACCACGAATAGCAGGAATGCCAGCGAGAAGCCACGGGAGCCGAGCAGCGGCCTGGCGATGCGCTTGTAGTTGCGCATCAGCCAGTCCTCGTGCTGCGGGTCGCCCTCGAGGGTCTCGCGCTTGGCCAGTGCCTTGCGGGCCTTGGAGCCCAGCCAGCGGTAGGCGGTCCACGGCACGATGATGTAGGCGAGGACCAGCGAGGCGATCATGGCCACCGAGACGTTGATCGGGATGGGGAGCATGAACGGCCCCATCATCCCCGAGACGAACGCCATGGGAATGAAGGCGAGGAGCACGGCGAGCGTGGCGATGTTGGTGGGGTTGCCCACCTCGTTGGTCGCGTTCACCAGCAGGTTGGCGAAGGAAGGCGTCTTGCCCTCGTGCAGGTGGCGGTGGATGTTCTCGATCACCACGATGGCCGCGTCGACCAGCAGCCCGAGCGAGAGGATCAGGCCGAACAGCGAGATCCGGTTGATGGTCTGCCCGGTCACCCAGCCCACGCCGAGGACCACGAACAGGGTCAGCGGCACGGTGAGGGTGACGATCAGCGCCTCGCGCCAGCCGAGGAAGAAGAACAGGATGACCAGCACCACCAGCACGGCCACGCCGAGGTGTTCGATCAGCGTGTTGACGGCGTGGTCCGCCCGCTCGCCGTAGTCGCGGGTGATGGTCATCTCCACCTGTTCGGGCAGCAGCTCGCGTTCGATGACGGCGAGCTTTTCCTTGACCGCGTCGGCGACGGTGACCGCGTTGGTGCCGACCCGCTTGCCGATGGTGACGGTCACTGCCGCGGTGGGATCACCCGCCGGCTCGCCCTGGGCATTGCCCGGGCCGAACGTGTGGGTGGTGTACTGGTGATTTTCCTCCGGGGCGTACTCGATGCTCGCCACCTGGTCGAGGTAGATGGGGCGCTGCTCGTGCTGGCCGATGACCAGCTTCTCGAGATCCTCGGGGCCTTTGAACGCGGCGTCGGTGCGCAGGCGGAACTGGCGGTTGTCGTGGGAGATCGACCCGCCGGGCAGGACCACGTTCGCGCCCTGCAGCATCTGGCTCAAGTCCGACATGGAGACGCCGGTGGCCGCCAGGCGCTGCGGATCCACGTCCACGGCGAGGATGCGCCGATGCCCGCCGATGACCTCGCTGGAGCCCACGTTGGGTATGTTCTGCAACTGCTCGAGCAGGCGCTGGCCGACGCCGCGCAGCTCGGTGCTGTCGAGCTGGTCCGAGCTCAGGGTGACCGACATGATCGGCACGTCGGAGATGCCGATGCTCTTGACCAGGGGCATGCTGGTGTTGGGCGGCAGACGGTCGAGATTCCGGGAGATCTCGTTGTAGAGGAGCAGCAGACTGTCTTCCTCGTTGCTGCCCACCTCGAACTGCACCGTGACCATGCCCACGTCGTCCATGGCCACCCCGTAGGTATGGTCCACGCCCTTGAGCCGGGCCATCAGGGCCTCGAGCGGCTTGACCACCTGGTCGTGGATCTGCGGGGCGGAGTTCCCCGGGCGCTGGACGAAGATCTGTGCCCCCGGCACGACGATTTCCGGGTTGTACAGCCGCGGGGTGATCAGGACCGCCATCAACCCGAACAGGGTCAAGGCGATCATGATCAGCGCGGTGATCTTGGAATAGAGGAACCCGTCGGCCAGCTTGCCGGCGAGATTGAGCTTGGGCTTGTCGTGTTCCTGGCTCTGACTCATGACGCGGTATTACCTGCCTTGACTACGGTCACGCCATTGGCGAGGTGATCGTCAGCCGAAGTGACCAGTCGGTCGCCGTCCTCCAGGCCGCTCAGGATCACCACCTCGTCGCCCCGGTCCTGGCCCGTGCGGACCACCCGGAACCGGGCGCGGTCCTCGGTATCGAGCACGAAGACGCCGGTCATTCCGGCCCGCTGATGCAGGGCGGATTTCGGCACCACGATGGCCGGCTTCTGGTCGAGCACCACCTGCACGGTGACGAAGCTGCCCGGCGTGAGCTCCAGATCCGTCGGCACGCTGATCTTGACCGAGTGCGTACGGGTGATCGGGTTGGCGGCCGCCACGCGCTGGAGGATCTTGCCGCGGAAGCTGGCAGCGGTGCCGTCGGCGCGGCGGTAGCCGATCTCGATCTCGTCGCCCTTGCCCAGTGCCGCGTAGGCCTGGTCGTCGACCTCCACGCGCACCTCCCGGTCGCCTTCGCCCTGGAGCATCAGCAGGGGATGGCCGGGCGTGGCCAGCTGGCCGGGATCTGCCATGCGCTGGATGATCGTGCCGTCGAAGGGAGCGGTGATCTGGGCGTAGTTCACCTGGTTGCGTGCCTGCTCGACGGCGGCTTCGGCGGCCCGGAAGTCCCCCTGCGCCACGCGGTAGGCGGTCTCCATCTGCTCGAACTGCTGCTTGGGCACCGCATTCTGTTCGAAGAGCCGCTTGAAGCGCTCGTAGTTTGCCCGGGCGTTGGTCAGCCCCGAACGGGCCTTGGCCAGCGCGGCCTCGGCCTGCCGGATCTGGCTGTCGACGTCGGTCTGGTCGATGGTCAGCAGCACCTGGCCTTCCTCGACGCGTTCGCCTTCCTCGACGTCGATCGAGCGGACGTAGCCCATCATTCGGGAGGCAATCGGCGACTGGTCACTGGCCGTCACGGTCCCGGGGAACAGCGCGGTATCGTCCACGCGGTCCTCGCTGACCGTGATCCAGTCGCCCTGTACCTGCACGCCGGCGTTGGCCGCGGGCTGCTGCTCGGCGGCGTGCTCACCGCAACCGGCAAGCCCCAGCGACAGGGCCAGTCCGGAGGCGAGCAGGGTGCGGGACAGGGCACGAGAAGGGTTCCGCTTGGGCTCGTGTTTCATCATCGATGGATCTCGTCTCGGTATGTCTCGACATGGCGCCGGCATCGGCGGCGTCTTCGGTTCAGTCGGTTGAATCGGCGACCAGTTCGGCAACGGCGTTGCCCGGCGCGCTCTCCACGCGTTCCGGGGCCAGGTCACCCATGGCCAGCCACAGGGCGGCTCGCTGCATGGTGCGCTGGAAGCGGGCGCGGACCAGTTCCGCACGGGCGTTGTCCAGTTCGGTCTGCGCGGCGAGCAGTTCGGTCATGGTGGCCAGGCCCTGCTGGTAGCGCAGCTTTTCCAGTCGCACGGCTTCCTCTGACTGGCGGATGGCCATCTGCCGGACCTCGACGCGCTTTTCCGCCATGTTGGCCGCGCGCCACACCTTGCCGACCTGGCCGACCAGCTTGTCCAGTGCCTGCTGGCGTTCGGCGAGACTGGCGTTGACCTTGGCCTGGGCCCGGTCGACCTGCCCGGAGCGCGCACCAAAGTCCAGTACCCGCCAGGTAAGCACCCCGCCGACCGTGTAGCTGTCGTTGCTCAGCCCCAGCGAGTCGTCGTTGAAATCCTGCTGGGCCATGAGGTTGAAGTGGGGCTTGTATTCCGCCCGGGCCACGTCCACCTCGGCACGGGCCGCGGCGGTCTGCCCGCGCAAGGCACGGATGCGCGGGTTGTGGGCCAGCGCCATTTCGCGGGCGTGTGGCAGATCGACCTCGGGCAAGGCGACGTCGATCGATTCGGGCACCGTGACCGCGCGTTCGGCGTCGATGCCGGCGAGCACCTTGAGTCCGTCGGTCGCATTCGCCGCCTGGTTCCGGGCTGCCTCGACGTCGAGCTCGCGCTCGCCGAGGTTCACTTTGGCCTTCAGGAGGTCGGCCTTGGTCACGACCCCTTCGTCATAAAGCTTCTGCGAGAGGTCCCGGAAGGAGGCCGCGGCCTGTCGAGCCTGTCCGGCAACCTCGACGAAGGCCTCGGCGGTGTTGATGCCGGCGTAGGCCTCGACGGTGTGCAGCACCAGTTGCTGGCGTGCGGCCTCGTCGCCGGCCTGGGCCGCCTGCAGCAGGGCCTGGGCCTGGGCGCGCATCTCGCGGATCTTGCCACCGTTGTAGATCGGCACCTGCAGCTTAAGCGATGTCTGGAAATTGTGGTGCCAGCCGGGATTGTTGAGCTCGTCCGGAGCGGAATTATTTGCCTTTCGAATGCGTTCGGGGGTCGGGGCGCCGGTCTGATTGATGAAATCGGTGAACCCGGAGGTATCCATGTATTCCTGGACGCCGAAGTCGCCGAACGTCGCTTCTCTCTGTTGAAGCTTCATGCCGAAGACGTTCAGCGGGTTGTTCGACCCCATTACGCTGAAAGACAGGTCCAGCGTGGGCAGCAGGTTGCCGCTGGCCTGCTCGATGGCCGCCCGCGCTTCGGCAATGCGCGCCTGGGACACGCCTCGCGCCGGGTTCTGTGACAGGGTGCGGCCGACGGCCTCGGAAAAGGTCAGTCGCAACTGCTGGTCGCTTGCCGCGGCGGGCGCCAGGTCGAGCTCGCCCGACGGGGCTGCCATGCCC
Source organism: Pseudomonadota bacterium (assembly GCA_051746865.1). Taxonomy (GTDB): domain Bacteria; phylum Pseudomonadota; class Gammaproteobacteria; order Halothiobacillales; family Halothiobacillaceae; genus Guyparkeria. Next base: position 44,640 of record JBNJFM010000003.1, on the reverse strand, counting down.
GGGGTCGTCGACACGGCCAGCACGACCGAGGCGGCCAGTGCGCCGAGTCTCGGGCCGCGTCGCAAGCCGTCTGGCCGGGGGCGATCGGAAAGGACGTTTCGCGCCATGTTGCTTCGTTCCTGGGTATCGGTCGTTTGCGTGGCTCGCGTGCGGAATGCCTCGGGGCGAATCCGCCACGCCGCCGTTCGGCCGCGAACAGTATCAGAAACGACTAATATAGGAAACCTTGCCGCTCGCGGCTTGTCCCAACCCGGTTCTGCCGGGTCGTCGTATCGGGAGACTAGCATGCAGAAAGGGCGAGATTCTGTTCATAAGTAGGTGGCATGACACTGATATTCCCACCTCGCTGTCCGTCGGCGGATTCGGGTGGTCGGACGCGGTATCATGCGCCGCCTTGTACTGATCTCGGGAGGGAGGCTCGGCATGCGGCTGGCCATGGGTATCGAATATGACGGCGGGCGCTACCACGGCTGGCAGCGCCAGTCGCACTGCGATTCGGTCCAGGAGCGCCTGGAGCGGGCCATTGGCCGGGTCGCCGACGGCCCGGTGGAGATCGTCTGTGCCGGGCGGACGGACCGGGGCGTTCACGCCACCGGTCAGGTCATTCATTTCGACGTCGACGTCGAGCGCCCCCTGTACGGCTGGCAGATGGGCACGATCCAGCATCTGCCCCGTGACATCACGGTTCTCTGGGTGCGCGAGGTCCCGGAGGACTTTCATGCGCGCTTTTCCGCCACGTCGCGGGACTATCGCTATGCCCTGGTCAATCGCTCGAGTCGCCCGGCACTCTCGTCCGGCAGGCTGACCTGGTGGTACCGCCCGCTCGATGCCGTGCGCATGCAGGAGGCCGCGGGCGACCTGCTGGGGGAGCACGACTTCTCCAGTTTTCGCGGCAAGGACTGCCAGGCGCACAGCCCGGTGCGCACGATGGAGTCGATCTCGGTGACGCGGGAAGGCGACTATCTGTTCATCGACATCCGGGCCAACGCCTTTTTGCATCACATGGTGCGCAACATCGTCGGCAGCCTGTTCGCCATCGGGGCCGGGGAGCGGCCCGTGGGCTGGCTGGCCGAGGTGCTGGCCGAGCGGGACCGGGAGGCCGCCGGGATCACGGCGCCGGCCGACGGGCTGTATCTGACCGGGGTCTCGTACCCGGAGCGCTTCGGGCTTCCCACCGGCCCACGACGGCCGCTGTTCGAGCAGCCGGGCGGATTCGAGCGGGCGTCGGAATCCTGCTAGTATTGCCGGCCCGGCGAGGCCGGCCGGGCGCGAGGTTTGCGCCCCGGTCCGCTGGTCCGTCCGACGTTTTTCCGGCAGGGCAGGTCTTTTGGTGGAACAGAGCCGCACACGAGTCAAGATTTGCGGGATCACCCGCGTTGAAGACCTGCGGGTGTCCGTCGCGGCCGGGGCCGACGCGCTCGGCTTTGTCTTCGTGCCGGCCAGCCGCCGCTCGATCACCGTCGAGCGGGCGCGCGAACTGGTCGCGGACGTACCGGCCTTCGTCCAGACCGTGGCGCTGTTCGCGGACGCCGAGACGGACTGGGTCGAGACGGTGATCGACCTGGTCGGGCCGGACCTGCTGCAGTTTCACGGCAACGAGTCCGGTCGCTACTGCCGGCAGTTCGGCCGGCCATACATCAAGGCGATGAGCGCCGAACTCGACGAGGCCGAGCGCGAGAAGGTGCTGGCCGACCACTTTACCGCCCGCGGGTTTCTCCTCGACAGCCACGCGGTCAGCGGGCTGGGCGGCACGGGGCACACCTTCGACTGGGGACGCTGGCCGCGGGATGCCGGTCGAGGCGGGCGTCCCTGGATTCTGGCCGGCGGACTGTCGCCGGAGAACGTTGCCGAGGCCGTCGGGAGCCTGTCGCCGTACGCGGTGGACGTCTCCAGCGGCGTCGAGGAAGCGCCCGGCATCAAGTCGGCGCAAAAGATCCATGCATTCATGCGAGGGGTAGGGCATGCCCGAGACCACTGATCCGATGGCCCGCGAGGCGATCGACTACGCGAATTTCCCGGACGCCCGTGGCCGCTTCGGCGATTACGGCGGTCGCTACGTCGCCGAGACGCTGATGGAGCCGATCGAGGAGCTCACGGCGGCCTACCAGAAATATCGCAACGACCCGGTCTTTCTCGAGGAGTTCGAGACCGACCTGCGTGACTACGTCGGGCGGCCCACCGCGCTCTACCATGCCAAGCGCCTCTCCGAGCTCTACGGCGCGGAGATCTGGCTCAAGCGCGAGGACCTCAACCACACCGGCGCCCACAAGATCAACAACGCCCTCGGCCAGGCCCTGCTGGCCAAGCGCATGGGCAAGACCCGCATCATCGCCGAGACCGGTGCCGGCCAGCACGGCGTGGCCACGGCCACCGTCGCCGCCAGGCTGGGAATCGAGTGCGTGGTCTACATGGGCGCCGACGACATCCAGCGCCAGGCACCCAACGTCTTTCGCATGCGCCTGCTGGGTGCGAAGGTCGTTCCGGTCGACTCCGGCACCCGGACCCTCAAGGATGCGCTCAACGAGGCGATGCGCGACTGGGTGACCAACGTCGACGACACCTTCTACATCATCGGCACCGTGGCCGGCCCGCATCCCTACCCGCTGATGGTGCGCGACTTCCAGTCGGTTATCGGCCGCGAGGCGCGCGCCCAGTTCCTGGAGAAGAGCGGCGAGCTGCCCGACCAGGTGGTCGCCTGCGTCGGCGGGGGCTCCAATGCCATGGGCATCTTCCATGCCTTCCTTGCCGACGAATCGGTGGAACTGCACGGCTCGGAGGCCGGAGGGGAGGGCGTCGAGACCGGTCGCCACGCGGCCCCGCTGTCGGTGGGCCGTCCCGGTGTGCTGCACGGCAATCGCACCTATTTGATGGAAGACGAGAATGGCCAGATCATCGGCACGCACTCGATTTCCGCGGGTCTCGATTACCCCGGTGTCGGCCCCGAGCACTCCTGGCTCAAGGACATCGGGCGCGTGCAGTACGCGGCGATCACCGACGAGGAGGCGATGGCGGCCTTCCACGACGTGATGCGCTGCGAGGGCATCATCCCGGCGCTGGAGTCCGCTCACGCCGTGGCCCACGCCCGCCTGCTCGCCGAAGCGAAGGGTGGCCAGCGCATCCTGGTCAATCTTTCCGGCCGGGGCGACAAGGACATCAACACCGTGGCACGACTCGAGGGCATCGAACTGTGAGCGAGACGACGAAACAGCGGGGCAGCCGCCTGGGACCCATGTTCCGCCGACTGGCCGACGCCGATCGCTCGGCGCTGATTCCCTACATCACGGCCGGCGATCCGGACCCGCAGGGGACCGTGAAACTGATGCACGCCCTGGTGGCCGGTGGCGTGGACGCGCTGGAAATCGGCGTGCCGTTCTCCGATCCGATGGCGGACGGCCCGGTCATCCAGGCGGCCCACGAACGGGCGTTGAAGTCCGGGCTGGGGCTGCGGGGCGTACTGGAGCTGGTCGCCGAGTTCCGACAGCGGGACGCCGAGACGCCGGTGGTGCTGATGGGCTACCAGAACCCGATCGAGGCGATGGGCCTTGACGCCTTCGCCCACGCGGCGGCCGAGGCGGGCGTGGACGGCGTGCTTACCGTCGATATGCCTCCCGAGGAGGCCGACGAGCTGGTGAGCGTGTTCGGCGAAGTGGGCATCGACCCGATCTTCCTGCTGGCCCCGACGACCAGCGCCGAGCGCACCCGAGCGGTTGCCGCGCGCGGGTCCGGCTTCGTCTACTACGTTTCCCTCAAAGGGGTCACCGGGGCGGCCAACCTGGACGTGGACGCGCTCGGCGAGCAGCTCGGGCGGATCCGCGAAGCCTGCGAGCTTCCGGTCGGGGTCGGCTTCGGCATCCGCGATGCGCAGACGGCCGGGCAGGTGGCGGTGGTCGCCGACGCGGTCATCGTCGGCTCGGCGATCGTGCGCCTGATCCACGAGCGGGTCACCGAGCAGGGCGCGCTCGACGAGTCGGTGCTCGAGCGCGTGCGGCACTTCGTCGGCGGGATGCGCAAGGCGATGGACGCGGCAAGACAACAGGCGGAGACTTGAGAACATGAGCTGGCTGGACAAACTTCTTCCCTCGCGTATTCGTACGGAAAGCAGCGGCAAACGCGGCGTGCCCGAGGGACTGTGGGTCAAGTGCGACGGCTGTGACGCGGTCCTCTACCGCGAGGAGCTGCGTCGCAACCTCGAGGTCTGCCCGAAGTGCGGGCACCACATGCGCATCGGCGTGCGCGAACGGCTCGACGCCTTTCTCGACGAGACCGGGCGCGAGGAGCTGTTCGCCGAGGTCGCGCCGGTGGACATGCTCAAGTTCCGCGACCAGAAGAAGTACCGGGACCGCATCTCGGCGAGCCAGAAGAAGACTGGCGAGAAGGATGCGCTGGTGGTCATGCGCGGCCAGCTCGAAGGGGTGCCGGTGGTCGCGGCGGCCTTCAACTTCGCCTTCATGGGCGGGTCGATGGGGTCCGTGGTGGGCGAGAAGTTCGTCCGCGCGGCCAACGCGGCGATCGAGAATCGCTGCGCGCTGGTCTGTTTCACCGCCTCCGGCGGGGCACGCATGCAGGAGGCGCTGTTCTCGCTGATGCAGATGGCCAAGACCTCCGCCGCGCTCACGCGGCTGTCCAACGAGAAACTGCCGTTCATCGTCGTGCTCACCGATCCCACCATGGGCGGGGTGTCGGCCTCGCTGGCGATGCTGGGCGACGTGCAGATCGCCGAGCCCAATGCCCTGATCGGTTTCGCCGGTCCGCGGGTCATCGAGCAGACGGTGCGCGAGACCCTGCCGGAAGGCTTCCAGCGCAGCGAGTTCCTGCTCGAGCACGGCGCGATCGACATGATCGTGCCCCGGCACGATCTGCCCGGCACGATCGCCTCGCTGATCGCCGGACTCCAGCAGAAAGACGCCCCCAGTACCGCCGGCGCGGCCTCGTGAGCCACGCTCCCGCCGGCTAGGTTCTCGCTCACGTGACGCCAACGCGCCTGGACCGCTGGCTCGACCGGCTGCTCGAACGAGATCCCGACCGGATCGAGCCGGGTGTCGAGCGGGTGCGGCGCATCGCCACCGACCTGCTGAAGGGGCCGCCCGAGGCCACCGTCATTGCCGTCGCCGGGACCAACGGCAAGGGTTCCTCCGTGGCCATGCTCGCGGCCATCTGCCGGGCGGCCGGTTACCGGGTGGGCAGCTATACCTCTCCCCACCTGGTCGACGTTCGAGAACGCTTTGCCCTGGACGGGCAGCCGGTCGCCGCGAGACCATTGATCGAGGCGTTCGAGCGCATCGAGGGCCATCCGGACAGCGGGTCGCTGACCTACTTCGAGTGGCTCACTGTCGCCGCCTTCCTGGTGTTCACCGCGCAAGGGGCGGACGTCTGGATCCTGGAGGTCGGTCTCGGCGGGCGGCTCGACGCGGTCAACGCGCTCGATGCCGACCTGGCCCTGATCACCGCCATCGGCCTGGATCACCAGGACTGGCTGGGTGACAGCCGCGAGGCGATCGGCCGGGAGAAGGCCGGCATTCTGCGTGCCGGCCAGCCGGCGGTGTACGTCGACCCGGAACCCGTGGCCACCGTCTTCGAACGGGCCCGAGCCGTCGGAGCGCGCTTGCGTTCGCCGGGCCGGGAAATCGATTTGCTGACGGCGGCCGGTGATTCGATCGAGATCCAGACTCCCGAGGCACGGCGTTGCCACGCGGCCCCGTCCTTGCGAGGCGAACACCAGCGACGCAACGCGGCCGGGGTAATCGCGCTGCTCACTCACCCGGACTGCCCGTTGCGCATTCCGGACGATGCCATCGATGCGGGGCTGCGGAACACCGTCGTGACCGGGAGAATGGAGACCTTCGCGCAGGAAGGACGGTCGATCGTTCTGGATGTCGCGCACAACGGGGAGGCGGCCCGGGCACTGGCGGACGGGCTGGGGGCGAGCCGGCATGGTCGCCTTCTGGCGGTGTTCTCGGCACTGGCCGACAAGCCGGTCGCCGGGATCGTTGCCCCGTTGCTCGAACGGGTGGATGCCTGGTGGGTGGCCGGTCTGCCGGTGCCTCGGGCCATGCCCGTCGACGAGCTCCACCGCGTGCTGGTCGATGCCGGGGCCAGGGATGTGCATCGTGAAAGCGGGCTGATCCCGGCGTATAATGCTGCTTTAGGTGCTTCCCGGCCCGGCGACGAAATCGTGATCTTCGGCTCGTTCCATGTGGTCGGGCCATTGCGCCGACGGCTGTATCCGGCCGACAATGGGCCGCACGGGAACGAACCGTGACCCGACTCGACGAGGACGCCGTGGCAGAGCCATCCGAATCCAACTGGACCGAATCCCGCTTCCGCCAGCGGCTGGTGGGTGCCGCGGTGGTCGTGGCGCTGGCGGTGTTGCTGCTGCCACTCTGGCTCGACGGCAGCGGGATCGACAGCCTGCGCGTCCAGGAAATCCCCGAGAAACCCGAGATTCCGGCCGAGTCACCCGGCGAGATCCCGGTTCCCCCGTCCGAGAGCGCCGCTCCCCTGGAGTCGCCCCCCGAGGCACTCATGCCGGAATCGCCGGCCGAGGAGACGGGTTCGACGAACGGCGGCGCTCCCGATGAAAAGACCGAATCGGCAGAGCCGGCGGCGGACGAGGAGACCAAGCCTTCGGGCCAGCCCGCGCCGTCGGTGGCGGACGAAGCGGGCGGGGAATCGTCTACCGCCGAGATGGCGGCCGATGAGCCGCAGGACACTGAGGCCGAAGCCGAACCGGCTTCGGGAGAGAGCCTGCCGGAGACCTCGACCGAGGGGCAGTTTGTGGTGCAACTGGGCAGCTTCTCCGACGAGAGCAATGCCCGGGGCCTGGCGGAGTCGGTGGAATCCTCGGGCTTCGAGGTCATCATCGAACCGCTGTTTTCCGAGCAGGGAACGGTCTGGCGGGTCCGGGTCGGTCCCTATGCCACCCGGGAACTGGCCGGTGAGGCGACCGAGCGGTTGCGCCAGCGCCTCGGGCGCGACGGACTGGTGATGCGCAAGTGACCCGGCCAGGGCCAAGACGAACCGGGGATGGGGAGACACAGGGATGACGGTGCTCGACTGGATATTGCTGGCGATCGTGCTGGTCTCGACGTTGATTGCGCTGGTGCGCGGCTTCGTCAAGGAGACGATCTCGCTGATCACCTGGATCGCGGCGTTCTGGATCGCCCTGACGTTCTCGCAGCCGGCGGCGACGCTGGTACCCGAGGCGGTGGACATCCCGTCGGCGCGCAACGCGATCGCGTTCGTGGCCCTGTTCGTGATCGTGCTGATCCTCGGCGGGATCATCAGCTGGTCGGTTTCCAAGCTGGTGGAGAGCACGGGCCTGTCCGGCACGGACCGCTCCGTCGGCATGGTCTTCGGTCTGCTCCGGGGCGTGCTGATCGTCGCGGGGCTGATCCTGCTGGCCGGTTTCACCGCGCTGCCGCAGGAGGAGTGGTGGCGGACATCGACGCTGATCCCGCAATTCCAGATGGTTGCGGAGTGGATCCTGGCCGTGCTGCCGGCCGATGTCGCCGACAACGTGCAGTGGTGAACGATTTCTGCCGGAACACAGGGGGTGTTCCGGCGACGGGGGATCCCGTCCGACGCCGGGCAGGTCGAGTGGCCTGTCCGGCGATGCCGTTTCGGGGCCTGGGAAAGCCGCCGGCGGGAATTCTTGAAGTTTGCGCGGATACCAACCGAGGTGGTTTAACGCATGTGCGGCATTATTGGGATGGTGGCGAAATCGCCGGTCAATCAGTCACTGTACGACGGGCTGACCGTGCTGCAGCACCGGGGTCAGGATGCGGCGGGCATCCTGACCTGTGACGAGGAACGGCTGTTCCTCCGCAAGGAGAACGGCCTGGTAAAGGACGTCTTCCACACTCGTCACATGCGCCAGTTGATGGGCAACATGGGCATCGGCCACGTCCGGTATCCCACTGCCGGCTGCGACTCCTCCGCCGAGGCCCAGCCGTTCTACGTCAACGCCCCGTTCGGGATCGCCATGGGGCACAACGGCAACCTGACCAACGCCGACGAGCTGCGCGCGGCCGTGGTGGCGGAAGATCGCCGCCACCTGAACACGAACTCGGATTCCGAGGTGCTGCTCAACGTCTTCGCCCACGAGCTGGCGGCGATCGCCGGGGCGCGGCCGACCGCGGACGACGTGTTTACCGCCATCGGCAACGTCCATCGCCGGTCCCGCGGTGCCTACGCGGTGATCGGGCTGATCGCCGGCGAGGGCGTGTTCGCCTTCCGCGATCCGCACGGCATTCGTCCGGTGTGTTACGGCAAGCGCGAGACGGAGCAGGGGACCGAGTACATGATCGCCTCCGAGTCGGTGGCGATCGAGGCAGGCGAGTTCGAGCTGGTGCGCGATCTCGCGCCCGGCGAGGCGATCTTCATCTCCCGCGACGGCGAGGTTACCCTGCGCCAGTGCGCCAAGAATCCCGAGTACGCCAACTGCATCTTCGAGTATGTCTATCTGGCGCGTCCGGACTCGATCATCGACGATGTTTCCGTCTACCGGGCACGCATGCGCATGGGCGAGAAGCTCGCCGAGAAGATCCAGCGCGAATGGCCGGACAACGATATCGACGTGGTCATCCCGATCCCGGACACCAGCCGCACCTCGGCGCTGGAGATCGCGGTGAACCTGAACCTCAAGTACCGCGAGGGCTTCGTCAAGAACCGCTACATCGCGCGGACGTTCATCATGCCCGGCCAGGCCAAGCGCAAGCGCTCGGTGCGCCAGAAGCTCAACGCCATCGATCTGGAGTTCCGCGGCAAGAACGTGCTGCTGGTGGACGATTCGATCGTCCGCGGCACCACCTCCAGCGAGATCATCCGCATGGCCCGCGAGGCCGGGGCGAAGAAGGTCTACATGGCCTCGGCGGCCCCCGCGGTGCGCTATCCCAACGTCTACGGCATCGACATGCCGGCGGCGACCGAGTTCGTCGCCCACGATCGTGACGTGGAAGCCATCCGCGAGGCGATCGGCGCCGACGAGTTGATCTATCAGGACCTCGAGGACCTCCAGGAGGCCGTGCGCCAGGGCAACCCGACGCTGGAACGCTTCGACTGTTCCTGTTTCACGGGCGACTACGTCACCAACGACATCGACGGCGATTACCTGGAGAACCTGGCCGCCAGCCGCGCCGACAGCGCCCGTGACAAGGAGAACGACGCCTCCGGCGCCTCGCGGCGTTCCCGGGATATCGTCTCGGTCGGGCTTTACAATGACCAGTGACAGCCGCCGATCGTGGTGGCTCGCGCTGGTATTCCTGCTGATGCCCGGACTGGCCGCCTCAGCGAGCGCGGGCGGCGCTGAGATGACCGAGCTCCCCCCGCGCGTCGAACAGGCCGCCCAGCGCCTGGCCGCCCGCCCCGAGGCGAGCGAGGTGGCTCAGGCCATCGTCGTGGACGTGGCCGCACAGCGCCTCTACCTGTTCGAAAGGGGCGCCTTCGCCGCCGCCTATCCCGTCTCGACCGCCGAGCGCGGCACCGGCAACCGCGAAGGCAGCATGCGCACGCCGCTCGGCCTGCATCGCGTCGCGGAAAAGTTCGGCGGGGATGCCCCCACCGGAATGATCTTCCGCGGTCGCCAGGCGACCGGAGAGATCGCCGAGATCCTGACCGGCGCGGATGAGCGTGCGCAACGAGACGACGTCACCACGCGCATCCTCTGGCTCGACGGCCTCGAGCCGGGGGTAAACCGCGGCGGCGACGTCGACTCGAAGCGGCGCTACATCTACATCCACGGCACGCCCGAGGAAGGCCGCATCGGCCGGCCGGCCTCGCACGGCTGCGTGCGCATGACCAATGCCGACGTGATCGAGCTGTTCGATCGCGTCGAGATCGGCGCGCTGGTCGACATCATCGAATAACGGACACCCGGTCCACCCGTCTTCAGATCGTTTGCGGAGAACCATCCATGCCCGACTATCGTTCCAAGACCACCACCCACGGACGCAACATGGCCGGTGCGCGCGCCCTGTGGCGCGCCACGGGCGTGAAGGACGACGATTTCGGCAAGCCGATCATTGCGATCGCCAACTCGTTTACCCAGTTCGTGCCCGGTCACGTCCACCTCAAGGACATGGGGCAGCTGGTCGCGCGCGAGATCGAGGCGGCCGGCGGTATCGCCAAGGAATTCAACACCATCGCCGTGGACGACGGCATCGCCATGGGCCACGGCGGCATGCTCTACTCGCTGCCCAGCCGTGACCTGATCGCCGATTCGGTCGAGTACATGGTCAATGCCCACTGCGCCGATGCGCTGGTGTGCATTTCCAACTGCGACAAGATCACGCCGGGGATGCTCAACGCCGCCATGCGGCTGAACATCCCGGTGATCTTCGTCTCCGGCGGGCCGATGGAAGCCGGCAAGACCCGGCTGGCCGAGGGCTCCGACGAGGTGGTCAAGCTGGATCTCGTCGACGCGATGGTCCAGGCGGCGGATGATTCCGTCTCCGACGACGTGCTCGCCCAGGTCGAGCGCTCGGCCTGCCCGACCTGCGGGTCCTGCTCGGGCATGTTCACCGCCAACTCCATGAACTGCCTGACCGAGGCCCTGGGCCTGTCGCTGCCGGGCAACGGCTCGCTGCTGGCCACGCACGCCGATCGCCGCGAGCTGTTCCTCGAGGCCGGCCGGCAGATCGTGCGCCTGGCGCGTGACTACTACGAGAAGGACGCGGTCGAGGTGCTGCCGCGCTCGATCGCGACTCGCGAGGCGTTCGAGAACGCCATGGCGCTGGACATCGCCATGGGTGGTTCGACCAACACCGTGCTGCACCTGCTGGCCGCCGCGCGCGAGGGCGAGGTCGAGTTCGACATGACCGACATCGACCGCATGAGCCGCAAGATCCCGCACCTGTGCAAGGTCGCGCCCAGCACCGCCCAGTACCACATGGAGGACGTCCACCGTGCCGGTGGCGTGCTTGGGATCCTGGGCGAACTTGATCGTGCCGGCCTGCTGCACCGTGACCTGCCCACCGTTCACAACGAGACCATGGCCCAGGCGCTGGATCGCTGGGATATCGCCCGGGACACGGCTTGCGACGAGGCGAAGAGCCGCTTTCTCGCCGGCCCGGCCGGCATCCCGACGCAGACGGCCTTCTCGCAGGACACCCGCTGGCCGAGCCTGGACCTCGATCGCGCCAAGGGCTGCATCCGCGACTACGAGCATGCCTACTCGAAGGATGGCGGCCTGGCCGTGCTGTTCGGCAACATCGCTCGCGACGGCTGCATCGTCAAGACCGCCGGCGTGGACGAGTCGATCCTCCGGTTCACCGGCCGGGCGCGGATCTTCGAGTCGCAGGATGACGCCGTCGAAGCCATCCTGGGAGACCGGATAGTGGCCGGCGACGTGGTGATCATCCGCTACGAGGGCCCCAAGGGCGGTCCGGGCATGCAGGAAATGCTCTATCCGACCAGTTATCTCAAGTCCAAGGGGCTGGGCAAGGATTGCGCGCTGCTGACCGACGGGCGGTTCTCCGGCGGGACCTCGGGGCTGTCCATCGGACACGCCTCGCCCGAGGCCGCTGCCGGCGGCGAGATCGCGCTGGTCGAGGAGGGCGATACCATCGTCATCGACATCCCCGAACGGACCATCCATCTCGACGTCGACGATGCCACCATGGCCCATCGGCGCGAGAAGATGATCGAGCGGGGCGATGCGGCCTACAAGCCGGTCAACCGCGACCGTCACGTCAGCCAGGCGCTCAAGGCCTACGCGGCCCTGACCACCTCCGCCGCTCTCGGCGCGGTGCGAGATCTCTCGCAGGTCGGGGTCAAGTGACGACGGCATGACGGCCGGGACCTATATCCCGCCGCATTTCCGCCAGGATGATCCCGAGATCCTGGCGGAGACGGTGGCAACCCACCCGTTCGCCGCCTTGACGCTCTGTGATCGAGAAGGGCAGATGCTGGCCGTGCATCTGCCCTTTCTGCGTCATGGCGATCCGTGCGAACCGGCCACCTGGCGGTTCGAGTCCCACCTGGCCCGCGCCAACCCGGTCGCCGAGGCCCTGGCCGATGGTGCCGAGGCCAATGCCATATTGATCTTCACCGGGCCGGATGCCTACGTGAATCCCCGCTGGTACGTCGACGCCCGGGAGACGAGCGTGCCGACCTGGAACCACCAGGCCGTGCACGTCCGTGGCACCGTCCGGCTGGCGGGCGTGGGTGAGCCCGGCTGGCTGGATCGGCACCTGCACGACCTGATCGATACCCACCAGTCCCGCATCGGTGACAGACCCTTTGACTGGGGTCACTTGCCCGAACGGCAGGTCGAGCGCATGAAGGCGGCGATCGTGGGCATCGAACTGCTTCCCGAGCGCGTCGAGGGAATCGAGAAACTGGGGCAGAACAAGGATCGGGCCGACCGTCAGGGAGTGATCGAAGGTCTGGCAGGTCGGTCGGATGCCGAATCGAGCGCGCTGGCCGCGCTCATGGGGGAGCGTGAACCGGGCGGCGATACGTCGTAGCGGGACAGAGCTTCTCGGGCCAATTGGAAAATGTTTCCGCAACCCGCTGGTTTCAAACGCGGTTCGCTCGCGAACGAAGTCGTCGTGTTGCCAACCTCGGCAGTCTGCGCACCAGGCCGGCGAGCAGTCGCAGATGCATCCAGATCAGCAACCGGTTGTCCCGGCCGTAACGGAAGTGCGACACGCCGTGCTCGCGGGCCTCGAAGTAGCGCACGGGGGCGTCGACGTTGACCGGCGGTATGCCGGACCAGACCAGCCGTACCGCGGCTTCGGGGTCGAAGTCGAACCGGCGCATCCAACGAGTGCGCAGCATGACGTCGATCAACGGCTCGATCGGGTAGACGCGAAAGCCGAACAGCGAATCCCCGATGCCCGCCCAGAACGTTTCCAGGTTGGCCCAGAAGTTGGAGACCTTGCGCCCCTGTACCCGCAGGGCCGGTGCGTCGTCCGAAAACACCGGCCGACCCAGGATCAATGCCCCGGGGGAGGTTTCGGCGGCGCCCAGGAAGGCCGGGATGCGCTCGGCGGGGTGTTGTCCGTCGGCATCCATGGTCAGCGCGTGCGTGAAGCCGGCGTCGCGCGCCGCCTTCAGTCCTGTCAGGACCGCGGCGCCCTTGCCGCGGTTTTCCTGGTGATGCAGCACGTGAACATCCGCATGGGCGTCGGCGAGCCGGGTGAGCCGATTCCGGGTTTCCTCGTCACTGCCGTCATCGACGATCCATACCGGAACGCCCCCGTGGGTGACGGCTTTCTGCACGGTCGTCTCGATCCGCGGGCCGGGGTTGTAGCAGGGGATCAGGACAAGCGGGCGGAACGGCGGGGTGCGGGGATCGGTCATGTCGAGGCGAGTTGTTGGCAGTAGACGTGATGCCAGGCCCGGGCGGCCCGATGGGGGTCGGCTTCCACCGACGGATCGCCGGGCCGGTCGAGAGGGGCCACCTGCAGGGAAACCGGCAGACGCGGTGCACCCCAGAAGGTGTGGCCCTTCGCCAGGAAAGGGCGAGCGTAACGAAAGACAAAGGCATGCAACGGCGCGCGAGATCGCCGGGCGAGCATGAACGGTGCCGGGTGAAAGGCCGCGACCGGCTCGTCGGAATCGGGCGGCGTGCGTGAACCTTCCGGGAAAAGCAGTACGTGGCAGCCATCACGAATGGCGTGGCGCCCACCCAGCATCATGTCGACCGGGTTGTCGTTGGGCAGGTAGCCGGCGAGCCGGGCCGGCAGGGCGAAGAAGGGATTTCGCAGCAGACCGGCCCGCATGACGCAGACGACGTTCGGCGCGTGCGAGAGCACGACCAGGGCGTCGAGCAGGGAAGGGTGGTTGGCGACGATCACCCCCGGCGGCGCGGAGCGGAGCGTGTCGAGTGCGGCGGTATCGAAGCGCAGGGCGCCGATCAGTCCCAGCCAGCGCCGGTAGCCGCGCATGGCCCGGTGGATGACCTGCCGGGTGGCGATCCCGCGGGCCCGTCGCGGCAGAGGCAGGAGGACGAGAGCCAGGGGCAGCCAGCCGATCAGCAGCAGCGCCAGGGCCCCGTGCCCGAGGATCAGGGTCATTGGCTGGCGCAGGCTACTCACGAATCGCAGGGCCGTCGACGTCACAGCTCCGGCCAGAGGGTGTCGGTTGAGCGGTGCCCGCCAGCCGGCCGGCGCAGTGTGGCTTCGATCTCGACCAGCAGATCCTCGCGGCAGACATCGGCCTGCAGGTAGACCCGTCGTGCCGACTCGCCCAGCCAGTGATCCAGCCGCTGGCGCACGCGGACCAGGTGTTCGGGGTGCCGCAGGTAGACACGCAGGTGGCCGGTCTTGTCCCAGGCAAACGGCGGTGCCTCGGCCGAACGCTGGGCATTGGCCTGGTCCAGCACGGTTTGCAGGTTGGTCAGCGTCTCGTCGGTCTGGGCCAGCACGTCGCCGTCGTGGCGGGTCTCGTGTCCGGTAATCGAGGCGGTACCCGACACGAACAGCCAGTCATGGCGGCGGCCGGGGGCGAGGACGGCCCGGGCGAACAGTGGGCTCTTGGGGCCATAGCGACGTGGGTAGTTCCAGGCACTGACCTGGCGCGGGTTCTCGATGCGACGCGCGGGCGTGTCGGCGGCCAGGAAGAACAACCGTCCGGTTGCATCGGCAGGGCAGCCCAGCGCACAGGCCGCCGGCGCGGAGTGCGAAGCGTCACGCCCGGCCGAGTCGAAGGCGGCTGCACGGCCCTGATTGAACAGGCGGTAACGTTCCAGACCGGTTGCCGGGTCATGGGCATTGATCGCCGGGATGTAATGCCAGACACGCCACAGTTGCGGCGTGTCCCCCCTGGCCAGATCCTCGAACAGCCGCCGGTAGGCGGTTTCGGACCCGGTGGCCAGTCCGGCCGACTCGTCGATGCGGATGCTGCCGAACAGCAGGCCGCCGGCACGGCTCAGGCAATGATCGGAATCCCCCCGGGTGGAAACAGGCCCCGGTGCGCGGAACGCCTCCAGGCCATCCGCTGCCCCGCCGTCGAGCACTTCCAGCGGCAGGGTGCCGACGCATCCATGGTCGGTATCGACGCTCGAGCCGGGCAGGGCGAGGGCGCCCAGCAGGTTGGCGGGCGCGAGCAGGGAGCGGGTGTCTCGCGGGGTCCGGTCGGTCATCACCGCATGTCGGCATCGTTTGACAGTGGACGCACCTTGCGCCGATGGGCCTGCCAGTCGGCCAGCGCCCGGCGAAGCTGGCCCAGCGAGGAGAGGTAGTAGATCCCCTTGAGGATGCGGATCGAGGGCCAGATCGGTGTGCCGCGGTGAATGTCGGCGGCCAGCAGGGAGATCAGGGCCTCCTTGACGCGGAAAATGTTCCGCGGCCCCATGAACAGGTCGCGCATCACCGGTTTGGTGATCCGGTAGATGAACCAGGAAAACTCCTTCGGACCCCGGCGGACCTGGCGGTCGTAGGCCCGGAGCGCCTGTTTCGCCTTCGCCGGTTCGCGCAGGACCGCGTCGATGGCATCGGCCCCGAACACGCCGCTTTGCATGGCGAGCATTACACCGCTGGAGAACACGGGATCGATGAACATGAAGGCGTCACCCACCAGGATGAAGCGGTCCCCGTGGGTGCGGTCGGCGGAGTAGGAGAAGTTGCCGGTTGCCTGCACGTCGCGTACGAGCGAGGCCTCCGACAGTCGACGCTTGAGTTCCGGCACGGTCTCGATGTTGTCGAACAGGAACTGCTCGAGCGAACGCCCCTGCCGGGATTTCATGTGATACGGCCAGGTGACCATGCCCACGCTGGTCACGCCGTTCTTCAGCGGGATGAACCAGAACCAGCCGTGGTCGAACCAGAACAGCGTGATGTTGCCCTCGGTCTTGCCCGGGTTGCGCTTGGCATTACGAAAGTGACCGAAGACCGCGGCGCTGTTGTGCTTGCGACTGCGCTTCTTCCAGCCATGGCGACTGGCAAGGAAGGTGTCCCGGCCCGTGGCATCGGCGACGAAGGCGGTGTGCCATTCGGATCGCGTGCCGTTGGCGTCCTCGGTGATGACGGTGGCGTGATAGTCACGCCCTTCATCGTCGGTGCGCGCCCGGTCGTGGAAGTCGATATCCACGACCTTGCAGCCCTCGAAGGTGCGCACCCCGTTGCGCTCGGCATTGCGGAACAGGATGCGATCGAACTCGGCGCGCTCCACTTCGTAGGCCTTGGGCATCGACTTGTCCCAGGCCTCGCCGAAGTTGTAGGGCTGGATGTGATCGTGCTCCGGCGAGACGAACTCGGCCCCCCACTTGTCGATGCCGATCTCGGCGATCTCGTCGGCCACGCCCAGGGTCTCGAACAGCTCCAGATTCGCCGGCAGTAGCGATTCGCCGATATGGAAACGGGGGTGGTGTTCCTTCTCGACCATCACCACGTCACGGCCCTTGCGTGCCAGCAAGGTGGAGAGCGTCGAGCCGCCCGGCCCGCCCCCGACGACGAACACGTCGCAATAGCCGCCGGCGTGGTCGGTCCGAGCCTGGGCCGCGCTGGCGGGGGAGGAAAGCGTAACGTCCTGGTCGTGCATGCGAGAGGCCATCGTGGCAGTGACTGGGGTATCGGGGATTCCGGTCGTCGGCCATCCTGTTCGGCTGCCGGCGAGGCGGGTATATGATCGGGGCCGGGGCGGGTCGCGTCAACATGAATGGGTGGGCGAATCGCCGCCCCCTTCTCCCGGCCCGCCCCCGTACGGCCGCGCTTGAACGTCGAGCTCCGGCCGTGCGATAGTCGCGCGCTTCGAAACAACGTGGACGGCAGGGAGACTAGGGTGGCCTCGGTCGACAGGATCAGCAGCGAAAGAACGAGTGCCGGATCGTCCTGGGCCCGGGAGGTTGTCCGGCGGCTGGCCTGCTGCTGGGTCCTCAAGGGCGTGGGCACCACCGTGATGATGACCCTGTTCTTCATTGCCTACTTCCATTTGCTCGACTCTCCCCTGAGCGAGCCGTGGGTGATGCCCGAGACCTGGATCGACCGGCAGGTCGCCTTCCAGCCGGTGTTCTTCTACCTGTACGCCTCGCTGTGGCTGTACGTGTCACTGGTGCCGGCGCTGATGCCCGATCGGAGCGTGCTGGTGCGCTACGGGCTGGCCATCGGCGGGTTGTGCGTCGCCGGCCTCGCGGTTTTCCTCGCCTTTCCGACCAGCATCGAACGCCAGCCGGGACTGTGGGCCGGCCAATCCGAATTCGCTTGGCTGGCGAGTGTCGACAGCAGTGGCAACGCGTTTCCCTCCCTGCATGTCGCCACCGCGCTTTTCAGCGCCTTCTGGATGGATCGGCTGATTCGCGCGATCGGCATGCCGGCGATCTGGCGGGGCGTCTCGCTGCTGTGGGCGCTGGGCATCGTCTATTCCACCTTGGCTATCGCCCAGCACGTCTTTCTGGACGTCGTCGGCGGCGTGGTGCTTGCGGGGGTGTTTGCCTGGATCACGTCCGGGTGGGTCGCCTTGCGCCCGCAGGCCGTTCCTTCCCACGAGGCCGGCATGGCCGGCGCCCTGCGGGGGGCCGATGATGAACAATGACTCCACGACGTCGGCTCTGCCGCGACTCGGCCTGCGGGCCTGGACGGTGACGACCGCGGCCGGGGCCGGGCGGCAGGCCTTGCTGGCCGCGCTCCGACAGCGTCGCGGTGCGCTGGCTCCGTGCGACTTTCTCGACGTCGACCTGGACACCTGGATCGGTCGGGTGCCGGATCTCGAATCGGTCCGTCTTCCCGATGGGCTGGCGGACTACGACTGCCGCAACAACCGGCTCGCGGAGCTGGGCCTGGCGCAGGACGGTTTCGTCGAGTCGGTCGCGGGGGCAGTGCGCCGTCACGGTGCCCACCGGGTGGGCGTGGTGCTCGGCACCAGCACCTCGGGCATCCTGCACACGGAACTGGCCTTCCGGGAACGTGACCCGGTGACCGGCGCGCTGCCCAGCCCGCTGCATTACGCCACCACGCACGAGCTGTCCGCGGCACCGCGGTACGTGCGGGAGCGCCTGGGTCTGGCCGGGCCGATGTTCGCCATCTCCACGGCCTGCTCGTCGAGCGGCAAGGTGTTCGCCAGTGCACAGCGACTGATCGCCACGGGACTTTGCGATGCGGTGGTCGTGGGCGGCATCGACAGCCTCTGTCTGACCACCCTGTACGGCTTTGCCTCGCTGGAGCTGACCGCAGCAGGTCCTTGCCGTCCCGGGGCCCCGGACCGGGACGGCATCTCCATCGGCGAGGCGGCCGGTTTTGCCCTGGTTGAAGCCGACAGAGGCGATTCGGACCTGTGCGTGCTCGGGGTGGGTGAGAGCGTCGATGCCCATCACATGTCCACCCCGCACCCCGAGGGACGGGGTGCTGAGATCGCTATGCGCCGGGCGGTCGATGCCGCCGGCCTGTCGCCGGGAGCGGTGGACTACGTCAACCTGCACGGCACGGCCAGCCGGGTCAACGATGCCGCCGAGGACCGTGCCCTCGGGGCGGTCTTCGGTGCGCGGCAGGCCTGTTCCTCGACCAAGGGCTGGACCGGCCACACGCTGGGCGCGGCCGGGATAGTCGGGCTGGCGACCGGCGCGCTGGCCATCGAGCACGGGTTCTTGCCCGGCACGCTCAACACCGAGCGGGTGGACCCGGAGTTCACGGCCGACTACCTGCTGGATAATCGTGATCACGCACCGAAGCGAGTCATGGCCAATTCCTTCGGCTTCGGCGGAAACAACTGCAGCCTGGTGCTCGGTCGGCCGGAGGAAAGCGCATGAGGTTGTCGATCGACGGGATCGGGTTCGTCGGTGCCGAGATGTCGAGCTGGGAAGAGGCCGCCGGGTCTCTCAGGGACGGGCGCTCCCCGGGGCACATGCCGCTTGCCGAGCTGGGGCGCGCACTGAAGGCCGATCGTCTGCCTCGGACCGAACGGCGCCGGGCGGGCAAGAGCGTGCGCCTGTCGATGACTGCCTGCTGGGAGGCGGTGGAGTCCGCCGGTGTCGATCCGTCGTGCCTGCCGATGGTATTCGCCTCGTCTTCGGGGGATACCGAGGTGCTCACCCACAGCTGCGCGTCGCTGGCCGAACCGGAACGAACGATCTCGCCGATCCGGTTCCACAATTCGGTTCACAACGCGGCTTCCGGCTACTGGTCTATCGCGGTCGGTTCGCGCGAGCCGGCCACCGCCATCGCCGCACACGGCGAAACCGCGGCGGTCGGGTTGCTCGAGGCGGGGATGCAGGCGACCGTGGAGAACCGTTCCGTCCTGCTCGTGATCTACGACCTGCCGTTTCCCGAACCGTTGAACCAGGCCGAGCCGATTGCCGAACCGATGGCCATCGCCATGGTGCTCCGTCCGGCTGGCGCCGGCGATGAGGCCTGTCTAGAGCTGAGGCCCGCTCCGACGGACTCCGGGGATGCGGGTCTGGCCAGCCCGGACTGGGAGCGGTTGCGCCGCGAGGTTCCGGCCGGCCGTATCCTGCCGTTGCTCGAGGCCATGGCGAAGGGCGAATCGCGGGTGTTCCCGCTGGCCCTGGACGAGTCGAGCCGCCTGGTCGTGAACTACCAGCGGAAACAAACGGGGGTGAGCGATGACTGAAGCGAGCGAGAAACGGCCGCGACTGGCCCTGGTCACCGGGGCGAGCGGATCGATCGGCACGGCGATCGCCCGGCGCCTGGCGGCCGACGGATTCGATCTGCTTTTGCATGCCAATCGCCGTGCCGATCGCGTCGAGGCACTCGCCGGGGCGTTGCAGGCGACGGGATGCCGGGCCGAGCCGGTGGTCTTCGACGTGACCGATCCCGAGGCGGTGGAACGGGCGCTCGCGCCGATACTTGCCGAGCGACCGGTGCAGGTGCTGGTCAACAACGCCGGCATGCACGATGACGGGCCGCTGGCGGGCATGTCGGCGGCACGCTGGCGTGCCGTGGTGGACGTATCCCTCAACGGTTTTCATCACGTTACCCAGCCGGTGCTGCTGCCGATGATCCGCACCCGCTGGGGGCGGGTGATCAACATCGCCTCCGTTAGCGGACTGGTAGGCAATCGAGGGCAGAGCAATTACGCCGCGGCCAAGGCGGGCGTGATCGGCGCGACCCGCGCGCTTTCCCGCGAGGTCGCCTCGCGCGGCGTGCTGGTCAACGCGGTCGCACCGGGCCTGATCGAGACGCCCATGAGCGAGGAATCCGCCGCGGCCGGCGCGGTGACCGAGCATGTCCCCATGCGGCGAGCGGGCCGACCGGAGGAGGTGGCCGAGGTGGTGGCCTTTCTCGCCGGTGAGCGCGCCAGCTACGTGACCGGTCAGGTGATTGCCGTCGATGGTGGCATGACCTGAGGTGTCCTGAGTGATGGGCCCATCCGACGCCATCCCGGCACGTTGCCCGGTGATGCTCAGCTTTGACGACGGTCCGCGCCCGGGCACGACGGATCGCGTGCTGGACGTGCTGGCGGGCCTCGGGAGTCGACGCGGGACCCCACTTCGAGCCGCGTTCTTCACGCTGGCCACCAATCCGGAAGGCTGGCTTGCCCGTCGGCGTCTGTTCGCGCCCTATGAAATCTGGACGGAAAAGGGAAGCATGGAGCGCCACCCGGAACTCGTGCGGCGGATCGTCGCGGAACGCCACTGGCTGGGCAACCATGGCGCCACCCACTTCTGGCCGCGCTGGCCTTGGTTCGGTCGTCGCGCGGACGTCGCCGGGCAGCTGGCGGACTGGGAGCGGGCGGCGGATGTCGCCGCTCCTGCCTGGCGGGAACATGGTGCACGCATCGCCCGGGCGCCTTATCTGGTGCGGACGGGAGCTTGGCAGGAGGCCACGGCCGAGGCGGGCTACCGGGACGTGCCCGGGATGACCTCCGGTGATGCCGACCCCAGGGCTGGCCGCGACGAGGTGCGTCAAACATTGTTGGAGCGACTGGCCCGGCATGCCCGGGATCACGGCGACGTCGACCGGGCGGTGGTGCTGATCTTTCACGATATCCGCGAACTGACGGCCGAGTGCCTGGATGACTGGATCGCCGCGGTGCAGGACGCGGGGCACCCCCTGGTGGACTTCGATCCCACGCGGCTCTGAAGTCAGTTCGCGTCGATCAGGACCGAGAGGCTTCCTTCCACTACCGTCGTTCCGGCGTGTTCGATCGCGAATCGGTACCGTGCCATCTCGCCGACTCCCGCCTCGCATTCCACGCGAACGAGCAGGGCGGTCGGCAAGTCGTCCAGCCGTTCCTCTTGCCAGCGCAGTCCGGTCGCGCGCGTGATCATCCCCTTGCCGGCCCCCTCGGCACCCGCCTGCAACGACAGGTGCAACGCCATGGCCTGTCCGGCCATTTCCACCCCGACGAGCGGGCCAAGGCGCCCGTTATGCCGGAGGGGGTTGTCCTGCCGTTGATGTGCACGGGTCTCGCAGGCGATCGAATGCGTATCGCAGGAAAGCACGCGTTCGAGCTGGCATACCTGGCCGGCATGCGGCAGCCGCCCGCAGATGCCCGCCGCGTCGAGTGTCTCTGCTGCCTTCAGCATGGGGTGGTTTCCTGAGTGTTTCGGGGTTTCGTCCGGTCGGCGAAGATGGCGGCCAGCAACCAGGCGGCCAGTGCACCGGGCGCGACAGTGGCACCGATCGCCTGCAGGACGGGGACCGAGGAGAATGCGAGCACGCCGAAGGCGCACACGGTCGTACCGGTCGCCAGGCTCAGTGACGCGAGGGTGCGCGGTTCCGGTCCGTCTCGACCCGGCTGGAAGAACAGGGCGTAGTTCGAACCGATCGCGACCACGAGCAACAGCCCGACCAGGTGAAGCAGCGTCAGCTGGCTGCCGACCAGTGCATGTCCGGCGATGACCAGCACGACAGCAAGCGTGATCGGGAGCAACGTGCGCAAGGTTCGCCCCGGGTTGCGCTGCACGACCAGGAGCAACAACACGATCGCTGCGGCACCGGCCAGCGAGATCGTCAGGGTGGTATGCAGGTAGCGGGCGTACAGACGGTTCGATTCACCCAGCATGTCGATCACGACGGCGGAATCCAGCGGTGCGAGCGCCGATCGCAGGTGGGCGATATTGGGTGCCTCGGCGCTCCCGGCGGGGCGCAGCGTGACCATCGCGACCGACGTACCGTCGCCTGCATGGTCCGGTAGCTGGCCGGCGGCCGCGAGCCACAGGGGGGTGTCCTCGAGGTCCGACAGCCGGATGGGTGGGGCCTCCTTTTGTTGCGACACGTCGGCCACGAAGCCCTGTAGCCGGCCGGGCGAGACGGGCAGGTCGGTCAGTGCCTTTTCCAGTCGGCGATCGAGCTGGTCGGCCCGGGGCAGTGCATCCTGACGGGCGGTCTGGGTGGCGACCGAGGGCAGGAAGTCGGTGGGAGAGCGGTAGCCGTCCAGGGTGCCATCCTCGACCAGGCGGTCGAGGATGGTCGTGGCCCGTTCCGCCCCGCGGAGTGCGTTCTCGCGGCTGTCGCCCCGGATCACCACCAGGTAGCGGGGGCTGGGCGAGCCGAGATCCGAGCGCAATTGGGTATCGGCGGCTTCGAGTTCGGGATCGATGGGGGCGAGTCCGGAGAGCGTGTCGCGCCACAGGCCATCCTGCTCGAAGGCAAGCACGAGCACGGCCATGCCGCCCAGTATCAGCGCAGCCGGGCGCAGGCGTCGCAGCTTGTCCACCGCCGGCGCCAGCGCCCGCCCGAGCCCGGCGATGTCCGCCCTGGGCAGTCGACGGCCGAGAACGGGAAGCACGTAGAGCGTCACCAGTGCCGCGGTGAGCAGGCCGGTCATGGCGTACAGGCCGATCTGCATCAGGCCCGGAAAGCCGGAGAGAAGAAGGGCGGCAAAGCCGATCAGCGAGGTCATCAGGCCCAGCCGGACGGTCGGCCAGTAGTCCCGCAGCCAGTGACGATGGCCGTCGGCGTCGTCGTTCGCCTGCCGCGTCTGCACGAAGTAGTAGATGCTGTAGTCGATCGCCTCGCCCATCAGGGCCGTGCCGAAGCCGATGGTGATCCCGTGCACCTGGTCGAAGCCCAGCCCGACCACGGCGATGCCGACGAGCACACCCGTGGCCACGGGCAGCAGTCCCGCGAACAGCACCGGGACCGATCGGTAGGCGAGGAGCAGCACCGCCGCCACCAGGATCGCGCTGAGCGTGGAAAACCAGCGGACCTCGGCCTTGATGGTATCCCGGGCCTCGATGGCAAAGGTCGGCGACCCGGCGAGCAGGAGTCGGAGATCCGGGTCGATCGCCGCCCGGACCGAGTCGAATCCGGCGTTGATCCGTTGGCGTGCCTCGGCCAGGGCGTCGGTGTCCGAGCCACTGGCACGAGCCTGCACGACCAGCAGGGCGCGCGCCTGGTCGGGTGACATCCACACTCCGCAGCAGCGTGCCGGCCCCTCCGATGGAGATCCGGCATCCAGCAGCGTCAGCAGCTCGCCGGTGGGGTCTCGCGGGAACAGTTCCCGGGTAAGATCACCCATCGGAGAGTTCAGGTCCCGGATGGTTTCGCCGATGGCGGAGGCAAGCCCCTCGGCGCCAAAGCGGGAGGGCTCGACCGCCGGGCTGAGGAGATAGCGGTGCTCGAAGAGGTATTGTCTGGCCCGGTTCCTTGCCTCGCGGTCTCCGTTCTGCACGGCGGTGAATGCGGCGTCGGCTTCGAGCCTCTCTCGAAGCGCGAGACTGGCCGCGGCCCGCTGCTCGGTGCTGCCGCCCTCGATGCCGAGCAGGAAGGTGCGCGAGATGCCGCCTCCCTGGAGCTGGTCCACCAGCAGTTGTTGTTCCTCGCTGGGCGAGGCCGGGAGGAAGGCGGACATGTCCGCGGTAAAGCGCGTCTGCGTGATCGAGACGATGGCGACCAGCACCGCCGCGAGCCAGAGGCCCAGTGGCAGCATCGTTCCGAGGCCGCGCTTCACGGTGCGTTCGCTCCCGAGGGTGGCTCCATGTGCATCACGTTGCGATCGCCGTTGGCGAATTCCAGGATGAGCCGGTCGACACGCGCCAGGCCGTCTTCCAGCGTACCGGTGACCTCGATGCGCCGGATGCGTTCGGCCAGAGCCTGGTCCCGGGGGAGCAGGTTCAGCTGCCAGCCGGCGCCGGCGCGCTCGCCGAGCACGAGTTCGTAGTCCTCGCGCAGGACATCCACCTGCCCATTGAGGATGCCGCGCAGACTGGTCGCCAGCGCCGCGGCCTGTGGCGAATCGTCCAGATCGAACTCGCGTCGGCGGCCGTCCTCCTCGAGGCTCAGGCGGTCGCCGTCGAGCGTCAGTGTCCGACGTTCCGGGGCGAGCTGCTCCTGAACCAGTCGATCGGGTGGCCGAAAGCTCAGTCGCCCGCTGGATTCGAGGGGCTCGTCGAGGACGCCCAGATAGCGCACCTGCCGGTACGTGGTGCTGCCCGCCCCCCGGTCGGCGAGTGCCGTGGCAAGCGTGTCGATCTCCAGCGCGAGCACCGGCAGCGGTGCCAGGATCGCCAGTAGGAGTCCGGCTCGCAGCATGAACGGGATCGCAGGTCTCATGTGCCTCTCTCCGGGTTGTCCGCCCCGATGTGGGTCGAATCGTTCCCCGCCCAGAAATCGTAGAAATTGAACCAGTTTTCCGGGTGCTCTCGCACCAGGGCCTCCAGTCTTTCCACGTAACGATCCATGGCCGTCTCGATGGCTCTGCCGCGAGTGGAGCGGGGCACGTCGTGGAAATCCGCGAGCGGTTCGAAGTGGACCCGGTAACGATTGCCCCCCAGGTAGATGCCGGCCATGAAAAGCACGCGTTGTCGCAGGATCGCCGCCATGCGGAAGGGACCCTCGGCGAAGGGGGCGGTCTCGCCGAGGAAAAGCCGCTCGCCCATGACGTCACCCTCCAGGCTGCGGTCGGCAAGCATGCCGACCAGGTGGCCCTGGTCCAGGCGTGCACCGGCCTCGATCATGGAGTCGATCCGACCGAGCGGAATGATGTCCTGGGCCCGCTCGGGATTGATTGCCGCCAGTACCCGCTGGATCTTCCGGGCGTTTTCCGGGTACATCATCATCGTGATGGGTTGTTCGCGCTCGGACCAGGCGGCGGCCCGCAGGGCGTCGAAGCTTCCGAAATGGGCCCCGACCAGGATGGCCGGCTCGGGCGGGTTGAAGCACTCACGCCCTTCGACCTCGATCTCGAAGGCGTCAAAGCGGCCGTTGAGGAAGAATACCCGGTCGTGAACGGTGCTGGCGAAGTGATGAAAATGCCGGTAGATATCGGGCCACCGCGGCGGGTGGCCGTGTACCCGTTGCAGGAACGCGCGACTGGCCCGGCGTGCCGGCGGCACGAACAGCAGGAAATACAGGCTGATGGGAGCAAGCAGCAGGCGGCTGGCGCGTCTGCCAACGCGCAGGGACAGGAATACCATCAGTCGCATCAGGGCGGTGTGACCGCGCTCCCGTCGGGCGCGCCAGTGCTCCGTCTCCCGCGTCGACGTCCTGCTCACGATGTCTCCGTCCCGGCCGGTCCGGCGGCCGGCTCGACCAGCAGATCGAGCACGGCGTGCTGGTTGTCGTCAGCGGGCCTGGCGACAAGCCGCAGGTGCCAGCGCCCCCCGCGGGCCGCGCCCTGCTCGAGCGACAAGGGCACGCCCGGCCGTGCGGGCGCAAGGAATCTTGCCTGGCGGACGGCCAGGTCCTTCGTGGCACAACCCAGCTCGCTCGCGAGGGTCGCCACGACCCGGTCGAGGAGCATCCCGCCCGGGAGCAGGGGGTCACCGGGGAAGTGCCCGGCGAAGACCGGCTCGTCCGGGTTCGGTGTCCATTCGGCGAGCAACCGGCGTGTTTCGTTCATCGGGTCACCCATTGCGCTGCTCGGCCTGCCTGTCCGCGAGGAGGTTATCGAGTGCCTCGCGAGTGACCTTGCCGGTGGCGTTGACCGGCATCTGCTCGACGAAAAGCAGTGGTCGCGGCAGGAATGCCGGGTCGAGCCGGGAGCGCAGCGCACGCCGGATCGCCTCGGGGGAGAGTTCCGGCGCACAGACCACCGCGGCTAGCCGTTCCGGTTGCCCGTCTCCCGCCGGTCTGCCCGGACGCGGACGGAAAAAGACCCCGTCGGTCACCCCGTCGATTGCCCGGAGGGTGGTGTTGAGAAACTCCAGCGAACTGCGTTTGCCGGCAATGTTGACCTGGTTGGCGCGTCGGCCGACCAGCCGGAAGCGGCCGTTATCCCGACGCTCGATGCAGTCGGCGATGGGGACGGGGCGTTCGACGTGACCGCCGGAGGCGATTACCTCGCCCTGCCCGTCGTCGGTCAGGCGGACCCCTTTCATCAGGCGCCAACCGTCGTCGCGGGTCGGTCGACGGACGGCGATCTGGCCGGTTTCGGTGGAGCCGTAGATCTCCTGGAGTATCCCCCCCGTGGCCGCTTCGGCCCGGCGGGCGAGTTCGGGATCCAGCGGGGCGGTGGCACAAAGGATTCGCTCGCAGGTTGGCAGGTGACACCCCGAGGCCAGCAGGTGATGAAGATGGTAGGGCGTGGTCACCAGCGTTCGCGGGGACGGGACGCGCGCCAGGGCCCGGCTGATGTCCTGCGGAAAGAAGGGTTGTTCGGTGGAGAGCGCCGCGCTCCCGCAGACCGTCGCCAGGATCAGGGATTCGAAGCCATACATGTGTTGCGAGGGTACCGTGCCGAGCAGATGCATCGGGCCGGATCGACCGGCGGTACCGGAGTCGGCGGCCAGCGCTTCGCTGGCGGCGTGGACGTTGGCCACCAGGCGCCCCCAGTGCTTGTCATGCCCCCGTGGCCGGCCGGTCGTGCCCGAGGTGTAGACCCGGGCGACGTGGCGGTCGGCCGGAATGGCCGGGATCGAGCCCCTCGGCTCGCTGGTCGCACGGTGCAGTTCGGGCACCTCGACATGGGAAGCACGGGCGGCGAGGGTCGCGTCGGGAGGGTCGTCGGCTTCGTGCAGGATCACGGCATCGGGGTGCTCGTCCAGGAGATCCTCGACGGTCCCGCGCGTACGGTTGGCAGGCATGAGGGTGACCCGGTCGCCCAGGATGCCCGCCAGCAGGCCGACGAGGAAGCGATCCCGCCGGCGGGTGAGGTTGACCAGGTAACGGACCGGGCCGGGCAGGGCTGAAAGCGATGCCTGCAGGTCCCGGGCGGTAGCCAGGACGTCGGCCACGCGCCAGGTCGTTTCACCGTCGAGCAGCAATGCCCGCTCGGGACTTCCCTCGGGGAACAGCGGGATGGAATGCTCCGCGGGCCGGGTCATGACCCATCCCGGCGGCTGGCAAGATCACGCATGTGGCGCCGGTAGGCGATGATCGCGCTCACGGGGCTGGAGAGGTCCTCCCGCGGAAGCACGAACAGGCGTAGCAGGTATTCGAAGGCGAACATGGCGACGACCAGCGGGAAGGTGGCATAGACCGCATAGGTCACCCATGCCTCCGACCCCAATGACAGCATCAGCCCCACGGAAAACGCGCCGTTGGCGAGAAAGAAGATGCCCCAGATCCAGGTGATCAAGCGGGTGTAGCCTCGCAGGGTCGGCGAGAGCGTCTCGTGTACCTGGGCGGCGAACCGCGTGCAGGCGGGGGTGCGGCCCGGTCCCAGGCTCGCGAGGAAGAACCCTGCCAGCGCGATATGGACTGCCAGGTGCTCCAGGAGGTAGAGCACGGCGACCCGCTCTTGCAGGAGCGCGGCGAGGCCGAGCGTTACCGTCCCTCCGGCGAGCAGGGCAATGCCCCGGCCGATGGCACCGAGGCGTGGAAGCGTGATCAGCAGGACGATGACGGCCAGCGGGATGAGGGCCAGCAGCGCTTCGGTTCGGGAGATCTCCTCTCGGGCACCGAGGAGGTGAGCAAGGACGACATTCAGGCCCACCATGGCGCCGATCAACCAGCCACGGAGTCGCGACCCGGCTGCGTGCCCGACTACTTGCTGCGGTTCTCGGCGATGAAGCGGCATAGATCGCGCAGCGAGGCGAAAATCTGTTGGTTCCGCTCGTCGTCGGAACGAAGGTTCAGGCCATAGCGCCGGGAGACCACCAGGGCGATCTCCAGCACGTCGATGGAGTCCAGGCCCAGTCCGTCACCGAACAGCGGAGCGTCGGGGTCGATCTCGTCCGGCCGCTCTTCGAGGTTCAGGGCCTCGACGAGTTCGGCGGCCACTTCCGGGATCAGGGCGTCGATCGATTGGTCATTGCTCTCGGTCATCGTGCGTGGATCATCCTGTCGATTGAAGGTTTCCGTCTGTTTCAGCGGTCGGCCCGCACGAAGGCGAGTACCGCGTTGCTACCGCCGAAGGCGAACGAGTTGGATAGCGCCGCCTGGATGCCGGGAGCCGGTCGTGCCTCGCCGCGCACATGATCGACACCTTCGCAGGCCGGGTCGAGTCGCTCGAGGTGAGCGGTAGGTGGCAACTCGCCGCGTTGGAGTGCCAGCACGGTGATGGCCGCCTCGATCGCACCGGTCGCGCCCATGGCATGGCCGTGCACCGCTTTGGTGGCGCTCACCGGCAGCCTGCCGGCGAGCTTTTCGCCGAACACCGTGCGTAAGGCCTGTATCTCCGTGGCGTCGCCTTCGGTGGTGGCCGTGCCGTGAGCGTTGACGTATCCCACGGATTCGGGGGAAAGGCCCGCATCGGAAAGGGCGGCCTCGATGGCCCGGACCTGTCCGTGACGCTCCGGGCGCACGACGTGGCTGGCGTCGTTGGATGCGCCGTATCCCGCGAGCTCGGCGAGGATCGGGGCGCCACGGCGCTCGGCGACCTCGAGCGATTCGAGCACCAGGCAGGCCGCTCCCTCGGCCAGCACCAGTCCCTCCCGGTCGGGATGGAAGGGGCGACAGGCGCGATGGGCATTCGCCTCGTCCCCGGGGGCAAGCATGTGCATGGCATTCCATGCGCGGAGCACACCCAGCGCCAGCGGCATGTCCGAGCCTCCGGCGACCATCCGGTCCATCTCCCCGTCGCGGATGCGTTGGTACGCATCCCCGATCGCGACGGCGGCGGATGAACAGGCGACGCTGTAGGTGAGCGCCTGCCCGCCCAGTCCGAACTGCATGCCGATCTGGGCCGTCGCCGCGTTGTTCATGCCCATGACCACGGACATCGGGGAGAGACGCCGACGTCCTTCCTTCCAGAATGTGCGATAGCCGTTCTCGAAGGTGTTGATCCCCCCGAGCGCGGTACCCCAGTTTACCCCGGCACGCGGATCCGGCACCGCATCGCGGTCGTTCAGGCCGGCCTGTTCCCAGGCTTCCACGGCGGAGAGCAGCGCCAGCCGGGCGAAGGGGTCCGTGATCCGGCAGGTGGCCTTGCCCAGGCGTGCTTCGAAATCGATTGGGTCGAAGTGGACTGCCGGGGTGTTCAGGCCCAGCGCCTCGTCGTCATGGCGGTAGAGCCGTACGCTCGATTCGCCGGCTAGCGCACGGGCCATGACCGCATCGGTATCCCCCCCGAACGGATCGAGAATCGAGAGGCCGGTGATGACGACCCGGTGATCCCGACGGCGATCAGTCATTCGTCGACAGGTACGGTTCGAGGATATCTATCAGGTCCTGCACGGTTTCCGGGGTGCCGACGTCATTGCCGATTTCGATGTCCATCTGCTCCTCGAGCGTGAAGATGAGCTCGAGCAGGGTGAAGGAGTCGATGCCGATCTCGTCGAGACGGCTTTCCGGGGCGATGCCGCCCGGCTCGATGTCGGTGTTCTCGGCGATACCGGTACGGATGAGTTCGAGTGCCTTCATGTGCGCTTTCCTTCCTCACTGGTCCCGGCATTGCCGCGAGGCCTGGTTCCGTTCCATGGATCAAGCATTGTCGGCGGGGCCGGCGGGCACATCCGCAGATCCGGGTGATGACGGCGCCAGCGGCGGGCAAGAACAAAAAAGACACCCGCAGGTGCCTGTTTCGCGTCAATCGGTGGCGGAGGGTCAGGGATTCGAACCCTGGGAGGGCTATCAACCCTCGCCGGTTTTCAAGACCGGTGCATTCAACCGCTCTGCCAACCCTCCGGCGTCCGCGCATGTTCGGGGAAAGGGGGGTGCCTGTCAAGGCGTCGTGGCGGGACTGCTGCCGTTTTGTGCGGGAGGGGAACCCTTGGCGCCGGACTCGGTCTACGGGTGGTCGCGGCTAGGGTGCGTTGCTCCCGGCTGTGGTAAAGTTTTTCCGCTTTTTTCGATTGTCTGATTTCAAGGAGAATGAAACATGCGTTGGTCCTATCTGGCATCCGTCGGGGCAATGGCCGTCGTCCTGTCCGCCTGCAGTTCCACTCCCGGCCAAGGCCCCGGTGCGGGGGAAGATGCACAAGCGGGTGATGCCGACGGCGCCCGGAGCGCCGGCCTGACCGATGGTGCAGGGATGAGCGAGTCCCGGCTCTACGAAGGGCAGCCCGCCGAGCGCGAGCGCACGGTGTACTTCGGTTTCGACCAGTACTACATCGCGGACGAGTACCAGGGCATGCTGCGCGCGAACGCGGAATTCCTGAAGGAGAACGATCGTCGCGAGATCGTGGTCGAGGGGCACACCGACGAGCGCGGCAGCCGCGAATACAACATCGCACTGGGCGAGAAGCGGGCCAATGCCGTTCGTGATGCACTGATGTCCTATGGCGTCTCAGGCGGCCAGATCGAGACCGTCAGCTACGGCGAGGAGCGCCCGGCTGTCGAGGGCACGGGTGAAGACGCCTGGTCGAAGAACCGTCGCGCGGTGATCGAGTACGGTCAGTAAGGCCGGAGCGACACGCCACGATGTAAGAAGGCCGGGCAATTCATTTGCCCGGCCTTTCTCGTTGGGGGTCAGGTGTCCTCGGGAGGCGGTGCACTGGCACTGCGGTCCTGCCGGGTCACGGGGTAGGGACGCGGTGGTGGCGGGATCAACACGGTGTCGAAGTGATCGGCCCGCGGGTTGGTCTCCGGGAAGTCGCGCGAGTAGTGCAGTCCGCGGCTCTCGTGCCGGTTGAGCGCGGAGCGGACGATCAGGTCGGCGACCTCGACGAGGTTGCGCAGTTCGATCAGGTTGTGGCTGACGCGGAAATGCGCGTAGTAGTCGTGAATCTCGCGTCGCAGCAGGTTGATGCGAGCGCGGGCGCGGGAGAGGCGCTTGGTGGTACGCACGATGCCCACGTAGCTCCACATCGAGCGCCGCAGTTCGTCCCAGTTGTGGGTGACCACCACTGCCTCGTCGGGGTCGGTGACCTGGCTTTCGTCCCAGGGCGGGATTTCCAGCCAGTCCTCCGCGGGTTCGTCTCGCTGCTCGGCAATGCGTTTCGCGGCGGCTTCGCCGAAGACCAGGCACTCGAGCAGCGAGTTGCTGGCGAGACGATTGGCGCCATGGAGACCCGTGTGGGCAGTCTCGCCGATGGCGAAGAGGTGGGGGATGTCCGTCTGGCCGTCGAGGTCGGTCATCACCCCGCCGCAGGTGTAGTGGGCGGCCGGGACGACGGGCAGGGGCTCACGGGTCATGTCGTAGCCGAACTCCAGGCAGCGCTCGTGGATCATGGGGAAGCGCTTCTCGATGAACTCCCGGCCCTTGAAGCTGATGTCCAGGTAGACGCAGTCGATCCCCAGGCGCTTGATCTCCGCGTCGATCGCCCGAGCGACGATGTCGCGGGGCGCGAGTTCCGCGTCCGGGTGATGGTCGGGCATGAAACGCGTCCCGTCTGGGCGCAATAGCACGCCGCCTTCGCCGCGGACCGCCTCGCTGATCAGGAACGACTTGGCACGCGGTTCGTACAGGCAGGTCGGGTGGAACTGGATGAACTCCATGTTCGCCACGCGGCAGCCGGCGCGCCAGCCCATGGCGATGCCGTCGCCGGTGGCACTGTCCGGGTTGGTGGTGAACAGGTAGGCCTTGGCCGCCCCGCCGGTAGCCAGGGTGGTAAAGCGGCTGCGGATGGTCACCACGCGGTCGGCCTCCAGGTCGAGCACGTAGGCACCCAGGCAGGCATCGCGCGTTTCGCCCAGACGCCGGGCGGTTATCAGGTCGATGGCATTGTGGTGCTCGAGTACACGCACGTTGCGGCGTGCCTTGACGGCATTGACCAGGGTCTCGGTGAGCGATCGCCCGGTATGGTCGGCGGCATGCGCGACCCGGCGGCGACTGTGGCCGCCTTCCCGGGTCAGGTGCAGTCGTTCCGAATCTTCGCTCTCGTGCGTGAACGGCATGTGCAGGGAGTCGAGCCATTCGATCTGTGCCGGTCCGGCCTCGACGATGCGCTCGACCACCTCCCGGTTCGGCAGGTCCGCGCCGGCCCGGATGGTGTCCTCGACATGCTGCGCGATGTCTTCCGTTCCACCCAGGGCGGCGGCGATCCCGCCCTGGGCCCAGGGTGTGCTTCCGCCCACCAGTTCGCCCTTGGTGACCACGAGCACGTCGAGGTCCTCGGGCAGTCGCAGGGCCAGGGAAAGGCCGGCGGCTCCGGAACCAATGATCAGGACGTCGGTCAGGTACGGGGGCGCGGTGTCGGTGGTCGGTGTCATGCGCAGGCAGCTTCCTCGTTCGTCCGGGTAGTCGGCGGCGGTGTCGGCGTAACCGCACGGATGGTATTCTTGACGCGTTCAGTGGGAGTGATGCCGATGGGGCCGTCAGGCCACGACGCATCGCTCACCCCACGAGTATACGTGCATCAGCGCGGATTCCGGGTCTGGCCCGCATCCGCCGGTGGCTGATTTTCCCCACGGAGCTGGCAGAGGCAGGATTCAGGAAAGGATATGAGTGTCGAGGAGACAGACAAGGCCCTGGTGGCCCGAGCCCAGAAGGGCGACCGGCGTGCCTTCGATCTCCTGGTCCTGAAATACCAGCATCGCGTCCAGCGGCTGATCGCCCGCTACGTCCGGGATCCCGAACAGGTCTTCGATCTGGCCCAGGAAACCTTCATCAAGGCGTATCGTGCCTTGGGGCGTTTCCGGGGTGACAGTGCGTTCTACACCTGGATCTACCGCATCGCCGTGAACACGGCCAAGAATCAGCTGGCATCCGATGCCCGTGGCGGGTATATGGTCTCGTTGAACTCCGGTGGATCCGACGAGTCAGATGAACCGATGATCGAGCCCGAGGCCCTCAGGGACACGGGCTCCCCCGATGCGCTGGCGGCGACAGAGGAACTGAAGTCGGCCATCGATCGGGCGATTGCCGATCTCCCCGAGGATCTGCGTACCGC
This sequence comes from Pseudomonadota bacterium, assembly GCA_051746865.1. Classification (GTDB taxonomy): domain Bacteria; phylum Pseudomonadota; class Gammaproteobacteria; order Halothiobacillales; family Halothiobacillaceae; genus Guyparkeria. The sequence continues at coordinate 11,648 of JBNJFM010000003.1, read as the reverse complement.
GCTGACGCTCCGGGAGATGGAAGGCTTGAGCTACGATGAGATCGCGGCGGTGATGGACTGCCCGATCGGGACGGTGCGCTCCAGGATCTTTCGCGCCCGTGAGGCAATTGAGCAGTCGATTCAACCACTCAAGGGTGGGGATTGAAGGTGGCACCCGTGATGAAGCAAAGGCAGGTCAACGATTCGGTGAACGTCGACGAGTTCGTGTCGGACTGGTGGGACGACGAGCTGTCCGGCAAGGACGCTCGGGTCGACGCTTTGCTCGATCATTACGACGGGGTCCGGGAAAAGGCCCGGCTGTACGAGCTGATCGGTAGTCGAGTCCGGGGCGAGCCGGAACCGAGCCGTGACCTTCTTGCAGGGGTCGATGCCCGCCTGGATCGGCTGCCGGTCGAGGATCGGCCGGGCGGCAAGGTCGCGTCGCTCGATGCGGCCCGGAATCGGCGGCGCCTGATTCCCACTGCGGTGGCCGCCTCCCTGGTCGCCGGCATGGCGGCCGTCGGGTTGAGTCTGACGGTCGGCAACCCGTCCGGGAACGGAAGCACGCTACAGGCCACGGGGCCGACGGAGAACGATCGGGCGCTGATGGCCACGCTTGGCGGCACCGACTTGCCCGAGTCGGCCTCGCCGGCAGCGGCCGTCGGGGACCCCGAAGCCACCGTGGCTCGCGTGGAGCGTGCCTCCACCAGCGGTGGCGAGTCCCGTCTACCCGCCTGGGCGAGCGGGAGCGTCGCCCCGGATTCCGATCCCTACGTGATCACTCATTATCGCGCGGCCCCGTCCGAGTTCGGAGCGGTGGTACCGGAGGTCCGGGCCGCGGCATTCGAAAGGCGATGATCGATACCGTGACGCGCATCCGCCGGAGTACCGGCATCCTGTTTGTCCTGCTTGCGTTCACTGCGCCCGCCGTGACGCTGGCTTCGCCATCATCCGGTGGTAAGACCAGCGCCGCATCGGCTGGCGACGACACCCAGCTTCGAGATCGCATCCGCGCCATGGTCACGGCCATGGGCGACCGGAACTACGGCGGCCGTTTCGTGCACGTGCGGGGCGACGAAGTCGAGCTGATGCGCGTGGTCCATCGTGGCGAGCGCGCCGGGCGAGCCGAACTACTGGTAGCCGAGAACGGCGAGATCCGCGAGATCCGTCGACTCGGTGACCGCTGCGCCTGCATCTGGCCCGAGCGGAACCGTGTCATGCTCGGGGACCACCCCAAGATCTCCAGCCGTCTGGCCGGTGAGCGCTTCTCGAATATCATCTCTGCCGGTGACCACTACCGGGTCGTCTCCCTGGGCGAGAGCCGGGTCGCCGGTCAGTCCTGTGACCTGATGGCCGTGGTGCCGGCCGATGACTATCGCTACGGCTACAAGGTCTGCATCGGGCAGGCGGTGCCGCTTTTGCTGCGCATGAGTATCTACGACGAGCGCGGCCGGCCGATCGAGCACAATCAATTCACCGAGATCGAGGCGCTCGACACGGTATCCCTCTCGTTCGAGGATGACCTGGTCGCCGGCGTGGACGAGAACTTCGAAACGGTGGAGCTGGGGGGAGAGCCTGCCGAGAGCGCACCCATCGAACAGGAAAACTGGACCGTGGAGCCATTGCCGCCGGGCTATCACGTCCGCTCCCGCAGCTGGCGGCACAATCCGGTGACCGGGCATTATTTCGAGCACCTGGTGGTCACCGACGGGCTGGCGACGGCGTCGGTATTCGTGGAGAAGGGCGAGGCACAGGCCAGCCGGCAATCGGGTCGTACGCGGCTGGGGATGCGCATGGCGACCCGAACGGTCGGCGAAATGCGGATTACCGCGATCGGCGATGTCCCCTCGGCGACGGTGGAGAGCCTGGTGGCGAATACCAGGCGGGGTCCCGAGGAGGGTGACCTATCGGCCGAGCAGGTGACCGGTCCAGACCGATGAGCGGATCGAACAGAGACGTCGAGGAGCTGCCCGACGAGGCGATGGTGCTCGAGCAGGCCCGCGTGGAGGCGGTGACGGACGAGGGCGCCTGGCTCGAAGCGGGCCTTTCCGGTGGCTGCGCGAACTGTCGGGACGGGCGCGGCTGCGGCGTGAGCGTCTTCCAGCGTCTGTTCCGGTTGCCGCGGCATCGCGTCTGGCTCCCCACCACGGAGCCGCTTTCCGTGGGGGATGTCGTCGTGGTCGGCCTGTCGCAGCGGGCACTGTTGCGCGCGTCTCTCTGGCTCTACCTCTCCCCGTTGCTGGGCCTGCTGACCGGAGCGATCGTGATGGATAGCCTTTTCGGCCACGAGGCGCTGACCGCCGCGGGGGCGGCCAGCGGGCTTTTCGGGGCGCTGCTGGCGGTGAATTCGCGGCAACGCCGGCAGGCACGCTCCGGGGAGTTCTTCCCGGTGCTTCGCGAGATCGTCTTCCGCCAGGCCTGAGCCGAATGCCCGGTCTAGTGTTGATTCAATTGAGGTTCAGTTCGACGGCGCGTGTGTGTCGAGCATCCCATTCATGAATGCCCGGACGCTTCCCACCTGATGCCACGATTTCCAAACAACCGAAGCCGGGGCGGACAAGGCCTTCGTCCGGCGCCGATTCGGCTCGCGCATCTTTTCCTGTTCCTGGTGTTTCTGGGGCTGGTGTCGGCTTGTGCCGAGGAGGCGCCCGAACCGGCGGTCCAGGTGACCGGCCTGCCGGACTTCAGCGAGCTGGTCGAGCGGAACGCGGCTTCGGTGGTCAGCGTTACCGGCATTCGCGGACTGCCGGCGATCGGTGATGTCGAAGGGCAGTCGCTGGGTGACTGGTACGGGGAGTTCTTCGGCGACCGGCAGGTTCCGCCTGAACTGCGCGGGCCCCGGTTGCCGCGGGAAAATGACGGCTCCGGATTCGTCCTGACCGCCGACGGCTATATCGCGACGAATGCCCACGTGATCGAGGGGGCGAGAAAGATCTTCGTTCGGTTGTCGGACGGCCGGGAAATGGCCGCCCGGCTGGTGGGTGTCGACGGGATCGGCGACATCGCCCTTCTCAAGGTCGATGCGCAGGGCCTGAAGCCCGTCTCGCTGGGGGATTCAGACGCTATTCGTCCCGGTCAGTGGGCAGTGGCCATCGGCTCTCCCTACGGTTTCGACCAGACGGTGACCGCCGGCGTGATCAGTGGTCTGGGGCGAACATTGCCATCCGAGGCGCGCCAACCCTACGTCCCCTTCATCCAGAGTGACGTGGCGATAAACCCGGGCAACTCCGGCGGCCCGTTGTTCAACGTGCGCGGGCAGGTGATCGGCATCAACGCCCAGATCTTCACCGAGTCGGGTTCGTTCAACGGCATCTCGTTCGCCATCCCGATCAACTACGTGGTCGACGTGATCGCCCAGATCAAGCGATACGGCAAGGTGCAGCGCGGCTTCCTCGGGGTCGAGGTGCGTGACGTGGGCCGGGATCTCGCCGGCCACCTCGACCTGGCGCGGACCTACGGGGCGGAGGTGGTCGGCTTTGTGGAAGGGTCCCCGGCGCCGGCTTCGGGTCTGAAGGTCGGGGACGTGATCCTGGCGGTGAATGGAACGCCGATCGAGGAGAGTGCGGACCTGCCCAAGGTGCTGGGTGCCTTGCCGCCGGCCTCCGAGGTGCGCCTGAGGGTGCATGACGGGACGCGTTACGACGAAGTGGAGGTCAGCCTGTCGTCACTGCCGTCGTCGCAACCGCCGGAGTCGGAACCGGAGATCGGGGAGATCGACGAGCCGGAAGTCGTGGTCATCGAGACGCTGGGGCTGCTGCTGCGCCGGAACGACGAGGGCGAGGTGGCCATCGGGGAGATCGATCCGGACGGGCCGGCGGCCGCCTCCGGGCTGCAGGTCGACGACGTGATCCTGTCGGTCGATCAGCACGAGATCGAGACGCTGGGCGAGGCCTACGCGATCCTCGCGCGGCTGGCGCACACGCGTGGCAACGAACTGGTGCTCTTCCTGGTCCGGCGCGGGGATGAGCGGCGCTACTTCCTGCCGGCCTTCGCCGGCAGCCCGCACGCGTCCCGGTGACGTAAACCGGTGGGTGTCGCGCCGGGATTCGTTCCCGGCCCGTCCAGACGATATACTGTGCGCCTTTTCCCGCGGGCTCCCGCGGTTTCCTCACGTAACCGAAGCGCAACCCTATGGCATCCGAGCGGCTCTCCCGGATTCGCAACTTCTCGATCATCGCCCACATCGACCACGGCAAGTCCACGCTGGCCGACCGCATCATTCAGCGTTGCGAGGGGCTGGCCGAGCGGGAGATGAGTGCACAGGTGCTCGACTCGATGGACCTCGAGCGTGAGCGCGGCATCACCATCAAGGCCCAGAGTGTCTCGCTCGACTACCGCTCGAAGGACGGCGAGACCTATCGGCTGAACTTCATCGACACGCCGGGGCACGTGGACTTCTCCTACGAGGTCTCCCGCTCGCTGGCCGCCTGCGAGGGCGCACTGCTGGTAGTGGACGCCTCCCAAGGGGTCGAGGCCCAATCGGTGGCCAACTGCTACACGGCCATCGACCTGGGGCTCGAGGTGGTGCCGGTGCTCAACAAGATCGACCTGCCGGCGGCCGAACCGGACCGCGTGAAGGCCGAGATCGAGGACATCATCGGCATCGAGGCGCAGAACGCCGTGACCTGTTCGGCGAAGACGGGCGAGGGGGTCGATGAGGTGGTCGAGCGCCTGATCGAGGAAATTCCCCCGCCGGAAGGCGACGAGGACGGTCCGCTCAAGGCGCTGATCGTGGATTCGTGGTTCGACAACTACGTCGGCGTGGTCGCGCTGGTGCGGGTCATCGACGGGGCGATCCGGCCCAAGGCAAAGATCAAGGCCATGGGTACGGGTGATGTCTTCACCGTGGACAAGACCGGTGTGTTCACGCCCAAGACGCTGGCGCGTGACGGTCTGTTCGCCGGCGAGGTGGGCTTCGTGATCGCCGGGATCAAGGACATCGATTCGGCCAAGGTGGGCGATACGTTGACCGACGCCGAGAACCCGGCCGAGTCGGCGTTGCCGGGGTTCCAGGAAATGCAGCCGAGGGTGTTCTCGGGGCTCTACCCGGTCGAGTCGGACAACTACGACGACCTGCGCGAGGCGCTGCGCAAGCTGCGCCTGAACGACGCGGCGCTGCATTTCGAGCCGGAAGTATCCACCGCGCTGGGCTTTGGCTTCCGCTGCGGTTTTCTCGGCCTGCTACACATGGAGATCATCCAGGAGCGCCTCGAGCGCGAGTACGGCATCGACCTGATCACCACCGCGCCGACGGTCATCTTCGAGGTCGAGGAGAACGACGGGACCACCTACCAGATCCACAACCCGTCGCAGCTGCCCGAGCCCACGCAGATCAATGAAATCCGCGAGCCGATCATCGAGGCGAACATCCTCTGCCCGCAGGACTTCGTCGGGCCGGTCCTGAGCCTGTGCATGGAAAAGCGTGGCGTGCAGAAGAACATGCTGTACTCCGGCAATCAGGTGACCCTGATCTTCGACCTGCCGCTGGCCGAGGTGGTGCTGGACTTCTTCGATCGCCTGAAGTCCGTTTCGCGTGGCTATGCCTCGTTCGACTATCATCTGGACCGCTTCGAGGCCGCCAACCTGGTCAAGATGGACATCTTGATCAACGGCGAGGCGGTGGATTCGCTCTCGCTGATCGTCCATCGCGATAAGGCGGATCAACGGGGACGTGAGCTGATCGAGAAGCTCAAGGAACTGATTCCGCAGCAGATGTTCGAAGTGGCATTGCAGGCGGCGATCGGCGGCAAGATCATCGCCCGGACCAACGTCAAGGCGCTGCGGAAGAACGTCCTGGCCAAGTGCTATGGCGGTGATGTCTCGCGCAAGAAGAAGCTGATCGAGAAGCAGAAGGCCGGCAAGAAGCGGATGAAGAGCATCGGCAAGGTGGAGGTGCCGCAGGAGGCCTTTCTCGCGGTGCTGCAAATGGACAACAAGGGCAACTGAGCCGTGTCGGCCGGTTGAGAAAAACCACGGAGACGACCTTGAATTTCGAGCTGATACTGGTGCTGGCCACGATTGCCAGCGGGCTGATCTGGCTGATCGACCGGCTGGCATTCCGGCCTCGGCGCCTGGCGCGCCTGGGTGCCGAGGCGGAGCAGCTCGGGCAGGAAGCGGGGATCGGGAAGAGCAAGGTGGCGGACAATGAGCCGTTGCTGGTCGATTACGCCAGGTCGTTCTTTCCGATCCTGCTGGTCGTGCTGGTGGTGCGCTCGTTCCTCTTCGAGCCGTTCCGCATCCCGTCCGGCTCGATGATGCCGACGCTGCTGGTCGGCGATTTCATCGTGGTCAACAAGTTCAGCTACGGGCTCCGACTGCCGGTGACGGATGCCAAGGTGCTGCCGGTCGGCGAGCCTAAGCGGGGCGACGTGGTCGTCTTCCGTTACCCGGAGAAGCCGGCAGTGGACTACATCAAGCGCGTGATCGGCCTGCCGGGCGACACGGTGCGCGTGGAAGGTCATCGCATCTGGGTCAACGGTCGCGAGATGCCGATGGAGCCGCAGGGGCGCTACCCGGGGGATGCCAACCTCCGGCATGCCGGTACCACCGTGGCGCTTGAAGATCTCGATGGACAGCGACACAAGGTGCTGCTCGATGACGGGGGATACCTGCGTTCCGGCGAGTGGCGCGTCCCCGAGGGGCAATACTTCGTCATGGGTGACAATCGCAACCACAGCAACGACAGTCGGTTCTGGGGTACTGTCCCGGAATCGAATCTGGTCGGCAAAGCGGTTATGATCTGGTTGCACTGGAATTGGCAGGATGGCGGTTTCGATGCCGGCCGTATCGGCCGCTCCATCGACGTCGTCGAATCGGATTAATCAAGGCAGGCCTTCGGCGAAGGCGAGGATTGAATGCAGATGGAAAACCGGTACGCGAAGGGAAGTCGTTCAATGTCCACCAGTTTCGGACGTCAGCAGGGGATGTCGTTGATCGGTCTGATCATCGGCGCGATCTTCATCGGTTTTATCGCCCTGGTCGTGATGAAGACCGTTCCGCTCTACATTGCCGACCAGAAATTGACCACCATCTTTCAGAACCTGGAAGAAGAAAGCGCGTCGAGCCCGGCCGAGATTCGCAAGACGGTCGACAAGCAGCTCTATATCAACGAAGTGGACGATCACTTCGACGAGAAGGACTTCGATATCCGCCCCGTGAGCGGCGGCTATCAGGTGACGTACAACTATGACGGCCGCGCGAAATTGTTCGCCAACCTTTCGATCGTGGCCGAATTCCGACATCAAGTTCGTGTCAGCAACTAGAAACCAGAATCCCCTTATCCGCGAACCCGAGTCCCTGGCGGCGTCGCTGGGACTGGCGTTCGATGACAGCACCCTGCTTGCGCAGGCCCTGCGGCATCGCTCGGCCGGGCGGGTGAACAACGAGCGCCTGGAATTCCTGGGCGACTCGATCCTGAATCTCGCGATCTCCGACTATCTCTATCGCCACAAGCCCGAGGCCTCCGAAGGGGCCCTGTCGCGCCTGCGCGCATCGGTGGTGCGGGAGGAGACCCTCGCTCGGGTCGCCCGGCGGATCGGCTTGGGCGAGTTCCTGGTGATGGGGTCGGGCGAGCTAAAGAGTGGGGGTCACCGTCGTGACTCCATCCTCGCCGATGCGCTCGAGGCGGTGATCGGCGCGCTGTTCCTCGACCAAGGGTTCGCCAAGGCGCACCGCTGGGTCCAAGAGCTGTTCTCCGACGAGCTGGTATCGCTTCCGGACGCCCAGTCGCTCAAGGATTCCAAGACCCGGTTGCAGGAGTACCTGCAACGTGACCGGCTCGCGTTGCCGGCGTACGAGGTGCTCGGGCAGACGGGGCAGGCTCACCGCCAGACCTTCGAGGTGGTCTGCCGTGTCGAATGCGATGGTGAGGCCTTCGAGACGATCGCCACGGGGTCGTCCCGTCGCCGCGCGGAACAGACCGCGGCACGTCAGATGCTCCAGACCCTGATCGAGCGCCGAGAAGGCGAGAGGACGTCATGAACGATATCGTGCAGCGCTTCGGGCATGTCGCCATCGTCGGCCGACCCAACGTCGGCAAGTCGACGCTGGTCAACCGGTTGGTCGGCCAGAAGATCACCATCACCGCGCCCAAACCGCAGACCACCCGTCATCGCATCACCGGTATCGTTACCGAACCGCGCGGGCAGATCGTCCTGATCGACACCCCGGGATTGCACCGGGGCGGGAAGGACGCGCTCAATCGTCAGCTCAACCGCACCGCGCGCAGCGCACTGGAAGGCGTGGACCTGGTGTTGTTCCTGGTTCAGGCCGGGCAGTTCGGCGAGGAGGACGAGACCGTCCTCCGCCTGCTCGAACACGTCGATGCCCCGGTCGTGCTGGTGGTCAACAAGGTCGACCTTGTCAACGACAAGACCGAACTGCTGCCGTTTCTGGCCCGGATGGGCGAGAAGGCCGATTTCGCCGAAATCTACCCGATGAGTGCCCGGCGCCAGCGAGGCCTCGATGGCCTGCTCGACCTGGTCTTCTCCTATCTGCCCGAAGGGCCTCCCGGTTACGACGAGGATCAGGTGACCACGGCGCCGGTACGGTTCATGGCCACGGAGATCATCCGCGAGAAGCTGGCCCGCTCGCTGCACGACGAGCTTCCCTACCAGACCACGGTGACCATCGAGCGATTCGAGGAAACGCCCGATATCGTGAACATCGGTGCGGTGATCTACGTCGCCCGGTCGGGGCAGAAGGGCATCGTCATCGGGCAGGGCGGCTCACGACTGAAGATGGTGGGCAAGCAGGCGCGCGAGTCCATCGAGCAGCTTCTGGAAAAGCGCGTCATGCTCGACCTGTGGGTCAAGGTGCACGACGACTGGGCCGACGACGAGCGCTCGGTGGCCGCGTTGGGCTACCAGCTGCCGGAATAGGGTGACCGGGGACACCGCCGGGCGCATGCGCGGGTTCCTGCTCCATGCCCGACCATTCCAGGAGCATGGCCTGCTGCTGGACTGGCTGACGGACACCGGCGGCTGGGTGCGCATGCGCCAGCGCGGGGCCCGGCGAGTCACGCGCAAGGGACAGAATCGGCCGCCGGCCTTCGTCTGTCTCGAACTCGAGTCGGCCGGGAGGGGCGGCTGGCCCGTGCTCCGCTCCGCCGAACCGGTGGAGGGATTCCGTTTCCTCCAGGGGCGCCGGCTGGCATCGGCCTTCTACCTGCACGAGCTGATCCTGCGCGCCCTGCGTCCGGACGAACCCGTGCCGGGTCTGTTTCTCGACTACTGGAAGAGCCTCGCCATGCTCGATTCGACGGAAATGGACCTGTCGGTAGTGATCCGGCGTTTCGAGCGGCGATTGCTCGAGCACCTGGGGGCGGGGGTCGACTGGCAGCACACGGTAACAGGCGAACCGGTCGACCGTCAGGGACGCTACCGGGTAAGCCTGGAGGGCGGGATCGCCCCCGACAGCCGGGCGGATGCCGTGCCCGGCGAGATCCTGCTGGCGATCGGAGAGGACCATCCTCTGTCCGGGGCGGATCAGCGTCGCACCGCCCGGGACCTGATGCAGGGCCTGCTGGCGCCGCATGTCGGCACCGCCCCGTTCGTCAGCCGCCGGCTCTGGAAGCGCGGTTCGTCCTGAAGAGCCCCATGCCCTTGATCATTCACCTCACACGCAGCCCGGAAATCACGACATGACCAACCGAGTCACCGCCCGATACCCCCTGCTGGGGCTGAACATCGATCACGTCGCCACCCTGCGGCAGGCCCGCGGGACCCGCTATCCCGACCCGGTCACGGCGGCCCTGCTGGCCGAGCAGTCCGGCGCGGACAGCATCACCTTGCACCTGCGGGAAGATCGCCGGCACATCCAGGACCGGGACGTGGAGGTTCTACGGGAACTCCTGCAGACGCGGATGAATCTGGAGATGGCGGCCACCGACGAGATGGTCGATCTGGCCTGTCGCATTCGCCCGCACGACGTCTGCCTGGTGCCCGAACGGCGCGAGGAGCTGACCACCGAGGGGGGCCTGGATGTGGCCTCGCAGATCGACCGCATCCATGCGGCCTGCGACCGCATGGCCGAAGCCGGTATCCGGGTCTCGCTGTTCGTGGATGCCGATCCGCGCCAGATCGACGCCGCCGTCGCCTGCGAGGCGCCGGTAATCGAACTGCACACCGGTCATTACGCCGATGCCGGCAACGACCACGACACCGCGGAACTGCTCGAGCAGATTCGGCAGTGCGCGCGCGATGCCGCGGACACCGGGCTGGCCGTCAACGCCGGTCATGGTCTGCACTACCACAACGTCTCGGCGATTGCTGCGATCGAGCAGATCGAGGAACTCAACATCGGTCACGCCATCATCGGCCAGGCGGTGTTCTCGGGCCTGCCGGCGGCGGTCCGCGAGATGAAGGCGCTGATGCACGCTGCCCGGCACGGGGGCGCGCAGGCCGGCTCGTGATTCTCGGCGTCGGGACCGACCTGGTTGAAATCGCCCGGATTCGCCGGGCCTGGGAACGGCATGGCCCGCGGCTGGCCGACCGGATCCTGGGCGATATCGAACGCCCGCGCCTGCCGGAATGCGATCCCGCCGCCTGGCTGGCGAAACGGTTCGCTACCAAGGAAGCGGTGGCCAAGGCGCTGGGCACCGGTTTTCGCGACGGCCTGCGCCTGGCCGATATCCAGACCCGGCACGACGGCAATGGCCGCCCGGAGGTGGTGCTTTCGGGTGCCGCGGCCGCCAGCCTCGAGCGGATGGGTGGTCGCTCGGTGTCCCTCTCGGTGAGCGACGAGCGCTGCTACGCGCTGGCCTTCGTGGTGATCAGCGCGTAGGACATCAGGCGTCGCGAGCGACGTTATCCGGCTGTCCCCGACGGATGGCTTCCAGCAACTGGTCCTCGAAGCGTGCCAGGGCGCCGGGTCGGCATTCGCGTTCGTCGTGGGGCAGGGGGTTGAACAGCTCGTCGAGCAACCGCCCGGGCGTCCAGCCCATCACCACCACCCGGTCGCAGAGTCGAGCCACTTCCCGCACGTCGTGACTGACGAATACCACGGCGATGTCGCGTTCCAGCACCCGTCGGCGGACCAGTTCCAGCAGGTCCACCGCGGTGAAGTAATCCAGGCTGGAAAATGGTTCGTCCATCAGCAGCAGGTCCGGGTCGGCTGCCAGGGCGCGGGCGATTCCCACCCGCTGTCGCATGCCGCCGGAGAGTTGTGCCGGGTACTGGTCGGCGGCGTGTTCCAGTCCGACGGAGGCCAGGGCCTCGACGGCCTTCCGCCGGTTTTCCATGGGTTGGTCGCGCCTGACCAGGGCCACGTTATCGCGGGCGCTGAGCCAGGGGAGCAGATGCGGTTCCTGGAAGACCATCCCCAGTCTGCCGAACCGACGCTCGATCCGGCCGGCGGTCGGCGGTTCACGATCGGCGATGAGCCGGAGCAGGGTGGATTTGCCGCAGCCGCTTGCCCCGCAGACGCCCAGGATCTCGCCCCGGTGGACGGTCAGGTCGACCCCTTGTACGCCGGCGCCTCCCTCGAAGTGACGGCAGACGCCGTCGAGCGTGAGCAACGGCTCGCCACCCAGGGCATCGAGCCTGGTCGGTTCTCGTGCCCCGGCCTGGAGGGGACAGGCCGGCAGGTCGCAATACCGGGAATCATTCATGGCGCAGGCGCCTCCGGATCAGTGTCCTGGCCGGGTGGACCAGCAGATATTCGAGAGCGAG
>JBNJFM010000002.1:81301-101953 GCA_051746865.1 Pseudomonadota bacterium | reverse complement strand
TTGTCACCCAGACCTTTCGGGAGTCCCAAGCGATCATGCCTTCAGCCAACGGTCATCATCCTGCGTTCAGCCTGGTGCGTTCCGTGCCGATCGAGGCGCTCAACCTGACCGTCGAGGAGTACCGCCACGACAAGACCGGTGCGCGGCACTACCACATGGCCACCGACGACGAGCAGAACGTTTTTCTCGTCGGCCTACGTACGGTGCCCGAGGACTCGACCGGGGTGGCGCACATTCTCGAGCACACGGTCCTGTGCGGCTCGGAGCGCTATCCCGTCCGCGACCCGTTCTTCATGATGATCCGCCGTTCGCTGAACACGTTCATGAACGCGTTCACCTCGAGCGACTGGACGGCGTACCCCTTCGCCTCCTGCAACGAGAAGGACTTCTACAACTTGCTCGACGTCTACCTGGATGCCACGTTCTTCTCGCGCATCGACGAGCTGGACTTCCGCCAGGAGGGCCACCGGGTGGAGTTCGAGCAGTGGGACGATCCGTCCACCCCGCTCACGTTCAAGGGTGTGGTGTTCAACGAGATGAAGGGCGCAATGAGCGACCCGACCTCCGTGCTCTGGCAGACGCTCTCTCGTGAGCTGTTCCCGGATACCACCTACCACCATAATTCCGGCGGTGACCCGGAGGCGATTCCGGATCTGTCCTACGAGCAGATGGTCGACTTCTACAAGCGCTTCTACCATCCGTCGAACGCCGTGTTCATGACCTTCGGCAACCAGCCGGTCGAGCGCCTGCAGCGCGAGTTCGAGGACAAGGCGCTGGCGCGCTTCGAGGAAATCGATCCGGACTCGGCCGTGCCGCTCCAGCCGGTGTTCGCCGGACCGAAACAGGTCGAGGACGTCTATCCGCTGGACGACGAGGACACCGCCGGCAAGACCCACGTCAATGTCGGCTGGATGCTCGGCGAGAGCGCCGATCTGGACAAGCGCCTCGAGGCGCAGCTGCTGGAGGGCGTGCTGCTGGAGAACAGCGCCTCGCCGCTGTTGCGCGCGCTGGAGACGACCGATCTCGGCGCGGCCCCGTCGGCCGTGCTGGGCCTGGAGGATTCGCAGCGGCAGATGGTGTTCGTCGCGGGGCTGGAAGGCAGCGAGGCCGACCGCGCCGAGGCGGTCGAGAAGCTGATCCTCGATACGCTGACCGAGGTGGCGGAGAAGGGCGTCGACCCCGACATGGTCGAGTCGGTGCTGCACCAGCTCGAGCTCGAGCAGCGCGAGATCACCGGCGACGGTTTCCCCTACGGCCTGCACCTGATCGTCCAGGCCCTGCCGGCGGCCATCCACGACAGCGATCCGATCAACCTGCTCGACCTCGAGCCGGCCCTGGAACGCCTGCGGGCGCGCGCCGCCGACCCGCAGTTCATCCCCAACCTGGTCCGTCGCCTGTTGCTGGACAACCCGCACCGTGTGCGGTTGACGCTCAAGCCCGACACCGAACTCTCCGCACGCCAGCAATCGGAAGAGCAGGCACGCCTGGAGGCGATGAAGGCGACGCTCTCCGAGGAGGAGAAGCAGGCCATCGTCGATCGGGCCAAGGCCTTGGCCGAGCGCCAGGCCGAGGAGGGGGACCTCTCGATCTTGCCGACGGTCACCCGTGAGGACATCCCGGAGGACATCGACATCCCGCAGCCGGTGCAGTTCGTGCACCAGCCCTCGAGCCAGCGCTGGTACGACCGCAGCACCAACGGCCTATGCTACCTGCAGCTGGCGCTCGACCTGCCGCCGCTCAACCGCGACGAACTGGAGCTTCTGCCGATCTACACCGGTTTGCTGACCGAGCTGGGCGCGGGCGACCGTGATTACCTCGCCATGGCCGAGGCCGTGGCGGCGAAAACCGGCGGGTTCTCCGTCGCCGCCTCGATCCGTGCCGGCATCGAAGACATCCACTCGACCTCCGGCTACTGGCTGATGTCGGGCAAGGCACTGGTGCGCAATGCCGATGCCATGGTGGATCTCTTCCACCAGCACCTGGAAGCCGCACGCTTCGACGAGACTGATCGCATTCGGGATCTCGTCAGCCAGATGCGCTTCGGGGTCGAGCAGGGCGTGGCGGCCCGCGGGCACGTCCATGCCATGACTCTGGCCTCGGCCGGCATGTCGGCGCGTGCCGCACTGCGTCACCAGACCGGTGGCGTGGACGCGGTACGCCGGATCAAGGCCATGGACGAGGGGCTGGAGGCGGTGGCCGCCCGCCGGGATCTGGCCGAGCGCCTGGCCCGTCTGCACGAGAAGCTCAAGGGCGGCCTGCGTCACTACAATGTGGTCACCGAGCAGCGCCATTTCTCCGAGATGGCTCAGGCCCTGCGCCCGCACATGCGTCAGGGCGAGGCCGACGAGGCCTTCACCCTCGGTCATCACGCCGAGCAGGTGCGCGAAGCCTGGGTTGGCAATCTCGCGGTCAACTACTGCGCCAAGGCGCACTCGGCGGTGGCGCCCAAGCATCCGGACGCCGCTGCGCTGGCCGTGCTGGGCGGTTTCATGCGCAACGGCTTTCTGCACACCGCGATCCGCGAGAAGGGCGGCGCCTACGGCGGCGGGGCCGGTTATGACGCCGAATCCGGCAGCTTCCGCTTCTTCTCCTACCGCGATCCGCGCCTGGGCGAGACGCTGGAGGACTTCGACCGGGCGGTCGACTGGGTGGTGGACACCGCCCACGAGGACCGCACGGTCGACGAGGCGATCTTCGGCGTAATCGCCTCGATCGACAAGCCGGGCTCGCCGGCCGGGGAGGCACGCAAGGCCTTCGTCGACACACTGCACCACCGCAGTCCCGAGGACCTGCGCGAGATGCGTGCCCGGGTGCTGGACGTGACCCAGGACGATCTCAAGCGGGTCGCCGAGACCTATCTCCGGCCCGAAGGAGCGTCCGTGGGCGTGCTTTCCGGCCCGTCGCGCGAGAAGGAGCTCGACGAACTCGGACTGCGCATCGAGCGGATCTGATCCCGCCTGTCGGGTGCTAGACTGCCCGCGATGATCGCTGACAGGGAGGTGATTCGATGCGCTGGATGATTTGGGTGGGAGCCGCGGGCCTCCTGGTGCTGACGTGGTTGCTCTCACCGATCCTCACCCCGTTCGTGGTCGGCTTCATCGTCGCCTATCTGTTCGATCCGCTGGTGACCCGCCTCTCCAGGCACGGTGTCTCCCGGGCGCTGGGCACGTCGCTGATATTCCTGCTGGGTGTGCTGCTGATCCTGGTGAGCGTCATCGCCCTGGTTCCCGTGCTCGTGGAACAGACCGCCCGGCTGGCCCGTCTGCTGCCACGGGCGCTCGACATCGTCCAGACCGGCATCATTCCCTGGATCAACGCCCAGATCGGTACCGAGCTGGACGTCGGCATGCTGCGGGATCTGGCGGTCAAGCACGGCGAGACCATCGGCAAGGTGCTGGCACAGGGCATCGGGAACGTCTCGGGCACCGGTTCGGCGGCCTTCGTGGCGGTGATGAACCTGCTACTCGCTCCGGTGATCGCCTTCTACCTGCTGCGCGACTGGCCGGCGGTGGTCTCCCGTATCGAATCCCTGCTGCCGCGCCGCTGGCACGACACGGTCGTGCATCTATCGCAGGAATCCGATCGCATGCTGGGCAATTTCCTGCGGGGCCAGCTTTCCGTGATGCTGGCCAACGGCATTACCTATTCGGTCGGCCTGACGCTCATCGGTCTGAACACCGGCGTGGCCATCGGCATGTTTGCCGGACTGGTCAGCTTCGTGCCGTATCTCGGCACGATTGTCGGTGTGCTGCTCGCCCTGCTGGCGATGTATCTGCAGGCCGACAGCCTGTTGCCGCTGCTCTTCGTGCTGGCGGTCTTCGGCGTCGGCCAGGTGCTGGAGACCGTCGCCTGGCAGCCGCGCTTCGTCGGCAACGAGATCGGCATGCACCCGGTGGCGGTGATCTTCGCCGTGATGGCGGGCGGGCAGTTGTTCGGCTTCTTCGGCATCCTGCTCGCCCTGCCGGTATCCGCCGTGCTGATCGTGCTGGGGCGACACGGGCTGGAGTCCTACCGGCAGAGCCGTTTCTACGTCGACCGGAAGGCTGGGGCGGCCCCGGTCGCGGACAATGGCGAGGCCGGCGGGGAGGGGTGATGCCGATGCAGCAGATACCGCTGGCGCTGGACCTGGTCACCCCGACGAGCTTCGAGGGGTTCATCGGCAACGACAATCTGCTGCTCAAGGCCATTCTGGCCGAGCAGGCGCTGGGACGCGGCGAGATACAGGTGTTCATCCACGGTCCGGAAGGGGCGGGCAAGTCCCATCTCGCCCAGGCGGCCTGCTACCACGCCGGGTCCTACGGTCGTCCTGCTGCCTACTGGCCGTTGCGGCAACTCGGCGGGCAGCTTGCCCAGGCCAGCGAACAGATCGACGCCTTCGCCCTGGCCGTGGTGGACGATGTCGACGCCCTGATCGGCAGCGAGGAGGGCGAGTTCGCCCTGTTCGACCTGATCAACCGGGCCCGCGAGGCCGAGGTGCCGTTGCTGCTCACCGCGCGCCTGCCGCCCCCGGAGCTGCCGGTGAAACTCCCCGATCTCGCTTCCCGTTTGCGCTGGGGCGCGGTGTTGCCGATCCAGCTGCCGACCGACGCGGAGAAGATCGAGCTGCTGCGCGCCCGGGCACAGGAACGTGGACTGGAACTGCCGCACGCCACCGCCCAGTGGATGCTGGCGCATCTCCCGAGGGACGTGGGTACATTGCTCGAGGTGATGGAACGCCTCGATCGGGAGTCGATGATCGCCAAGCGGCGACTGACCGTACCCTTCGTCAAGGAGGTGCTGGCCGACGACGGTGGCTCGTAGAGATCGACCGTCGATTGGCTGTGCGGGGGAGAGGAGACATCCGCTGCGAGTAAGCCCCGTTCCCGGAGTGGGTGGGTACGGCTTGCAGGTTGCCCCGGGTCTTTCATGCCAGCATCCCCCTGTGGGGACGGTGGCAGGGGATGTCAGACGTTGTGGCGCAGGATGCGCTGCTTGTCCCGCTGCCAGTCCCGCTCCTTGATGGTCGCGCGCTTGTCGTGTGCCTTCTTGCCTTGGCCGAGGGCGATCTCCAGTTTCACGCGGCCGCGCTTGAAGTACAGGGCGGTGGGGACGATGGTGAAGCCCTTGCGCTCGACCTGCCCGATCAGTCGGGCCAGTTCATGGTCGTGGAGCAGCAGCTTGCGTGTGCGGGTCGGGTCCGGTCGGACATGGCTGGAAGCCTGCAGCAGTGGCGTGATCACCGCGCCGAGCAGCCAAGCCTCGCCGTCCTTGATGATCACGTGCGCATCCGAGATCTGGGCCTTGCCGGCACGCAGGGACTTGACCTCCCAGCCCTCGAGCACCAGGCCGGCTTCGATGCGGTCGCCGAGGAAGTAGTCGAACTTCGCCTTCTTGTTCAGGGCGATGGTCGACTGTCCCGGGACGGGCTTGTTGTTTCCCTTTTTCTTGCTCATGTAGGCATTCTATCAGGAAGGCCGCGGCCGGCCGGCAGGATCGCTGTCGCCGGAATCGGCGCTTGGCGCGGCGGTCGGGATGGTGATAGCGTTCGGACGGTGCGCGGGACGGGAATGAGCCGCGCGTTCGAGACGAGAGGAAGCCTGGTGTCCGCACAGCATCTGCAGAACCATCCGGAGTGGTCCACGCGACTGGCCTTCATCCTCGCCTCGGCCGGTTCGGCCGTGGGGCTGGGCAACATCTGGAAGTTTCCCTACATCATGGGGGAGAACGGCGGCGGGGCCTTCGTGCTGATCTACCTGGCCTGCCTGCTGATCGTGGCCACGCCGATACTGATCAGCGAGGTGATGCTCGGTCGCCGGGCGCGTTCCAACCCTATCTCCGGCATGGCGAAGCTCTCCCGCGAGGCGGGCGTGAATCCCGCCTGGCAGCTGATCGGCTGGATGGGCGTGCTCACCGGCTTTCTCATCCTGAGCTATTACTCGGTGGTGATGGGATGGGCGCTGTCCTACGTGGAGAAGGCCGCCGACGGGGCCTTCGTCGGGGCCGACGCCGAGACGGTCAAGGGCATCTTCACCGACCTGGTGTCCAACCCGGGCACGCTGCTGTTCTGGCACACCGTGGCCATGCTGATGACGGTGACGGTGGTCGCCCGCGGCGTGCGCGGAGGGCTGGAGCTGGCCACCCGCATCATGATGCCCCTGCTGATCGTCATCCTGGTGCTGCTGTTCGGTTACAACATCGGCACCAGCGGCTTTTCGCCGGCGATGGAATTCATGTTCGTGCCGGACTTCTCCAAGGTCACCGGGGAGACCTTCCTGGTGGCCCTGGGGCATGCGTTCTTCACCCTCAGTCTCGGCATGGGCGCGATCATGGTGTACGGCTCGTACATGCCGGGCAATGCCTCGATCGTGAAGGCCGGACTCTGGATCATCGTGCTCGACACGGTGATCGCGCTGCTCGCCGGGATGGTGATCTTTCCCATCGTGTTCTCCAACGGGCTGAGCCCGCAGGAGGGGGCCGGGCTGATCTTCCAGACCCTGCCGCTGGCTCTGGGCGCGATGGACTGGGGTTACTGGCTGGCAATCGTGCTGTTCGTGCTGGTGTCCATCGCTGCCTGGACATCGGCCATTTCCCTGGTCGAACCGGCGGTTTCCTATCTCTGGGAGCGCTTCGGGATTCGCCGGCTGCACTCGGCGATCGGCGTCGGCGTCGCGACCTGGTCGCTGGGCGTGTTCTCGGCGCTGTCGTTCAACCTCATCGATGACGTAACGCTGTTCGGCAAGAACTTCTTCGGCATCATGGAGTTCCTGACCGCCAATATCCTGCTGCCGGCCGGCGGCATGCTCATCGCCATCTTCGCCACCTGGCGGATGCGCCGGGCCGACTCGGCCAGGGAACTCGGCCTTTCCGGCTGGGCCTACCGGCTGTGGTGGCTGCCTGCCGCCGTCATCGCCCCGATCGGGGTGGCCCTGGTGTTTCTCAACGGGCTGGGACTGTTCGGCTGATCCGGCGTTCGCGGCGCTGGGTGCTAGAATGTCGGGCCCGAACACTTCAAAGGGCGGAATTCCCCCGGCATGAGTACCACCATCGAGCGCCAGGTCGAGGTGCCGTTTTCGGCATTGCAGATGTATGCCCTGGTGAACGACATCGACGCCTACCCGGATTTCCTTCCCTGGTGCGAGAAGACGCAGATCCTGCGCGCCTCGGGCGAGGATATCGAGGCCAGCATCACCCTGCGCAAGGGGGCGATCCGCAAGACCTTCGTCACCCGGAATCACAACGAGCCGGGAGCGCGGATCGTGGTCACGCTGGTCGACGGGCCTTTTCGTCATCTCGACGGGTTCTGGGGATTCGAGGATCTGCCGGATGGCGGTTCGCGGGTGACACTGGACATGCGCTTCGAGTTTGCCAATCGCCTGCTGGAACGGGCGATCGGGCCGGTCTTCCGCGAGATCATCAAAAGCCTGGTCGGGGCATTCCGCAAGCGGGCCTTCGAGGTCTACGGTCGCGATGGGGGAACCCGATGAAGGTGGAGGTCGCCTACGCGAAGCCGGACGTGCAGGTGCTGCTGGAGGAGGACGTGCCCGAAGGCGCCACGGTCGAGGAGGCGATTCGCACCAGCGGCATTCTCGAGCGCTTCCCGGAAATCGACCTGTCGGAACAGAAGGTGGGCGTCTTCGGCAAGGTGGCTCCGCTGTCGCGGACCCTGCAGGAGCGTGATCGGGTGGAGATCTACCGTCCGCTGATCGCCGACCCGAAGGCCGCGCGCCGTCAGCGGGCGAAGAAGGACGGAAAGGCCGAGGGCAAGAAGGCCCCGGCCGGGAAGGAGGGCTGACGCCGGGTCAAGGCGTCGGTTGCGGGGCGCCCAGCCCAGTATCGCCCTCGGGGACCGGCGAGTAGCCGTCATCGGTCGGGGCGGCCGGGACCACCGATTCGTCTTCCTCGGGCAGTTCGGCGCTGTTCATCGACGGTGCCTCGGCGAGGTCCATCCCGTCGCGCTGGATCGAGGCCACGCGTCCGGCCCGGTCGTACTCGATCACCAGCGTGTGGCGGAAGGCCTCCTGCTTGCCGCGCTTGTCATAGTAGACATAGGTGTCACGCTGGCCTTCGTGGAAGATGTCCTTAAGGCTGGGAGTGCCGAGAATCGCTCGGACCTGTGACTGAGACATGCCCTCGCGCAGCCGTTCGATCTGCGCTTCTTCGTAGATGTTGCCCTGCTGGATGTCGGGCTGGTAGACCTTGATGAAGCTCGGCACATACACGGTGGAACAGCCGGAGAGCAGGGCGGCAATGACCGGGAGCGTGAGTAGTTTGCGCTGCATGATCCTGGGAAACCTGTCCTTGAAAGCGAAGGCGTTTGTTCGGGGAATACGTTCAAAGCGTCCGACCAATGATACGCCCTCTGTGGCGTGATGCCAGCAAGGGAAGGTCTGCACGAATCGATAGCATCTATGCGGGACCGCCAAGGGCCCAGATGCAGGGGGCGGTCCGCCGTGAAGGGGCGTCGCCCTTTACAAGGGGCGCAACGCCGCAGATGGGCCTTTGGCGGCCCGCTCGGACGGGGTTTGCGGGTTCGCCCGCACTCGGCGTTACCGTCCCTCGACGGGCAACAAGCCCGCCTTCGGTCCGGCGCCGGGAAAAGCGAACGAAGTCGCGAGCCAGAGAGGCCATCGATTCGTACAAGCCTTCCCAATGAAAGGTCTGTACGAATCGATGGCTTTGAAGGCCCGGCGAGCCTTCCGCGATGCGCACGCGCAGACGGATCGCATTCACGCAGAGCGTCCCGAGGACGGGTTCCTGATCCGGTGCCATCTTCGGTTACAATTCCGCGAGCAATTCAACGAGGATAGAAGTTTTGGATTCAAGCGAGCTCAAGAAGGCCGGCCTGAAGGTCACCCTCCCGCGGGTGAAGATCCTCGAGATCATCGAGTCGAACCCGGACTGGCACATGAGTGCCGAGGACGTCTACAAGGAACTGCTGGCCCGCGGTGAGGAGATCGGCCTGGCCACGGTCTACCGGGTGCTGACCCAGTTCGAGACCGCGGACATCCTCAAGCGCCACCAGTTCGAGGGTGGCAAGGCCGTGTTCGAGCTGATCTCCAAGGGTGATCACGACCACCTGGTCTGCGTGAAGACCGGCCAGGTCGAGGAGTTCCACGATCCCGTCATCCAGGAGCGCATCGCCAACATTGCCGACGAGTTCGACTTCGATCTGACCGACTACTCGCTGGTGATCTACGGCATCAGCCGCAAGGCGACCGGCAAGAAGTAAATCCTTCCCGCCTCGAAACGACACCGCCCGGTCCGCGTATGCGGACCGGGCGGTTCGCGTTCCGGCACACTGGGGGTCAGACGGAGGCCAGCAGTTCCCGGGCGTGGGCGCGCGTCTGGTCGGTGATCTCCCGTCCGCCGAGCATCCGGGCAAGTTCCTCGACGCGCTCGTCGGCATCCAGTGCGCGCACCCAGGTGCGGGTGGCGTCACTGAGTTCTTCCTTCTCGATGCGTGCCTGATGGTGGCCGTGGGCGGCGACCTGCGGCAAGTGGGTCACGCACAGTACCTGGCGCGTGTCTCCCAGCGCCCGCAGGTGAGCCCCGACGATGGCGGCGGTCGCCCCGCCAATGCCGGTATCCACTTCGTCGAAGATGAAGGTGCCGACCGGGTCGTCGCCTGCCGTCAGGGTCTTGAGTGCCAGGCTCACCCGGGCCAGTTCGCCACCCGAGGCGATCTGGTCGATCGGGGCCACCGGCTGGCCGCGGTTGGCGGAGATCAGGAAGGCCACCGCGTCGATGC
The DNA here is from genome assembly GCA_051746865.1 of Pseudomonadota bacterium. Lineage (GTDB taxonomy): Bacteria > Pseudomonadota > Gammaproteobacteria > Halothiobacillales > Halothiobacillaceae > Guyparkeria. Next base: position 92,226 of record JBNJFM010000002.1, on the reverse strand, counting down.
CGCGTTCACCCCGGCGTTCCGCCAGGGCCGCGTCGGTTTCCACGCGCACCTCGAAGTGGCCGTTGGGCATGCCCAGTTCGCGGATCGAGGCGGTCAGCCGTTCGCCGAGCTCCGCCGCGCCGGCCTGTCGACGCTCGCTGATTTCCCGGGCCAGCCGGTCGTAGGCCTTGCGGTTCTCGATCAGCCGGGCCTCGACCTCCTCCAGGGAACTGCCGGCCTGTTCGAGCTGCTCGAATTCCTCGCGCAGCGAGGCGATGTGCTCGTCGAACATCTCCGGCGAGACGCGGTGCTTGCGTGCCAGCTCGTGCAGCGCGTCCAGCCGCGATTCCACTGTCGCCAGCCGTTCCGGGTCGGCCTCGTCCGACTCGAGCCGGTCGCGTAGGGTGTCGACGGCCTCGGCGATCTGGATCTCGGCGGATTGCAGGGTCTCGATTACCGGGCCGAGCGATTCGTCGATGTCGGCGATGCGGGACAGAGCCTGCTCGGCCGCGCCGATGCGGTCGTGGGCGTTGCCGTCCTCGTCGAAGAGCGCGGCCATCTGGCCGGCGAGCACCTGGCGCCACTCGTCTTGGCGCGACAGGCGCTTGAGCTCGGTGTGCAACTGGTTGAACTCGTCGGGCTGCGGGTCGAGCCGCTCGATCTCGTCGAGCTGGAACTCGAGGAAAGCCAGGCGATCGGCCCGGCTGGCCTGTTCGGCCCGGTGGTCGTTCAGCCGTTGCGCGTCGGCCTGGATCTCGCGGCTGAGTCGCCCGAGCTCGGTGACCTGCTCGCCGAGGTTGCAGAAATGGTCGAGCAGGGCGAGCTGGGTCTTCGGCTGCATCAGACGCTGGTTCTGGTGCTGCCCGTGGATGTCGATCAGGTGGCGGCCGAGTGCGCGCAGGGACTGGCCGGGCACCGGGCGGCCGTTGATCCAGGCACGTGACCGCCCATCGCGCGCCAGCACCCGGCGGACGACCAGTGGCATATCGTCCCCGGCCTCCTCGTCGAGCTCCTGCTCGGCCAGCCAGCGGGAAGCGGGGCCGTCGGCGGGAAGGAGGAATTCGCCGCTCACCTCGCCTTGGTCGCATCCGGCCCGCAGCAGGTTCATGTTGGCGCGGTCGCCGAGCAGCAGGCCGATGGCGTCGATCAGGATCGACTTGCCCGCACCGGTCTCGCCGGTCAGGGCGGTCATGCCCGGGCCGAATTCGAGTTCCAGTTCGTCGATCAGGGCGATCCGGCGGATGGACAGGTTGGTCAGCATGACGACATGTTCCCTTGCCGCTGATTTCGAAGCAACAGACTTCAGAACGCCTGCTCGCTCCAGCAGAGCTTGTCCCTGAGAAGGGAGTAGTGGTCGTGCCCGGCCGGGTGGATCAGGCGGATGTCGTGCTCGTAGCGGGAGATGGCAAGCACGTCGCCGCATTCCAGCGGCTGGTTGAGCTGCCCGTCGAAGCTGACCACGCCACCGCCGCGCGAGGTCTCCACGGGGCGGATCTCGATCAGGTGACGGGCGTCGATGACGATGGGCCGGTAGCTGAGCGTGTGCGGGCAGATCGAGACGATGCCCACGGCGTGCAGGTCGGGGGCAATCAGCGGACCGCCGGCCGACAGGGCGTAGGCGGTCGATCCGGTGGGCGTGCAGGCCACCACGCCGTCGGAGCGCTGGCGATTGACCAGCGTGCCGTCGATGCACATCTCGAACTCGACCATCCGTGCCGGGTCGCGCATCTTGAAGGTGATGTCGTTGAGCGCCACGGACTCCATGATGCGGGTGTCGTTGCGCATCAGGCAGCCCTGCAGGAGAAAGCGGCGTTCCTCGCTGTATTCGCCCTGGATGATGGCCGACAGGTGCCGCTCGATGTCGTTGGGGCCCACGTCGGCAAGAAAGCCGAGGCGACCGAGATTCACGCCCAGGATCGCGACGTCCTCGTGCTGGCATAGCGAGCGGGCGGCACTGAGCAGCGTGCCGTCGCCGCCGATCACCACCACCAGGTCGCGGTCGAGCCGGTTGCGCGAGAAGCGGGGGGCATCGATGCCGGGGTCCGGGTTGTCGGAACTCTCCTCGAGCGCCCAGTCCACGCCCAGCGATTCGGCCACGGTTACCAGGTTGCGGTAGACCTCGGTCAGTGCCGGGCCACCGTCGGGCTTGACGATGACCCCCAGCCGGGAGAAACCCGGGCGGTCGGCACTGTCCTCGTCGGTTTTTCGGGTTGCTTTGGTGTTCATCTGTGTCCGGGTCGGTCGGGGTCCGCGTCGTCGGGGCTTGATGGAAGGTCTGCACGTGTCCGATGCCACTGAAGGCTTGGCGAGCCGTTCGTGATCAGGGCGCGATGTCGCCGGCATGTCGGTGGCCACGTCAAGACATCGTAACGCCAAGCATGGGCGACCCGGAACGGCTCGCCAAGCCCCGCAGAGCGGTGTCGGACACGTGCAGACCTTCCCTCTAGCTCGACGACCATTTCAGGCCGATGATGCCAGCGACGATCATCGCGAGGAAGAGCAGACGAGACGCCGTTGCCGGTTCCTTGAGGAAAATCATGCCCAGCAGGGCCACACCGGTCGCGCCGATGCCCGTCCAGATGGCGTAGGCGGTGCCAACCGGGATCTCGCGCATGGCGACCGCAAGAAGATAGAAGCTCAGCCAGGCGATCGCCAGCACCATGACGGTTGCCAGCGGCCGGGTGAAGCCGTCGGTGTATTTCAGCCCCGTGGCCCAGGCAATCTCGAGCAGGCCGGCGATGAAAAGCAGCAGCCAGGCATTCATGCGTCTAAGGCCTCTTCCGCGTGGCGATGGAGCGACCGGGCAGTCTAGCAGAGCCCCGCTGTTTCCCCCGGCGGGCCGGAGGCACTTGGCACTCTCCGCCCCCGAGTGCTAATTTGTCGTCCGCTGCCGGGCGGGGCAGATGCCGCCGTTCCGGATCCGTCTTCAGCATCGGGTTTCGAACCATGACAGACAGCTGGACTGAACTCCCCGAGCGGGCGCAGGTGCTGCTCCGCGCGCTGATCGACCGCTACACCGACGAGGGTGCCCCGGTCGGTTCGCGGGCGCTCGCGCGCATGTCCGATCTGAACCTGAGCCCGGCGACGGTACGCAACGTCATGGCCGACCTCGAGGATCTGGGTCTGGTGCGTGCGCCGCACACCTCTTCCGGCCGGGTACCCACCGAACTGGCCTATCGCCTGCTGGTCGACTCGCTGGTGGTCGCGCCGGGCAAGGCCCCGGTGGACGCCCGGCGGCTGGAGGGGATCCTGCGGGAGGCGGCGCAGGACGACCCGCAGCATTTGGCGGACACCGCCTCGAACCTGCTCTCCAGCCTAACGCGCTACGCGGGAGTGGTTTCGATCCCGTCGCGTGCCCGTGCGCTGTTCCGCCAGATCGACTTCGTCTCCCTGTCCCCGGGACGGGTGCTGATGGTGCTGGTCACCAACGACGGCGGGGTGCAGAACCGCATCATCCATCCGGAAAAGCCGTACACGCAGGATGAGCTGACGCGCTTTGCCAATTTCCTCAACGAGCGGCTCAACGGCCAGTCGATCCAGGCATTGCGCGAGACGCTGGTCAACGAGCTCAAGCGCACCCGGGAGGAAATCGAGGGCAATCTCGACGAGGCGATCGTGCTGGCGGAAGCGGCCGTGGAAGCGGTGGGGGATGATGCCGACGTGGCCGTCGCCGGTCAGGCGAACCTGATGGGCATCGATGCGCTCTCCGATGTCGAGCGGATGCGACGGCTGTTCAACGCCTTCACCGAGAAGCGCGAACTGGTCTCGCTGCTGGACCAGTGCGAGCGCGCCCGGGGCGTGAAGATCTTCATCGGCCGCGAATCCGGCTCGCCCACCTTCGACGAGTGCGGCGTGGTGGGGGCTTCCTACGGCGTGGATGACGAGGTCGTCGGCGTACTCGGCGTGATCGGGCCCAAGCGCATGCCCTACGACCGGGTCATCTCGATCGTGGATGTCACCTCGAGGCTGCTGTCGACGGCCCTTTCCCGCCAGTAGGGCGGCCATGGGTCCGGGTCGGCGACGTGGCGCCCTCTTGAAAACCCGTCGACCGTCCCAAGACTCGGGACATCGAACGAATCATGCCAAACAGTTCACTTTCAAAGTCAGGAGAGCTTCGATGACGGACAAGCCGGTCGATCAAGACGAAAACACCCAGGAGAACCCGGAACAGCCGGTCGAGGGCGAAGAGCAGGCCGGGCAGTCCAGCGAGGTGGAGCAGCTCAAGGCCCAGCTCGCCGAGAAGGAGGAAGAACTGCTGCGCATGGCCGCCGAGATGCAGAACGTTCGGCACCGTACCGAGCGGGACATCGAGTCGGCCCGCAAGTTTGCCCTCGAGCGCTTCGTCGAGGGGCTGCTGCCGGTGGTGGATTCCCTGGAACTGGGCATCGAGGCCTCCCAGAAGGAAGGGGCCACCCTGGAGAAGATCCGCGAGGGTGACGAGATGACCCTCAAGATGCTGATCCAGACGCTGGAGAAGTTCGGCGTGAAGGCAGTGCACCCCGTCGGTGAACGCTTCGATCCCGATCATCACCAGGCGATGGCCACCCAGCCGCACGAGGGCGAGCCCGATCATGTCGTCGACGTGATGCAGAAGGGCTACCTGCTCAAGGAGCGGGTCGTGCGCCCGGCGCTGGTGGTGGTGTCCAAGCCGAAGGGCGAGAACAAGGACTGACGTCTTCGCCATCCCGCCTTGAAAAATCGGCGGATGGCCGCAAGTCGACGGTCAAGGCCTGAATGCCGCGCCGAACACGCGCAACGGCGAACGGCAACGAATTTCACGCATTCAAACGAAATCTGGAGACGCGAATCATGGGCAAGGTAATCGGTATCGACCTGGGGACGACCAACTCCTGTGTCGCCATCATGGACGGCAAGTCCGGCAAGGTCATCGAGAACGCCGAGGGTGCACGCACCACCCCGTCGGTGGTCGCCTACACCAACGACGGCGAGATCCTGGTCGGCCAGCCGGCCAAGCGCCAGGCGGTCACCAACCCGGAGAACACCCTGTACGCGGTCAAGCGGCTGATCGGTCGCAGCTTCGACGAGAAGGCGGTCCAGAAGGACATCAAGCTGATGCCCTACAAGATCGTCAAGGCGGACAACGGTGATGCCTGGGTCGAGGCCAACGGCAAGAAGATGGCCCCGCCGGAAGTCTCCGCCCGCGTCCTGATGAAGATCAAGAAGGACGTTGAGGCGTACCTGGGCGAGGAGGTGACCGAGGCGGTCATCACCGTGCCGGCGTACTTCAACGACAACCAGCGCCAGGCCACCAAGGACGCTGGCAAGATCGCCGGCCTGGACGTCAAGCGGATCATCAACGAACCGACCGCCGCGGCCCTGGCCTACGGCATGGACAAGAAAGAGGGCGGTGATCGCAAGATCGCGGTCTACGACCTGGGTGGCGGTACCTTCGACATCTCGATCATCGAGGTGGCCGACATCGACGGCGAGAAGCAGTTCGAGGTCATGTCCACCAACGGCGACACCTTCCTGGGTGGCGAGGACTTCGACAACCGCCTGATCGACCACCTGGTCGACGAGTTCAAGAAAGAGCAGGGCGTCGACCTTTCCCAGGATGACCTGGCCCTCCAGCGCCTCAAGGAGGCCGCCGAGAAGGCCAAGATCGAGCTGTCCTCGACTGAGCAGACCGACGTGAACCTGCCGTACATCACGGCGGATCAGACCGGTCCGAAGCACATGAACATCAAGATCACGCGGGCCAAGCTCGAGTCCCTGGTCGACGAGCTGGTCAAGCGCACCATCGAGCCCTGCAAGACGGCGCTCAAGGATGCGGGCGTGTCGGCCTCCGACATCGACGACGTGATCCTGGTCGGCGGTCAGACCCGCATGCCCAAGGTGCGCGACACGGTCGCCGAGTTCTTCGGCAAGGACCCGCGCAAGGACGTCAACCCGGACGAGGCCGTGGCCATCGGTGCGGCGATCCAGGGCGGCGTGCTCTCCGGCGGTGTCAACGACGTGCTGCTGCTCGATGTCACCCCGCTGTCGCTCGGCATCGAGACGATGGGTGGTGTCATGACCAAGCTGATCGAGAAGAACACCACCATCCCGACCAAGGCGAGCCAGACCTTCTCGACCGCCGAGGACAACCAGACGGCCGTGACCGTCCACGTCCTGCAGGGCGAGCGCGAGATGGCCAGCGGGAACAAGTCGCTGGGCCGCTTCGATCTCACCGAGATCCCGCCGGCGCCGCGCGGTGTCCCGCAGATCGAGGTCACCTTCGACATCGATGCCAACGGCATTCTCAACGTCTCCGCCAAGGACAAGGGCACCGGCCGCGAGCAGAAGATCGAGATCAAGGCGAGCTCCGGCCTGTCCGAGGAAGAAGTCGAGCGCATGGTGCAGGACGCCGAGGCCCACGCCGAGGAAGACAAGAAGCAGAAAGAGCTTGTCGAGGCGCGCAACCAGGGCGACGGCATCATCCACACCATCGAGAAGACGATGTCCGAGGCCGGTGATGCACTGACCGACGAGGACAAGAAGCCGGTGGAGGATGCGATCGCCGAGCTGCGCGAGGCGATGAAGGGCGACGACAAGGCCGAGATCGACGCCAAGGTCGAGGCCGTGTCCCAGGCTTCCGCCGCGGTCATGCAGAAGGCCCAGGCTGCCCAGGGTGGCGGCGAGGCTGGCGCCGGCGAGGCCGCCGGTGGCGAGCAGGCGAAGAAGGACGACGATGTCGTCGACGCCGAGTTCGAGGAGGTCAAGGACGACGACAACAAGAAGTAAATCGTCCTCTTCTCGAGCAGGATCATCCGCCCTTTGGGGGCGGGTGATTTTTTGTGCCGCGTGACCCGCGGTGCAACCGAATTTCCATGGACGGGCCAACCGGCAACGGGGCCCGTCCAGCCGTTTTCCGGCCCGGCGCGAAACCATCGCGGCGGGCGGCAACCGATTGAGCCGTAGAGATCGACCATGGCAAAACGTGACTACTACGAGGTGCTGGGTGTCAGCAAGAATGCCTCGGCCGACGAACTGAAGAAGGCCTATCGCCGGCTGGCGATGAAGCATCACCCGGACCGCAACCCGGGCGACGAGAAGGCCGAGACGCTGTTCAAGGAGGCCAAGGAGGCCTACGAGGTGCTCGCCGATCCGCAGAAACGCTCGGCCTACGACCAGTTCGGCCATGCCGGAGTCGACGGCCAGGGTGCCGGCGGCTTCGGCGGTGGCGGCTTCGGTGGCGGTGCCGGGTTCGCCGACATCTTCGGTGATGTCTTCGGCGACATCTTCGGCGGCGGTCGCGGCCGGGGCGGGGCGACCCGCGGGGCGGACCTGCAATACAACCTCCGGCTCTCGCTGGAAGAGGCGGTCCGCGGCACCACCGTCGAGATCCGCATCCCGACCACGGAGCCCTGCGCGACCTGTGACGGCAGCGGTGCCAAGCCCGGTACCGGCAAGAAGACCTGCTCGACCTGCGGTGGCCAGGGTGCCGTGCGCATCCAGCAGGGCTTTTTCTCCATCCAGCAGCCCTGCCCGGATTGCGGCGGCGAGGGCGAGGTGGTCGAGCACCCCTGTACCGATTGCGGTGGCACCGGCCGGATCGAGACGCAGAAGACGCTCTCGATCAAGATCCCGCCCGGGGTGGATACCGGCGACCGTATCCGCCACACCGGCGAAGGGGCGCCGGGCGAGAAGGGTGGCCCCCCGGGCGACCTGTACGTGCTGATCGAGATCAAGCCGCATCCGCTGTTCCGCCGTGAGGGCGCGGATCTGCTCTGCGACATGCCGATCAGCTTTACCACCGCCGCCCTGGGCGGGGAGATCGAGGTGCCCACCCTCGACGGCAAGGTCAAGCTCACGATTCCCGAGGAGACGCAGACGGGCAAGGTCTTCCGTCTGCGCGGCAAGGGCGTCAAGCCGGTTCGCGGCGGGGCGCAGGGCGACCTGCTGGTGACCGTGCATGTCGAGACCCCGGTGAAGCTCAACCGCGAGCAGCGCGAGCTTCTCGAGGCCTTCGAGCGGTCGCTGGGCACCGGCGAGGGCGACGGCGTGGCGAAGAAGCATCGCCCGCGGCAGCATTCGTTCCTCGATTCGGTCAAGCGGTTCTTCGACGACCTGCGTGGCGAATGACGTGACAGCCATGTTCCGGGGGCGGTCCGGCCCGGCGGACAACCGCCGGGAGAGTCCCGGGGCGAGCATATCGCATTGACTTTTGCGGCCTTGGTCTTTATATTCCGGTTCCCGCGAACATTGGCTTTCAGACGTCACGCCGGGCCCCATTTGGGGCTTTTTTATTTTGCCGCGTGCGTTTTTCGACCGGTGTTCCGCCGGTGCTCGCAAGGGCGGGCACCGGGTGACGAGAGGGTAGAGGTAGAGCGCGAGTGCAGCGAATCCCGTCGGACATCGAAGACATGCTCAAGCCCGAGGTCGAGGCCCTGGGCTACGAGTGGGTCGGTGGCGAATTCCGTGGTGGCCCGAGCGGGCTGCTTCGGGTATACATCGATCACCCGGACGGCATGACTCTCGATCACTGTGCCGAGGTCAGCAATGCGCTTTCCGGTGTTCTCGACGTCGAGGACCCCCTCCCGGGTGCCTACCGGCTCGAGGTCTCCTCGCCGGGCGTGGAGCGCCCGATGTTCCGCACGTCGGACTTCGCCCGGTTCGTCGGGCAGCGGGTCCGCCTGCGCCTGTACAAGCCGGTGGCGAAACAGAAGAAGTTCGAGGGCGTCATCCAGGGCGTGGACGGTGAGGACATTACCGTGCTCGTCGACGAAGTGGGTGAGCTGGTCTTCCGTTTCGAGGAGGCCGAGAAGGCCAACCTCGTATACGAGTTTGCAGACAACAAGAAGCGCGGGCGCAACAAGCGAAAGAAGCGGCGCGCGGCGCGGAAATAGAGCGATCTGGCTAGCAGCATGAACAAAGAAATCCTTTTTGTCGTCGATTCGGTTTCCAACGAGAAGGGCGTCGAGCGCGACGTGATCTTCGAGGCAATCGAGGCCGCGCTGGCCCAGGCGGCGCGCAAGCGTCACGGTGGCGACATCGAGACGCGTGTCGAGATCGACCGGGAGGACGGTAGCTACCGCACCTTCCGCCGCTGGGAAGTGGTCGAGGGCGAGAACTCCGAGCACCCCGAGCGCGAGATCATTCTCGAGGCCGCGCAGATGGACGACCCGGAGGTGCAGGTCGGCGACTTCATCGAGGAAGAGATCGAGTCGGCCGAGTTCGGCCGCATCGCCGCCCAGGCCGCCAAGCAGGTGATCGTGCAGAAGGTGCGCGAGGCCGAGCGCCGCCAGGTCGTCGATGCCTACATCGATCGCAAGGGCACCCTGATCATGGGGCAGGTCAAGCGCATCGATCGCGGCAATGTCATTCTCGACTTGGGCGGAAACGCCGAGGCGATCATCCCGCGCGACGAGATGATCGGCCGCGAGGCCGTCCGCCCGGGCGACCGCCTGCGGGGTTACATCACCGACGTGCGCCACGAGCCGCGCGGCCCGCAGATCTTCGTCTCGCGCACCGCGCCGGAATTCCTGATCGAGCTGTTCAAGCTCGAGGTGCCGGAGATCTCCCAGGGGCTGATCGAGATCGTCAACGCCGCCCGCGACCCGGGCCTGCGCGCCAAGATCGCGGTGCTCTCCAACGACCCGCGCATCGATCCGGTCGGCACCTGCGTGGGCATGCGCGGCTCGCGTGTCCAGTCGGTGACCAACGAGCTCTCCGGTGAAAGGATTGATATCATCGTCTGGGACGAGAACCCGGCCCAGTTCGTGATCAACGCCATGTCGCCTGCCGAGGTGGTCTCCATCGTCGTCGACGAGGACACCGGCAGCATGGACGTCGCGGTCAGCGAGGAGAACCTTTCCAAGGCGATCGGTCGCGGTGGTCAGAACGTGCGCCTGGCCAGCCAGCTCACGCACTGGCAGATCAACGTCATGAGCGAGGAGCAGGCCGTGGAGAAGGGCGAGGCCGAGACGCGTCGCCTGACCGAGCAGTTCATGGAAGCCCTCGACGTCGACCAGGAGGTTGGCGAGGTGCTGGTGGAGTTCGGTTTCACCACGATCGAGGAAATCGCCTACGTGCCTACCGAGGAGCTGCTCGAGGTGGAAGGCTTCGACGAAGGTATCGTCGAGGAGCTCCGAAATCGCGCCCGGGACGCCCTGCTGACCATGGCGATCTCCGGTGGTGACGAGGCCGAGGAAGAGACCGAGTCGTCCGGCGAGGCGCTGGCGCTCGAGGAGCTCGACGGCATGACGGCCGAACTGGCCGCCAATCTGCGCGAGAACAACATCAAGGACTCGGAAGACGTCGCCGAGCTGTCCATCGACGAGTTGATGGAATACGAGGGCGTGGACGAGGAGCTCGCCGGGAAGCTGATCATGGCTGCCCGCGCGCCCTGGTTCGCCTGAATGGGCCGGTACGACCGACCCGCTGCCGGCCAATGGGCCGGCCGCAATATTTCGCTGTTTGAATAGTTTTTAAGGACCACAGGAGTCGTTAATGTCCGAGGTCACGGTTAAAGAATTGGCAAAAGTGGTGGGCGCCACCCCGGAACGGCTGCTTGAGCAACTGGCTGAAGCAGGCGTTCCGGCGTCTTCCGTGGATGCCAGTGTCAGTGACGACGACAAGATGAAGCTGCTGGCCCATCTGCGCAAGTCGCGCTCGTCGGGCGAGGGAGAGGCGAAGAAGCCGTCTTCCCGCATCACGCTCAAGCGCCGGTCTCAGCAGGAGATCAAGGTCGGGGGCGGTGGCCGGAGCGGCAAGACCGTCGCGGTCGAGTATCGCCGTCGCAAGACCTACGTGCCTCGGGAGGAGCTCGAGGAGTCCGCCAAGGCCGAACAGGCGGCTGCCGAGCAGCCGGCCGAAGAGGCACCTGCCGCGTCGGCCGAGCCGTCCGAGGCCGAGCCGAAGTCGGTCGAGCAGGCCCCGGCGTCCGAGGCGTCGACCGAAGCCGCGGAGACGGCTCCGGCGGAAACGGCTCCGGCGGAAACGGC
>JBNJFM010000002.1:8510-81201 GCA_051746865.1 Pseudomonadota bacterium | reverse complement strand
ACGGCTCCGGCGGAAACGGCTCCGGCGGAAACGGCCAAGGAAGAAAAGCCTGCCGAGCAGGAAGCCCCTGCCGAGGCCGAATCCGAACCGGCCGAAAAGGCCGGGAAGAAGGACGAGGCAGCCGGGCCGGTCGAGAAGACCGACGAGGAGCAGGCGGCAGCCGATTCCGGAAAAGCCGAAAACAAGGCCGAGGAAGAAGGCGAGGGCGAGGACAGCGACAAGCCCCGCCAGCGCAAGTCCCGCTTGCGCATCGTGGCGATGCCGGAAGAGGCGCCGGGCGTGCCGGTGTCCCCCGACGAGGACAAGGCCAAGCGTGGCGGAAAGCACGGCGGCAAGGGTCGTCATGCCCGCGAAAAGGCGCGCGAGGAACTGCACCTGGGCGCCGGCGCGGGTCGCCGTCGAAAGAAGGGCAAGGGCAAGAAGGGCCTGGCGTCCAAGACCGCGGTGGCCACCCGCCACACCTTCGAGAAGCCGACGGCTCCGGTCGTCCGCGACGTCAACGTTCCCGAGTCGATCTCGGTCGAGGAACTGGCCCAGCGGATGGCCGTCAAGGGTGTCGACGTGGTCAAGACCCTGTTCAACATGGGCGTGATGGCCACCATCAACCAGGTGCTGGATCAGGACACCGCGATCCTCGTCGTCGAGGAGATGGGGCACAAGCCGCACGCCGAGTCCGAGACCGCCATCGAGGACGAGGCCCTCGAGCAGGTGCAGCAGGGCGAGGCCAAGGCGCGCCCGCCGGTGGTCACTGTCATGGGTCACGTCGACCATGGCAAGACCTCGCTGCTCGACCATATCCGTCGCGCCAAGGTGACCGCCGGCGAGGCCGGTGGCATTACCCAGCACGTCGGCGCCTACCACGTCGACACGCCGCGCGGGACCGTCACCTTCCTGGATACCCCGGGTCACGAGGCGTTTACCGCCATGCGTGCCCGCGGGGCGAGCGCCACCGACGTGGTGGTGCTCGTGGTCGCGGCCGATGACGGGGTCATGCCGCAGACGAAGGAGGCGATCCGTCACGCCCGTGCCGGCAACGTGCCGATGGTGGTTGCCGTCAACAAGATCGACAAGGAAGGCGCCGACCCCGAGCGGGTGCGCGCCGAGCTCTCGCAGGAAGAGGTGATCTCCGAGGAGTGGGGTGGCGACACGCAGTTCGTGCACGTCTCCGCGCACACCGGTGAAGGGATCGATCAACTCCTCGAGGCGATTCTCCTCCAGGCCGAGCTCCAGGAACTCAAGGCGCCGGTCGAGGGCCACGCCATCGGTACCGTGGTCGAGTCCTCCCTCGAGAAGGGCCGCGGTCCGGTCGCGACCATCCTGGTCCAGAGCGGTACGCTCAACAAGGGCGACACCGTGGTCGTGGGCAAGGAGTACGGCCGGGTGCGTGCCCTGCTCGACGAGAACGGCAAGCAGGTCAAGTCGGCCGGCCCGTCCATCCCGGTGGTCGTGCTGGGTCTTTCCGGCACGCCGGAAGCCGGGGACGAGCTGGTGGTGATCGAGGACGAGCGCAAGGCGCGCGAGATTGCCGAGTTCCGCGAGGCCAAGCAGCGGGATTCGCGCCTGGCGGCCCAGCAGGCGGCCAAGCTGGAGAACCTGTTCGAGCAGATGAAGGAAGGCGAGGTCGAGTCGCTCAACGTGCTGGTCAAGGCCGACGTGCAGGGCTCCGCGGAGGCGATCCGCGACAGCCTGCAGAAACTGTCGACCGACGACGTCAAGGTGAACGTTCTGATGAGTGGCGTTGGTGGCATCAACGAGTCGGACATCAACCTCGCGGCGACCTCCAGCGCGATCGTGATCGGCTTCAACGTCCGTGCCGATGCCGCGGCGCGCAAGACGGCCGGCGAGCAGGACGTCGAGATCCGCTACTACTCGGTCATCTACGAGATGCTCGACGACGTCAAGGCGGCCATGACCGGCCTGCTGGGCACCGAGACTCAGGAGAAGTTCGTCGGCCTCGCCGAGGTGCGCGACGTGTTCCGCTCGCCGAAGCTGGGCGCGATTGCTGGTTGCATGGTCACCGAGGGCGTGGTCAGGCGGAACAACCCGATTCGCGTACTGCGCGACAACGTGGTGATCTACGAGGGCGAACTCGAGTCGCTGCGGCGCTTCAAGGAAGACGTGCAGGAAGTGCGCTCCGGCATGGAGTGCGGCATCGGCGTGAAGAACTACAACGACGTCAAGGTCGGGGATCAGATCGAAGTCTTCGAGCGCGTCGAAGTCCAGCGCACCCTGTAAGGTCGAGCGATTCATGGCACAGGGCTTTCAGCGCCACCAGCGGGTGGCCGGACAGATCAAGCGCGAGATGGCGGAGTTGATTCGTGATTCGGGCGTGGACAACGGTGCCGACGCGCCGCTGACTCTGCTCACCATCACGGACTGCGAGGTCTCGCGGGATCTCGCGCACGCCCGTATCTTCTACAGCGTGCTCAACAGCGACGAGCAGCCGGTGGCCCAGCAATGGCTCGAGGAGGCCGCGGGTCACCTGCGAAGCGAGCTGGCCCACCGGATGCGCCTGCGCATCGTTCCGCAATTGACCTTCCTCTTCGACAACTCGATCGAGCAGGGCATGCAGATGGATGCCCTGATCCGCGCGGTGCGCCGGAAGGATGGGGATGCCGAGGACGAAGGCGGCGAGCAAGGCGAGCCCGGGGAAGACGGCCGGCACTGAGCCGGTCGCGTCTGTCGGTATGGCACGCAAGCGTCGCGGTCGCGCAATCAACGGCATCGTCCTGTTCGACAAGCCCCTGGGGCTGAGCTCGAATCAGGCGCTTCAGCGGGTCCGTCGGCTGTTCAACGCCGCGAAGGCGGGGCACACGGGCAGCCTCGATCCGGCGGCGAGCGGGCTGCTGCCGGTGTGTTTCGGCCAGGCGACCCGGATTTCCGGGTTGCTCCTGGATGCCGACAAGACCTACCGCGTGACCGGCCGGCTGGGCGTGAAGACGGACAGCGGCGATCTCGAGGGCGAGGTGATCGAGACCCGCGACGTGCCATCGATGGACGCCGGGGATCTCGAACCGATACTCGCGCGCTTCCGCGGGCGCGTCGAACAGATCCCGCCCATGCACTCGGCGCTCAAGCAGGACGGCAAGCGACTCTACGAGCTGGCCCGCGAGGGCAAGACCGTCGAGCGCAAGGCCCGCGTCATCGACTTCCACGAGATCACGCTGGAAGCGTTCGACGGCCGCGAGTTCACCCTGCGCGTGCACTCGAGCAAGGGGGCCTATATCCGTACGCTGGTCGAGGATATCGGCGAGGCGGTAGGCTGCGGGGCGGTGGTCACCGTGCTGCGGCGCATCGGCCTGGGGCCCTGGTCGATGGAGCCCGCCGAGGGCGGCGAGCCCGATCGCTGCCGGACGTTGGAGGAGCTCGAGGCCTTGGCCACCGAGGGCGGGCTCGAGGCCCTCGATCGTGTTATCCTCCCCATCGATTCCGCGCTGGGCGCGTATCCGGCCGTTGTGCTGGACGCGTCGAGCGTGAACCCGATTCGCCACGGTCATCCGGTGTTTGTGCCCAATGCGCCACAAACCGGGTGGTTTCGACTGTACTCACCCGACGACCTCTTCCTGGGTATGGGGGAAGTGCTGGATGACGGGCGAACCGCGCCGCGACGACTGTTCGCGGCGTTGTAGGGGGCTAAAAGGCCCAAACGCATTGCGGAACGGTGAGCCCGGGAATGACCCGGTCCACTGATCCGCGATGGACTTCAAAGCTTCACCCAGGCAGACGAGGAGATTACACATGTCCCTGAACGAAAAGACCACCGCCGAGATCGTCGCCGAGTTCGGCAAGACCGAGAACGACACCGGGTCCCCGGAAGTGCAGGTTGCCCTGCTGACCCAACGGATCCAACACCTGACCGAGCACTTCGCCAAGCACAAGCAGGATCATCACTCCCGCCGCGGCCTGCTCAAGCTGGTCAACCAGCGTCGCAAGATGCTCGACTACCTCAAGTCGAAGAGCCTGACCCGCTACCAGGAGCTGATCGCCAAACTCGGACTGCGCAAGTAAGCGCTTCCCGGTTACACTTGAAACCCGTCGCATCGCGGCGGGTTTTTTGTTTGCGAGTCGGTCAGTCGATCGTCCCATCGCCCATCGAACACATCCAACAGTACGTCAGGAGCCAAGCGTGGCAGTCAGCAAGCAGTCCTTCGAGTACGGTCAACACACCGTCACCCTGGAGACCGGTGAAATCGCCCGGCAGGCCAGCGGTGCGGTCATGGTCACCATGGGGGAGACCGTGGTGCTGGTCACCGCCGTGGTGGCCCCGACGGCGGACCCCGGCAAGGATTTCCTGCCGCTGACGGTGGAATACCAGGAGAAGTTCTACGCGGCCGGCCGTGTGCCGGGCAGCTTCTTCCGTCGCGAAGGCCGGTCGACCGAGGGCGAGACCCTGGTCGCGCGGCTGATCGACCGGCCGGTACGCCCGCTGTTCGCTAAGGGCTTCACCCACGAGACCCAGGTGATCGCCCAGGTGCTTTCGCTGGATCCGGAGGTCGATTCCGAGATCCCGGCACTGATCGGTGCCTCCGCGGCGCTGTCGCTGTCGGGTGCGCCGTTCGCCGGCCCGATCGGGGCGGCACGGATCGGACACGTCGATGGCGAGTTCGTCCTGAACCCGAGCCCGGCGCAGGTCGTCGACTCGCGCCTGGATCTGGTGGTGGCCGGCACCGAAAAGGCCGTGCTGATGGTCGAGTCCGAGGCCGACCAGCTCCCCGAGCAGACCATGCTCGATGCGGTGATGTTCGGGCACGAGCAGATGCAGGCGGCCATCCGTGCGATCAACGCACTGACCGTCGAAGCCGGAAACCCGCCGATCGAGTGGACCCCGCCCGCCGATGACAGCGAGCTGGCCGAACAGATCGACTCGGCGTTCCGCGCCGAGATCGAGGCCGCCTACCAGATCGCCGACAAGGCCGAGCGGGGCGCCCGCCTGGGTCAGTTGCGGGGCGAAATCCGTGAGCGCTTCGCCGACGAGACGGCCGAGCCCCCGGTGACCGAAAAACAGGTCGACGGGCTCACCAAGGGCATCGAGTCTGACGTGGTGCGTGGAAGCATCCTGGCCGGCAAGCCGCGCATCGACGGGCGGGACACGCGTACCGTCCGTCCGATCAGCATCCGCACCGGGTTTTTGCCGCGCGCGCACGGCTCGGCGCTGTTCACCCGCGGCGAGACGCAGGCGATGGTGGTCACCACCCTGGGCACCGCGCGGGACGCGCAGCTGATCGACGCGGTCGGCGGCGAGCGCAAGGAGCCGTTCCTGTTCCACTACAACTTCCCGCCGTTCTGCGTGGGCGAGACTGGCCGGTTCGGCGCGCCCAAGCGCCGCGAGATCGGCCACGGCAACCTGGCGCGTCGCGGCGTGATGGCGGCGGTGCCGCCGGCCGAGGAGTTCCCCTACACCATCCGCGTGGTCTCGGAGATCACCGAGTCCAACGGTTCGTCGTCGATGGCCTCGGTCTGCGGCGCCTCGCTGGCGATGATGGACGCGGGCGTGCCCATGAAGGCGCCGGTGGCCGGGATCGCGATGGGCCTGATCAAGGAAGGTGACCAGTTCGTCGTGCTGACCGACATCCTCGGGGACGAGGACCATCTGGGCGACATGGACTTCAAGGTCGCGGGCACCGCCGAGGGCGTGAACGCCCTGCAAATGGACATCAAGATCGAGGGCATCAACCGCGAGATCATGGAAGAGGCACTGCGCGAGGCCCGTGCCGGGCGCACGCACATCCTCGGGCGCATGAACGAGGCGCTGGCCGAGGCGCGCACGGATCTGTCCTCGCACGCGCCGCGGTTCGTCACCATGCGCATCAACCCGGAGCGCAAGGGCGACCTGATTGGCAAGGGTGGTTCGACCATCCAGGCGCTGACCAAGGAAACCGGCACCCAGATCGACATCGGCGAGGATGGGGTGATCACCATCGCCGCGCCCAACGGCGAGGCCGCCGAGGAAGCCCGCCGGCGTGTCGAAGAGCTGACCGCCGAGCTGGAGGTGGGCAAGATTTACCATGGCAAGGTCGTGGGCGTGAAGGACTTCGGTGCCTTCGTCAACATCGCCCCGGGCAAGGACGGTCTGCTGCACATTTCCGAGATGGCCGAATCCCGTGTCGACAAGGTCACCGACGTGGTCAACGAGGGCGACGAGGTGGACGTCAAGCTCCTCGAGATCGATCGCCAGGGCCGCCTGCGCCTGTCGATGCGCAAGGACCGCTGACGTTGCCATCGCCGGTCCTCGCTGATCGGCTGAAGAAGAGACAAGGAAAAAGGGCCGTGATCGTTCGATCACGGCCCTTTCTGCATCTGGGTGCGTCAGGTGCTTTTAGAACCGGCCGATGCTCGGGTTGATGTAGCTCAACAGCTCGCTGTGCTGGCGGTTCATCCGGCGGATGATCTCCCGGATGCTATGCACGATCGCCCGCATGACCTTGTAGACCAGGATGGGGTGATCGACCAGCAGGGACTCGAGATGCGCCCGTTCGAGCGTCACCACCTCGGCGTCGCCCACCGCGCGCAGCGTCGCACTGTGCGGGGTGCCGTCGAGGAAGCCGGACTCCCCGGCCAGGTGGCCCGAGTCGAGCAGGTGCAGCGTGTCGGAGAAGCCGCGCCCGGTGTCGCGGCTGACCGCGAAGCGCCCGGAGACGATCACGAACAGCGTATCGCTGACCTCGCCCTCGTTGAACAGCGTATCCCCGTTGGCGATCGAGCGCCGCCGGCAGACGGAGGCCAGCAGCTGGCACTGCTCGTTGCTCAGTTCACGGCCCAGGGCGGTCTGTTTCAGTTCCTCGCCGCTTACGACTTTCTGCGTCATGGTGTTTCGTGTTCCCTGTCGGTGGTCTTTTTCTCCGGCCCCGGCTGTTATGGCAGGGCCTTGAGCGGCTCGGCCGGCAGGCCGTCGTGGCCGCTTGACGTCTCGTCGCTCGTGTCTGCCGGCGCGTCGTCACGCTCGACGATGGAGCTGACGTCACTGGCAAGGATCTCGACATTCGCGTCTGCACGCAACTCGGCGATCATGTCATTGACGGCCTGGCGGCGGATGTGATCCTCGAGTTCCGGGCGCATGTCGTCGAACGACGGGGCCGGCGTAGGGCGGCTGTCGTCCAGGCGGATGACGTGCCAGCCGAAGCGGCTCTCGACCGGATCGGACTCGGTCTGGCCCGGTTCCAGCGCCCCGACCGCCTCGGCGAAGGGGGCGACCATCTGGTCGAGGTTGAACCAGCCCAGGTCCCCGCCCTTATCGGCCGAGCCCGAATCGCTGGAGTTCGCTTTCGCCAGTTCCTCGAACGAGGCGCCGTCCTCGAGCTGGGCGAGGATGTCCCGGGCCTTGTCTTCGCTGTCGACCAGGATGTGCCGGGCGCGGTACTGGGTATTTTCCGCGTACTCGGCCTCGACATCGGCATAAGCCGACCGCAGGTCGTTCTCGTCGATCTCCAGGTTCGCCACGTAGCGGGTCAGGTAGGCATTGGCCAGCTGGTTGTCGATGGCGTTCTGGATGCGGGCACGTGTCTTCGGGTCGGAGTCCAAGCCGTCCTCGCGGGCCTGGTTGGCCAGCAGGCGCAGTTCGACCATCCGGCTGACCAGTCGGTTCTGTGGCACGGCCTCGCCGAGGTTGTCCTTGACCACCTCGAGATTCTGCTTGTAGAGCGGACTGCCATTGATGCGGGCGACCACCTCACCGTCGGGAATCGAGGTGAACCGTTCGGCCTCGCTGCCGTTCTGGGTCTCGCCCAGCGGGGTCTTGTCGGCCGAACGGGTGTCGGTCTCGCCGGAGCAGCCGGTCAGCAGGCCGGCGGCGAGCAGCAGCCCGCCGCCCATGGCGGTGACCAGTCGGGTGGGGCGGATGGTGGTGTGATTGGTGTCCATGCTTGCGTTCCTTCGGTCGCTTGTCCCGGATTGTCGTTGATCGTTATTGTCGGTTTTGGTTCCCCGGGCGCGGTGGCCCGCCGGGAGGTCCGTGCCCGGTATCAAACGGGCGTTGTTCAGGGTTTCTGGCCGAACAGGGGCTTGTAGGGGCGTACGTCGACGTGTTCGTAGACGCCGGCGGCGCGGAAGGGATCGGCCTCGGCCCATTCGCGCGCGGCGGCCTCGTTCTCGAAAGCGGCCACGATCAGGCTGCCGGAAACCCCGGCCTCCGGACGAGCCGGGTCGACCGGCAGCGGCCCGGCGGTGAAAATCCGCCCCTCGGCCTCTAGTGCCTCGATGCGCTCGCGGTGCTCGACCCGGCGGGCGGCGCGTCGCTCGGCGCTGTCATCGACGTCATTGGCGAAGATCATAAACCACTGCATGCCTGTTTCCTCGTCGCTCAGTCCCGTTCGCGGTTCCCGGTGCCCGGGTGGTCGTCATCCTCTTCCGCCTCCACCCGCTCGGCGTACATGCCCAGATAGAGTCCCTGCAGGATCATGAAGACGAAGGTCATCCCCATCAGGCCGAAGAGCTTGAAGTTTACCCAGGTGCTCTCGGAAAACTGGTAGGCCACCAGGATATTGGCCACGCCCGAGACGAAGAAGAAGCCTACCCAGGCCCAGTTGACCCGATGCCAGATCTCGCGCGGGACCTGGATGACGTGCTCCATCATTCGCTGGACCAGAGGCTTGCTTCCGATCCAGGCGCTGCCGAGGAAGACCAGGGCGAACAGCCAGTTGAGGATGGTGGGCTTCCACATGATGAACAGCGGGTTGTGCAGGAGCAGTGTCATGCCACCGAAAAACACGATCAGACCGGCGGAGATCCAGTGCATCCGCTCGACCTTGCGCCACAGCAGCCAGCCCGCCGCGATCTGCAGCACCGAGGCGATCATCGCCACCGCCGTCGCCACGTAGATGCCGTAGAGGTGGTAGGCGGCGAAGAACAGCAGGATGGGGAAGAAATCGAACAGGAATTTCATCGGTGTATCGGTATCGGATCCGTGACGGTGGGCTCGGGCGGAACTCCCGAATGCAGTACACTAACATGCTGTCGGGAGCGGGTGTGAGAAGGCCACCGGCTCCCGGTCGTCAATGTACTGGTTCCAACGAATCGGGACACTTTCCCAGCCTGTCGACAGGAGCGTCTCATGGCCCAGATTCTGGATATCCATCCCGAAACCCCGCAGCCGCGACTGATCTCGCAGGCCGCCCGGGCGATCGCCGGCGGGGATCTCGTGGTCGTGCCGACCGACTCGGGCTACGCACTCGCCTGCCGGCTGGAGGACAAGAACGCGCTCGAGCGCATCGCCCGGATACGCCGGGACAAGGGCGAGCACCACATGACCCTGTCGGTGCGCGACCTCTCCGAGCTGGGGGTGTACGCCAAGGTCGACAACATCCAGTTCCGGTTTCTGAAGAACCACATCCCCGGCCCCTATACCTTCATACTCCCGGGCACCCGGGAAGTTCCCCGGCGCCTGCTGCACGAGAAGAAGCGCTCGATCGGCCTGCGCGTGCCGGCGCACCGGGTGCTGCGTGCGATTCTCGAGTCGCTCGACGCCCCCATCCTCAGCGCCTCGCTGGTGATCCCCGATCTCGACGAGCCGCTGGACGACCCCGAGCTGTTTCCCGATTCGGTCCTGCGTCAGGTGGACCTGATCGCTTCGGCCGGTTTCTGCGAACAGCTCCCGTCGACCGTGCTCGACCTGACTGGCGCGGATTTCACGGTGGAGCGGGAAGGCCTGGGTGGCGTGCCGCCCGAGCTGGCCGAGTAGCGTGCTGGAGCTTTCGTTGCTGCAGAAGATCGCGATCGGCATCCTGCCGATCCTGCTGGCCGTCACCGTGCACGAGGCCGCACACGGCTACGTGGCCAACGCGCTCGGCGACCCCACCGCCAAGCGGGCGGGGCGCCTGACGCTCAACCCGATCCGGCACATCGACTGGCTGGGGACGATCGTGGTTCCCCTGCTGATGTATCTATTCACCCAGTTCGTATTCGGCTGGGCCAAGCCGGTGCCGATCGACCCGCGCCGGCTGCGCGATCCGCGTCGGGGGATGTTCCTGGTCGCCGCGGCGGGGCCGGGCGTCAACGTGCTGATGGCCCTCGGCTGGGCGCTGGTCACCGTGGCGGCCCTCAAGGGACTCGATGGCGGGATGCGCTTTGCCGAGCCGCTCGCCCTGATGGGACAGGTGGGGATCTTCATCAACCTGATCCTCGCGGTGTTCAACCTGATGCCCATCCTGCCGCTGGACGGCGGGCGCATGCTGGCGTCCGTGCTGCCACCCGCCTGGGCGCGGGGCATGGCCCGGCTGGAGCCCTGGGGGCTGCCGATCGTGGTGATCCTGCTGGTCAGCGGTGTGCTGTCGTCCATCCTCCTGCCGATCATGGCGACGCTGATCGGCTGGTTCAACGCGCTGATCCATGTCCTCCTCTGACGCCACGCCCCGGCGCTGGGAGGACGCTACCCCGCGGGTCTCCGGCGAGCCGCTGGAACAGCTGCCGCTGGACCTCTACATTCCAGCGGACGCGCTCGCGATCTGGCTGGAACAGTTCGAGGGTCCACTGGACCTGCTGCTGTACCTGATCCGCAAGCACAACATCGACATCCTCGAGATCCCGGTCGCCGAGGTGACCGAGCAGTACCTCGAGTATCTCGACCTGATGAAGTCGATGGCGATCGAGCTGGCGGCGGAGTATCTGCTGATGGCCGCCTGGTTGGCCGAGATCAAGTCGCGGATGCTGCTGCCGCCCGAACCGCGCGGCGAGGAGGACGAGGAGCCCGTCGATCCCCGCGCCGAGCTGGTCGAGCGCCTGCTGGAGTACGAGCGGACCACTCGCGCCGCCGGCTGGCTGGATGAACGTCCCCGCCGGGACCGCGACTGGTTCGCCGTGTCCGTCGACCCGCCGGTCGAGCAGCCGCCCCCGCCGGTGCCGGCCGACCTCGACGGTCTGATCGGTGCGATGAAACGCCTGCTGCGCGAAGGCAGCGTCAAGCGCGCACACCACGTGCGGGCCGAACCCCTGAGCATTCGCCAGCGCATGACCACCATCCTCGATGGCCTGTCTGCCGGGGAGCCGCGGCCGCTGTCGGACTTTTTCGATCCGGGGGAAGGGCGCATGGGCATCGCCGTGTGCACGGTGGCGATCCTCGAACTCACCCGCACCCGCGCGATCGACTGGGAGCAGAACCAGCCATTCGGACCGGTCACGCTCTACCGGGCGACCGCTGAATCCGCCGAAACGCTGGAGGAGGAGACATGACGGACCGACCGCAAATGGAACCGCCGGAAGGGTTGGTGGAGCTGGTCGAGGCGCTGTTGCTGGTGCATGCCGAGCCGCTGTCGGACGAGGCGCTCGGTGGGATGGTCGGCCAGGAGACCGACCCGGGACTGATCGAGGCGGCGCTCGAGCGGCTGAGGAAACGCTACGAGAGTCATCGCTTCGTGCGCCTCGAGCGGATGCCCCACGGCCCCGAGCCGCGCTGGCGGCTGGTGGCGGCGGCCTCCCTGGCGCCGTACCTGCGCGCGAGCGACTCGAGCCGGCCGCCGCGCATGAGCCGGGCGATGCTGGAGACGCTTGCCCTGGTCGCCTGGCGGCAGCCGATTACCCGGGGCGAGATCGAGGCGGCCCGCGGCGTGGCGGTCAACCCGCAGATCGTCAAGCAGCTGACCGAGCGTGGCTGGGTGCGCAGTCTCGGTCACCGGGACAGCCCCGGCCGGCCGGAAATGCTGGGTACCACCCGGGCCTTCCTGCAGGATTTCGGCCTCGACTCGCTCGACGAACTGCCCGACTTCGAGCAGTTCGTCGGCCAGGACGATATCGACGTCTGAGCACGCATTGCCGCAATCGGCTGGCGAATAGGGGGGTCGAGGTTCCCGCATGAAAAAGGCCGAAGGTGCGTGACACCTCCGGCCCTTCGTTTCGCTCGCCCGGGCAGGGCTCAGTAGCTCAGAACCACCGTGTTCGGGTCGTCGAGCGCCTTGAAGGTCACGTCCGGCCCGCCACGCTCGACGCCCTCGATCACGTCGTCCATGGTCATGCCGGCCTGTTTCATGCACATCGGGCAGATGATCACGCGCCCGCCCTTGTCCATGGCCGCTTCCAGCAGCTCCTGCGGCGTCTGTCCCGCGGCGGCAAAGGTATCCTGCTGCCGGGCGGTCGAGGCGAGGTAGACCCCGCGGACGTTGAGGAACAGCACCACGTCGTGACCGGCCTCGAGCGCCTTGTTGGCCTGACCGGCGGCCATTCCGGCCGCCCAGGTGTCGTCGGTGGTGATGTTGTAGAAGAACGTGCGCTGACCTTCCTCGGCCATGGCCGGGGTGACCAGGCTGGCGGCGAGCACGGCAATGGTGGCGAGACGGCGGATCATGGCAAACATGAGACCCTCCATTCGAGTTGTTGTCGGTTGAATACAGTTCATTTATAGCGCGTCGCGTGTCTCGATGCACGACTACCATGGACGAAAAAGGGCGCCGCTTGCGCGGCGCCCTGGGTCGACAAGGGAGAGGAGCGGCGCCCCCCCCTCGGGGATTAGCCCTGTGCCGGGCTGGCCTGCATGGCCGGCTCGGCGTGCAGGATGTTGCGCTTGATGCGCAGCATGACCTCGATGGTCTTCGCCTGCACCAGCACGAACGGGATCATCACCAGGTAGTGGGCCCAGGTGGAGTGCTCGATCAGGCCGTTGTGGATCAGGCCGACATGGATGAAGAACATGCCGAAGACGAAGAATGCCACGCCCGGGCAGATCAGCGAGAAGGTGCCGGCGTTGCCCTTGTCCCCCTTGGTGTAGTGGCTGAAGTAGCCCAGCCGGTTCATCACGGCATGGCCGATCAGTCCGAACAGGACCTGCGCCGAGAGAATCACCGCGCCGAGCATCAGCAGACCGGTGTGGTTGATCGGCTCGTCGAAGCCGTGATGCAGGCCGTGCGAGAGACGGATCCAGGTGATCCCCGTCAGGGTCAGGATCGGGATGATCAGCCACAGGCTCGGGCTGGCCGACTCGTTGATGCCGTGGGCCATCATCGCCTGAAAGCCATGCACCAGCTTGATGATGGCCAGCAGCCCGGCGATGGTCAGGAAGAACAGCGAGGCGAGCATGCCCACCGTGATCATCGCGCGGTTCTCGCTCATGGCCGCCGGTGCGGCGAAGCCCACCGCGATCATCGACAGGGCGAAGATGGCGATCATCGGCGCGAGGCTGTTGTTGGTCGAGAAGTCGACGTTGCCGTTGGTCAGCGTGCGCGCGAAATACGTGGTCAGGATCTTGAGCGCGTAGAGCCCCACTGCGGCGAAGCCGGTCAGTGCCATCGGGAACAGGTACTCGACGATCGACCACAGGTTGGGCACGAACAGCGCGCCGAGCACGAAGAAGGCGTTGATGGTCATCGCCAGTGTTAGCGGAATGGCCATCAGCGAGATCTCGGCGTTGCTGTCGCGCAGCTTCTCGTAGGCTGGCGTCTGCCGGAACTGCCGGTACTCGCGAATATTCCAGAACAACAGTCGGAAATGCAGGTACGCGAAGAACAGCACCGCGAGCAGGTCGAGGCCCAGCAGGACCGACTGCCAGGAAACCGGTCCGGAGAGGATCGGCCAGAGGTGGTTGAACGTCGGAATGGGGGTGTCCGGGTGGCTGACGAGGAACATGGGATACATGAAGAACGAGACGGCTAGGCCGCCGGCCCCCAGAGCCGCCAGGAAAAACAACGGGTTGTACGACGAATGCAGGTCGCGTTTCAGCATGGGTTCCTTCACCTTTCGAATTTGCTGATGAATGATAGGCGCTTTTTATATTAGAAGCGACTAATTATCAAGGGCGGAGTTCACCGTCGCCGTTCCGTCCATGACGAACGGCGGGTTGTCCTGTCGTCATCCGGCCGGCCTACACTGGTGGTCGGATACGATCTGTGCGGACCTCATCGGGTGGCCGCCCATGCAAAGGAGTTGTTAATGGAGCATAAGTTCCCTGAAATACGCACCATGCAGCAGATGGTCGACGAGGCGAGCGAACTGCCGCCGGCACCGGCGGCCATCGTCGGAGCGGGATCGGAGCATGTGCTGCATGCGGCCATCGCGGCGGCCGACGCCGGCTTGATCGAGCCGGTGCTTTTCGGGCCCAGGGTGCGCATCGCGCCGTTGCTGGAGGCGTTCGGCGCGGATTTTCCCATCGTGGACACGCCCACTCCTGAGGCGACCGCGAAGGAGGCGGTCGCCGCCGTGCTCGACGAGCGGGTGCGGATGCTGATCAAGGGCGACGTGCATTCCGATGTGTTCCTGCGGCCGATCATCCGTCAGTTGCGGCGCGGGCCGCGGATCTCGCACGTGTTCGTCGCCGAGCTGGCGACCTATCACAAGTTGCTCTACATCACTGACGCGGTGATCAACATCGAGCCGGACATCCGCGCCAAGGCCGAGATCCTGCAGAACGCCGTCAACCTGACGTGGTGGCTGGGCAACCACCGGACCCGCGTGGCCGCGCTGTCCGCGATCGAGACGGTCAACCCGGCGATTGCCTCCACCCTGGACGCCGCCTGCCTGGCGAAGATGGGCGAGCGCGGCCAGATCGAACACGCGCAGGTCGACGGGCCGCTGGCCTTCGACAACGCCATTTCGGCGGAGTCGGCGCGCCTCAAGGGAATCAACAGTCCGGTCTGCGGGCACGCGGACGTATTGTTGGTTCCCGATCTCGTCTCAGGCAATATTCTCTACAAGGACCTCGAGTATCTGGCCGGAGCCGATTTCGCCGGCGTGGTGGTCGGGGCCTGCGTACCGGTGGTACTCACCTCGCGCAGCGACCCCGAGTCCTCGCGCATGGCCTCGCTCGCGCTCGCCCGGGTGGCGGAGCATCGCCAGCAAAGCCTCGACCCGCTGTCGCCCGAAGAGGCGGTGGTCACCGACCACCCGACCGGCTGACGCCGTACGCTTCCCGACAACCCACGGAAACCCGATTTCAAGGAAACCACCCATGCCATTGCACGAGCTTGCCGGACAGCTTCCTCCTCGTGAGTACCTCGTCGATGTCCCCCGACTGATCAGCGCGTACTACCAGTCCGAGCCGGATGTCGAGAACCCGGCGCAACGGATTACCTTCGGGACCTCGGGGCATCGCGGCTCGAGCTTCGATGGCGCGTTCAATGAGGCCCACGTCGCCGCGGTGACCGCCGCGCTGGTGGAGTATCGTCGCTCGCAGGACATCGACGGGCCGCTGCTGATCGGCTTCGACACGCACGCGCTGGCCTGGTCGTCGTTCATGACTTGCGTGGAGGTGCTGGCCGCCGCCGGTGTGCCTTTCCGCTTCCAGACCGATCACGGCCCGACTCCGACCCCGGTGATTTCGCGGGCGATCATCGCGGCCAACCGGGAGGGCAAGACTCGCTGCGACGGGGTCATCCTCACCCCGTCCCACAATCCGCCGGTCGACGGCGGCTTCAAGTACAACCCGCCGCACGGTGGACCGGCAGACACTGACGCCACCGGCTGGATCGAACGACGCGCCAACGAGCTGCTGGCGGACTGGGCCTCGATCCGGCGGATGCCGTTCGAGCGCGCGATAAAGAGTGATGCGGCCGAGGCGGTGGACTTCGTCCGTCCCTACGTCGAATCGCTTGACCAGGTGCTCGACATGCAGGCGATCGCCGGGGCGGGGATCTCCATCGGCGTCGATCCGATGGGCGGCGCCGGCCTGCCGTACTGGGAGCCGATTGCCGAGCGCTACGGGTTGGACCTCACCGTGGTCAACTCGACGATCGAGCCGGACTTCCGCTTCATTCCGCTCGACCACGACGGCAAGATCCGCATGGACTGCTCCTCGCCGCACGCCATGGCCGGGCTGCTGGAGATCAAGGACCGCTTCGACGTGGCCTTCGGCAACGACACCGACGCCGACCGCCACGGCATCGTCAGCCCCGACGGCGGACTGATAAATCCCAATCACTACCTGTCGGTGTCGATCGACTACCTCTTCGGCCATCGCAAGGAGTGGAGTGATGCGCTCAAGGTGGGCAAGACGGCCGTCTCCAGCTCGATGATCGACCGCGTGGCCGCCGGGCTGGGCCGCGAGGTCTTTGAAACCCCGGTGGGCATCAAGTGGTTCCAGCCGGGGTTGACCGACGGCTGGCTGGGATTCGGCGGCGAGGAATCTGCCGGGGCGACCTTCCTCGCCCGCGACGGGCAGGTGTGGAACACCGACAAGGACGGGATCACCATGGGCCTGCTGGCCGCCGAGATCCTGGCGGTCACCGGCGAGGACGTCTGGGCACGCTTCAACCGGCTGATCGACCGTTACGGCCAGCCGTTCTACGCCCGCCACGACGCGGCCCTGAGTCCCGAGCAGAAGGCGCGCTTCAAGGGTCTGGACGCCGATGCCCTCTCGCTCGACCAGCTGGCCGGCGAGCCGGTCACCGGCATCCGCACCCGGGCTCCGGGCAACGATGCGCCCATCGGCGGGCTGAAGGTGGAAACCGCCAACGGCTGGTTCGCCGCCCGCCCGTCCGGCACCGAACCTATCTACAAGATCTACGCCGAGAGCTTCCACGACGGCGCGCACCTGCAGAAGATCCTCGCCGAGGCCCAGGAGGTGGTCGGCGAGGCACTGGGTGACTGAACGCAAGGCCGGGCGGGCATGGACTCCGGCGGGTCAAACCGCTATCATGCCCGACTTCCACGCGCCCGTAGCTCAGCTGGATAGAGTGTCGGCCTCCGAAGCCGAAGGTCACAGGTTCGAATCCTGTCGGGCGCACCAGATCCGATAACGGCGAACGCCCCCCGCAAGCTCGGCTTGCGGGGGGCGTTCTGCGTCCGGGGCAGTCGCGCGGGCTATGTCGACGGGGTGATCTGTCCCTTGCGCTCGAGGTGATCGACCAGGTCCGCGAAGGGCATCGGCCGGGCGAACAGGTAGCCCTGCAGGATGTCGCAACCGTATTCGGTGAGAATGGCTTTCTGGGCTTCGGTCTCGACCCCTTCTGCGACCACGTTCAGGCCGAGATGGTGTGCCATGGAAACGGTGCCCTGAATGATCGCCATGTCGGCCTCGCTGGTCTCCACCTGCCGGGTGAAGCTCTGGTCGATCTTGATGGAGTCGACCGGCAGCTTCTTGAGGTAGCTCAGGCTGGAAAAACCGGTGCCGAAGTCGTCGATGGCTACCTTGATGGTCTGCTCCCGCAGCCGGTTAAGCACCTCGATCGCCGCCTCGGTGTCGTTCATCAGGATGCGCTCGGTCAGTTCCAGTTCGAGTGTCCAGGCGGGCAGGCCGTGGCGTTCGACGCTGCGGGTGACGGTCTCGAGGAAATTGGCGCGGCTGAACTGCACCGGTGACAGGTTGATCGCCATTCGCCCCTCGCCCAGTCCGCGATCGTGCAGAGCCCGCCTGTGCTGGCAGGCGCGATCGAGCACCCACTCGCTCAACGGGATGATCTGCCCGGTCTCCTCGGCCAGGGGGATGAAGGTGCCGGGCGAGATCGGCCCGTGGCGTGGGTGATTCCAGCGCAGCAGCGCCTCCATGCCCACGACCCGCTGGTCCTTGCCGTCGACCAACGGCTGGTAGTGCAGCTCGAAGTCTTCGGCCTCGATGGCCTCCTGCAGGTCGCTGCGCAACCCGAGCCGTCGGCGCATCTGCGAGTTTATCTCGCCACTGTAGAGTGCGCTGGTGTTGTGCCCCTGCTGCTTGGCTCGATACATCGCCATGTCCGCCCTTCGGATCAGTCCGAGCGGGTCGTTCATGCCCGGATCGCTGATCGCGATGCCGATGCTGGCGCTCAGGTACAGTTCCCGACCCTCGAGTCGATAGGGGCGGGCGATGGTCGGCAACAGTCGTTCGGCGACCTCGCTGGCCTCCGTCTCGTCTTGGATATCGGTCAAAAGTGCGACGAACTCGTCGCCGCCGAACCGGGCCAGCGTGTCCTCGGTACGCATCTGGTCGGACAGACGCTTTGCCACTTCCATCAGGATGCGATCGCCGACGGCGTGTCCGAGGCTGTCGTTGATCGGCTTGAACTCGTCGAGGTCGATGAACAGCACGGCCACGCGATTTCGGTGGCGGCGGCTGAGGCTGGCCATCTGCCGGAGCCGGTCCTCGAACAGGGCACGGTTGGACAGGCCGGTCAGTGCATCGTGGGTGGCATTGAAGGCCAGCTGTTTTTCGTAGGACTTCTGCGCGGTGACATCGTTCTGCAGTCCGACGAAGTGGGTCATGTTGCCCCGGTCGTCTTCCACCGGTGCAATGTGCAGTTCGTTCCAGAACAGACTGCCGTCTTTGCGACGGTTGCGGATCAGGACGTGGACCGGGCGTTGCTCTCGAAGGCCCCGCCGGATTTCCTCGATACTTTCGCGGTCGGTCTCGCCGTCCTGCAGGAAGCGACAGTTGCGTCCCTTCACTTCTTCCGGCGAGTAGCCGGTGATGCGCGAAAAGGCGGCATTGCTGTAGATGATCGGCAGGTCCGGCCGCCGGGCGTCAACGATGACCACCCCGTGCATGCTCGCCTCCACGCTGCGCTCGAGGATGCGCAGACGGCTTTCCTGCCGCTTGCGCGATGTGATGTCCCGGGCGATGGCGTAGATGCCGTCGTTGCATTCATGGATCACGATCGGCAGGCAGGTGAGGTCGAACTGGTGTTCGCCCCCTTCGGCGTGGGTGACCGACATCTCCAGCCACTGGCTGTGACCGTCGCTGGCCAGTCGCAGGGCCTTCTCGGTGGCCTCGCGGTGCGCGTGGTCGACCAGTTCCGCGAACGATCGCCCGATCAGATCGTCCGCGGGGTGGCCAAGGGCCTCCTCGGTCACCGGGTTGAGCTGCTCGATGCGGCCGTCCCGATCGAGGGAGAGCACCGCGTCCGGGTGGTAGCGGAACAGCGAGCGGAAGCGTTGTTCCTTCTCTTCAAGTGCTTCGCGATCTCGGTGACGCTCCACGGCAAGAGAGACCAGGTCGGCGATGCCCGGCATCTGTTCGTGATTTTCGGCGGTTGGCGGGCCGGGTTGCGTGCAGTAGACGGCAAAGGCCCCCAGCCCCACGTCATCGGTGGACAACAGCGGATAAGCAAAGCAGGCACGCAAGCCGTTTTGCAGGGCCGCTTCACGCAGGCCGGTCCAGCCGGAATCGGCGGCGATATCCTCGGTGAAGACCGGTTCGCCCAGGCGGGCGGCCCGGCTGCAGGCACAGTGGTCGGTCGAGACGGGCAGCGATTCGATCGCCTCCCGGAAAGTCGTCGGGAGATTCGGAGCGGCGGCGAGTGCCATTTTTCCGTTTCCCCGGTCGGTCAGCAGGACCGCGCAGTACGTGCCCGGCGAAAACGTCTCGACCAGTCGGCAGACACGTTCCAGCGTGTCCTCGAGTGCCGCGCCGTGCAGGATCATCGACTGGATGACCTGCTGTGCCCCGGCGGTGTTCAGCCGGGAGACGAGATCCGGTTCATTGCGAGGAGAAGGGGAGGCCAGTCGTGCTGCCAGAAGGAAAGTCGCTAACAGCACGACACCTGCCAGGATCGCGGTGACCATGCCTCCGGGAACCGGCTGGCCCGCCACCATGATCAGCAGCAAACCGAGTGCACCGAGATGGGCGACCCCGACACCGAACAGTGCCTGTCGTCCGTTCGCTGTCCGCACTTTCTGTATTGGCGTCATGAGCGAATGGCTTCCTCCTTGGCCGGATGGTCAATGGTATCGAGGTTAGAGCCAGCGCCGCACCCGCCGGCAATACTGCGTGTACCCTTCGCCGAACAGTCGACGCAGGGCGGACTCCTCTGCCCGGATCTGGACCCGGTCGATGAACAGCACGAACAGCGCGACCACCACGATACCCAGCCCGTTGCCGAACCAGAACACCATGCCGGCCAGGATCAGCGCATCGCCGACGTAGATCGGGTTGCGGGAAAACCGGTAGATGCCGCTGGTGACCAGATGCTTCGCGTGGTCCGGCCAGATGGGGTTGATGGTGGTGTGCGCCTTTTCCAGCGACCAGGCGGCGACGATCATCAGGCTCAGTCCGGCGGCGAACAGCAGCCCGGCTATCCAGGCGCGGCCGGGCAGGTCGATGTTCGTGGCGGGGAGCCATTCGGACAGCCCCCAGACGAGCGCGATGCCGATCAGCAACGCGACCGGTGGCGGCACCAGCATGTTCAGGCGCAGGGTCATTGGCAGCTCGCGAATGGACGAATGGATTTCATGACGCCCCGGAGTGTAGCCGAGGCGGCCGTGTCCGGTGTCGAACCCGCCGGTTCGATGGCCTAAAGTGGGTTCGTGTAAATGGCCAAATCGTTGCTGGAGGCAAGAGACGATGCTGTCGAGGATCAAGAGCCGGTCGGTGCTCCTCACCGGGACGGACGTCGAGGAAAAGCGCGAGCAGGTGCGTGCCTACTTCCATCGCACCTGTGACGTCTACGAGAAGCTGTTCGAGGTGCTCACCGACGACCAGGCCTTCTACGAGCGCCCCGAGCCGCTGCGCCATCCGCTGATCTTCTACTTTGGCCACACCGCCACCTTCTACATCAACAAGCTGGTTACGGCGAAGGCAACCACCCGCATCGACCCGAAACTGGAAGGCATGTTCGCCATCGGCGTCGACGAGATGAGCTGGGACGATCTCAACGACGATCATTACGACTGGCCGTCGGTCGACCGCGTGCGCGAGTACCGTCGCCAGATGCGCGAACGGGTGGACAGCATCATCTCGGAGCTGGACTGGACCCCGCCGGTGCGCTGGGACGATCACCCGGCCTGGGCGGTGTTCATGGGCATCGAACACGAGCGCATCCACCTCGAGACCTCCTCGGTGCTGATCCGTCAGCTCGAGACGCGCTGGGTCCGCCCGCACGACGACTGGCCGGTCTGCGACGCGGCCGAGGCCGACCCGGCCGCCGCGCCCATGAACGAGCTGGTCGACGTGCCCGGCGGGACGGTCGTGCAGGGAAAGCCGCATGATGCCCCGTTGTACGGCTGGGACAACGAGTACGGTCTGCTGGAGACGACCGTCAAGCCCTTCCGCGCCAGTCGCATGCAGGTCTCCAACGCCGAGTTCCTCGCCTTCGTCGAGGCGGGTGGCTACGACACGCCCGAGTGGTGGACCGAGGAGGGCCGTCGCTGGCTGGACTACCGCGGCCCGGCACACCCGGTCTTCTGGGTCCCGCGCGGCGATTCCTGGGGTTATCGCGCCATGACCCACGAGATCGACATGCCCTGGGACTGGCCGGTGGACGTCAACTATCTCGAGGCCAAGGCCTTCTGCAACTGGCTGGCCGAGCAGACCGGCAAGTCCATCCGCCTGCCCACCGAGCCGGAATACGAGCGCCTGCGCGAGGTTGCCGGCGTGCCGGACGAGCCGGAGTGGAGCGAGCGCGCGCCGGGCAATATCAACCTCGAGTACTGGGCCTCCGCCTGCCCGGTCAACCGCTTCGCCCATGGCGAGTTCTATGACGTGATCGGCAACGTCTGGCAGTGGAGCGAGACGCCCATCGACGCCTTCGAGGGCTTCGTGCCGCATCCGATCTACGACGATTTCTCGGTGCCGACGTTCGACAACCAGCACAACCTGATCAAGGGCGGCTCGTTCATCTCCACGGGCAACGAGGCCACGCGCGATGCGCGCTATGCCTTCCGCCGGCATTTCTTCCAGCATGCGGGTTTTCGCTACGTCGAGGGCGAGCCGGTGCGCCCGCCGGCCGGCAAGGAGTCGGGCTACTACGAGACCGACGCGCTGCTCGCCCAGTACTGTGACTTCCACTACGGGCGGTCGTACTTCGGCGTGCCCAACTTCCCGCGGGCGCTGGCCGAGTACGCCCTGCGCCAGATGGAGGGGCGCCGTCACGGCGCGGCGCTGGACATCGGCTGCGCGACCGGGCGGGCGTGTTTCGAGCTCGCGCCGCACTTCGACACGGTCACCGGGCTCGACTTCTCGGCACGCTTCATCCAGGTCGCGCAGGCCATGCTCGACGACGGCCAGATCGCCTGGGCGCTGCCCACCGAGGGCGAGCTGACCGAGGATCGTGCGGTCTCACTCGACGCGCTGGGTCTAAAGGCGAGCGACAATATCGACTTCTGGCAGCAGGATGCCTGCAACATGAAGCCGCACTTTGCCGGCTATGACCTGGTGCTCGCGGGCAACCTGATCGATCGGCTCTACGATCCGGGCAAGTTCCTCGACGACATCGCGGAACGGATCAACGCCGGTGGTCTGCTGGTGCTGGCCTCGCCCTACACCTGGCAGGAGGAGTCCACGCCGCGTGAGCGATGGCTGGGCGGTTTCGTCGATGAGGAGGGCCGGCCGGTGAGCACGCTGGATGCCCTGATCAAGCGCCTCGAGCCGTATTTCGAGCTGGTGGGCGAGCCGGCGGACATTCCTTTCGTCATCCGTGAGACGGCGCGCAAGTACCAGCACAGCGTGAGTCAGGTGACCGTCTGGTCGAAGAAACCATGAGTTCGACCGACTTCACCCGTTTGGCCCAGTACCCGGGCTCCGGTTGCGAAAAGTACGATCGTCGTGCCGAGATCTTCGGCCGCGGGGACGTGATCCCGCTGTGGGTCGCCGACATGGATTTTCCCGCACCGGATTTCATCACCGAGGCATTGGCCGAGCGGCTGGCCGACGGGGCCTTCGGTTACGCCAAGCCGGACGCCGGGTACTTCGAGGCGATTGCCGACTGGCTCGGCGGCCGGCACGGCTGGCACGTCACTCCCGAGCAGATCGTGCCGGTGCCCGGCGTGGTGCCGGCGATGGCCATGGCGCTAAGGGCATTCACCTCGCCTGATGCGCGGGTCATCATCCAGCCGCCGGTGTATTTCCCGTTCTTCCAGGTGGTGCGCGACCAGGGCCGCGAGTTGGTGGAAAACCCGCTGGTCGAGCGCGAGGGCCGCTACGAGATGGATTTCGACCGGCTCGAGGAGCAGGCCCGCGAGGCGGAGATGCTGCTGCTCTGCAATCCGCACAATCCCGGCGGACGGGCCTGGTCGATCGAGGAACTCGAACGGCTGGCGACCATCTGCGCCCGGAACGAGGTCATGGTGATCAGCGACGAGATTCACATGGATCTGACCTATCCGGGTGTCGGTCACACGCCGTTCGCACATGCAGCCGGGCACGGGGGGCTGCGCTGGATGACCGTCTCGGCGACCGGCAAGACCTTCAACATCGCCGGAATCGGCGGCGGTTACGCGGTGGTGGTCGACCCGGAAGACCGGGAGGTGTTCGACCGGGAACGGCGGGGCATGCACCTGGGCGAGGGCTCGGTATTCGGCCTGGTGGCGACGAAGGCGGCCTATACCCACGGGGCCGACTGGCCGGAAGAGCTGATGGCCCACATCGCCCGCAACCGCGATCACGTGATCGAGGCGATCGAGGATTTGCCCATCGAGCCAATGATTCCGGAGGCGACCTACCTGCTCTGGCTGGACTGTCGAGGGATGGGACTCTCCGATGCCGCCACCGACCCGGGAGACATCGCGCTGCAACGGTTCTTTATCGACCGGGCCGGTCTGGGACTGAGCCAGGGGATCATCTTCGGAGAGCCGGGACGCGGTTTCATGCGCATCAACCTAGCCACGCCCACCCGGGTGATCGACCGGGCGATGACCCAATTGCACGAGGCCTTCGATCGGCACCGACCCTGATATCAGGGAAAACGACGATATCCCGGGTGGGCCAGCTCGCAGTGCATCCGTCCGCGCAGCAGGTCGTCCGCCGCCACCTGCCGGGTCACGCCACGGCGCAACTCCCCGGTGGTGGCGAGAAAGCGGGCGCAGTCGTCACCGTATTCGGGACAGAGGCGCACCTCCATGCCGCTGAAGGTGGCTTGTCCCTCGATACGACGGTAGCGGTTCTCGCGCGCCTGCAGCTCGAAGCCGATGCTCATCCCGGCGACCAGGTCGAGGCCGACGGGTTCGGCGGCGCGCCACTTGCCGCCGTAGTGCATCTCCACCGGCTGGAGGATGCACTGCACCCGTTCGCCCGGGGCGGCATTGGCCCGGGCGTGTTCCAGTTCCGCCGCGCGGGCGGCCGCCTCCGCTTCCCGTGCCTCTGCCTCCTGCCGGCGTGCCTCGGCACGGGCCCGGTCGAGTTCGGCCTGCTTGATCCGGGCCTCGTTCTGCTCGGCGGGGCTCATGCGCGTCCACTGCTCCTCCGGGATGTCCAGCGGGTAACGCGGCCCGCAGGCGGAGAGCAGGGTCATCGAGGCGCCCAGCAGCGTGGCCAGCGCCAGGCGGCGACCGCGTTGCCGGCGCCTCATCCGCGCAGGCGGGCGTCGAGACAATCGACCGATTCGGCCCAGTCGGCGTCGTCGGCCAGCGACTCGGTTAGGAATCGCCGCTGGCTGTCATTCCAGAACGGCGCCTCGGCCAGCGCGACGTCGCTCGGAAGAGGACGATGGCGCTCGATGAAAGCCTCGATGGCCTGCTCGTCGGACGGTAGCCCAAGCTGGTCGAACAGTTCGCTCAGCGGGTGGAACGGTGGCTGCATGCCGGATGTCTCCTTGCGGTTCGCGGTGGGTTGTTCGCTTGTCCTGTCACCGATTCTAGCCTCTTTCCCCGGGGCGTTCCCGCATGTCTATACTGACCCTGTTTGTCCAAGGAGAAATGCCCGTGTGGGATCACTACTTCCTGTTCCTGCTCAAGTCGGTGACCGTGGTCTTCGCCGTGGTCTTCGTCGCCGCGGCGGTAATCGGCCTGATCGTCCAGTCTCGCCAGTCCCAGGGCGGCGAGGGCGGCCTGCGGCCGTTGCGCATCCGTCGACTGAACGAGGAGGTCGAGCGACGCACGCGCGCGCTTCGCAAGGCACTGGAAACGCCTGAAGAGGGTGTCCGCGGGAGGTTGCGACGACTGTTGCGCCGCAAGGGTGACAAGGCCGATCGGGATGCCGAAAAGTCCGCCGGCTCATCCGGAAACGATCCCGATGCCTCGACTGGGGACGGTCCCGCGAAAGCGACGCCCCGGTCGTTCGTCCTGCGCTTTGACGGGGATATCCGTGCCTCGGCCGTGGAGGCACTGCGGGAGGAGGTCAGCGCGGTGCTGCGCGTTGCCCGGCCGGGTACCGATAGGGTGCTGTTGGTGCTGGACAGCCCCGGGGGCGTGGTGCCGGGGTACGGTCTGGCCGCGACGCAACTGGCCCGCCTGCGCACCGCGGACATCGAGCTCGTCGCGGTGGTCGACCGGGTCGCGGCCAGCGGCGGCTACATGATGGCCGCGGTCGCCAACCGCATCGTCGCTGCCCCGTTCGCCATCGTCGGCTCGATCGGCGTGGTCGCCCAGATTCCCAACATCCACCGTCTGCTCAAGCGCAACGATGTCGACGTGGAACTGCATACCGCCGGGCAGTACAAGCGCACGCTGACGCTTCTGGGCGAGAACACCGAGGCCGGCCGCGAGAAGTTCCGCGAGGAGCTGGAGCAGACCCACGAGCTGTTCAAGTCCTTTCTCAACCGCTTTCGCCCGCAACTCGATCTGGAAAGGCTGGCGACCGGCGAACACTGGCTGGGCGAGGACGCGCTCCGGCTGGGATTGATCGACGCGATCGGCACCAGCGACGACCTCATCCTCGAGGCGGTCGAGCAGGGCGAGGCCTTCGAGATTACCCAACCGATGAAAAAGCGCGGCCTGCTCGGGAAGCTGAGCGCCTCGCTGCAATCCGCGCTGAGCGAGTGGCGCCAGCCGTTCTGAGCCCGGCGTAACCCAGGGAACCTAGCCGGCGCGCGATGCGTCCGCCCGGTTTTCCTTCCAGTGATGCAGGGCGAGCACCTGCGTGTAGGTCTCGCTCACGGCGCGGGCGAAATGGTCGATGGCGTGCCGCCGGGCGGTGACGACCGCCTGCTCGCTCATCGCCGCGCGCAGGTCGTCGTCCTCGACTAGGTGGCGGGCGGCTTCCACCCAGCGCTCGATGTTCTCGGCGGTCTTGAAGCCGTTCGATTCGTTGTTCACCACGTCGTCGATCCCGCTCGAGCGAACCGCGACCACCGGCAGCCCCGCGGCCATCGCCTCGAGGATGACCATTCCCTGGGTCTCCGACCGGGAGGCGAACACGAACAGGTCGCCCAGCTGGTAGTAATGGGCGATGGTTTCCGGGGAGACGGCGCCGACCAGTGTCACCCGGTCGGAAAGTCCCAGCGCCTCGATGTGTTCCTGCAGGCGCCCGCGTTCGTCACCGTCACCGATGATCAGGCAGCGGATCGGCTGAGGACTCTGGCGGCGCAGCTCGTCGATCGCGGCGATCAGGAAATCGATGTTCTTCTCCCGCGACAGTCGCGAGACGCTGATCAGCACCCGCTCGTCCTTCCCAATGCCGTGCTTCTCGCGCAGTGCGGCGACCGCGTCCGGCGCCGGCATCTGGAAGCGGTCGAAGTCGATGCCGGTGGGGTGGACGAAGATCGGCGAGGTCACCCCGATCACCCGCAGGTATTCCTCCGCCGACTCGGTTGGCACGATCACCCCGCTGCAACGATTGGCGAAGCGGCGGATCGCCGTGTGGGCGATCAGGTTGCGGAACAGCGGGCCGGGCAGTGGCACGAAGTGCGAGTAGTGTTCCAGCCGGGTGTGGTAGGTGAACACCGTGGGAAGCTTCATTCGCCGGGCGCGCCATTGCGCCACCCAGCCCAGCCAGAACGGATGGTGAATGTGGATCAGGTCCGGAGCGAACTCCTTGAGCCCCCGCCGGATGCGCGGTGAGAGCAGGTTGGCCAGCCGGAACTCGCCCTGCCGGCCCAGCCCGCCCCACGACGGGATGCGCACCACGTCCCGGCCGGTATCGTCGGCGTCCGGATAGCTTGGCGAGATGATCCGCACCCGGTGGCCGAGCTGCTCGAGTCCGCGGTGCAGCCGGTCGATCGAGATGGGCACCCCGCCGATGAAGGGCAGGTAGTTGTTGGTGACCATCGCGATCGACAAGGGGCGGTCCGCCCACGGCGAGGTGTCGATGTCGTAGTTCCGGTAATAGTCGCGCTCGATGAAGATCACCGAGTAGAGCTTGATCGCCAGCAGTACCAGCAGCCCGAGGATCAGCAGGAAGTTCAGGTGCCCAACGTAGAACAGCGAGTGGATGAAGAACCACAGGCTTTCCAGGGTCTTGAAGAACTGGTGCTGGCCGATGTCGAGACGCTCGACGTCGATTGTCACCTCGTCGTCGGTCACCCGGACGTCGACGTAGTGATAAAAGCTGGTCTCGTCGTTGAGCACCAGTCCGCCGGCCCCGCCGGTGACCACGTAGGTCACTCCGTCGCGCTCCTGCCGGTCGAACAGGTGCAGGCTCCCGGCGAATACCGCGTCCACGCCGTGGTCGCGGAACAGCGCATGCAGACGGTCCCGGAAGGCGGTATCGGCCAGGTACTGGTCCGGCGAGTCGACGGGAGTCCGGTTCTCGGTCGGGAACAGCGGCTGTCCGATGAAGACGAAGCGGTGCGTGGGCCCCGGGTCGCGCAGCTGCTGTTCGAGCCAGTGGAGCTGGAAGGGATAGGTGTCCGGGTTGATGGCATCCAGGAACAGGAACTGGCTGTCCCCGGCGCGGAACCCGTAGAAGAACGGCCCGAAATGCTGGTAGAAGTTGAAGCGGCCAAACGTGCCGCCTTCGTGCTCGCCCACCGCCAGAAGATACGGCATGTGCAGGTGCGAGAGGGTCCGGTAGAGCGCCCGGTACTTGTCCTCGCCCGCCCCGCTGACGGCATTGCCCACCGAGACGAGGAAATCCGGGTCGGCCCGGTTGAGCATCGGGACCATCTTGCGCTCGAATAGGCCGACGGAATTGTTGATGTTGCCGACGACCGCGAAACGCAGCGGTTTCTTTCCGGCGGCTTGCTGTACCCGTTCGATCTGCCGGGCATGGGCGGCGTGGTAGCTCGGTTCGAAGATCGACAGGTAGACCCGGTAGCCGACCAGTCCCAGGATCGCGGCCAGCGTCAGGTAGAACGCCAGTTTCAGCCGTCGGGGGGTGAGCGTGTTCCGGCCCATGGTCATGTCACTCCTCCCCGCCGCGCTGGCCGGACGCCAGCTCGTGCTGGGTGACAAACAGCCCGATCAGCATGCCCAGATAGATGGTCAGCGCCCGCCAGGCGACGGTGACCAGCACCAGATGGGAAGCGGTGACCACGTCGCGGAAGAAATGACCGAACACCCCCTCGGCGATGCCCGAGGCTCCGGGAGTGGGCGAGAAATACATGACGAAGGTGGTGATCACCATCCGGCCGATGACCAGCCAGAAGTCGAAACCGTAGCCCAGTGCCCAGAAGAGCAGTACCGGAAAGGCGAACAGCGCGAGCAGGAAGACCGCCGTGAAAACGAACGAGGCGGCAATGTCCAGCCAGCGGCCCTGGAAGTAGCGAACGAAACCGTGGGCAAAGCGCTGCAGTTCCCGCACCAGACGATGGCGCCAGCGATAGTGCCGCCGGGCGTTGATCAGGTGCAGGCGTCGCAGCCCGGCCAGCAGGACCAGCAGGGGGCGCAGCAGCCAGTTGGCCCGCAGCACCAGCACGCTGAAGAATCCGAGGTACAGGGCGACGCTCACGCTCAATGTCGCGATCAGCGAAACGCTCGGCGTCATGTTGCCGGTATCCGGCAGGGTGAGCAGGAGCACGGGTGTCGAACCGAAGATGAACAGCACGGCCAGCGCGGTGCGGATGGTGGTCGCCGTCAGTCCGATCCCCACGGGCACGCCGCGTCGACGCATGAACCAGACCTGGGCCACGCCGCCGCCGGTGGCCAGCGGGGTGATGTTCGAGACGAAGATGTTGAGGAATACCAGCCGGGCGATCGCGGTAAGCGGGATCGAGTGGCCCAGTGCGCGCAGCGTGAACCACAGTCGCAGACCGTCGGCAGCGAAGTAGACCAACAGCAGCCCCAGGCTGGCGAACAGCAGGGAAGGGGAGAGCAGTCGCGAATCCCATTGCAGTTCCCGGCCGGCGACCTGTGCGTATACCGCGTAAATGCCGGCGAGGCTCAGGCCGATGAACAGCAGCGCGAACAGGAACAGGCGCTTGCCGCCGAAAGAGGGCGCCTGTGCCACGTCGAAGCGATCGATGTCGTCTTTCGGAGGGCTCATGCGATCGGCGGCCCGTTGGCCGGATGGCGTGCAGATACAGAAAAACCCGCGCGAGGCGGGTTCTCTGTCGACACTAATGGAGGCTGGACCCGGAGTCGAACCGGGGTAAACGGATTTGCAATCCGGTGCATAGCCACTCTGCCATCCAGCCGAAATCTGGAGCGGGAAACCGGATTCGAACCGGCGACCCCAACCTTGGCAAGGTTGTGCTCTACCAGCTGAGCTATTCCCGCGTCAGGGGGCGCAATTTTCAACAGGAGCGCCCCGGTTGTCAAGCCCTGATGCGCCACCATGTCGCCTTTCCGCACGACCGAGCGCGTCACTCGTGGCGCAGGCGGGCGAGAAGCCACTTCTGCAACATGCGGTTGCGTGACTGGCGGGCACGGTTACACTCGGTCCTGTCGGACTGCAGGCAGGCGGCCGGGTGACGCGGGTCGTGCAGTTCGGCCGCGCGGGCATCGAGGTAGATGCGCACTGGGAGGACGACCGGCCGTTGCCGGGAATCGAGCACGGCGTGGTCGGTGAAGGTCAGCTCCAGCGTGAACCGGCCCCGCTCGGTGACGTGGGCGGTCACGCGGAAGTCCAGCGAGAACTCGTCGCCCACGTCCAGCCGCCGCAGATCGCCCAGCAGACGGCGAATCAGGATATAGTTCTGTTCGTAAAGATCCATCAACTGGTCGAATGGATCGTGTTCGATATAGCGAGGGATGCCGGTGTTGAGATTCATGCTCGCCAGTGTAAGAGACTCGGCCCCGATCGGGTACCCCCGCCGGCGTCGGATGCTGCGCCGCGGCCTGCCCGTGGTGGTTGTCGCTGTGGCGTTGGCCACGGGTATTGCCCGCGCCGACGTCTACAAGTACCAGGACGGCAACGGCGTGACCCATCTGACCAACGTGCCGCAAGAGGCATCCCGTGGTCCCTACGAGCTCTGGAAGAAGAGCGAGGCCACCAAGCCCAAGGGCTGGCGGGACGGGTACCGCGTCCTGCCGCGCCTCGACCGGCAGAGTTACGCCGAGACGGTCGCCCGGTTCTCCGGCCTCTATGGGGTCGACCCCGACCTGGTCCGTGCCGTGATCCACGCCGAGAGCGCCTTTCGTCCGGATGCCGTCTCGCCCAAGGGCGCCGGCGGGCTGATGCAGCTGATGCCCGCGACCGCGCAGCGTTTCGATGTGTCCGATCGCTTCGATCCGGAACAGAACATCGCCGGCGGCGTGGCCTACCTCGCCTTTCTGCTCGACCTGTTCAACGGCGACCGCGAGCTGGCGGTCGCCGCCTACAACGCCGGCGAGAACGCTGTCTCCCGCTATGAGGGCATTCCGCCGTACGAGGAGACGCAGACCTACGTCAAGCGGGTGATGCAGTTGCAGGCGGCCTATGCCGGTAACACTTGACCCGATGCGAGATGAACGATGAACGGGCAGGGCGACGAGCGGACCGACCCGGCCGCACTGGCCGGTCGCCTGCATGACTTCATTGCGGCGCAGACGGCCCTGGTGCTGGCGGTGGACGACTTCGAGGGCGGGCCGCCGGTGATCGGCACGCTGCCGTTCGTGCACCACGACGGTCGCTTCTGCGTGCTTGCCAGCGAGCTGGCCCCGCATACGCAGGCGATGCGCCGGGCGGACGCGGTGAGCGTCGCCCTGATGGCCGACCAGTGCGATATCCGCAACCCCTTTGCCCGCGAGCGGGCCCAGTGGCAGGCCACGGTCGAGGCGGTCGAGCGGAAGTCGGAGGCCTTCGAGCACATCACTGGGAGCCTGCGCGAGCGCCATGGAAAGACCGTGGACCTGCTCTGCGGACTGGGCGACTTCCACCTGCTCTGCCTGCGGCCGGGGAACGGGCGCTACGTCAACGGTTTCGGCCGTGCATTCCGGCTCGCTGGTCTGGTGCCCGACGAACAGATCACGGGGTAGCACGGCGGGGCGGTCATCATCGCCGCAGCAGGGCCGCCGCCTCGTCGATCACCGTGACGTCGCCGGGGCGCCTGGGTGACTGTTCGCTCAGGTGTCGGCGCCAGGCGCGGGCGCCGGGCCGGCCCTGGAAAAGGGTAAGCAGCGGCTTTACGAGTGTCGGCAGGCGAACGCCTTCCTCGATCCGGGCCGCCGCGTAGTCCCGGTACGCGGCGAGTGCGGTGGTGCGATCGGTTTTCTCGGCCTCGCCGAACAGGGCCGCGTCGATCTCGGCCAGCAGACCGACATTCTGGTAGGCCGCGCGCCCCACCATCACACCATCCACGCCCTCGAGGGCTTCGTGCATCTGGGGGATCTGCGTGAGCCCGCCATTGAGTACCACCGTCAGTTCCGGGCGCTCGCTCTTGAGTCGGTGGACGAACTCGGGATGCAGCGGCGGGACCTCGCGGTTTTCCTTGGGCGACAGGCCGGACAGCCAGGCCTTGCGCGCATGGACGATGAATACCTCGCAGCCACCGCGTTTCGCGACGATGTCGACGAATTCGCGGAATTGCTCGTAGGATTCCTGGTGGTCGATGCCGATGCGGTGCTTGACCGTCACCGGCACGTCGACCGCCTCGCGCATGGCCGCCACACCGTCGGCCACCACCTCCGGGCTCGCCATCAGGCAGGCACCGAAGGCCCCGTTCTGCACCCGGTCGCTGGGGCAGCCGACATTGAGATTGATCTCGTCATAACCCCAGTCCGCCCCGATGCGCGCGGCCTTCGCCAGCGCCTCGGGGTCCGAGCCGCCCAGTTGCAGGGCGACCGGGTGTTCGGACGGATCGAAGTCCAGATGTCTTGCCACGTCGCCGTAGAGAAGCGCGCCGGTGGTCACCATCTCGGTGTACAGGCGCGCGTGGCGGCTCAGCTGCCGGGCCAGGAAACGGTAATGCCGGTCTGTCCAGTCGATCATCGGCGCC
This sequence comes from Pseudomonadota bacterium, assembly GCA_051746865.1. GTDB lineage: Bacteria > Pseudomonadota > Gammaproteobacteria > Halothiobacillales > Halothiobacillaceae > Guyparkeria. Next base: position 49,438 of record JBNJFM010000002.1, on the reverse strand, counting down.
GTGCAGAAGCGCCAGGGGTTGTGCTCAGCGGGCATGAAATATCCGGCGTCGGGTTGGAGAGGCGGCATTGTAGACGAGCCGCGTTACGGCAGCAGCCCCCGGACGATGGCCGTGACCCCGGCGAGGGCCGCGATGCCGAGGATCAGCGGCCGCAGGGCGCCGAAGGGCACGCGGTTGACCAGGTGTCCCGAGCCGAGAAAGCCGATCAGCATGCCCGGCAGGATGGCGGCGAACAGCCACAGTTCGCGTGCGCCGATCAGCCCGGAGAAGGTCAGTGCCACGGCACTGGCGCTGCTGGCGAACAGGAAGAACGCGGACAGGTTGGCCCTGACCCGCGGGCCGCTCTCGTTCTGGTAGATCAGGGCAATGGGCGGGCCACCGACGGCGGTGATGGTGCCCATGTAGCCGGAGGTCGCACCCGCGACCACGCTGTTGCGTGCCGAGAGCGCCGGGCGCAGACCGATCACGCTCAATCCCACCGCCAGCAGGATCAGCGCGCCGAAGGTCAGTTCGAAGCCGCGAGTGGTCAGCACGGCCAGCGTGATCACGGCGAAGACGGTGCCGACCACGTCGCCGCCGATGGCGAACCGCACTTGCCGGAATCCCAGTGCCGCGCGGCTGCGCCAGAGAATCAGCAGGGTGAGCAGCACGGAATTGAGGATCAGTGGACCGGGCAGGAACAACGGGCTGATCAGGAACAGCAGTGGGGCGGCGAGCGTACCGATCCCGTAGCCGGCCAGCCCCTGCAGGAAGGCGCCGGCGAACACCGCCAAGTTGGCGAGGAGAATGTGCCAGACGGTGATGTCGTTCACGCGGCGACCTCGTCGGAAACGGTGGTGAAGGGGGCGATGCGGCCGGCGATAGCTGTCGCCGGGCCGGGGCGGGTTGCCATCAGGAGCGGGAGCCGATCCGGATGCGCGGCCAGGCGGCGGCGATGCGTCGCCAGAAGCTTTGCCGGGTGTCGGTCAGGTCGCGGCAGGTCTCGCACTGGCCGGCGCGCGGGCGGCGGGAGGTCAGCGGCTGAACGTGCATCGGCGATGGCCCCTTGCCCGGCTCCCAGGCGGACAACGGTTCCTCGTGGATCATGACGTCGGCGCCGGGGTAGGTGCGCAGGATCTTTTCGCTGACCTCGTCCCCGATCTGGTGGGCGCGGTTGAGGTCGATGTGATTGTCCAGGTAGAGATACAGCTGGATGATCATCATCCGTCCGGCCAGGCGGGTGCGGATCTGGTCGACGGCATGCACCGACGGGTGCGAGGTGGCGATCTGGGCGATGCGCATCTCGGTGCCGTCGAGCACCTCGCGGTCCATCAGGTGGTCCAGTGCCTCGCGGCCGACCTTCCAGGCGCTGTAGAGCACGAACGACCCCACGGCGACGGCGAAGACGGGGTCGATCCAGTTCAGACCGTAGCTGGCGAGGATCAGCACCGCGATGGTCGAGGCATTGACCAGGAAATCCATGGTGTAGTGCGAAGCGTCGGCCTTGATCGCGGGCGAGCGCGTCTTGTGGATCACGTAGCGCTGAAAGGTGATCAGCCCGAAGGTCGCGATCATGGAGAAGATCATCACCGCCACACCCCAGTTGACCGCGTCGATCTCCTGCGGGCGGACCAGCCGGTTGAGGGCCTCGACCATCAGGAACACGCCCGAGCCGGCGATGAACGTCGCCTGCGCCAGTGCGGCCAGGGGTTCGGCCTTGCCGTGGCCGTAGCGGTGATCCTCGTCGGGCGGCTGCAGGGCGATGCGCACCGCGACCAGCGTGACCAGCGAGGCCAGCAGGTCCATGGTCGAATCGATCAGCGAGGCGAGCATGCTCACCGAGTTGGTGGTGATCGTCGCCGCGAGCTTCAGTGCGATCAGCGTCACCGCCAGCGTCACCGAGGCGGTGGTCACCATGCGCAACAGGTTGGCGTGTGGAATCGGCATGAACTGTTTCGATTGCTGCCCGCTGTCGAATGCGACGGGAAGGTCTCCCGCCGGGGTTTGGTTCCCGTTCCGTCCCTGCCCGGCGGCAAGGCCGGGATAAAGTTAGACGGAGCTAATAGGGAACCGTGTTGGTCCTATTTTAATGGAGCCGGTCGATGACTGCCAGTCCGGGTGACTTGGGGAGGCTGACGCACTCGTCTACCATCGGTCGGCACCCCCCCGAGATCGGAGTCAGGATAGTCGACGATGGACCGCGATGATCGCAGAACGTTTCCCAGTGGCTGTCCTGTCACGCGCATCGGCATCACCGGCCTGTCCGGCGCGGGCAAGTCCACGCTGATCACCGCGATCGTCAATCACCTCGAGAATGCCCGCCGGGGCGCCCTCGAGGGGCAGCGGGGGCTGGCGGCCATCCGGCACGGCCACTGGCAGCGCGAGTCCGAGCGCGCCTTCGACTACGACCACGCCCTGACCGCGCTGACCGGCGATCCGCCCAGCTGGCCCGAGTCCACCCGCGACTGGTCGATCGCCCGCCTGACCCTGGATTACGACCGGCGCTGGTACTCGCTGCGTCCGCGGAGACGCTGCCTGGAGCTGTTCGACTATCCCGGCGAGTGGCTGCTGGATCTCTCGGTGCTCGACTGGGATTTCAGTGACTACACCCGCCACTGGGTCGACTGGCTGTCGCGCAGTCCGCGACGCCGGATCGCCCCCGGCCTGCTTGATGAGCTCGCCGCGATCGATCCGGCCGAGCCGGTGGACGAGAAGCGCCTGCGCGATCTTGTCGGGCGCTGGTCGGCGATGCTCGCCGACAGCCGGTTGCCGCCGCATCGCCTGTCGCGCAACCTGCCAGGGCGCTGGCTGATGCCGGGCAGTGACTACGATCCCGAGGCCATGCCCTTTCTGCCGCTTCCCTCGGTGCTTTCGGCCGACGGCCAGGCGTGGGGGCAGGGCTCCTGGGGCGAGGTCTGCCGGGCGAACTTCGTCTACTACCGTGACCGGATCGCGGGTCCGTTCTTCGAGTCGCATTTCGGTCGACTGGATGCGCAGGTGATCCTGGTGGACCTGCTCGGTGCCCTGCGCAGCGGCCAGCCGGCGCTGGCGGACATGCGTGCGGCGCTGGAATCGGTGCTCGAGCCGTTCCGCTACCGTGGCGATGGCTGGCTGTCGAACCTGTTCCGGCGTCGGATCCGGCGGGTGGCCATCGTCGCCACCCAGATCGATCACCTGCTGCCCGCCGACCAGGCACGCCTGACGGGTCTGCTCGACAGCTACCTGTTCGAGCTGACCCAGCAACTGGCGGGCCACGACATCGACCTGCGCCTGTTCGCGGTTTCCGCCATCACCGCCGCCCAGTTGCGCGAGGACGCACGCGGCGAGCCCATGCTGGTGGGCGTGGACAAGACCAGCCGGGAGAAGATCGCTTTCACCCCGCCGTCGATCCCCGAGCAGATGCCGCACGACCTGAACCTCGTCATCGACGATCTGCCCACGCTGGCTCCGCCGGCCGGGCTGGACCGGGCGCGGACCTTTCCGGGGCGGCGCGTCGATGCGCTGCTCGACTTCCTGATCGGTGAGCACTGAATCATGAACGACGACCCGACCCCGCGCGACGGCCACCTTTCCACCCGCATCCATGCCCAGGGAGAGGCCGTGCCGGACATCGATCCCGAAGCCCTCTACGAGCCGGAAAGCGATGCGCCGGGCGACGAGGGCCTGCTGGAGCCGCGCCGTTTCCCGTGGCTAGCGATCCTCCTGGCAGCGATCGCCGTCACCTGGCTGGCGATAAACTGGCTGGAAGGCATCCACTGGGGCTTCGGCATCCATGCCGGTCTCGGCTGGACAGTGCTGGGCGTGGGGGCGGCCATCGCCGCTGCCGGTACCGGGCTGGTCATCGTTGCCTGGCGGCAGCGGCGCCGGATCGACGCGATCACCCGGCTCAATCGGCGCCTGGCGGAGGCCGAGCGCGATGGAGAGCTGGGACACCCGGTGGTGGAGATGAAACGCGAGGCCGAGCATCTCCTGACCGGCAATCCGCAGCGCGAAACCTTCGAGCGGCAATTGCGCGAGATCGATGCCGGCAGCCACGCCAGTGAGCTGGTCGCCGCGCTCGAACGGGGATATGCCGTGCAGGACGAGCAGGCCCGGACGCTGATCCACCGCGAGGTTGTCAGGACGGGCTTGTTCATTGCGGCCAGCCCCTGGCCGGCGGCCGACCTGCTGCTGGTCGCCTGGCGCAACGCGCGGCTGGTCAACGCCGTGGCCCGGATCTACGGCCTGCGGCTGTCGCTGCCGGCGCGACTGCGGCTCTACCGCATGATCCTGCAGAACATGGCCTTCGCTTCGGCCACCGAGACCGTGCTCGATTCGGCCAGCGAGGGCTGGGCATCCAACCTGATGGTCAATCTCGGCGCCCGGGCCGGGCAGGGCGTGGCCATCGCCCTGTACTCGCTGCGTATCGGTCGCCAAGCGATGCGAGCCTCGCGAATTGCCCCGGAGCACGCCCCGCTGGTTGACCGTAACCTCGCCCGACTGGTACTCGCCGCGGTCCGGGAACGCTCGGCCCGGGGCACCTGAGCGGTGCCCGCGCGACGGCAGGACGGCTGGCTGGTAAGCGCGACGGTCGTGATTGTCCTCGCCCTGGGTATCTCGGGAATCGATCCCTTCGACCGTGCCACTTGGATGCTGGAAGTCGCTCCGGCGGCGATGGCGTTGCCGATCCTCTGGGCGACCCGGCAGCGTTTCCCGCTGACCACGCTGCTCTACGTGCTGATCACGCTGCACGCGCTGGTGTTGATCTACGGGGGTGCCTACAGCTACGCCCGCGTGCCGCTGGGTTTCGAGATCCAGTCCTGGTTCGACCTGGAGCGCAATCCCTACGACAAGATCGGGCACCTGTTCCAGGGGTTGGTGCCGGCACTGCTGGCCCGCGAGATATTGATTCGTGGGCATTTCGCCCGCGGGCCGAGGATGGTCGGGTTTCTCGCGGTTTGCGTCGCGATGACCGTCAGCGCCGTCTACGAGCTGATCGAGTGGGGCGTGGCGGTGTTAGCCGGGGGTGGGGCGGTCGAGTTCCTCGGCACCCAGGGTGACCCCTGGGATGCCCAGTCTGACATGGCCTTCGCCCTGCTGGGCGCGATCGTCGGGCTGCTTGCCTTCTCGCGTTGGCAGACCCGTCAGATTCAGGCGCTCTCCGCGCGCAACTGACGGGCGATGTCCATCGCCGCGTAGGTGAGCACGCCGTCGGCACCCGCGCGCTTGAAGCTGGTCATGGTTTCCATGATGCAGGTGTCCCAGTCGAGCCAGCCGCGCTCGGCGGCGGCCTTGAGCATCGCGTACTCGCCGGAGACGTGGTAGGCGAAGGTGGGTACCTCGAGGCGCTGCTTGACGCGGTGGATGACGTCCAGATACGGCATGCCCGGCTTGACCATCACCATGTCCGCGCCCTCGGCGAGATCGGCCGAAACCTCGTGGATGGCCTCGCTGCCGTTGGCCGGGTCCATCTGGTAGGTGGTCTTGTCGGCCTTGCCCAGGTTGGCCGCCGAGCCCACCGCGTCGCGGAAGGGGCCGTAGAAATGCGAGGCGTACTTGGCACTGTAGGCCATGATGCGGGTGTAAATGTGCCCCTTCGCCTCGAGATTGTCGCGGATTGCGCCGATGCGCCCGTCCATCATGTCCGACGGGGCGACGATGTCCGCACCGGCCTCGGCGTGTGACTCGGCCTGGCGGACGAGCACCTCGACGGTCTCGTCGTTGAGCACGTAGCCGGTCTCGTCGATGATGCCGTCCTGCCCGTGCGAGGTGTAGGGATCGAGGGCGACGTCGGTCATGATCCCCAGTTCCGGGAAGCGTTTCTTGAGCTCGCGCACGGTGCGCTGAACCAGCCCGTCCGGGTCCCAGGCGGCCTCGGCCTGCTCGGACTTGATCTCCTGCGGAGTGACCGGAAACAGGGCGAGCACGGGGATACCCAGCGCCAATGCCTCTTCGGCCAGCCGGGAGAGGTTCTCGATGCCGAGTCGTTCCACGCCCGGCATGGATTCGACCGGCTCGCGCCCGTTGGGATCCTCGAGCACGAAGACCGGCAGGATCAGGTCATTGGCCGAGACCGTGTGTTCCTGCATCAGGCGACGGCTGAAGGCGTCGCGGCGCATGCGGCGTGGCCGATGGGCGGGGAAGGCGCGCGAGAACGTCATGTGTCGGGCTCCGGGTGGTTGGGATGGTTTGCGGACTGCTAGGATACCAAACCGTTCGCGCGCGGCGACCGGCCTGGTCCGGCGGTCCGCGCCGACCAATAGACGACCTGGGAGAGCTTACCGATGTACGAATTCACCTTTCTGACCCCCGACCGCGGTGCCGGCTTCGTCAAGCGCCTGGAAGAACTGGGGCTCGAGGTGAAGGTGGCCGAGGATCCCATCGCCGAGGAAGCCACTACCATCTCGATTCCTGATGAAACCGACGAGGACCTGCTCGAGCGCATCGAGGAATGGTACGAGGAGGAGACGGAGGCGGCCGAGGCCGCGCTGTTCGAGAGCGGTGAAGTGGATGCCGACGTCTCCGCGGGCGTCTGGGTGCAGCTGGGGGATGGCGGTTCGACCTTCGCCGAGATCGATCCCTCGGTCGTCAGCCGGATCCTTTCGGTGCTCACCGCCGACGAGCTGGGCGACTTCGTCTCGCGCATCGCCGACGCCGTGGAGAACCCGGATGACACGCCCATCTGCCGCCGGCGACGTGAAGACGAGGCGTAGGCACCTCTACCGGCACACAAGCGGCTGATTTCGTAAACCTTCTTCGTCGCGATGGCCTACGCTTGGAGCAAGGGGGCTGCGGGCCACCCCGTCGCGTCCCGGTAGTCGGGATCGCGACCCAAGCGGTCCGCCGAGGATGGAGGAGTCGGCCATGAAACCGATGCTGGAACGATGGAGACGCGGGACGGCACTTGCCGCGACGGCCATGCTGCTCTGGGCGCTGGGCACCTCGTCGGCCGCGTGGGCCGAGGCGCGTGTGGTCACGCCGGACTACGCCCCGCCCCAGGTGGTCTACGACTTCTACTTCGATGATCCGGAGAAAATCAACTCGGCGCTCTACTGGATCCGTTCGCTGATGAATCCGTTGCAGGCCAGTCCGTACAACATGGACCCCGGGCTGGACATGGATATCGTGGTGGTCATCCACGGCACCGAGATCGTCACGGTGGCGAAGAAGAACGAGGAGCGTTACAGCGACGCGGTCGACCGGATGCGCTACTACAGCCAGCTGGGGGTGGACTTCCACGTTTGCGGCCTAGCCGCGCAGGACTACGACTACACCCCGGAGGACTTCCAGGACTTCATCACCATCGTGCCCTCGGCCTTCACCGACCTGGTCCACTACCAGCAGCAGGGCTACGCCGTGATCAAGCCGGAGGTCTACACTCGCACCCAGTCGATCGAATCGATGCGCTGAAAACCCCGGAGAGACCCTGCCGTGAACGAACACGACATCACCTCGCTCGACCAGCTCGAGTCCCTGTTCGACTCTCCGGGCGAGGCGGCGATCCGCAAGGAGACCGACCAGGTCGTGCCGGCCTACCGCCGCATGATCGAGGCCTCGCCCTTCTTCGTTATGGCAACCTCCGGCCCCGGCGGGCTGGACTGCACGCCGCGCGGTGACCCGGCGGGGTTTGTCGAGGTGCCCGACGAGCGGCACCTGCTCCTCCCGGAGCGCAAGGGGAACAACCGCATCGACAGCCTGAGGAACCTCGTCGAGGATCCGCGCATAGCCCTGCTGTTCCTGGTGCCCGGCAAAAGCGAGACCCTCCGGGTCAACGGCCGGGCGCGGATCACCACCGACCCGGAACTGCTCGAACGCATGGCCATGCACGGGCGTCCACCCAAATGCGTGATCGTGGTGCAGGTGGAAACCGTGTACTTCCAGTGTGCCCGTGCCCTGCTGCGGGCGAAGCTCTGGGACCCCGCCTCGAGGGAACTGGCGGAGCGCACCCCCAGCCCGGGCGAGATGCTCGCCGGCGTGCCGGATTCCACCATCGTCGCCGAGCAGTACGACGATGGGCTGGATGAGCGGCAGGAGCGGACGTTGTACTGAAGCCGTCAGAAGGAAGAAATCAGAGATCAGAAACGTCACGGGTTGTCCCCGTTGACGATCGCACCATCCCCTTGGAGCTCTGGCGAGGTGCTTTCCGGTCAACCTGTTAGAATCGCGCGCCAAACCCGATTTTCGTGGAGCCCACCATGACACAGGCCTCCAGCCAGAGCCCGTCGGGACGTCGCAAGGCGCCCGAGCTCCTGTCCCCGGCCGGGACGCTGAAATCCATGCGCTACGCCTTCGCCTACGGCGCGGACGCGGTCTATGCCGGCCTGCCGCGCTATTCCCTGCGTGCGCGCAACAACGACTTCCTCGAGGACAACCTGCGCATCGGTATCGAGGAGGCACACGCGGCAGGTAAGCAGTTCTTCGTCACGGTCAATCTCTCGCCGCACAACAGCAAGTTGAAGACTTTCATCCGCGACATGGAACCCATCGTCGCGATGAAGCCGGACGCCTTCATCATGGCCGATCCCGGCCTGATCATGATGGTGCGCGAGGCCTTCCCCGAGATGCCCATCCACCTCTCGGTGCAGGCGAACACGGTCAACTGGGCGACGGTGAAGTTCTGGGAGTCGGTGGGTGTCACCCGCGTGATCCTCTCGCGCGAGTTGTCGCTCGACGAGATCCGCGAGATCCGGGAGAAATGCCCGAACATGGAGCTCGAGGTGTTCGTCCACGGCGCGCTGTGCATCGCCTATTCCGGGCGCTGCCTGCTCTCGGGCTACTTCAACCACCGCGACCCCAACCAGGGCACCTGCACCAACGCCTGCCGCTGGGAATACACCCCTCAGCAGGCCAGCGAGGACATCTCCGGCGTGGTGCGCCCGGAGCCGGCCGACGGGAAGCCACAGGAGCAGCCCATCTCGCTGGATGCACTCAATGCCGCCAACCCGATGCGTGATGGTGCGATGGGTGAGCAGGAACGTCACCCGCTGGCCGACCAGGTGTATCTGCTCGAGGAGAAGAGCCGACCCGGCGAGCAGATGCCGATCGAGGAGGACGAGCACGGAACCTACATCCTCAACTCGCGCGACCTGCGCGCCGTGGAGCACGTTCAGGCGCTGGTCGACATCGGCGTGGACTGCCTGAAGATCGAGGGGCGCACCAAGTCGCACTACTACGTCGCGCGCACCGCGCAGGTCTATCGTCAGGCCATCGACGACGCGGTCGCCGGACGTCCCTTCGACGAGACGCTGATCTCGGACCTGGACAACCTGGCCAACCGCGGCTACACCGACGGCTTCTACAAGCGTCACCACACGCAGGAGTACCAGAACTACATCGAGGGCGTGTCCAAGAACCGACAGCAGCAGTTCGTCGGCGAGATCAGCGACGTCGACGGCGACTGGGCGCAGGTCGAGGTCAAGAACAAGCTCCGGGTCGGTGACCGGGTCACCTTCCTGCTCCCCGACGGCAACCGCGTCGAGGAACTCGCCGAGATGCAGACGCTCGAAGGCGCACCGCTGGACGAGGCCCCGGGGGGCGGCTGGCGGGTGCGCCTGCGCCTGCCGCAAGGGGCCGAGGCTTTCGGCGACCGGCTGCGCTACGGTCTGATCGCCCGCAACTTGGCTGCCTGACCGCGTGATCCTGGCTCGCTATCTGCGCAAGGAGGCGCTGGTCTCGATCTCGGCGGTGACCGTGGTCCTGATGCTGATCATGGCCACGAACCTGCTGGCGCGTGCTCTGTCACTCGCGGCCGACGGGACGTTGCCCACCAGCCTCGTGCCGGTGCTGCTGGGGTTTAACCTGGTCAAGATGTTGATGTACGTCTTCCCGGTGGCCCTGTTCATCGGTCTGATGTTCGCGCTGGGGCGGCTTTCCCGCGACAGCGAGCAGACCATCATCCGCTCAAGCGGCTTTGGGCTGTGGCGGATTACTGGCGCGCTGCTGCCGGTGGGGATCGTGCTCTCGCTGGCCACCGCCTGGGTGTCGCTGTTCGGTTGGCCCACGGCCGAGCAGGCGCGTGATCGGATGGTGGAAAGTGCCCAGTCGGACTACCTGGGCGAACAGGTGCCGGTGGGGCGTTTCATCGAGGCGAACGAGGGGCGGTTGGTCGCCTACGTCGGCGGCGTCGAGGCCGGGACCTACCGCCGCATCTTCCTGTTCGAGCAGGGCGAGGACGGCTCGGTCGCCGTGGAGAGCGCCCCTTCGGGCGTATTGGTGGAGGAAGGGGACCAGCGCTACATCTCGCTGGAGGACGGTCGGCGCATTGGCGGCACCGTGGGCGTCGCCGACTGGAACCGGCTGGACTACGATCGGCACCTCATCCGGCTGCCGGGGCAGACCGAGGAAGAACAGGGCGGGAGCCGCGTGCGCAGTTCGGGCGAACTGTGGGCCTCGGGCAACCCGGAAGATCGTGCCGACCTGTTCGAGCGTCTCTCGCAGGGCATCATCGCCCTGGTGCTGGTGCTGATCGCCATTCCGCTGGCCCAGTCTCCGCCACGCAGCGGCCGCTACGGCCGGCTGTTCTGGGCCTTCCTGATCTACGCCCTGTATTTCAACGTGATCCCGCTAGTCTCCGATCTGATCGAGAGCGGCACGGTGGGACTGTTCGGTGCCCTGTTGCTGGCCCATGGTTTGTTCCTGTTGCTCTGGGCGCTGTTGTTCTGGTCGGCCCGCGGGGGATGGCACCGTTTCAGACGAACCTGGAAGGGGCGACGTGAACACGCTTGACCGCTATCTCGTGCGCATCGTGGTGACCGGCGGGCTGGCGGCCTCGGCGGCCTTCGCCGTGTTGATCCTCGTCTTCGGCATGATCGACGAAGCCAGCAAGATTGGTCCCGACTACGCGCTCTGGCAGGCGCTGATGTTCGTCGGCATGACCCTGCCGGGTTACCTCTACGAGCTGTTTCCCGTCACCGTGCTGGTCGGTGGGCTGCTGAGCCTTGGCGGGCTGGCCGCCCACTCGGAGCTGACCGTGATGCGGGCAACCGGGATGTCGCTGCTGCGCCTGGCGCGCCCGGTGCTGATCGCCGGTGTGATCCTCGCCGCCCTGGGCACGCTGATGGGCGAGACCATCGGCGCCTGGGGGCAGGCTGAGGCCCACAGCATGCGTGCCGCGGCGACCGAGAAGGAGGTGAGTACCGATCTGGCCACCGGCCTGTGGTTGCGCAATGGCGACCGGATGATCAACATTCGTCGGGCGCTGGTCGACGGTCACCTCGTCGGGGTGCGGGTCTTCGAGCTCTCCGCCGAGGGCCTGCCCGAGCGGGTCATCCGCGCCGAACGCGCTGTGGGCACGGGAGACGACCGCTGGCGGCTGGAGGGCGTGATCGACACCCACCTCCCGATCGTCGAGCCGGAGACCGCGCGTGTCGCGGTCGAGCGCCATCAGCGGCTCGATGACGTGGTGCTGTTCGACCGCTCGATCCTCGAGATCGTGGCATTGAACCCGCGCTACATGAACGTGCCGCAACTGGCCGACTACGTCGGCTACCTGGAGCGCAACCAGCTCGATGCCTCCGTCTACGCCACGGCCATGTGGGCGCGGATCGTCCAGCCCGTCTCGGTACTGGCGATGCTGCTGGTGACCCTGCCGTTTGTGTTCGTCTCCCAGCGGGGCGGCTCGGCGGGACGCTGGCTGTTCATCGCCATCATCCTGGGCGTGGCCTACATGACACTCACGCAGATCGTCACGGCGCTGGCGCCGGCCTATGGCGTCTCGCCGTTGCTGAGCACTATTCTGCCGCCGGCGCTGTTCTCCATGGCCGGAATCGTGGCACTGTATCGGGCGACTCCCCGATCCCGCCGCACCGCGGCGGTTTTGCAACACCCAAGTGGCTGACCATGTTCGAAGACCAGAGCACTAACGATTTCGAAAGCCAGTCGATCGGCTCGTTCACCGAGAAGGCGTATCTCAACTACGCCATGTACGTGATCCTCGACCGGGCGCTGCCGCACGTCGCCGACGGGCTCAAGCCCGTACAGCGCCGCATCGTCTACGCCATGAGCGAGTTGGGGCTCTCGGCGCTGGCCAAGCACAAGAAGTCGGCTCGGACCGTGGGTGACGTGCTCGGCAAGTACCACCCGCACGGCGACTCGGCCTGCTACGAGGCGATGGTGCTGATGGCTCAGCCGTTCTCGTATCGCTACCCGCTGATCGACGGGCAGGGCAACTTCGGCTCGCCGGACGATCCCAAGTCCTTCGCGGCGATGCGCTACACCGAGTCGCGCCTGACCCGCTACGCCCAGACCCTGCTGGCCGAGGCCGACCAGGGCACGGTCGACTGGGTGGACAACTTCGACGGTTCATTGAAAGAGCCGTCGCTGCTGCCCGCGCGTCTGCCCAACGTGCTCCTGAACGGCTCGACCGGCATCGCCGTGGGCCTGTCCACCGACATCCCGCCGCACAACCTGGGCGAGGTGGTCGATGCCTGCGTGGCCCTGATCGAGAACCCCGACGCTGATGTCGCCGCGCTGTGCAAGCACGTGAAGGGGCCGGACTTTCCCACCGAGGGCGAGATCATCACCCCGCCGGCGGATATCCGCAAGATGTACGAGACCGGCACCGGCAACGTGCGCCAGCGGGCCCGATACGAGATGGAAAACGGCCAGATCGTGGTCACGGCACTGCCGTTCCAGGTCTCGGGCTCCAAGGTCCTCGAGCAGATCGCAGGCCAGATGCAGGCCAAGAAGCTGCCGCTGGTCACGGACCTGCGCGACGAGTCCGATCACGAGTCGCCCACCCGCCTGGTGATCGTGCCCCGCAGCCGCCAGGTGGACATCGACGCGCTTATGGCGCACCTGTTCGCCACCACGGATCTCGAGAAGAGCTACCGGGTGAACATGAACGTGATCACCGCCGACGGTCGGCCGCAGGTGCTCAATCTCCGCGAGATGCTGACCGAGTGGCTCGCCTTCCGTCAGGCCACGCTGCGCCGGCGGCTCGAGTGGCGGCTGGCCAAGATCGAACGACGGCTGGAGGTGCTGGCGGGCCTGCTGATCGCCTTCCTCAATATCGACGAGGTGATCGCGATCATTCGCGAGGCCGAAGACCCCAAGGCCGAGCTGGTCGCGCGATTCGACCTGACCGAATTGCAGGCCGATTCGATCCTGGAGATCCGCCTGCGTCAGCTCGCCCGGATCGAGGAGATCGCGGTCAAGAAGGAACAGGCTGCGCTTGCCGAAGAAGCCGACGGCATCCGTACCCTGCTCGCCGACGAGCAGGCGCTGCGCGGCCTGATGCGCGACGAACTGGTCGCCGATGCCAGGGAATACGGCGACGCCCGCCGGTCGCGGCTGGTCACCCGCGAGTCGGCCCAGCCGCTCGACGAAACCCGCCTGATGCCCTCCGAGCCGGTCACCGTGATTCTGAGTCAGAATGGCTGGATCCGCGCGGCCAAGGGGCACGACGTCGACCCCGAGTCGCTGTCCTACAAGGCGGGCGATGCCTGCCAGGCGCACGTGGCCGGACGATCGACGCAACCGACGGTGGTGTTCGACGACACCGGCCGGGCCTACACGCTTGCCACCCACACCCTGCCTTCGGCGCGTGGGCAGGGCGAGCCGGTCACCGGGCGGGTCACGCCGCCTTCCGGGGCCCGTTTCACCGCGTTGGCCACCGGAGAGTCGTCGCAGCGCGTGTTCCTGTGGTCGCCGGCCGGCTTCGGCTTTGTCACCACGATGGAGGATCTCGTCGGGCGCCAGCGGGCCGGCAAGAAGGTGCTGACCCTCCCCAAGGGCGAATCTCCGGGAGTCCCGGCGCTGCTGGACAAGGACTTCGCCCGCCTGGCCGTGGCGACCAGTGGCGGCCATGTGCTGGTCATCGACGCGGACGAATTGCCGGTGCTTGCCAAGGGCAAGGGCAACAAGCTCGTCGCCCTGAAGAAGGGGGAGCGAGTCGTTGCCGTCGCCGGACTGGGCGAGGAGGACGCGCTGCGCGTCACCGCCGGGGCACGCACCATGACCATCAAGCCGGCGGACCTCGAACTCTACCGGGGCAAACGGGCCAGCCGCGGGCGCAGTCTGCCGCGCGGCCTGACCCGCGTCGACGCCCTGGAGGTCGAGCAGCGGAGTTGATCCCGTCGGTTCCTGACAGGGTGGGAACCGGCGGGGTGGCCGCTGGTCTCAATCCTGGCGCTTGAAAACCGGGCGTCGCGCCCCACTATTCAGTAAGCTTATATCCGGTCGGGTCGTCATTTCGGGCACCGCTTTGTCCATTGGCAGTGCGGTGCCCGGCGTGCGCCCGTCCGGGAAGCTTGATCCGATCAGCCAATTCCAGAGGTAGAGATGAAACGCATCGGCTTGTTCCTGTTGACCAACCTGGCCGTGATCGTCGTATTGATGATCGTCTGGTTCGTGCTATCCAGCGTCTTCGGTCTCGGCCGGACAATGGATTACCAGGCAGGCACCATCAACCTGACTTCCACGCTGGTGCTGGCCGCCGTATTCGGCTTCGGCGGTTCGCTGATCTCGCTGTTCATTTCCAAGTGGATGGCCAAGAAGAGCGTCGGGGCCCAGGTGATCGAGACCCCGAGCAACGAGGGTGAGCGCTGGCTGGTCGAGACCGTGCAGCGCCAGGCTCGCGAGGCCGGCATCGGCATGCCCGAGGTGGCGATCTACGACTCGCCGGAGATCAACGCCTTCGCCACCGGCGCGAGCCGCAACAAGGCGCTGGTGGCCGTGTCCACCGGGCTGCTCTCGAGCATGACCCGCGACGAGGCCGAGGCCGTGCTCGGTCACGAGGTGGGACACATCGCCAACGGCGACATGATCACCCTGACGCTCATCCAGGGTGTGGTGAACACTTTCGTGATCTTCTTTGCCCGCATCGTCGGCTTCTTCGTCGATCGGGTGCTGTTGAAGAACGAAGAAGGGCCGGGCATCGGCTTTTTCGTCACCACGATCGCCGCCGAGATCGTCTTCGGCATCCTGGCGAGCACCATCGTCATGTGGTTCTCGCGCCAGCGCGAGTTCCGAGCCGACGATGCCGGCGCACGTCTGGCCGGCCGGGAGAAGATGATCGCCGCCCTCGAGCGCCTCAAGCTCAACTACGACCGCCCCTCGGACATGCCGGCGCAGATGACCGCATTCGGCATCTTCGGTCGCGGCGGCAATTTCGGCCGGCTGTTCATGTCGCATCCGCCGCTCGACGAGCGCATCGCGGCGCTACGCGCGGCCAGTGGGCAGGCGCAGGTGGCCTGATCTTCGGCCGGATTTGAAACCCTGCCTCCGGCGGGGGACAATCCCGGTCAATGGCCGGGTAGCAGGGCCCGCCCAGCGCGGGCCCTTTTCGTCCGGTGCCGGGCGCGCAGAGCGTTCCCGCTGAGGCCGATTGATGGAGGTGCCAGATGGAAGTCCTGTTTCTTTTCGTGCCCTTGAGCATGCTGGTGGTGGCCGGCCTGGTCTGGGCGGCCTTCTGGGCGATCCGTAACAACCAGTACGAGGACCTCGAGGGGCCGGCGCACCGCATCCTCATGGACGACGACGATCCCCGTATCCCGACGAACCAGCCGCAGGATGTCGGGTCGAAGACGAACGCGGAAAAGGCGCACGAGACGGAAGAACCGCAGCGGGACGAATAACCCCGATTGGACTAGTGACATTGCCGCAGCGCTGGTTTAGGATAGTTCGGGATCAAGGGAGGAGCCTTACATGAAAGAATTTTTCAACTTCGACAACTTCGCATTCACGTTCGTCATCGGCCTGATCATTTTCTCCTGGCTGAGCTTCCTGAGCGTGGTGTTCTTCGGCTGATCCTTCCGACAGGAAATCGGCCACGAAAAAAGCCACCCGTGCGGGTGGCTTTTTTGTTGGTGCAGGATTCCGTTGGCCGTTTGCCGAGCGCCTGATCCGTATCAGGCCGGCTGGGGCAGGGCGGTGCGCAGCTTCTTGAGTGCCGCGGACTCGATCTGGCGGACCCGTTCCGCGGAAACGCCGTACTCGTCGGCCAAGGTCTGCAAGGTAGCCTTGGGCTCGTCGAGCCAGCGGCGGGTGAGGATGTCCCGGCTGCGTTCGTCCAGCGTCGACAGGGCCTCGGTCATGGCCTCGACGCGCTCGTTCTCGTCGCGCTGCGAGGCGATGTCCTCCACCGAAAGCGCGTCCTGGTCGACCAGAACCTGCTCGTAGGAAGGGCCTTCGCCGTCCTCGGAGCCGTCGTAGGCCGGGGTGTCCAGGCCCATGTCGCGACCGTAGAGGCGCGCCTCCATGGTTATCACCTCGCGTTCGGGGACGTTCAGTTCCTCGGCGACGGCCTCGGCCTCGCTTTTGGTCAGCCAGCCCAGCGAGTTCTTCATCTGGCGCATCTTGAAGAACAGCTTGCGCTGGGCCTTGGTCGTGGCCACCTTGACGATGCGCCAGTTCTTGAGAATGTACTCGTGGATCTCGGCGCGGATCCAGTGCACGGCGAAGGTCACCAGACGGACCTTCTGCTCCGGATCGAAGCGCTTGACCGCCTTCATCAGGCCGATGTTGCCTTCCTGGATCAGGTCGGCCAGCGGCAGGCCGTAGCCCCGGTAGCTGCGCGCGATGTGCACCACGAAGCGCAGGTGACCCAGCACCAGCTTCTGGGCCGCCTCGATGTCACCCTGCTCCTTGAGCCGGTGCGCCAGTGCCTGCTCCTCCTCGACGCTGAGCATCGGCAGGCGACGCACTTCGGCCAGATACTGGGACAGGGAATCCCCGATGACCGGCATCGTCATGCCGGCCGTACCGAACTCGTTCGAGTTGCGGGTGGTGGGGAGTTGATTGCCTGCTGTCTGCATCATCTTGTCTCGCTGCACGTATCCCAATCGTTTTCCGAACCTCGTCATTTTAGCACTCGGCCCATGAGAGTGCTAAATCCCGGGGAAGTTCCCGCCCATCGGGCTCGAAGGGTCGAGAGTAGATCATGGATACCGGCTTGGGAAGGTCGGCACGTATGCGACACAGGGCGTCCCTTTTCAGGGGGTGCTCAGCCGACCGATGTAGAACCGCCCGGTGACCTGAGCGGAAAGCCAGCCGAGGAAGGTGCCCGCGAGAAGCAACAGGCCCACCAGGGCGGGGTCGGTGGCCGGTTCGACGGCCGCGCCGTAGGAGGCGGCGAATCGCTGAACGGGCTCGGAGATCACGGCCAGGGCGGCGCTGACCAGCCCCGCGGCCACCGCGCCGCCGAGCAGCCCGGTCAGTGTGCCGTCGTAGAGCAGGGGCCGAAGCATGTAGCGCTGGGTGCCGCCGATCAGCGCGATGAGCGCGATCTCGCGGCGACGTTCGAGCAGTTCGAGCCGCAGGGTGTTGCCGACCACGAAGATCACCGTCAGCCCGAGCAGGAGCAGCAGCCACCAGCCGAGCTCGTCGAAGAATCCGCGGATCTGCTCGAGGCGCTCGATCCATTCCCCCCCGGCGGAGAAATCGGCCACCGCCGGCTGCTGGTGCAGGCCCTCGGCCAGCGTGAGCCGGGTGTCGAGCCGCGTATCGCGCAGCGTCAGTTCGGCCACCCATGGCAGCGGGCTGGATTCCATCGAGTCCAGGCCGTCGATCTGCAGACGCAGGGCGAGGGTCTGCATGCCGGCCTCCGGGGAAATCAGTTGCAGCGTGTCGACCGTCGGCTGGCGTTCGAGCCATTCGATCAATTCGTCGCGCTCCTCGGCGCCAATGCCGGGTTCGAGGTAGACGTCCATCCTCGCCGCGTCGGCCATCCACAGCTCGCCGATGCGCTCGACCTGGTGGCCGAGGGTCATGACCAGCGCCGGCAGGCTCAGCACGATGCCCAGCACCAGGATCGTCGCCCAGGCGCCCAGCGGCCGGCGGATCATGCGGCTCATCGCACCGCGCAGGCATTGGCCGTGATGCCGCCGCCAGGTGGCCAGCGGGTGGCTGGTCTTGCCCCGGTTGGCAGGGTGCTCGATTCCGCTGGTCGGGCTCATGTATCCGGCTCCTCGAAACCGCTGATCCGCCCCTGGTTGAGCGCGATGCGCGGAACCGGGTACTGGCGGAGCAGGTCGATGTCGTGGCTGGCGATCAGCACCGTCACGCCCACGGCGTGGAATTCGAAGAATCGGTCGAAGATGTCCCGGGAGATTTCCGGGTCCAGGTTGCCGGTGGGTTCGTCGGCGAGCAGGATGCGCGGCCGGTTGACCAGTGCCCGGGCAATGTTGACCCGCTGCTGCTCCCCGCCGGAAAGCTCGTCGATGGCGGCACGCTGACGGTCGACCAGCCCGACCTTGTCCAGCGCGGCGGACACCCGGCGACGCACGTCACCCGGGAGGTAGCCCGAAACCTGCAGGGGCAGGGCCACGTTGTCGAACACGCAGCGATCGGTCAGCAGGTGGTGATCCTGGAAGACCACGCCGATCTGGCGGCGCAGCTTGGGGTACTGGTGGCGGCCCATGCGGCCCAGATCGTAGCCGCCGACCATCACCTTGCCCGACGTCGGCCGGTCGAGCGCCGGGATCAGGCGAAGCAGCGTCGACTTGCCGGCCCCGGAGTGCCCGGTGAGGAACGCCATGCGGCCGGTGGGCAGGCGGAAGCTGATGTCCTGCAGGCCGAACTGCCCGTTGGCGTAGCGGCGGGAGACGTTGGCGAACTCGATCATCCCGTCCCGATCCTACTGCCTGTCCAGCAGGGCGTCGACGAAGGCGGCCGGCTCGAACGGGCGCAGGTCCTCGGATTTCTCGCCCACACCGATGAAGTGGATCGGCAGGCCCAGCTCGTCGGCGATGGCGAACACGATGCCACCCTTGGCCGTGCCGTCGAGCTTGGTGACGATCAGGCCGGTAAGGTTGACCGCCTGGTTGAACTGGCGCGCCTGGACCAGCGCGTTCTGCCCGATGCTCGCGTCGATCACCAGAAGCACCTCGTCAGGGGCCTCGGCCTCGGCCTTGCCGATCACGCGGATCAGCTTGGTCAGCTCGTCCATCAGCCCCGACTGCGTGTGCAACCGGCCGGCCGTGTCCACAATCAGGATGTCGCTGCCGCGGGCCTTCGAGGCAGTGACGGCGTCGAAGGCGACCGAGGCCGGGTCACCACGCCCCGGTTCGCCGATCACGCGGACGTCGTTGCGCTCGCCCCAGCTGATCAGCTGCTCGACCGCCGCGGCGCGGAAGGTGTCGGCCGCGGCCAGCATCACCTCGCGGCCCTCATGCTTGAAGCGATGTGCCAGCTTGCCGATGCTGGTGGTCTTGCCCCCACCATTGATGCCGCAGACCACCATCACGTGTGGACGTCCGTCTTGACGGCGTTCGACGGGGGTGGGCGGTTGGACCGCCTCCAGGCGCTCGACCATCAGCCGCCAGAGCGTTTCGAACAGGTGTTCGGGGTCGTCGACGTGCTTGCGGCTGACCTCCCGGGTCAGCTCGTCGATCAGCGCCGTCGTGGTCTGCTGGCCGACGTCGGCCATGATCAGCCGTGTCTCCAGCTCTTCGAGCAGGTCGTCGTCGATGCGTTTCTTGCCGAGGAAAAGCTCGCCTAGCCCCTCGGTCAGCCCGCTGCGGGTCTTGGCCAGCCGGGAGAACAGCGAGCCCGAGCCCTTCTCCTCGCGCGCCGGCTGTTCGCTCGGCGCGCGCGGCTGTTCGGCCGGAGCGGCCGTCTCGGGTTCGGCAGTCGCTTCGGGTTCTGCGATCGCTTCGGGCTCGGCATCTGGGGCCTTGGCGGCCGGCTCCTCGGCGTGAGTTTCCTGTGCCTGGGGTTCCTCGACGGCCTCGGTTTCGGCTTTGCGCTTCTTGCGTCTGAGAAATCCGAACATGGATGGCTGGTTCCTTGTGTTCGCGGGCGGGTGTGCCGGGCGGTCCCGGACAAGGCCGAACGAGTTTATCATGCGCACCATCGCTTCGACCGCCACCCATCCAGCCCGGAGGCTCCATGGCCAGCACTGCCAAGGGACGACGCCCGTCGAAGGGTGAACAGGTTCGCATCATTGGAGGCGACTGGCGTTCCCGTCGGTTGCGCTTCCCCGCCGCCCGCGACCTGAGGCCGACACCCGATCGTGTCCGTGAGACGCTGTTCAACTGGCTCGGCCAGACGTTGGTGGGCTGGCGGGTGCTCGACCTGTTCGCCGGTAGCGGGGTGCTGGGTTTCGAGGCGCTCTCCCGCGGTGCCGCCTGGGCGGGTTTCGTCGAGAAGGCCCCGCGCGTGGCGCGAGAGCTGGAGAAAAACCTCGGCGAGCTCGGTTGCGAGCCGGGTCGCTTCGATGTCTGGACGTCCGATGCCCTGCGCTGGCTCGACGGGCCGCCCGCGACGGTCGGCCCCGTGGATCTGGTCTTCCTCGATCCGCCGTTCCGGCGGCCCGACCTTTTGCAGGCGGCAATCGACCGGCTGGCCGAGGCCGACTGGCTGGCGCCGGATGCCCGGCTTTTCGTCGAAGCGGCGGACCCGGAGCTCCTGCGCCTGCCCGCCGATTTTGTGGTCCACCGGGAAACCCGGGCGGGCGACAGCCGTTCGTTGCTGCTGTGTAGGGACACGGGCTGATCGCTCAGTCGGTGGCCGTCGCGTTCGGGACAAGGCCCGCGTAGACCGCCACTAGTTCCCGCGTCATTTTCTCTGCCGACCAGGTCCGGGCGTAGCGCCGGGCCGCTTCGGCCATCGCCTCGCGCCGGTCGGGCCGATCCAGAAGCTCGACGACCTCGTCGGCGAAGGCGGCCGGCTCGTCCGGGGCGATGCGGCAGCCGCCGGTCGGGGCGAGCACGTCCCGGGTGCCCATCTCGGCGATCGCTATTACCGGCGCGCCCTGGGCGAGTGCCTCGATCAGCACCAGTCCCTGGGTCTCGCTCTTCGAGGCGAACACGAACAGGTCGGCCGCCTGGTAGGCCGACTGCAGTTCCCCGTCGCGGCGCATGTAGCCGATAAACCGTATTGACGCTTCCAACCTCTCAGCCTTCGCCCGACGTTCCAGCTCGCGACGAGCTGGCCCTTCGCCGGCGATGGCGAGTATGGCACCGGGGTGTCGGTCGAGCACCGACGGCAGGATGTCGAACAGAAAGTCGATGTTCTTCTCCTCGGCGATCCGGCCGACGTAGAGCAGCAGAGGCGCCCCCGGCGGGATGTCGTGCCGGGCGCGGAAGGCGAGTGCGTCCGCCGGCGAGGCGGGTTTCCCGGGCTCAATGCCGGTGGGCAGAACGGTCATCTCGGTGTGCACGCCGTAGCGTGTCAGGGTTTCCCGCATGGGCGTCGACGGCACCAGCAGATGGTCGACGGCGTTGCACTGGCGGCGCGACCAGTCCCTGGCCAGTCTCCGAAGCCAGGGGCGCGGCACCAGCGGGACGTACTTGTCGGCGTACTCCTCGAAGAAGGTGTGGTAGGTCTCGAGCAGGGGCACGTCCCGTTCCTGCGCGATGCGGCGTCCGGCGTAATGGGCAACGAACGGGGTGTGCACGTGGACCAGGTCAATCGGTTCGCCGGGAAGCTCCCGGGCGGCCCGTCGCAGGGGGCGCCACTGCATGAGCCGGTCCTCCGGGTCGATCGGCACGCGCCGGGAGGGAATCCGGAGAATGTCCGTGTCGCCGCGGTCGTCGGGGGCGCCGCCGGGCTGGTCGGCCGGATAGGCGGGGCACAGCAGGGTCACCCGGTGCCCGAGTGCCGCCAGGTGGTGGCGAAAGCTGTGGATGGACGTGGAGACCCCGTTGATTCGGGGGAAGAAGACGTCCGATATCATCAGAATGTGCATGTGCCAAACCCGTGGATAGCAAATCGACGCAGTCTCGGCGGGCAGTGTGACAGGCGTGTTTCCGCCGCCGGGCCGCCCGGAGGGCTGTGGTAAGATCGCCGCGTTTTCACAACTATCGGCGAGACATGAGCATGATTGCAGGGGTGTTTCCTGGGCAGGGTTCCCAGTCCATCGGTATGGCCAGTGGCTGGGGCGAACACGAGGACATCGCGCAGGCGGTATTCGACCGTGCGGGCGACGTGCTGGGCTATGACCTATGGGCCCTGGTGGCCGAGGGCGAGGCCGAGGCCCTGAACCAGACCGAACGCACCCAGCCGGCCATGCTGGCCGCCGATGTCGCCGCTTGGGAGATCTGGCGCCGAGCGAACGGCGCCGCCCCGGCGGCATTGGCCGGTCACAGCCTGGGCGAGTATGCCGCGCTGGTCGCCGCCGACGCGATCGA
This sequence comes from Pseudomonadota bacterium, assembly GCA_051746865.1. Lineage (GTDB taxonomy): Bacteria > Pseudomonadota > Gammaproteobacteria > Halothiobacillales > Halothiobacillaceae > Guyparkeria. The sequence goes on along the minus strand of JBNJFM010000002.1, from coordinate 27,410 downwards.
TTTCGAAGCCGCCGTGGCCCTGGTCGCCCGGCGCGGCCAACTGATGCAGTCGGCCGTCGCCGAGGGGCAGGGCGCGATGGCCGCCGTGCTCGGTCTCGAGGACGATGCCGTGCGCGGCGTCTGCGACAAGGCTGCCGACGGTGACGTCTGCGAAGCGGTGAACTTCAATGCCCCGGGGCAGGTGGTGATCGCCGGTGATCGCGCGGCCGTGGAACGGGCGGAGGCGATCGCCGGGGACGCGGGCGCCAAGCGCTTCGTACTGCTGCCGGTGAGCGTGCCGTCGCATTCCTCGCTGATGCGCGAGGCGGGCGAGCAGTTGCGTGCCGAGATCGCCCAGGTCGAGATCCGTGCCCCGCAGATTCCGGTGATCCACAACGTCGACGCGCTCACCCACGAGAAGCCCGAGGCCATCGCCACCGCGCTGGTCGAGCAGCTGTTCCGCCCGGTCCAGTGGGTCGCCTGTGTCCAGGCCATGCAGGCCATGGGGGCCGGCGACCAGGTCGAGTTCGGGCCGGGCAAGGTGCTCACCGGGCTCGCGCGGCGCATCGACCGCAAGATGGGCGCCAAGCCCGTCTTCGACCAGCCCACGCTGGAAAAGGCGCTGGGTACCGAATGAAACCGCCCGGGGATCGAGTCCCGGGACAACGGAATTGAGAAGCACGAGGAAGACCATGTCTGAACAAGCAGCAGGATTCGCCCATCTCGACGGACGCGTGGCGCTGGTGACCGGGGCCTCCCGGGGCATCGGTGCGGCCATCGCCGAGGCGCTGGTCGCGGCCGGCGCCACCGTCGTGGGCACGGCCACTTCCGAGAAGGGCGCGGCGGCCATCGACGAACGCCTCGGCGAGAACGGTGCCGGCATGGCGCTGGACGTCACCGACGGCGAACAGGTCGACGCGGTGATCAAGGAGATCGAGTCGCGTTTCGGCGCGGTCGCGGTGCTGGTCAACAATGCCGGCATTACCCGCGACACGCTGCTGATGCGCATGAAGGAAGACGACTGGGACGCGATCATCGATACCAACCTGACGTCGGTGTTCCGCCTGTCGCAGAAGGTGATGCGCTCCATGGCCAAGGCCCGCTGGGGGCGGATCATTTCGATCGCCTCGGTGGTCGGTGCGATGGGTAACGCCGGTCAGACCAACTACGCCGCCGCCAAGGCGGGTATCATGGGATTCTCCAAGTCGCTGGCCCGCGAGCTCGGCCCGCGCGGCGTGACCGTCAACGTGGTCGCTCCGGGCTTCATCGAGACCGACATGACCCGCGACCTGCCGGAGAAGCAGACCGAAGCGCTCCTGGCCAACATCCCCGCCGGCCGGCTGGGTCAGCCCGAGGAAATCGCCTCGATGGTGCGCTTCCTCGCCTCCCCCGAGGCGGCCTATATCAACGGCCAGACCATGCACGTCAACGGCGGCATGTACATGGGCTGATCAAGCCGCGGTCGCCGATGACGGCGGGTTCGTTTTCCCTCCCCGAATGCCGGCGGAGGCGTCGGCGACCATTTTTATTTGGCCCACGGAGCGGTTTTCAATAGAATGCCGGGCAGTCTTGGCCCGGATTGCCGGGCCAAATCGTTTTACCAAGTAAGCTGTGTTTGTACCAGAGAGGTTCGTTACGAATGAGCAACGTTGATGAGCGCGTCAAGAAGATTGTTGTAGAGCAGCTGGGCGTCAAGGAAGAAGAAGTCACCAATGAAGCTTCATTCGTTGACGACCTCGGCGCGGATTCCCTCGACACCGTCGAGCTGGTCATGGCTCTGGAAGAAGAGTTCGAGTGCGAGATCCCGGACGAGGAAGCCGAGAAGATCACCACCGTTCAGCAGGCCATTGACTACGTCAACAGCCACAAGGACGCCTGATAGGCTCCTGTGTGTTTCACGGGCCCCGAGCCCGTGACCGTAAACCGTGTGTCGGCCCCCTGAGCGGGGGTTGATCGCGGTTTTTTCATTGGTACCCGCCGCCGGGAACCGGGCGGCCGAGACGGGTGCCCGCCTCCGCCCGGCAACGGGTGGGTTTTACCCAACTGGAAACGTCAGCCATGAGTAAACGTCGCGTCGTGGTCACCGGCCTGGGCCTGGTGACACCCCTCGGGAACAACGTGAAGGATTCCTGGGACGGAATCCTCGCCGGCCGCTCCGGGGCCGCAGCCATCGACCGCTTCGATGTCAGCAAGATGTCCGTGCAGTTCGCGGCCATGGTGAAGGACTTCGATCCCACCGCGTTCATCCCCAAGAAGGACGTGAAGAAGATGGAGCCCTTCATCCACTACGCCCTGGGGGCCTCCATCGAGGCGATCGAGGACGCGGACCTGGTCAGCGATTCGCTCGACCTCGATCGGGTGGGCACCTTCATCGGCTCCGGTATCGGCGGGCTCGGCGGCATCGAGAGGAACACCCTGGCCCTGGAGAACCAGGGGCCGCGGCGTGTCTCGCCTTTTTTCGTACCCGGCGCGATCATCAACATGGCCTCGGGTCAGCTTTCCATCCGCTACGGCTTCCGCGGCCCCAACCTGGCCACGGTCACCGCCTGCACCTCCGGCACCCACAGCATCGGGCAGGCCGCGCGCCTGATCGCCTACGGGGATGCCGACGTGATGGTTGCCGGGGGCGCCGAGGGGGCCATTTCCCCGCTCGGCGTGGCGGGGTTTGCCTCCGCCCGCGCCCTGTCGACCCGCAACGACGATCCCGAGCACGCCTCGCGTCCCTGGGATCGCGACCGCGACGGCTTCGTGCTGGGCGAGGGTGCCGGGGTGGTGGTGCTCGAATCGCTGGAGCACGCTCGGGCTCGCGGTGCGCGGATCTATGGTGAGCTCGAGGGGTTCGGCATGAGCTCGGATGCCCACCACATGACCATGCCCGCGCCGGACGGCGACGGCGCGAAGCGCTGCATGGATGCCGCGCTCAAGGATGCATCCCTGTCGGCGGACGACATCGGCTATATCAACGCCCACGGCACCTCGACCCCGGCCGGCGACGGCGCCGAGGTCGAGGCGATCAAGGACCTGTTCGGCGACCGTCCGGTCGACTGCCCGGTCAGTTCCACCAAGTCGATGACCGGCCATCTGCTGGGTGCCGCCGGCGGGATCGAGGCCGTGTTCTCCGTGCTCGCCCTGCGTGACCAGGTGCTGCCGCCGACGATCAACCTCGACAACCCCTCCGAGGGTTGCGACCTGGACTTCGTGCCCCACGAGGCGCGCGAGGTGAAAGGGCTGGAGACGGTCATGTCCAACTCGTTCGGTTTCGGTGGCACCAACGGCACGCTGATCTTCGGTCGCACCGCCGACTGATGCCGTCGGTCGTCGTCCCGGTCGGGCGCGCGGCCAGCGGAAGGATGTCCCAGCGTGGCTGAACGACCCCATATCGAACCCCTCGCGGGTGCCGCCCCCGGACTCGCGGAGATCCTGATCGCCGCGGGGGAGGCCGGCTCGCATCTTTACGAGAGCGTGACCGCCGGCGGGCCGCTGAGCCGCTGGTCGATCCTGTTCTCGGCGTCGACGGAGCGGATCGTCCGCCGGGTCGACGGCCGGATCGAGCGCAACGGCGAGCCATTGACCGCGAGCCGGTTTCTCGACGCCTTCGAGTCGGCCCGGCGCGAGCGGGCGGCGCCGGAGGGCGTAGACGCGCTGTTCGCGGCACACGGCCTGCCGGGCGACTTCCCGTTTCTCGGTGGCTGGAGTTTCTTCCTCTCCTACGAGCTGGCCACGGAGATCGAGCCGACGCTCGACCTGCCCGCGTTCGCCCTTGGTGCCCGCAGCGGATTCCCCGTGGCACTGGCGGAGTATCACCCGGCCGCACTGATCCGTGATCACGTCGAGGGGCGGGACTACCTGGTCCACGACCGCAGTTGTGAGGGCGAACGGCTGGCCGCCGCACTGGCCGCCGCCCGACGGCAGGCTGTGGGCGATGCCGGCGAGCTGGCGCCACCCGGCCTGTCTCGCCTCGAGCCTCCACCCGGCGCCCGCTACCGGGAAGGTGTGCGGCAGGTGCGCGAGTACCTGTTCGCCGGGGACGTCTTCCAGGCCAACCTGTCGCACCCGTGGCGGTTCCGGCTGGCCGACGGGGCGGATGCGGCCGCCGCCTGGCGTTCGCTGTGCCGGCGCAATCCGGCGCCCTTCGCCGCCTGGTATCGCCAGCCGGAGGGCCAGATCCTGAGTTCGTCGCCCGAGCGGCTGGTGCGCGTGGCCGATGGCCGCGCCGAAACCCGGCCGATCGCGGGCACGCGGCGGCGCGACCCCGACCCGCCCCGTGATCGGGAACTGGTCGATCAGCTCAAGGGCCACCCCAAGGAGCGTGCCGAGCACGTGATGCTGATCGACCTGGAGCGCAACGACCTCGGCCGGGTCTGCGAGCCGGGCTCGGTCGCGGTCGATGAGCTGATGGTGGTGGAGTCCTACGCCCACGTCCACCACCTGGTCTCCAACATCGGCGGGCGGCTGCCGACCGATGCCTCGCCGCTGGCCGCGCTGGCGGCCACCTTCCCCGGGGGAACGATCACCGGCTGCCCCAAGGTGCGCTGCATGGAGATCCTCGCCGAGCTGGAGGGCAGTGGGCGCGGACCGTACACGGGCAGTCTCGGCTACCTCTCCGCGCATGGTCGCCTGGACAGCAGCATACTGATCCGAAGCCTGTTTCTCGCCCCGGACGGGGAGGGCGAGTTCCGCACCGGGGCCGGCATCGTCGCCGACTCGCGCTCGCGCCGCGAACTGGAGGAGACCCTGGAGAAGGCACGCGGCGTGCTCGACGCACTGGGCGGGCCGGAGGCCCTGGAGCGGGGACGACCCTCGTGACCGCGGAGCTTTCCTGGAACGACCGGGGCCTGGCCTTCGGCGACGGCCTGTTCGAGACGATCTTCGTCGACGCCGGCCGCCCGTTGATGCTGGTCGAGCATCTCGCCCGGTTGCGCTTCGGGCTGTCCCGGCTGGGTCTGCCCGAGCCGTCGGGAGAGGCGGTGGTCGGGGCGATCGACAGGGCGATCCCGGCCGGGAAAAGCGGTGTCTGCAAACTGCTGATCACGGCCGGTAGCGGGCCGCGCGGTTACGCCCGCCCGGTCGATCCGGCCCCGACCGTCCGCGCCCTGTTCGCCCCGTTGCCGCCGGTGCCGACCGAGGCGCTGGTGGTGGTCGAGAGCCCGGTGCCGGTTGCCGGCATTCCGGCGTTGCGGGGGCTCAAGCACCTCAACCGGCTGCCGCAGGTGCTCGCCCGCGAACGGCTGCCGGCCGGGGCCCACGAGGGGCTGATGCGCGATGCCGCCGGGCGGGTGGTTTCGGGTACCATGAGCAACCTGTTCTGGCGCGAGGGCAGGCGCTGGTGCACGCCGCCGGTGACCGACGGGTCGATCGCCGGCACGCGGCGGGCCTGGTGGGTCGAGCGACTCGAGGCCGAGATCCGTCCCTGTGCGGCGGGGCGGCTGGCGGCTGCCGAGCAGGCCTTCTGCTGCAATGCCGTTTCCGCGTGGCGCCCGGTGGGCCGGCTGCTCGGGCGGGATCTGACTGTGCCGGCCGGGCCGCCGGATGCCGGTCTGCGTCGTGTCGGCGGGGTCTGGCAACCGGCCGAGGATGCGGATTCCGCCCCCTGGAAGACGACGCTGGACGAGGCGCTGGCGGCATCCTGCTGGGGAAGGACCCTGTCCGGCGGATGAATCGAGCCATTCGGGACCAATCGTGAAACGGGAGAGATCAATGCGGCGAGCCATCGGGGTGTTCGTGATCTGGGCGATCACCATGGCCTTCCTGGCTGCGGTGTTCGCCGGGGTCACGCAGGCCTGGCGCTACTGGCAGATGCCCGTGTCGGCATCCCCGCAGCCGTTGCTGGTCGAGCGGGGCGAGACCATGCGCGACGTCGCCGCCGCGATCCATGCCATCAATCCCTCGCTGCCCGAGCCGGTGATCTACTGGACGGCGCGTTTTCGTGGCCAGGCACGGGCCATCCAGTCGGGCGAGTACGAGGTGCAGGCCGGCGAGCGACTGGTGAGCCTGCTCGACCGCATGGCGGCCGGCGACGTGGTGCAGTATTCGGTCACCATCCCCGAGGGGGTGACCGCTCGGCGCTTTGTCGAGATTGTCGCCGGGGCGCCGCGGATCGAGCGCACTTTGGATGACCTCTCGCCCGAGGCGGTGATCGAGGAGCTGGACCTGTCGGTCGACCACCTCGAGGGCTGGCTCTACCCGGACACCTATCACTACCCGAGCGGGACCACCGACCGGCAGATGATCCGTCGGGCCCACGACCGGATGCGCGCGGCGCTCGACGCGGCTTGGGCCGAGCGGGCCGAAGACCTGCCCATCGACACCCCCTACGAGGCTCTGATCCTCGCCTCGCTGATCGAGCGCGAGACCGCCGTGGCCTCCGAGCGCGGCGAGGTGGCCGGGGTGTTCGTCAACCGCCTCGAGCGCGGCATGCGGCTGCAGACCGACCCGACGGTCATCTACGGCATGGGTGACGACTACGACGGCCGGCTGTTCACGCGCCACCTGCGCGAGGACACCCCCTATAACACCTACACCCGCGACGGGCTGCCGCCGACGCCGATCGCGTTGCCCTCGCGGGCTTCGCTGATTGCGGCCACCCGCCCCACGGACACCGATGCCCTGTTCTTCGTCGCCGACGGCACCGGCGGGCACCACTTCTCGCGCACCCTCGAGGAGCACAACCGCGCGGTGCGCCGCTGGCGGGTCATTCAGCGGAACGAGGACGGTTCCTGATGACGACAGCGCTGGATATCTCGCGTTTCATCACCCTCGAGGGGCTGGAAGGGGCCGGCAAGAGCACGGCCATGGCCTTCGTGCGCGACTGGTTCGAGGCCCGCGGCGAGACGGTGACGGTCACGCGCGAGCCTGGCGGCACACCGCTGGCCGAGGAGCTGCGTGGCGTGCTCAAGGCCGTCCGCGACGAGCCGGTGGCCGAGTCCACCGAGCTGTTGCTGATGTTCGCCGCGCGGGCCCAGCACGTCGAGCGGGTCATCCGCCCGGCGCTGGCCGCCGGCGAGGTGGTCGTCTGCGACCGATTCACCGATTCCTCGCGCGCCTACCAGGGGGCGGGTCGGGGCATGTCGGCCGAGGTGATCGAGCAACTGGCAGGCATTGCCCACGCCGGCTGCGACCCCTCGCTGACCTTCTGGCTGGACGTGCCGGTGGCCCTCGGTCTCGAGCGTGCGGCGGCGCGGGCCTCGGCCGATCGCTTCGAACAGGAGACGCTCTCGTTCTTCGACCGGGTGCGCGAGGGCTTCGCCGATCTGGCCCAGCGGCATCCCGACCGGTTCGTTCGCGTGGATGCGACCGCTCCGATCGAGGCGGTTCGCGCAGCGATCGAGGCAACGCTGGAGGCACGATATGGCTGACGCGGCCACGAACTCGGAGCTGGCCGGCACGGCGGAACGTCGCTTGGCCAGTCGGCCGGAGACGATCCGGGGCGCGGCCTGGGTGATGGACGCCTGGCGCCAGCTCGACCGGCTGGAGTCCGCCGGCCGGTTGCCCCACGGCCTGCTGCTGCACGGCCCGCTGGGCACCACGATGACCGCTCTGGTCGAGACGCTGGCCCGGCGCCTGATCTGCGACTCGCCCCGCGACGGCTGGCCCTGCGGCGAGTGCAGCGCCTGCCGGCAGGCCGAACAGGGCAGCTTCCCCGACATCCACCGGCTGGCCGACGATCCCGATCATCGCGACATCCCGGTTGACGCCATCCGCGGGCTGATCGAGGGGGCGTGGTTCACCCGGTACGGCCGGATGCGCCTGATCGTGATCGAGCGCATCGAGCGGCTCAACCGCTCCTCGGGCAACGCCCTGCTCAAGCTGCTCGAGGAGCCCCCCGAGGCGACCCAGTTCCTGTGCACGGTCGAGCACGTCGACCGGCTGCTGCCGACCATCCGCTCGCGGCTGCAACGAGTGCGCCTGCGCGAACCGCGCCAGGCCGAACTGGCCGAGTGGTGGCAGCACGAGGAGGGCTGTTCGCTCGACGAGGCCCGGTTGCTGGCCTTCGTCGACGACCCGGCACTGGTCGACGGCAACGAGCTGGTATTCGACTGGCAGGCGGTGACCCGGGCCTGGGTGGACCTGATGGCCGGGCAGGGCAACCCGCTGTCCGCCGTGCAGCCATGGCTGGCCGTGCCACGACCGGCGCTGGCCCGCTGGCTGCTGCGGCTCTGGTCGGCGGTGTCCCGTCACCGGGCGGGACTCGACCCCGAAGTGCCGGCCAAGCTCGCCCCCGCGGTCGAGCGGCTGGCCAAGGCCTGCGAGGAGGAGCAATGGCTCGCCGTGCAGACCCGGCTGGTGCGTTTCGCCCGCGAGGCGGGGCATCCCCTGCACCCGGAACTCTCCGTCGAGCACCTGGCCCTTGACCTGGTCGACCCGCGCCTGTCCCGCCGGCTGGACCCTCAGGAGTGAATCCCCGCGGGGAGCGCCGGCACGAGTTGGCCTGCGTTACCGGGAGTAGCCGCGCCCGGGGCAAACCCGGTAGACTGATCGGACGATCAATCCCGGATTAGCGCGGGCGCAGAGCCGTCTCTCGGTCCTGTGCGCAAAACCATCGACAAGGAGCAGATCATGGCAGCGGCGTTCAACGGAGGTGGCCTGGGTGGGGGCATGATCCACCACGATATCCCGGACAAGGAGACTCTCTACCGGTCCTACATGCCCTTCGTGAAGAACGGTGGGTTGTTCATTCCGGGACACACCAAAGTGCCGCTGGGCAAGGACATCTTCCTGACGCTCACACTGATGGGCAGTGCCGAGCGTCTGGCCGTCGCGGCCAAGGTGGTCTGGATCACGCCGCCGGGAAACCAAGGCGGCAAGACGCCCGGGATCGGGGTGCAGTTCGGCACCATGGATCACGGCAAGACCCGGCAGCAGATCGAGACCTATCTTGCCGGGGCCCTTGAAAGGGAAGCGCCCACCTACACCATGTGACCACGCCCTCAATCGTTCCACACTGCCGATGCAACTTTTCGACTCCCATTGTCACCTGGACCGGGTCCAGCTCGACGCCTTCGACAACGACTTCGACCGCTTCATGCAGGTCGCCCGCGAGGAGGACGTCGCGCAGATGCTCTGCGTGGCCATCTCGCCTGACGCGTGGCCGTCGATGGCCGAGCTGGTCGGCCCATACCTCGTCGACCGCGAGGATCGGCCGGCGGATCGTCCCACGGTGTATCTCTCCTACGGCTGGCATCCGACCGACGACGTCGGCGAGGTGATTTCGGCCGATGCGTTGGTCGAGGCGATTCGCGGGGATCGGCATGCCGATGCGATCGTCGCGGTCGGCGAGACCGGGCTGGACTACTTCCATTGCGAGCCGGGCGAGCGCTGGCAGCACGAGCGCTTCGTCGCCCACATCGACGCGGCCAAGGTGCTGGACAAGCCGGTGATCATTCACACCCGCGGCGCACCCGGTGACACCATGGACGTGCTGGAAGGCGAACATGCCGAGGACTGTGGCGGGGTGATGCACTGCTTCGCCGAGGACTGGGAGACGGCCCGTCGGGCGCTGGACCTGGGGTTCTATATCTCCTTTTCCGGCATCGTTACCTTCAAGTCCGCGGACGAGCTGCGCGAGGTGGCGAAGAAGGTGCCGGCCGATCGGATCCTGGTGGAGACCGATTCTCCCTATCTCTCGCCGGTGCCGTATCGCGGCAAGCCCAACAATCCCATCCGTGTGCGGCACGTGGCTGAAGTGCTGGCCGACGTGCGCGGCGTGACCGTCGCCGAGCTGGCCGAGCAGGCCCGGGCGAATACCGAGCGCTGGCTGGGTATCGGGTCGGCCTGAGCCCGCCGCACGAGCGCGGAAAGGAAGACGGGGTCCGCGACGGACCCCGTCTTTGTTTCAGGCGCGGAACAACCGTGGCCGGGCGCTAGTTGCTGGCTACCACCAGCTCCTGGCCGGGGCGGAGGTTGCCGTCGGGACCGAGCTGGTTTATTGCCGACAGACGGTCCACGGTGGTCGAGAATCGCCGGGCCAGCTGCCAGAGGGTGTCGCCCGGCTGGACGACGTACTTCGTCGCGGCGACGTCGGTGCTGCCCTCGTCGGCTTCCACGCCAATGACCACCTTGTCCCCGGGACGAAGCAAGGGGTTGTCGCCGAAGGCGTTCATGCGGCGCAGCTCGTCGAGCTTGATGTCATGCTGGCGGGCGATCGCCCAGAGTGAATCGCCGGATTGAACGGTATGGGTCCGGGCGTTGCCCGAGGCCACGGCCTGGTCGACCCGTCCGGCGGGTACGAGGATCACCTCGCCGGGGCGGGCCAGTGCCGACTGGCGGCGGTTGATGGCCAGTATCTCGTCCACGGAGCTGCCGTAACGGCGTGCGATGCGGTAGAAGCTGTCGCCCTTGACGATGGTGTAGCGGCGCCACTGCTCGGCCTCGGCGGCGGCCGAGTCGAGCGTATCGACGTCGAAGCGGCCCTTCGCCTCGCGCGGGACCAGCAGCCGCCGATCCTTCCCGGTGATCGAGCGATCGAACCCGGGATTGAGGCGATAGATCTCGTCATGTTCCATTCCGGTGAGATCGGCGAGCTTGACCAGGTCCACCGAGCGATCCAGCTCGATCTGGGCGAGCCGCGGCTGGTTGGCGATCGGATGCGGAGTAAAGCCGTACTTCTCCGGCTGGGAGAAGATCTTGACCAAGGCGAACAGGCGGGCGGGGTAGTCCTGTGTCTCCTTGCGCAGTTGCGTCAGGCTCCAGAAATCGGTGGGGCGGCCACGCTCGCGATTGTAGCGGATGGCCTCAAGAAGCGTGCCCTGGCCGCCATTGTAGGCGGCGATCACCGTCGACCAGTCTTCGTCGAACAAGCCGCGCAACTGGCTGAAATAAGCCACCGCCGCCTCCGTCGAGGCCTCGATATCGCGTCGCCCGTCGTAGTAGGCGTCGCGTTCCAGGCCGAAGTGGTCGCCGGTGGATGGAATGAACTGCCAGATACCGGCCGCACTGCTCGACGAGAGCGCCTGCGGCAGGTAGGCGCTCTCCACGATGGGCAGCAAGGTCAACTCCAGCGGCAGGTCGGCCGCCTCGAGCTTTTCCACGATCATGTAGAGGTAGGGTTCCGCCCGACGACTGACCTCCTCGAGGTATTCCGGGTTTCGGCTGTAGCGGGCGATCTCGGCATCGATGCGCTCGTTGTCGGGCACGGGTAGCTCGAAGCGCAGGGTCACCGCGTGCCAGAGGTCAACATCCGGCTCGGCCATGCCGGGCTCCCGTTCGCTGATGGCGGGTAGGGTGCCGATTCCGTGGTCCTGGGCCGCCTGGCCGCCACCCGGCCCCGGTCCGGTCTGCAGTCCGGCACAGCCGTTGAGCAGCAGGATGGTGATCCCGAGCGTAAGAAGCCGCAGGGGGTGTCGAAGGAAATGCAGCGGATCGAGTGCGTGGTGCATGGGCGTCATGCCATCCGGTTGATGAGTGAACCGTCCCGCCGGGCCTAGAGCCGGGCGAGACCGTCGAAGTCGTCCTTCCAGTGTCGCAGCATGGCGAAGGCCTCGGTGTCGTCCGGCAGTGCGTCGCCCACGTAGGTCTCGATCGCGGACCGCAGTGCGGGGACGCGCACGCGCAGGAACGGGTTGGTCTTCTTCTCCAGCGCCAGCGAGGCACTGGCGGTAGGTTCGTTGCGTTCACGGCAGGCGGCGACCTCGTGGACCCGGGCAGCGATGTCCGGGTTGTCCGGCTCGGCGTGGGCCGCGAAGCGCAGGCTGTCGGTGGTGTACTCGTGACCACAGTGGATCTCGGTGGCGTCCTCGAGTTCCGCGATGCGTTCGAGCGAGTGCAGCATTTGGGCCGCGGTGCCTTCGAACAGACGCCCGCAACCGGCGGTGAACAGGGTGTCTCCACAGAACAGGTGGTCGGCGATTAGATAGCTGAGATGATCCTGGGTATGCCCCGGCGTGGCCATCACGTCGAAGTGACCCACACCCGGTACCTCGAAACGGCTGCCGTCGCCGACGACATGATCCACGCCGTACCGGCGGCAACTGTCCGGGCCGTACACCGGCACGGGATAGCGGGACCGCAACGCGGAAAGCCCCTGCACGTGGTCGGCGTGGTGATGCGTGACGATCACGCCGGCGGGCTCGAGTCCGTGTCTTTCGACGGCCTCGAGCACCGGCCCGGAGTCGCCGGCATCGACGATCACGGTCGCACCGTCGAGTCCCTCGATCAGCCAGACGTAGTTGTCCGAGAGAACGGGGACGCAATGGATCTTGGGGGCGGCTGATGCATTCATGGCACCATGTTAACCCATGCGATCGCGGGCACGGAATGCCCGCTGTTGCGCCTTGGCCACACTTGCCCCCAGTTGCGGGGGCGGGCTGGTTGATGCCGATCGTTGCAGGGAAGCGACAACATGAAGCATTCGGACGATCACCTGTTGGACCGTCGGGCGCGGGTGCCGCGCTGGCTACTGCTGGCGTGGCCCCTCGGGGTGTTGTGCGGATGGCTCTTGCCCTGGCCGTCGGGCCGGGTTTCTGCCGGGCCCTGGCTGGAACTGGCGGGGCTCCCGGCGCAGCTCGTCGCCGCCATGCCGACCGTCGCCACCTGGGCGTCCTGGCTGTGTCTGCCCCTTGTCTGGCTGGTCTGGCGACGCACGAGCGACATGGCCGCCGTGGGTCTCGCCTTTCTCGCCGGGGTGGCCTTCGCGCTCGCCGCAGCCGGGTCGCTGGTGGCCGAGACACCGGGCTTCTCCCAGCGGGTCGACTGCGAGGTGGAGGGAACGGTGCGTGGCCTGGCTGACGAGCAGCCCGATCGCAGCCGATTCTTGCTGTCGGTCGCCTTGGCCCGGGCGAGTGATCCGGCATCCGCCCTCTCGCAGCGGGTCTGTGCTTCGCTTCCTCGTGGTGGGCATCTGAGACTGTCGCATTATGCCGGCGAGGAGGACCGGGATCCCGTTCGTTCGGGGTATCGCTACCGGCTGACGGCGCGACTCAAGCCTCTGCACGAGATGGCCAATCCCGGCGGCTTCGATTACCGGCGCTGGCTGTTCCGGCATCGCGTGCTGGCGACGGGGTATCTGAGGGACGAACCCACGTCGCTGGGCCCGTCGAGTGGGCCGGTCGCCACGGTCGATCGGCTTCGGGCCGTCTCCCGCGCCCGGCTTCGGGCGACGCTCGAGCAGATCGCCGAGATGCCGTCCGGACAGGGAGGCCGGGTCGCGGAAGGCCTGCTGCCGGGACTGGCCATCGGCGATCGCTCGGGTCTCGAGGACCGCCAATGGGAGATCCTGCTGGCCACGGGGACGAATCATCTGCTGGCGATTTCCGGCCTGCATGTCGGCATGGTCGCCCTGCTGGCGGGCGGACTGCTGCGCTTTCTCTGGCCGCGGTTGAGACCGCGCTCCGCCGTGCCGGCGCAGCGGGTGGCGGCGGGCGCTGCCGTTGTCGCGGCCTGGGGGTATGCACTGCTGGCCGGGCTGTCGATTCCCACCCTGCGCGCGGCATTGATGTTGAGCATTCTGCTGGCCGGTGTGCTCGCGCGCCGACGCTGGCGATTGTTCGATCTCTGGTTGCTGGCGGTAGTCGCGGTCCTGCTGGTCGATCCCATGGCGCCGCTCGACATGGGCTTCTGGCTGTCGTTCGCCGCGGTGCTGCTCATTCTGGCGGCCATTCGCGTGCGTCCGACGCGTGTCGGGGCGGCGGGGCTGTTGCGCCTGCAATGGCTTCTGATGCTGGGCCTGCTGCCGTTGACCTGGGCGCTGTTCGATCGTGTGGCGTTCGCCTCGCTACCGGCCAACCTGGTGGCCGTCCCGCTGGTTTCCCTGCTGCTCACCCCGCTTTCATTGCTGGTCCTGGCGGTCTCGTGGCTGCTCGGTCCCGGTGTCGCGGCCTGGCCTGCCGCGGGGCTTGGGTATCTCGGGCATGCGCTGTTCCTGCTGCTCGAGTGGCTTGTCGATGTGTTTCCGGACTCGGTCCGGGCATCCCCGCCGATACCGGCCCTGCTACTGTTCTCGGTCGGCATGGGATGGCTGCTGTTGCCTCGGGGCTGGCCGGGCAAGCCGCTGGCCGCCTTGCTTGTCCTGCCGGCCGTCCTGTGGCCGACGCCCCGGCCGGCACACGGGACATTCGAGGCCCTGGTGATGGACGTGGGGCAGGGCGAGGCGGTCCTCCTCCGCACCGCCGAACACGATCTTCTCTATGACGCCGGCCCGCGCTGGGGCGATTTCGACACCGGCGAGGCGGTCGTGCTGCCGACCCTGCGGGCGTTCGGCGTGGATCGACTCGAACGTGTCGTCGTCAGTCACACCGCCGGCGATCACGTCGGCGGACTTGCCGCCGTGCGTGAACGTTACCCCGATGCCAGGATCGCGGGGGCGACTCAGCCGGGGTTCGGCATCACCGCCGACGAGGCGGCCGGATGTGCGCATGGCAGGAACTGGACCCTCGACGGGGTGCGCTTCACGCTCCTGCAGGCCCCGGGCGGCTCGTCCAACGACCGCTCCTGTCTGCTGCGGGTTTCCGGGGATCGGGAAAGCCTGTTGCTGACCGGCGATATCGAGCGCGAGGCCGAGCGCTGGCTGGTGCGTAATGCGGACGTTTCCGCCGACGTGGTGCTCGTGCCCCACCACGGCTCGGCCACTTCGTCCACCCTGGCGTTCGTCGAGGCCACCGGGGCGCGGACGGCGGTGGTTAGTGCGGGGTTTCTCAACCGCTGGGATCACCCGCGCCCGGAGGTAGTCGCCCGCTGGCAGGCCGCCGGAGCGCGGATCCTGCGTACCGACCGCGACGGAGCCATCCGGATCGCGGCAGGTGGCATAAAGACCGAGCGGGCCCGCCGATGGCCCTTCGCCTGGAGGCTGATTCCGGCCACCGACGAACCGGAAGGCTGACGGCCCTCCTTGCAAAAGCCTTCCCGTGGGGCTATTCGAGTGACAGGGCGTGCGTGACACGCCCAATCAGCGCCCGGTGAGACAGACACGGGCATGGCACTCGAACCGAGCGATGGGGGCCGGCAATGAGCGATCCGTTCAATCTGTATTCCGAGGAGCAGATCCGTAGCGCCGAGGAACAACTCCGTGAGCTCGGTTTCGACAGCCTGAGCATCGACAATCGCAGCGGCCGGAGTCCGAGGTCGGAAACGGTATGCATTTCGACCATGGATGGATCGGATGATCACGTCGTCAACGGCGTGCTGATGGACGACTACGCCAGGGAACGACTTTCGTTGATCGTGCCCCGATACCGGGAGCAGTTGCCGATGTCGTGGGCGGATGGTGGGATTCGGCTACGGATAAAACGCCGTTTCGCCGACGAGACGCTCGGTATCCGCGCGGCGATCACCGGCCTGGTGACCGAGACCTGGGAAGCCCATCGGGAAGGGGATCCTGAGCAGGCGCTGGTCATGATCATGCAGGTGGAACGCACCGAGCAGTTCGAGCCTGGAGTGCATCCGGGGTGACGTTTCCGGTTCCGTTCACGCCCTGCTGCTTGTCAGGCGGGTGCTACGCGCCTGTCTCAGGTTGTTTTCCTCCCTAGTCCGCAATCTCGGCCTGACTGACGGGCCGGAACCGGATGTGGCGCTGGACAAGGTGTTCGACCAGTACGGTCGACCCAGCCGCCACAGGTATCGGCTCGTGGTCTACTGCCTCCTGGCGTGGCCCTTCGGACGGGAATCGGTCTACGGCTAGCCTGGCCGAAAATGCAAGAACCCCGGCCTGCGAGCAGGTCGGGGTTCTTTCGTTCCAGCGGACCCGGGGTCGTCTCGTGCTGGTGATCAGTCTTCCAGGCTCAGCGCCGGGTAGACACCGTTCTCGTCGTGGACTTCCCGGCCGGTCAGCGGCGGGTTGAACACGCAGATCAGACGCATGTCCTCGCTGCCGCCGCGCAGGTAGTGCTTGTCGGCCGCCGGATCGTTGAGGAGATACATCATGCCGTCGCGGATCGGGTAGGTGACATCGTTGTTGATGTCATGGATCTCCCCGTTGCCACCCACGCAGTAGACCGCCTCGATGTGGTTCTGGTAGTGGATGTAGGTCTCCGTGCCGGCACGAATGATCGTGTCGTTATAGGAGAAGCCGACCTTGTCGTCGGCCAGGATCAGGCGACGGCTGACCCAGTTGCCGTTTTCCGCTTCAACTTCGCGGTCCGTACCGATGATGTCCCGGTCGAGATAACGTACGAGCATGCTTGACTCCGAATCGATTTGTAGGGGTGAAGAACGGCCCCACGTCGGGTGGGGCCGATTGCATCGATGAATCAGCCCTTGTAGGCGGCCGCGGCGGCGTCGACCGCCTCGTCGAGGATGTCCAGACCCTGGTTGAGCTCGGCCTCGCTGATGGTCAGCGGGGCGAGGAACTTCATCACCTGGTCGTCCGCACCGGCGGTCTCGGCCAGCAGGCCGCGCTTGAACGCCTCTTCGGAGATCTTGTTGCAGAAGTCGTCCTTCTCGGATTCAAGCCCCCAGATCATGCCCAGGCCGCGTACGTCGGAGATCAGGTCACCGTGGCGCTCGGCGATGGCCTTGAAGCGCTTCTCGACCTTCTCGCCCTTGGCGACGATTTCCTTGGAGAACTCGTCGGTTTCCCAGCGCTCCAGCGCGGTGGCGCCGGCGACGAAGGCCAGCGAGTTGCCGCGGAAGGTGCCGGTGTGCTCGCCCGGCGACCACTCGTCGATTTCCGGGCGCATCAGGACGATCGCCATCGGCAGGCCGGTGCCGATCGACTTGGAGATGGTGACGATGTCCGGCTTGATGCCCGCGCGCTCGAAGCTGAAGAAGTTGCCGGTCCGGCCGTTGCCGACCTGGATGTCGTCGACGATCAGCAGGATGTCGAGGTCCTTGCACATCTTGTCCAGCTTCTGGAGCCACTCGACCGACGCGACGTTGATGCCGCCCTCGCCCTGGATGGTCTCGACCACGATGCCCGCCGGTAGCTCGTAGCCCGAGCTGGCGTCCTCGTAGTACTGGCGCATCATGTCGATGCTGTCCATCTGCCCTTCGCCGGTCGGGTCGAAGTAGTTGTCGTACGGCATCTTGGTGACGTTCAGCGGCACGCCGTAGAAGTCGTCGTGGTAGAACTCGTTGCCGGTTACGGCCAGGGCGCCCAGGGTGTGACCGTGGTAGGCGTTGGTGAAGGAGACGATCTTGGAACGCTCCTTGACCTTGCGTGCCAGCTTCAGGGCCGTCTCGACGGCGTTGGTGCCGGTCGGGCCGACGAACTGGATCTTGTAGTCCAGGTCGCGCGGCTGGAGGATGGTTTCCTGCAGCTTCTTGATGAACAGGTACTTGGCGTCGGTCGCCTTGTCGAGTGCGTTGGTGACACCGTCACGCTCGATGAAGTCGATGATCGCCCGCTTGATGGCCGGGTCGTTGTGGCCGTAGTTCAGGGAACCGGCGCCACCAAAGAAGTCGATGAAGGCCTTGCCGTGGTGGTCCCACATCGTGGCGTTCTTGGATTTGACGAAAATGGTCGGGAACGAGCGGATGTAACCGCGAACGTTGGACTCGTATTTCTCGAACAGGTCGATGTTCATCACAGGTCCTCGTCTTGAGCGTGAAAAGTGAAACTGATGATAGGCGCACGAAGCGCCGCCGGCCACTTGGGTGTCGGCGGGCGGCGTCGTGGATCAGAGATCGATGACGTAGAGGTCTTCCGGCTGGTGACCATCGCCGAGAAGCTCGCTGGAGAGGTAGGGCTCGTTGCGGATCGAGCTGCCCAGCTTCTCCGCCCAGCGGGTGAACAGGGTCTGGGATGCCGGGTTGTCGGGGGCGATGGTCAGCTCGATGCGCTTGATCTCGCTGAACCAGTCGCGCTCCTCGAGGGTCTTGAGCAGACGGGAGGCGACTCCCTGGCCGCGGGCGGAGGCATCGACACCGATCTGCCAGACGAACAGGGTGTCGGGGTTGTCCGGCAGGCGGTAGGCGGTGACGAAGCCCACCAGGTCATCGCCGTTTTCCGCGAGGGCGCAGGTCGAGCGGAAGTGGTCCGCCAGAAGGAAGTAGAGGTAGGCCGAGTTCAGGTCGAGCGTGCCCGCCCGCTGAATCAGCTGGTGAATCCGTCCCCCATCCTCGAGGCGCGGTTCACGAAAACGAATCGTCATGCTTTTCTGCCCGTTCGCCTGGCAAATCCAGCCGCGTTCGGGTCCGTATAAGTGAGCGAACATTATAGAGCATGACCTTCAAAGCTCAACCGGGGGCGGTCGTGCCGAAGGGCGTGCAGGCTCGTCCCGTTGGCTCTTTTCCCGGTGATTTCCCGGCATGACGGGCCCGGCCCGGTATGCGTCGACAGGGCGTTCCGATCCGATCGATACCCGGGGTTCATGCGTGACCGAAGGTGTCTGGTAGCCCCGCCGGCCGGAGCCACGATGGTCCGCCGCGGGTCCCGAAACGACGGGACCCGCCGGATGGCGGGCCCTGTATTCGCTAGAAAACCGGGGTCTTAGAGCGTGCGCTTGGCCCAGGCCTCGTAGTCTGCGTAGCCGTTTTTCTTCAGCCATTTGGTCAGGGCATCGAGCCCCGCTTCGATCTGCTTCGGGCGAGGGTGCTTGAGTTCCTCCTCGCGTACCTGCTTGTAGACCTGGTCGAACTCACCCTTGAGTTTCGGCTGGTGCAGGCCGTGGCGAGTGGAGCGAAAGCCCTTGATCTCGCCGCCCGGGCCGATCTCCGGCTGGAAGTAGCCGATCGTCCAGTAGTGATCGCCGTTCTTGCAGACGTTCTTGGTGACGGCGAAGAAGCGCTCCCTGCGGTTCTTGATCTGGTCCCATAGCAGGAAGTACACGGCGCGCGGCACGTCCGGGTGACGGATGATGTTGTGCGGCTTGTCTAGCGCCTCTTCCTTGCTGTAGCCGCTGACCTGGGTGAATACGGGGTTGACGAACTTGATCACCCCGCGCTCGTCGGTGCGCGTCGAGATGATCTCCGAACCCAGCAGTTCGCGCTCGCGTCCGGACAGTTCCTGTTGGCTCATGATTCCTCCTTTGGGGCGGTCTGTTGGTTATGGTT
>JBNJFM010000002.1:0-8410 GCA_051746865.1 Pseudomonadota bacterium | reverse complement strand
CCGACCTGGCTGATCGATGACGCGCCCATCGCGACCATGTCGCACTCGGCATGGGTGGAGTAGCCCTGGAAGTTGCGGTGCAGGGTGCCCTCGCTCTGGGCGATCGCCAGCGGGTCGTCGGGCTTGGCGAAGTGATCCATGCCGATCAGCACGTAGCCGGCATCCAGCAGGTACTCGATGGTCGAGCCGAGGATGCCGAGCTTCTCCGCCGGGCTGGGCAGGTCGTCGGAGGCGATGCGCCGCTGCGGCTTGAAACGCTGCGGCAGGTGGGCGTAGTTGAAGATCGACAGCCGGTCGGGATCGAGCTCGACCACGCGGTCGAGCGTCTCGAGAAAGCGCTCGCGCGACTGGAACGGCAAGCCGTAGATCAGATCGATGCTCACGCCGTGGAAGTTCTGCTCGCGGGCGGTGTCGACCACTTCCTTCGTCTCCTCGAAGCTCTGGATGCGGTTGACCGCCTTCTGCACCACGGGATCGAAGTCCTGCACCCCGAGGCTGATGCGGTTGAAGCCAATCTCGCGCAACAGGCGGATGGTGGCCGCGTCGGCCTCGCGCGGATCGATCTCGATCGAGTACTCGCCGGAATCGTCGGTCTTGAGCGCGAAGTGCTCGCCGGTCTTGCGCATCAGTTCGCGCATCTCCTCGTGGGAGAGGAACGTCGGCGTGCCGCCGCCCCAGTGGAGCTGGTCGACCGGGCGCCCGTCGTCGAAGAGTGCCGACTGCAGCGCCATCTCGCGGTAGACGTCGTCGAGGTAAGGCCGCGCCTTGCCGCGATCCTTGGTGACCACCTTGTTGCAGGCGCAGTAGAAGCAGACCGTGTCGCAGAAGGGGATGTGGACGTACAGCGACAGCGGTCCGCCCTGCGCATTGGAGCGGGCCGCGGCCTGCCGGTAGTCGTCCTCGGTGAAGCCGTCGTGGAACTGCACGGCGGTAGGGTAGGAGGTGTACCGGGGGCCGCTGGTGTCGTAGCGGCGGATCAGGTCGGGGTCGAAGAGTTTGCTGTCTGTCGTGTTCATCAGTTCGTGTCGATAAGGTTGTATGCGGCGTACCGACATCGGAGTCTAGCCCCTCGCCGGTGCGGTTTCCCCCAAGTAGAATACTCGGGAATTCCGGTGCCGATCCGGCGCCTCTTCGGGTGCTCTGTGGGGCAGGGCGAATCCCCGGCCTTCGCGTTGTGTAGCCTTGTCGTGGCCACCGGTGCAACGTCGATGTTGCGCGTCGTTCATGGGCCGCTCGTCGGGCCCGGTTGGGATCGCGTTCGTGCCGGGGTTCCCGGGGCTTCGGATGCCGAGTTCGCGTGTGTCGAAGAGTGGTGGGGCCTTTCGGGAGCATGCCGGACTGGTTATGATCCCGGGCCCGGCAGGGGTGGCGAGAGGAGGGTGCGCATGATCGGCGAGATGCTGCAGGCAGTGGACTACTTCGGCACGGCAGTGTTTGCCGTGAGTGGCGCACTGGTGGCCAGCCGGCAGCGCATGGACCTGATGGGGTTTCTGATCCTTGCCACGGTCACCGGGATCGGCGGAGGCACGCTGCGCGATCTCCTGCTGGCCCGCCCGGTCTTCTGGCTGACCCAGTGGGAGTACCTGGTGATCACTGCGGTGATGGCGATCGCCACCTTCTACGCCACCCGACCGTTCCAGCAGCGCTCCAACTGGCTGCTGTGGGCGGACGCGGTGGGGCTGGCCGCCTTCTGCGTGATCGGCGCCCAGATCGCGCTGTCGATGGACGCCAGCCCCATGATCGCGGTGATGATGGGCATCATGACGGCGACCTTCGGCGGGCTGATCCGCGACGTGCTCGCCGGTGAGCCGCCGCTGCTGCTGCATCGCGAGATCTACGCCTCCGCCGCGCTGGCCGGGGGGGTCGTCTATGTTCTGTTCGCCCACTGGCTGGACTGGCCGATCGCCGCGGTGATCCTCGGCTTTGCCGTCACGCTGGTCGTGCGCGGGCTGGGTATTCGCTATCACTGGCACCTGCCGTCCGCGGATCCGTGATCCGGGCGGACCATTCGACAATCACTGGCATCGAGCATCCACATGAGCAACGCCGTCGATATCTACGGGCTCGAGAAGACCTACGAGGGAGGAACCCGTGCCCTCAAGGGCATCGAGCTCTCCATCGAGGAGGGAGACTTCTTCGCCCTGCTGGGTCCCAACGGGGCGGGCAAGTCGACCACCATCGGGATCCTGTGTTCGCTGGTCAACAAGACCGCTGGCAGCGTGCAGGTGTTCGGTCATGACCTCGACCGCGACCGCGCCTGGGTCAAATCCCAGATCGGCGTGGTGCCGCAGGAATTCAACTTCAACCAGTTCGAGCCGGTCGAGGAAGTCGTCATCAACCAGGGCGGTTTCTACGGCATGACCCGCAAGGCGGCGAAAAAGCGCGCCCACGAATTGCTGAAGCAGCTGGGTCTCTATGACAAGCGCGAGGGGATGGCCCGGGCGCTTTCCGGTGGCATGAAGCGCCGCCTGATGATCGCCCGCGCGCTGGTGCACGATCCGAGGATGCTGATCCTCGACGAGCCCACCGCCGGGGTGGACATCGAGCTGCGTCGCGGCATGTGGGACTTCCTCACCCGGATAAACCAGCAGGGCACCACCATCATCCTCACCACGCACTATCTCGAGGAAGCCGAGGCCCTGTGCCGCAACATCGCGATCATCAACGAGGGGCGCATCGTCGAGCACAGCTCGATGCGCAATCTCCTGGCCAAACTCTCGCAGGAGACCTTCGTCCTCTATGCCCGCGAGCCGGTCGAATCGCTGCCGGAGATGCCGGTGGTCGGCTCGCGACTGGTCGACGAGGAGACCATCGAGGTCGATCTGACCCGCGGCCAGGAGCTGACCGGCGTGTTCGACGTGCTGCGCGGCCACGGCATCGTGATCGCGCGCATGAAGAACAAGACCAACCGCCTCGAGGAGCTGTTCCTGCGCCTGGTGCAGGATGACGATGCCGCCATCAATGCCGAGGAACGTTCATGAGCATCCGTTCGCAAAGCGACGCATTCGACCACCAGGGGACGGGCGAGAAGGCCGTCGGCCTGACCCCGCGCGGGGCGTGGAACGCCTTCGTGATGCTGCTGACCCGAGAGATCCTGCGCTTCGGCCGGATCTGGGTACAGACCGTGCTGCCGCCGATGATCATGACCGCGCTGTACTTCGTGGTCTTCGGTCACCTGATCGGTCCGCGCATCGGCGAGATCGACGGGGTGCCCTACATCCAGTACCTGGTGCCCGGACTGATCCTGATGTCGGTGATCACCCAGAGCTACGCCAACTCGGTCTCGTCGTTCTTCGGCGCGAAGTTTGCCCGTCACGTCGAGGAACTGCTGGTCTCGCCGATGCCCAACTGGCTGATCATCGTCGGCTACGTGGCCGGCGGGGTGGCACGCGGGCTGACCGTTGGCGGGGCGGTCACCATTGTCGCGCTGCTGTTCGCCGAGCTCTCGGTGCACAGCGTACTCAACCTGTTCGGCGTGGCGCTGATGACCTCGATCCTGTTCGCCCTCGGCGGGCTGATCAACGCGGTCTACGCCACGCACTTCGACCACATCTCGATCGTGCCCACCTTCGTGCTCACCCCGCTGACCTACCTGGGCGGGGTGTTCTACTCGATCAACATGCTCTCGGAGTTCTGGCAGCAGGCCTCGCTCTACAACCCGGTGCTCTACATCATCAACGGCTTTCGCTACGCGATGCTGGGCATCAGCGACGTGCCGGTCTGGAGCACTTACGCCATTCTGGGAGTCGGCATCCTGATCGCCTATCTCTACGCCCTGCGCCTGTTCCGCAAGGGCATCGGCCTGCGCGGCTGATCGGGGTCGTCACTCCCTGAGCGCTAGGCGCTCGCGGATCACTTGCGCGAGCACGCGGGCGTGGTTGTGCTCGTGGTCCCTGGCCGCATAGAGCAGGGTAACCGGCTGGCCCTCGGCAATCTGGACCAGATGATCGAGTTCGGTACTTCCCTCGAGCTCGCGTCGGTAGCGGCGCTCGAACTCGGGGAACCGCTCGGGGTCATGACCGAACCAGCGCCGCAGGGCCCCGGACGGCGCCACGTGCTTGAGCCACTCGTCGTGGTGCAGGTCCTGCTTTTTCACCCCGCGGGGCCACAGTCGGTCGACCAGCACCCGGTAGCCCTCGTTCGGGCCCGGCGGGTCGTAGACCCGGCGGATGGTGATGGTGTCCCCGCTCACGCGCTATCCCTTGGGGCCGAACAGCGCCCAGATGATCAGGCCGATAATCGGCAGCAACAGGATGACGACGATCCAGATCGCCTTCATGCCGGCCGATGCGCCACTCTGCACCACCTTGATGATGGCGTAGATGTCGAGAATCAGGATGATCAGGCCCAGCAGGCCGCCGAACTGAAATTCCAGCATGTCGCATTCCTCGGTTGCTGTGTCGGACTGTGCCTATCTCATGTCGGCACGGCGTTTTTCCAGGTACCGTTGATGGTAGTCCTCGGCCGGCCAGAATGCCGTCGCCGGGGTGATCTCGGTCACGACGGGGCGCGAGAGGGCGGCCTGTTGTTCCCGCGTCACCCGCTCGGCGATTTCCCGCTGGGCGGAGTCAAGAGGGAAGATCGCGGAACGGTACTGGGTGCCGATGTCCGGTCCCTGCTGATTGGGTGTGGTTGGGTCATGCATGGCGTAGAAGGCGCGTACCAGTTCCTCGTAGCCGATCCGGTCGGGATCGAATCGAACCAGCACCGCCTCGGCATGGCCGGTCTCGCCGCTGCAGACCTGGCGGTAGTCGGGGTGATCGACATGGCCGCCGGTGTAGCCCGAGATGGCGTCGATCACGCCGGGCATCTGGCGAAACCGGTCCTCGACGCCCCAGAAGCAACCGGCCGCGAAGATCGCCTCTTCCGTCTGTCCCATCGATTGGTCTCCAAGGATTTCAGTTGGCAAGGCAGGGTGATGACCCATCGACGATAGTGCATCGAGGATCAAGCATGGCTGACAGCACGCCGTTTTTCGACCCGGAGTTCGCGGCACGCCTCGAAGGCGTCGAGTATCGGTTGCGGGAGGAGCATGCCCGGCGGGCGCATGGCCGGACCACGGGGGGCGACATGCCCTGGTGGCCGGCCGGGTTCGCTCGCACGCCGACTGCCCGCGCCTTCGAGATCGCCGTCGGCGCGGTGCTGACGCAGAACACCAACTGGCGCAATGTCGAGCGGGCAATGGCCAATCTCGAGCGGGATCAGGCCCTGGATGCGGCCATCGTCCGCGCGCTGCCCGACGAAACGCTGGCCGAGCTGATCCGCCCGTCGGGCTTCTATCGCATCAAGACCGGCCGCCTGAAGGCGCTGGCGATCGCTTGGGAAGAGGCGGGTGGCTATCCGGCGCTCGCCAGATGGGACACGACAACGCTCAGGGACTGGCTGCTCGGCATTCACGGGGTGGGCAGGGAGACCGCCGACGACATCCTGCTCTACGGCTTCGCCCGCTCGGTGTGGGTGATCGACGCCTACACCCGGCGGCTGATCGGGAGGCTGGGTTTCGAGGAGCTGGCGGCCTTGTCCTATGACGAGCTGGCCGCGCACCTGCTGGCCCACACCAACCAACCGACCGCCGAGCGTCTGGCCGCGTGGCATGGCCTGATCGTGGAACATGCCAAGGCATTCTGCCGGATGCGCCCGGTGTGCGTGATGTGCCCGTTACAGACCAGTTGTGCCCATGGACGCCAAACGGGTGTCCGACCGGGATAGTGTCGGCGCCCGTTGGCGCGACGGTTGCCATGGATGGCGGGAAATCATGCTCATTCGGCAGTAAACAGACCTTTGAGACCAAGAGGGGGCAGAATTTCCTGGTGATTGTGGGCGGATAAACGAATCGTCTGTGCAAATAATAAAAAATAATAAGTGGTTGTTCTTTGCCGAATGGCGGCGACTCCACTAATGTTTGATCAGCAGTTTGCTCGTAGTGATCCGGCCGGCCCTCGAGGTCGTGGATGCGGGTGGGGCGCTGAGGATGGGTAGCACCATGAGGGCGGAAAAACCGTTCCTCAAATGCGGCAGTCGCAATTTGGATTGCCGCCAAATGTAGGTGTGGGCGAGCAGTGAAGGCACCGAGGAGATCGAAAGATGCGAGCAGTGGGTCTTAAGTCAATTGCAATGCTGGCTGTCGGGGCCTTTGCGTTATCGCTGCAACCGGCGATTGCCGCGGATTTGCCGTTTCCCGAACTGGAAGTCGAGCTTGCCGAACTGGATTCCGAACATCTGCGTATCGGGCGGGATCATGCGGCGCTGGGGCTTGGGCGCGTCGAGCCGGGCATGTCGGGACAGGAAATCCAGGAGTGGCTCGGGTCACCCGCCAGCCGAGATCATCAGGATGGAATGACGCACTGGGAATACAACGTCAACTTTCCGATTGCCGGCGGGACGAGTCAGCTTGTTTGCCAATACATGGTGGTGTTCGGCGCCGACGAGGTCGTGTCATCGACTCACTGGCGCCGTCGGCTTTGCGAAACCCTCTATCAGTCGCGTGTGGCGGATATCTCGTCGGAGGATGTCGAGGTCGTGACCTTGTCGGCAGATGTCCTCTTTGCCTTCGGCGAAGCCGAATTGACTCGGGAGGGACAGGAAGAGCTCCGCCGGGTTGCCGATCAGTTGAAGAGCAAGTACGACGATCCGGTCATCACGCTGGTGGGGCATACCGACCGGATCGGATCTGACGAGTTCAATTTCAAGCTTTCCCAGAGCCGGGCCGAGGCCGTGCGCCGGCAGCTGACGCGATACGGCCTTCCCAGTGATTCGATGGTGGCCGAAGGCCGTGGCGAGACCGAGCCGGTCGTGTCCTGCCGAACCGACGATCTCGAGGATCTCAAGGAGTGTCTGCAGCCAAACCGTCGCGTCGAGATCGAGGTGTTCGAGCGCAAGTAGGGGCGTTCGGCGTCTTGCTTACGGTTTGAAGTTTTCGGGCCATGGGGCCGTTTGAAGGGGGTGGGTAATGAGCAACGTGGAAAACGTGCTGGTCACGGACAAGGAAACCGGCCAGGTATCGGAGGTGGACCTGAGCGCCCTGGAAAATCCGACCAACAGCGTGATCACGCTGAAGGTGGCTCCAGAAGACATTGCCTCCGTCGAAGCGCGTTCCGGGGATCTGG
Organism: Pseudomonadota bacterium; assembly: GCA_051746865.1. Classification (GTDB taxonomy): domain Bacteria; phylum Pseudomonadota; class Gammaproteobacteria; order Halothiobacillales; family Halothiobacillaceae; genus Guyparkeria. The sequence goes on along the minus strand of JBNJFM010000002.1, from coordinate 1,304 downwards.
TTCTTACGCTGAAATCCGGCGAATCCGTCGTCATCGAAGGGTTCTTCGATCCCGAGGAAGCCCAGCGTAACGAGCTGGTACTGGAGGATTCCGACGGGATCCTGTGGTGGGGGCAGTACGATTCGCCCTGGTCGGAATTCTGGTTTGCCGAGATAAACGCCGACAAGGCCGCTACCGATGAAGAAGGCTCCCCCTGGTGGCTGGTGGCCGCCGGCTTGGGCGGTGCTGCCCTGGTGGCCGCCGCCGCGGGAGGCGGGGGTTCTTCATCGAGCGGATCATCACCCGGCACCGAGCCCACGGCTCCCGACGCGCCTGTCGTCGATAGCGTGATCAACGACTTTGACGAGCAGGGCGAGCCCACCGGCACCACCGTCAGTGGCGAGACCGACCCGGGGAATACCATAGAGATCCGCGACGATGGCGGGAACGTAGTGGGCAGCGGTACTGCTGACAGCGAGGGCAATTTCGACGTCACTACCGACGAACCGCTGGCCGATGGCGAGGAGTACGACGTGGTCGCCATCGACGAGGATGGCAATGAATCCGAACCCACGCCGGTGACCGGTGACCTGACCCCGCCGGCGGTCGACGTCGATCCGACCGACGGCACCGAGGTGAGTGGTACGGCCGAACCCGGCAGTACCGTGGAAGTCGACGTGGATGGCGACGGCACGCCGGACCACACCACCGAGGCGGATGCCGACGGCAACTGGTCGGTAACCCCCGACACGCCGTTGGACGATGGCACCGAGGTAAGCGTGACGGCCACCGATGACGCCGGTAACACCAGTGATCCGGTTACGGTGACCGTGGATGCGGCGGCGCCTGCCGCCCCGACGATCGTCACGGCCACCGATGACGTTGGCGATGTGACGGGCGACCTGTCCAGCGGCGACAGTACCGATGACACCACGCCGACGCTGAACGGCACTGCCGAGGCGGAAAGCACGGTGACCGTCTTCCAGGATGGTGTCGAGATCGGCACCGTCGAGGCCGATGCGACCGGTGACTGGAGCCTCGAGGTGCCGACCCTGGCCGAGGGCGATCACAGTTTCACGGCCACGGCGACCGACGCGGCGGGCAACGAGTCGCCGGCCAGCACAGCATTCGACCTGACCGTGGACACCGTCGCCCCGACCGTCGACGTTGATCCGCAGACCACCAACGACACCACGCCGGAGCTGACTGGCACGGTGGACGATCCGGACGCCGACATCACGGTGACCGTGGACGGCACGGACTACGCCGCCACCAACAACGGAGACGGCACCTGGACCCTGGCCGACGACACGCTGCCGGCGCTG
>JBNJFM010000001.1:73497-140452 GCA_051746865.1 Pseudomonadota bacterium | reverse complement strand
GCTACGCTCGACGTGCCCGAGTCCGTGACCGCCGGCGAGACCATCGATGTGGCCTGGCAGGGGCCGGATCATCGCGGCGACTACCTCACGGTAGTCAGCCCGGATACCCCGGCAGGGGAGTACGGCGAGTACGTCTACACCTCGGCGGGCAGCCCGGCGGCGCTGCCGGCCCCGGCCAAGGCCGGTCGCTACGAGGTCCGCTACCTGACCGGCCAGAGTGGCCGAGTGCTGGCGGCGGAGACGGTGGTGGTGGAGTGATTGCCCCCGGCTCCCGTGGAAGGGGCGGAGCAAGCAGGTGCGGTCTCAGCGCAGGAATTCGTTCCAGATCATTGCCGCGAGCACGCCCAGCGCGGCAAGCACCTGCAGCCAGGTCTTCAGGTCGCCGTGGCGCAGGCGGGACCAGAGCAACTGCCCCTCGCTCCGATGGTTCGATTCGTCGAGATGCGGGCCGACGAGCCGGTCGAAGGCCTCCGGGTCGAAGATGGACTTGCCGGTCTTGGGATTCCTCAGCGGCACGGCGAGCCGGCGGCCCACCAGGCGGTTGCCCGTGTGGATCGCTTCCTCGGGCCGGATGCGCTCCTCGCGCCCGGTGAACGACACCAGTCGCAGCGTCTCGCCGTCCCAGCCGATCGCGACCCGATTCATGCCCAGCACGCTGGCCCCCGCGATCATGACGATGAAGACCATGGCGCCGCCGAACAGCACGAAGAACGGCATGCCGCCCGGGGCGCCCAGGAGCGTCAGGGTGTAGGGAACCATGCCCAGGATGACGATGCCGATGACGAGCAATCCCACCAGCGCGGTGCGGCGTCGTGTCTTTGCCGTGGGGCGTAGCCACTCGATGCCGGCGGCGTCCACCTCGACCGAGTCGGCGTCAAGAGCCTTCGGGTTGCTGTTGGGAGGCAATGCATCCGAGTCGCGCCGGCCGATGGATGACTCCAGCCCGTCGAAAAGGGCTGTCCGTTCACGTTCCTCCCGGCGGGCGCGGAGCCGCAGGCCCGCGGCGAGCATGCCCAAGACCAGGCCGCCTGCCAGCAGTAGCCGGCCGATCGAGTACCAGTCGGCAGGGGGCGTCGATTGGCTGGCGACCGCTGCGGTGCCCGTCACCTCCGTGGGGGCGGCGGGCACCGTGGCGACCGCGATGGCCGCAACGCCAGCGATCATCATGAGGACCGCCAGCGTGGCCAGGACGAGGGTGAGTCGATCGGGAGCATGTGTTGGCATGGCGCTGTCCGTAGCGATTGTCAGGTGGGTCCCGCGGCAAGTCCGGGACCGAACGGTCGGCTCATGGGAGTGGTGCCCCGGACAGGATCCCTTCCCTTGTCGGTTCAGGAAAGGCTATCGCCGCCGGCCGCAGGGCGCAAAACGGTGCGTTTGGCTATCGCTCCACGCGACGCGCTCCTAGCCTGCCGGGATGCGCGCTACGCTCGACACTTTGTCGGCCGGCCGCCTTTTTCGAACCACAGGGAACCGGTGAACCATGACAGATCAATTCCGGGACTTGCTTGTCTGCCGCTCACGGCATGACGACGCCTACCGCCTCTACCGGGTGGATCCGGCAGCCGAAAACCTCTTCCTCGAGGTGCCGGTCTCGTCGGGCGCAAAGATCGATCACCGCGACCGGATGGCGCAGGTGGGTGGGTACCTGCTGCAGTGGGGACCCCGCACCAAGATCGACGGCATTCCCGGTTACCGCTACGCGCTGCGCCAGGTCGACCCGCGATCCTCGGATCCGCGTGGTGGACCGGTGGTCCAGAGCGGCTTCTGGCAGCAGAAGAAGTTCTGGGGTTATCGGGCGTATTACAGCGACGATCCCGACGAGGGCCGCGAACTGGATCTCCTGCCCCTGGTGTGATCTCTCAATAGGTTGGCCACGGAACCCATCCAATGGATGCTGAATTTGCCGACCAAGCAATCCATGACAGGAGGATCCCGTGGACATCCACAAGAATGCCGCGCTAACGCCCCGAGGTCGAGCCCGTCTCGTCAATCGGGTTCTCAATCGCTTTCTTGTGTCGCGGTGGACGTCTGCTCGGCCGACATTACCCGGTTGCGCCCGGCGTGCTTGGCGCGATAGAGCGCCTCGTCGGACCGGTCGAGCAGCTCCTGGGGGCGGCTGTCCATCGAGGGGGTCCCGGTAGCCGTGCCGACGCTTATCGTCACGACCGGGGCAGTCGAGGAGTAGGCGTGGGGCAGTCGTCTGCCCTCGACCGCCTGTCGGAGCCGCTCGGCGATGGTGAACGCGCCGTCCGCCTCGGTGTCGGGCAGGATGATCATGAACTCCTCGCCCCCGTAACGCGCGGCCAGGTCGGCCGGCCGGTTGAGCGTTTCGTCGACGGCCTCGCTGATGGTCTTCAGACATTGATCTCCCGTCGGGTGACCGTAGTTGTCGTTGTAGGCCTTGAAATGGTCGACGTCGAACATGATCACCGACAGGGGGCGGCGCTCGCGGCGCAGGGCATCCCAGGTCTCCTGGAGGTAGTCGTCGCCACGGCGACGGTTCGCCAGGCCGGTCAGGCCGTCCTGTTCGGCGAGGTTCTGCAATTCGCGGTTGAGTCGTTCGAGCTGTTGGGTGCGTTTGGCCACCCGGGCTTCCAGGGTGTGCGAATATTCCCGGACCTGCTCGTAGAGGCGTGCGTTCTCCCGCGCGACGGTCGCCTGGGCGGCCAGCAGGCGGACGACCTCGGCGCGATCACGCGTGAAGGCGCCGGTTGCCAGGTTGTTCTCGAGGTAAAGCGCGCCGACGAAGTCCTTGTGGCGCACCGGAACGCAGAGGATGGATAGCGGGTGCCGGGCCGTGATGCTTGGATCCCCGGCGTAGTCGGCGCTTTCGGTCGCGTCGTCGAGAACTACGGTCTCGCCCGCGGCCAGCACGTGACTGACCAGCGTCATCGGCACCGGGACCATGCGTCCGTTCTCGTCGACCAGGCGCAGATGCGGCGGGATGTGGTCGCCGGTGCGGGGGACTTCGCCGCCGGTGGTCTCGACGCGTGTGCCGCGGTCGTCATGCCGGATGAGACAGCCCCATTGCGCGCCGGCATTCTCCAGCAGGATTTCCATGGTGGTGCGCAGCAGGCTTTCGGTCTGCATCTCGCCGGAGATGGCGCGCGATGCTTTCATGATGGAGGCCAGGTCCAGATTGCAGCCGTCCATCCCGGTGGGATCGATGTCATCGGCTGCTCCCGCGATCTCGTGGAGTACCGGGTGACGCTCTTCCAGCAGGCGAATCTTTCGCCGGGCGCCCCAGCGTGAATAGATGCGGTGGGCGGCCCTGAGGTAGCCCTCGGCGGCCCGGTAGAGCCCCTGGCCTAGGAGATGGTCGGCGGCCCGTTCGCAGGCGATGGCCTCGTCGCGCATGAAACCGCTGGCGCTCGCGGCCCGAATGGCGGCTTCGAAGCGTTCGATCGCCTCGGCGGATTTGCCGGCGGCAGCAAGCATCTCGGCCTGCATCAGGCAGTGCAGGTGGTGGAAGTTGGCCTCGCAGTTGTGGGCCCAGCGACGCATGCGGTCGAGATCCTCGTGGACCAGGCGGTGCACGGAATCCTCCGGGTCGACGGCCCGTTTCGGGTGGCAACTGAGGTGGGCGAGATACTCGATCAGGTGGAATCGCACCAGTTGCGGCAGCGACATGGCCGAGCGGATCAGCCGACCCCTGTCTGCCAGGTGTTCCAGGGCCCGTTCGGGGGCCTCGTGCAAAAAGCAGATCTCGGCCTTGTAGATGTGGTAGTTGGCTACGCCGGTCATGAAACGGCGCTCGTGCATGCCGTCGAGGCAGGCGATCTCGTCGAACTGCTCGTCGCTCAGCGACAGTGGGTCGCGCGTGTGGCCCTGGAAGGCATACTGCATCTGCAGGAACAGCGTGGCCGAGTCGAGGGAGTCCCGGTAGTCGCATTCTCGAACGATTTCCAGGTTCTCCTCGTGCCGCCGGGTGGCCTCGGGCAGGTCGAGCGTCGGGTCCCAGATGACGCAGTCCTGGGCGCTGTAGGCCAGATAGAGCAGGTCGCCGGACTGGTATCCGGCCTCGATGCCCTGCCGGAACAGCGGTGTGAGCGTGGACCAGTGGTGGTTCCAGTGGTGGACGAACATCGCGGAGACGTAGATGACCCGGGCCTTGAGGGCCAGATCGTCGAAGCGCTCGTTGATCGCCAGTCCCACGCGGCCGTATTCGTGGCCCAGTGCCGGGTCGTCCAGCTCCCCGCAGAGCAGCATGCCGTAGGCAGCGAAGGCGAAAGCCGATTCCGGGCAGTTGCCATGGCGCAGCGACAGGTTCACGGCCTTGATCACCAGGTAGGGGAACAGGTTGCCGCTGCCGGAAAGAAACGCGGCCGGGAAGATCTCCATCAGCAGGCGCATGGCTAGCAGCGTGCGGCGGTCCTGCAGCAGGGGGGCGTCGACCAGCTCGGCGATCTGTCTGCCGGAGAGGTTCGTGCTGACCAGTTCGCGTTCCCGGGCCACGGCTTCCGGTCCCGGCTCGCGTTCTATCTCCATGCCCAGCCGGGCCAGGCCCTCGATGGCCGCAAGGATGGAATCCTCCATGCGCCCAAGCGTGGCGAACTGGCGGGTGCGGGTGGAGAGAAACTCGACGCGTTCCAGGTCGGTTTCGGCCCTTTCTAGCAGGAGGTCGGTCCAGCGTTCGGCTTCTTCCTGCCGGCCGGTGAGGTAGGCGCACAGCTGGATTTCCCGCCCCAGCGCCAGAAACAGGTCGGGCTGCGTCGACCAGGCATCCTCCGGCAGCAGTTCATGGCCGATCCGCAACAGCTCCAGGGCGGATTCGTAGGCGGCCACCTCGCGGGCGTGGATGCCGGCCCGCAGGTTGAGGCGGGCAAGCGCCAGTCGCTCTTCGGGGTCGTCGATCAGGGTGCGACCGGCGTCGAGATGGCTGACGATCGCCATCAGGCGCTCGCCTTCCGGCTCGTCCCCGGCGTGCCGACGCATCAGGCGACCGATCGACAGGTGCACCGCTTCCATCCGGCGCCCGTCGGAGAGGGTGTAGGCGGCCTGCTGGACCCGGTCGTGGACGAAGCGGTAGCTGGGATTCCAGTTTGGGTCACGTGGCTCGTCGGCCTCGCTGCCCGTGGCGCCGATCAGGCGGTATTCGGCCTGTAACGGAACGATGCTGTGCTGGCGCAGCGCGGGCAACAGGGCGCAGGCCGTTTGCCCGGCGGTGCAGTCGGAGATGACAGCAAGCGTATCCAGGTCGAAGGTCCCGCCGATGCAGGCGGCAAGCTGGAGTACCCGTTGCGTTTCTTCCGGCAGCTTGCGCAGGTTGTTCACCATGAAGGAGACGATGTCGTCGCTCAGCCCTGCCCAGATCGCGGCGTCCAGGTCCCAACTCCAGCCGTTGTCGTCTGCCCGGATGACTCCCTCGTCGTGAAGCGTCTGCAGCAGCTCGTTGGTGAAGAAGGGGTTGCCCTGGGCCTTGTCGTAGACGAGATCGGCGAGCGGGCGGACCGCTTCGACGTCGGTCTGAAGGGTATCGGCCACCAGTCGCCGAATGGAGGGGCGGTCGAGCGGCTCGACGGCCAGCTCGCGGATCGGGCGGGCCGCACTCAGTGCGTCGAGCATTAGCTTCAGCGGGTGGCCGGGCCCGACCTCGTTGCTGCGCCAGGCACCGATAAGCAGCAGGTGGTCGATCTCCCGGGTCGTGGCAAGTTGGGCGAGCAGATCCCTCGTCGGGGCGTCGCTCCACTGCAGGTCGTCGAGGAAAAGCACCAGTGGATGATCGGTCCCGGCGAACACGCCGACGAAGTTCGTGAGCACGAACTGCCGCCGGTTGCGGGCCTCGGCCGGTGGCAGCTCGGCCACGGGGGGTTGCGGGCCGATCACCAGTTCGAGCTCGGGGACCAGTTCGAGCACCAGTCGACCGTTGGGTGCGAGTGCCTCGCTGAGTTTCCCGCGCCACTCGGCCAGCCGCGATTCCGGTTCGGTGAGCAACTGCTGGACCAGACCGCGAAAGGCGTCGGCCAGTGCACCGTAGCTGCCGCGCCGGAACTGGTCGAACTTTCCCTGGGCGAAGAAGCCCCGTTTGCGGACCAGAGAGCGGTCGAGCTCGTTGACCAGGGCGGACTTGCCCACGCCCGAGAAACCGTGCACGGAGCAGACCTCGACGCCGCCGCCCGCGGCGGATTCGAAACAGGCCATCAGTTCCTGCAGTTCCCGCTCCCGGCCGTACAGGGTCTGGGGAAGCAGGAATCGGGCGGATCGGTCGTCTTGCCCCGGTTCGAAGTCGTCCAGCGGGATGCCGCCGTCGATCGAATCAATGCAGCGGCGCAGGTCCGTGGCCAGGCCGTGCCCGCTCTGGTAGCGGTCCTCGGGGTTCTTGGCCAGCAGCTTGAGGACGATGCGCGAGACCGGTTCGGGAATCTCGGCGACAAGGTCACCGGGTACGGGCGGCAGGCGGCTGATGTGTCGGTGTGCCCATTCGAGCACGTGATCTGCCTCGAAGGGGCGTTGTCCGGTGAGCAGTTCGAACAGGGTCACGCCGAGGGAGTAGTAGTCGCTGCGATAGTCCAGTTCCCGGTTCATGCGCCCGGTCTGTTCCGGCGACAGGTAGGGGAGCGGGTCTTCCATGCCGGTGGTCATCGTGCTCTGCCGCTCGCGGTCGAGCTCCGAGGCGATGCCGAATCCGGCCAGTCGCAGCCGTCCGTCGTCCAGCCGGACGGTCTCCGGCGTGATGGCCTTGTGGATGATGTGACGGGCATGGATCTCGTCGAGCAGGTCGGCCAGGCGAATGCCGATGTCCAGCACTTCGGCAAGTGGCAGGCGTCTCTCTTCGGCCCGCGCCAGTCGGTCGGCCAGCGTGTCGATCACCGGTTCGGTGACCAGCGCGATGTTGCCGCTGCCGTGGGGAAGTATGTCTTGCACGGTCAGCACGCCTTCCAGCGACTCCAGCTCGCGGGCGATGCGGCCGTCGCGCCGAATTTCCGCGGCCTGGCGGCGGCCGGGATAGTCCGTGGCCAGGGTTTCGACGGCCAGCGGGCGTTCCTGCCCCTGCCGGATGGCGCGGTAGATGATCCGTTCCCGGCCGCGGCGGAGGACGGGGCCAAGCTGATAGCCCGGCAGTGTCGGTCCCGTGCCGGGCATGAGGGCTAGCCTCCGAAAACCCGGTTGACCGTGGTGGCGAAGTCCTCGCGGGCGGTTTCTCTGAGCGGAGCGCCGTGACCACAGAGGGTGTGGCGGAAATCGAGTTCGAGCAGCCGGCGGAAGTCCTCCGCCTGCGGTTCGGCCCGCTGCATCCACAGCGGACCGAAGTTCGCCGGGGTGAAGAAGCCCATTTCCTGCATGCGTGCGATGGAGTCCTCGGAAAAGAACTCGTCCGGGGCCACCCAGTTCTGCAAGGCGTCGCAGGCCACCAGGATGCCCCCGGCGCGGTCGAGACGCAGAATGCCCTCCGGTATCTTCGTGGTCCGGAAGGCGAACAGCCCGGCGTCGGATACCGGCAGCGGTGCATCGGCTGCCAGGTGCTGGTCGACCGCCAGGCCGCTGTCGTGGGTCATGCCCGGCATCGCCCAGTAGCGTGCCCCGTAGTGCTGCACGTAGAAGGGATCGTCACGGCCGTGGAGGGCGCCGAGGCGGACCACGTCGGTGATCCGCCCCAGCCGGTCGAGGGCCTCGAGTCCCGACTCGTCCAGCCGGACGCTGTTGACCACCACCAGCCGCTCTCCGTCCCGGATGACCGTCATGTTGCGACTGAAACGCCAGTCGGCATCCAGAAGACGGGTTTCCATCGCCCCGGTGACGAAGAACACGTCTGGGAATACTTCTTCGACGGCGCCGTGAGGCAGGGCGGCGGGGAATGTGTTCATCGCGGGGTTCCTTCCTGTCTGTCCTTGTCGTCCGTGGGGTCATGGTAGTCGAACCGACCGACGTACCGGTACTCCCGGGTGTACTCGCGCAGGTAGTTGTCGAGATAGCGTCGCTGGTCGGCATCGAGACGGTCGTGGCGGATATCCTCGAGGGTCTCCGTGCCGTCACTGCTGTCCATGCGCTTGAGATGGAACAGCGTCATGTCCCGCCCTCCGAAGACGCCCTTGAGGTAGTCGTGGGCCGGGCGTGCGTCAGTCATGTCGAAGACCGCACCGTAGAGCGCCGTCAGGTTCGGGTGGTCGGCCAGGGATTCGGCGTCGAAGCGGGGTTGCGGGCCGGGCGGATGTTCGAATGGCGGGGCGATTGGCCAATCGAGGGTCGGTTGTCGCTCCAGCATCTGGATGTATGCCGGGTCGAGTCCGGCTCGGCGGGCGCCGCGAATCAGAATGTTGAGGTAGCGACGACTGGGCAGGCAGTCGCCGTCGATGAAGGCCGGTCGCCCTACATAGGCGAACGCTGTCTCTGCACCGTCGGCCGTCTCGACCGCCACCTCGATGCGATCGTAGCCGACCCCGCAGGCCTCGGCCTCGTCGAGCGCGGGCAGGTCCGCGTCGTCGCAGTCGTGCAGGACGCCGAGCACGCGCGCCCCCGGCTCGCTTGAACGCTCGATGTTGCCCACGCCGCCCTCGTGGCGGAAGAAGTGCCTGACGTTGAACGCCAGGCGCCAGCCCGGCAGCACCGCCAGTCGCGACCGGATCGGACGGACCCCCTTTGCCTGCAGGGAAACCAGATCGAGATTCGACCCGAAGCCAAAGTAGCAAAACACCGATATTTTCCTTTTCCCGCTGCTGCCATCCCGAGTCTCAGTTGGGCAGGTTTCGGGGTCAAGGGCCGCCATGCCCCGGTGTCGGTGGGGGGCGTTGATCATTCACCCGTCTCGGGGCGAATTTGCCGGCGGGTGCTAGTCTCACTCTGGAACATGCACGAACCGCTCGAAGTGTATCGCTCGAACCGGTGCCGAACCGCGTTCCCCCGGCTCTTGCCTTCATCGACCTGGAGAATGTCACTCATGACGTTTCACATCGAGATTGCCCCGCTGCTCACCCTGATCGCCGGTATCGCGATTCTGATTCTGCCGAAGCTGCTCAACTACATCGTGGCCGGCTACCTGATAGTGCTGGGCGTCCTGGGATTGTTCGGCTACGGTTTCTGACCGGTCGTTGCCGGCTCCGGCGATACCATTCAGTTGCCCTGCCGTTTTCGGTAGCTCACGCACTGTTCGCGCACGGCGGGCATGAAGGCGGCGAGCTGCTCGTCGTCCAGTCGCCTTCGAAAGACTGCCGGGGTTTTGCCGGCGTCCACCGTCTTGCAGATCGAGTCGGATTGCTCGCGCGAGATGCGGCGCAGTTCGCGGAACGTCGTCGGGTCGATCCGCGGCAGGTCGATCTGCGGTACCGGTGCGGGCTCGAGGTCGCTCACCCAGGCCACGTGCCCGTCTTCGCGCGGATCGCGTAGCGGTTCGCCGTTCTCGTCGATCGGCTGGCTGGTGTGACGGCTCTCCACACGCACCACCAAGCCCAAGTCGCCCAGCCGTTCCCGCAAGGCGGCGGACAGGCGCGGGTCGCCGTACATGCCCTGGGTGGCGAAGGGGGCGAAGCCGAACGGTTTGTCCTCGTGCACCCACAGGTCGCTCTCGAGTGTCTGCCGGGTGGGGACCATGGAGCGCTCGTCCTTGCTCACGACCGACGCGTTCAGCCGGTAATGAGAGGCCGTGCTGCCGGCGATCGGCCGGTCCTTCTCGCCGCGCTCGATCTCCACGTCGAAGACCTCATAATCGATCGCCTTGCCGTAACTGGTCCATCCCGACTTGTCGCCGGGTGACTTGTCGAGATCCCAGTGCGGGACCGTCAGGCCCATGCGTCGTTCACCCAGGGCGAGCGTCGCCCGCTCGGGATCCTGCTCGTTCTCCTCGCGGAACATCAGGCTCTGCCCGGGGCCTTGGGCGATCCATCTCTCGACCACGCGATCGAATGTCGTCGGGTCGGCGCTCAGCCGGCTCGGTGAGGGCGAGGCGCTGTGCAGCACGTAGCGGAAGCCGTCTGCACTTTCTCCCGACAGGGCCGTGGCCGTGGGCAGAACGACGACGGCCAGCACCACAAGCCAACGTCGTATCGGCTGTGTGGAAATCGCGGATAGTCGAAGCATGATCGGTTGCCTCCCTGCGGATTCACGTGACGACGGTCGAGGTTTCAGGCTGACAGGTTCTACGGCGGATGCTATCCCTCATTCAGGGGAATGCCCGTCAAGATGCGTTTATGCATCATGGCAGGTACGACGCCCCATTTCAGGGAGGGAAGCGTGGGATGAAGGATCTTTCGAGCACTATCGGGCGTCGGGGGGTGTCGATTCTGCTGGCCGCGTCGCTGCTTGGCCTGTTGCCCATTACCGAGGGACAGGCGCGGACAGGCTGGATGGGCACGGAGTGGTCGGCTGGTTGCACCCGCTCGCTTCAGGACTTGCTGGTTGCCGATGCGGCGGGTCGGGAAGCCCATATCGACTCGATGCTCGACATGGTTCCGGACTGCTACCTGAAACGTCAGGTGTCTCGACACGGCGGGTCGCAGGCATACCGGGACCACCTTCGCGACAAGCTGGCCGGAGAGATCGATCGGGGATGGGATGTCTGCGATCAAGTCGGCCCGGAATCGCTGCGGGGGCGCACCGCGGCCCTGCTGGAGAAGGCCAGCGTCTGGCTCAAGGGCATGGGCTTCGGTGGTCCCGTCATCACGCCGCTGGACGACGAAGTCGACACCATGGGACTCGGTGTCCCGGCGGGTTGCGGTCCGGGTTACTGTGCCGGTCTCGACAGCATCCTCTTCGCGCATGGCTACTATTCACCGCGGCATTATCTCCTGCGCCTGAATCTTTCCTGGGACCGGGAACTGGCACCGGTGCGAGGGATGACTCCGCGAGGAGCATCCAGTCCCTACGTGGCCGTTCACGAGATGTTCCATGCCATCCAGCACGGGTACGAGGGTATGACGACTTCGGATGGGCTGGACTGGTTTACCGAGGGTTCGGCCACCCACGTGCATCTGACCGCGGCGCGCAAGTGGGGAAGCATGCTGGAGCCGGGTGTCGAACATCGGTATTACGATCGGACGCTGCACCGGAAGCCGGACGAGGACTGTGGCGAGGAACCCTCATGGAAGTACGGCAGCTGGTACTTCTGGGACTTTCTCGGCGACTACACCGGCACGACCGACGGGGTGGCTTACCTGGATGCCGTCCTCAGCGAGGATCTTTCGGCCCACAACGGACTCGAGGGAGTGCATCGGGCGCTGACCCAATGGCACGAGGACGGACTGTACGACGCCTACCCCGAGTTCGTTCGCCAGCGGCTGGACGGCCCGAGGTTCTTCTCCGCCGACGGTGTCTCGCGCCTGGAACTGCGGTTCACCGGTGAGCGGCTGGAGCGATCAAATGATGGCCGCCTGCCGCCGATGGCGACCCGGCTTAAGAAGATCGAGATCCGCGTACCGCCCGGTGAGACCGCCGGGGTGAGGATCGATTTCGAGGAGGACCACGAGGACCTGCATCTGGTCGTCGACGGGCAGCGGCTGGACCGGCGTGTGGATGCCGGTGGCAAGCGCAACGTCTATCGCACCGCCTTGTCCGGCCGGGACGAGCCCTACCGGCTGGCTGTCCGGGTGGCCAATGTCGCGCCGGACCCGGTGAAGACCGAGCGGCGCGACTACACGCTGACCATCACTCTTGATCCCGTCGATTCCTGTACCGCTCGCACCATGATGGCGGCGCTGGATCAGGAGCACTTCCCGGCGGCCGATCGCTTCCATCCCGACCGGATCGATCCCGACCGGCTGCGTCGCCCGGGGCAGGCGAGCATGCGGTTCAATGGGCTGGTCTCCGATGGTGGAGACGCCTGCAGTCATCACATTGCGGCACTGGACATGACCGGCGCGTGGATGACCGGCCGGGCCGATCGGGATCAGATCGAGCGGGACATGCGCGCACGCGCCGAGGCGATGAAACGTCGTATCGAGGAAAGCGGGCTCGACCGGCTGGCCGGGCAGGGCGGGGTGGACCCGGCCGAGATGTCGCCCGAGCAGCGCCGGGAGCTGATGGAACTGGCGGGAGCCATGCAGGGCATGGGCGACATCATGCGCCCGCCTGACGATACCCCGGCCGACGTGGTGCTCAATCTGTACTCGCCGCAGGCATTCACGTGGCAGAGCGGAATCCTGCCGCCGCCACGTCTGACGCGGCACCGCGGCCTGGTGGGCTGGGGGGAGAACAGTGCCGCCGCCCTGGTCATCCAATTGCCCGGCACGACGGCCGAGGATCTGGAGGAGGGCGGTGTCTATCCCGCTCGGGCGTTCGCGAGTCCACCCGGCGACGGGCACGACCCATCGGACCCCGTGCCGACGATCGCCGGGTTCCACACGAGCTGGGAAGGGACGTTTCATGACATCCCCTATCCGCCACCGCGCACGACCGCCGAGACGCGCCGGCAGGCGCAGGAAAAACAGGCCTGCGAGCGCCGTCGACGGGAGCTTCCTCGCCTGATGGAGCGCATCGGGGTCAGCGGTGCGACGGGGCAGGCCATGCCGATTCTCGCGCAGGTGGCCGATCAGGTGGACTGTTCGGTTAAGGGCACGGCATTCCGCGGACAGACCCGCCTTCTTACCGGGGATCTGGAAGGCACGGTGACCGTCCATGAGCTCACCGGAGCCGAGGTCGTGGGCGAGTTCGAGCTTTCCGGCCGCGCGCAGCTGCATGTCACCGACTGGGAGCTGATCCGCGACGAGCGTCGGGGCGTGATCGACGGTGACCGCAAGACGACCCGTCGGCAGAGTGGCCCGGTTTCTGTCGAGGGCAGCTTCTCGGCCCCGAATCGTCATGGTGGACAGATCCGCCCGATTGGCTACCGCACGGTGGTGATCGATTGAGGTTTCCTGAGACCGCAGGCGGTCCTCATGGCGTGACAGCGGGCGCCTTGCCGGGTGAACGAAGCCGTGTTCCCTTTTGCCCGGCAACTAGATTAGATACGTTCATGCCGGCCCTCAAACAGCGCGATGACGCGGTTTTCGGGGCCTCGGCAGGACGTTGGTGGTCTGACAGGGGGATAACGTGCCCGAGCGGTTTGTCATAAGGTGGGTGTGCGGGGCCCGATCGGGCAATGGCGGGTCGGGACGTTTCCCGCGCATGACGATGCGTTGCCTGTTTCGGCGGCGCCATGTCGACAATCGAGAGGTACTTCAGCCATGGCAGAGATGATGGACGCAGATCGGGGCTACTACCGTAACGGCAAGATCACCGTCGAGCAGGCCGCCGACGGGATGTTCCTGGTGCAGAGGCCCTCGGTCCGGCCCAGGAAGGGTTCGTCGAACGGACGAATGGCCTTCCCGGGCGAGTCGGAGACGCTCTACGAGACCGCGGTGTTCGATGACGCGGTGTCCCACGCCCGGGATCTGGCTCGCGCCGGCTGACACGGCCGCATTTCCGCCCGGGAAACGGGTCTATGCAAGTAAACGCCCGGTCGCGCATTGCGTGACCGGGCGTTTTCGCAAGGCCTGAACCCGTGCAGAGGTCGGTCAGGGAGTCACGCGCCGAATGGACAGCGTGTACTCGCCGGATTCCTGCGGGGCGTAGCTGGTGGCGATGGCGCGGTAGGTTCCCGTCGCCAGTTCCCGGGCGATACGGGCATCGGTGGTGTAATCGGCGAAGTCGTCGTTCTCGGCCACCACGTTGCCGGAGTCGTCCTCGAGCACCAGGTAGGCGTCGAAGGCCGTGGACTGGAGTTCGAGCACGAACTGCGAGCGATCCTCCACCTCGAACAGGTGCTCGCGCGACGGGGTCTGGCGGCGCTCGTCGACCGGGTCCGTGCTCGAGAGTCGCTCTTTATGAACCGTGACATCGGATGCGGGGACGAGCTGGGTTTCCAGGCGGAAAGGGCCGACGCCGTTTTCGGCGTAGCCACTGGCCCAGAGCGTGTAGTCGCCCGGTTCGAGGTTGACCAGCACCCGGGCGTCCAGGTTGCCGCCGGAGTCGTCGTCTTCGGCGCGCACGCGCCCCTGCTCGTCGGTGATCACCAGGATCGAATCGACGTCGTCGGAGCGCATGGTGGCATCGAGCAGGCTCGGCTCGCTTACCGTGAAAGGCAGGGGCTTGCCGGTGCGCCCCGTGGCCGCGATCGGTTCGAGGTCCGCGGTCATCAGGCCGTCGTAGGGGTTGCCGGGGCGGAAGTCGGCCGATTCCGCAATATGGCTTTCACCGACTTGGAGCGAGAACACGCCCTGGCTGTCCGTCTCGTAGCCGGTGACCGCGATGTCGTAGGTGCCGGCCTCGAGCGGGCGGATGATCCGTGAGCCGGTTCCGGAGGTCGAGCCGCGCCAATCGTCGCTTTCGGCGAGGGTCCGCGGGCTGTTCTGTGCCGAGAGCGTGAGGAAGGTATCGAAGTCGTGGCTGTCCACGCGCAGATCGATGACGGTCGGCTCCGCCAGATCGAGCGTGTAACGGGTCACGGCGGCTCCCGTGCCGGGGTGGCGCGGGCCGGCAGCGATCAGTTGTCCGCTCGTCTCGTCCGGGAAGTCGAGCGCGGTGACGCCGGCCAGTTCACCCGCGGAGAGCTCGAACGAGCCGAAGCGGCCGCTGCGGCTGTTGCCCACCACGACCAGGTAGGAGCCCTTCCGGACCGCCTGGTGGAGCAGGTGCAGCTCGCGTGCATCGGGGCCGTCGGTGCGGGCGTGTTCCAGCAGGGTGCCGTCCGGGGCGTAGAGGGCCATCGACGGGGCGAAGTTGTCGCTGCGTACCTGCAGGTGGGTGTTCTTCCCGGTGTCCATCTCCAGGAGGTAGACCCGGTAGGACGTGCCGTCGAGCGCGTTGATCGGGTCGAGGCGGCCAAGCATGTCCCGGAGAGTCTCGCCGCGCTCGAGGACTCTCGAGTCACGTACCAGGAAGGACGACGGGTTGTCGACCAGCGGGTGAGTGAGACTGTCCGCGCCCAGAACGACGGGAGCGGTGAGGGTGCCTCCGAGCAGCGTCGCCATCGAGAACACGCCTGCGGCGATAGAGACTCCTGGATATGCCTTCATCATTTGTCACTTCCCTGTTGAATGGTATTGAAAGACCGCAGCATCATAGCGGGTTTTCATGATGCGGCGCAGCGATTCGGTTCTTTGGCCATTTATGCAAGCGACGCGGGGTCTGCAACCGGAGCTCTCTCATTTGCCTGGCACAAATTGCTCGCGCCGCCGAATGGGGCGGCTCGAGTGTATTCCGGCCGGGGCGCCTAGTCTGATTGTCCGGGATAAGGCCTGTTGCTTTTCCGGCACCTGCTCCATGAGCCTCGGGTTTTTCTCCTCGTGCCCGCGCTGTAGGTCCCGGCCGCACCGGGCTCGTTTGAATTGAACTACCTTTGTGGGGAGTCTTCATGATGCTGTCCATGAAGCTCGCGCCATTGACTTCCTGTGTGTGGTGATCGCGGTATCCACTTTCCTCACGTCGTTGAATCAAATCGTGGGGTCTGTCTCATCTTTCCGGGTGTGCCGGGATTGACGCAACAGGGCTTTCGAACCGGCGTCACCCGCCGCGGTGTCGCTATAAACCAACAAAGGAGACAGAGCATGTATGAATGGGGTTACAACGGGATGCCGCATGCCGGCATGGGTTACGGAGTCGGCTGGATTCTGATGGTGCTGCTCTGGGTGCTACTGATCGTTGCGATTGCCGTGCTGATCAAGTGGCTGATTACGCCGTCCGGATCACATTCGAGATCGGATGCCTCGTCGCCATCTCGGCATAGTGCGCTGGACTTGCTGCGCGAGCGTTACGCCCGGGGGGAAATCGATCACGAGGAGTTCGAGGAGCGCAAACGCCGGCTCGAGAGCTGATCGGGCAGGTTTTTCGCTAGACCAAACCCAGAAGAGTCGCCTCATCATGGGCGGCTCTCCGGTTCGCATGGAAGGCTACTTCACCGGCCGATCAGTATTGGTGTCGACCTGTGCCGGACGGTTCATTCCCCCTCGTTGAGAGCCTCCTGGATGCGCCTTCTCATCTGGATCTGCTGCTCGGCCATCTGTTGGCGAAGCTCGCCGAGTGTCCTGGTGGACTTCTCGATGGCGTCGTAATCGGGCTCCGGGGCCTGGTTGAGCCGGTAGAGGCGCTGCTGCTCTTCCTGCATCTTTTCCATGAGCTTCCAGTTCTTTTCCTGGTGCTCCTGCTGGATGTCCTGCAGGCGCTGGCGTTGCCGCTCGGTGAGATTGCTTCCGTTCGGGCCGTAACCGCCGCCGGGCCCATAGCCTTGGCCCTGCATCATGCCTGGTCCCTGGCCGTGGGGTCCGTAGCCCTGCATCATGCCGGGTCCGTAGTTACCGCCGGGCCCATAGCCCTGCATCATGCCGGGTCCGTAGTTACCGCCGGGTCCGTAGCCCTGCATCATGCCGGGTCCGTAGTTACCGCCGGGTCCGTAGCCCTGCATCATGCCCGGTCCGTAGTTACCGCCGGGCCCGTAGCCCTGCATCATGCCCGGTCCGTAGTTACCGCCGGGCCCATAGCCCTGCATCATGCCTGGGCCATAGCTCCCGCCAGGTCCGTAGCCGGGCATCATGCCCGGTCCCTGGCCACCGCGGGGTCCGTAGCCGGGCGCCATGCCCGGTCCCTGGGCACCGCGGGGATTGTAGCCTTGCATCATGCCCGGTCCGTAACCATGGCCAGGTCCATAGGCGCCACCGGGGCCACCGTTCTGCATCATTCCGGGGCCGGAGCGGGGCTGCTTTTCGGTTTCGGATTCGGCGGCGAGTGTTGCCGAGGTGGCGCCGGCCAGGGCGACAGCCAGTGTGCAGGCAGCGAGGTCTCGAAAGTGTCTTGTCTGTGTCATGGTGCGCTTCCTCCAAGGTGTTGGAAGGCTGGATAATCGGATTCCATCTGTCGAACGAGACAGATGCTTCTGGGTGATTTCTGCTCACATGTGAGCGAAGCCATGCGGACGGAAACCGTTTATCCCAGACATGGGTAATAGCACAGAAAGACAACAACTTCCGTGCACCCCGGGGGCTGGCAAGGGTGAGGCGGGCTCCGCCGGGACCCCAAGCGAACAGCGAGGGAAAAATGATGAAATTTATCCTCTGGTCGAACGACGCCGTTGGATGGAAGGGGACTCGATCGAGGCTCGGTGCTGGTTGGTCGGTGGCTCTCTTGGTCGCGCTGCTCGTGACGGGGTGCGGCAGCGGGTCCCTGGAACCGCTGGGATCGGATGAAGTGATCCTGGCCTTCGGCGACAGTCTGACCAAGGGAGTGGGAGCGCCCCCTGAGGATAGCTACCCGGCGCGGTTGGCCGAATTGTCCGGTCATCCGGTGGTCAATGCGGGGGTTTCCGGCGAGATGACTGCCGAGGGGATGGAGCGATTGCCCGCGGTGCTCGACGAGACCGATCCGGGTCTGATGATCCTGCTGCTCGGCGGCAACGACATCCTGCGCAACGGCAGTCCGGCCGAGGCAAAGCGCAACCTCTCCCGGATGATCGAGATGGCGCAGGATCGCGACGTGCAAGTGTTGCTGCTGAGCGTGCCGGAGAAGTCGCTGTTCTCCAACTCCGCGCCCTTCTACGACGAACTGGCCGAAGAGCATGGTGTCGTCCTGATGGACGGCATGGTTGCGAGCCTGCTGAGAACGCCGAAGTACAAGTCCGACCAGGTGCATCTGAATGCCGCGGGCTACCGGGAGATGGCCGAGCGGATCCATGCCAGGCTGGTGGAGGAGGGGGGACTCAGGTAGCGCCGGGTTCCGGAAGGTATTGCATGATTGTGCGTGAGTGTTACCTTATAACGTATAAACAAATTGGATGTCCCCCATGATCGAGTACCTGAAAGTCACCACACTGGTAGAGAACACCGCGGCCGGGCGAGGCCTGCTGGGTGAACACGGCTTGTCGTTTCTCGTCGAGGCGGATGGCAGGCGGGTCCTGTTCGATACCGGGCAGGGCCTCGTGCTGGAGTCCAACGCCGAGCGGCTGGGCATCTCGCTGGACGGCCTGGACGCGATCGTGCTCAGCCACGGTCACTACGATCATACCGGCGGACTCATGCCGGTGCTGGCGCGCAACCCGGACACGCGTTTGTACCTGCACCCCGCCGCACTCGATGCCAAGTTCAACCGCAACGGCAAGGACATCAGTTCCGGGCTGCCGCCGGCCGAGGAGCTTTCCGCCCGGGTGGGCGAGATGATCTTCACCGACGAGGCGACCGAGATCGTCCCCGGCCTGTCGGTGACCGGTCGCATTCCCCGCCGCAACGACTACGAGGACACCGGCGGCCCGTTCTTCCGCGACAGTGCATGCCGCGAGGAGGACACGATTCCCGACGACCAGGCGCTGTTCTTGCGCACGGTCAAGGGGGTGGTGGTGATTCTCGGATGCGGGCATTCCGGGGTGGTCAACACGCTCGAACGAGTCGCCGAGCTTACCGGCGAGTCGCGTGTTCACGCGCTGGTCGGGGGCATGCACCTGCTGCGCTCCGGCCCGGAGCGGATGGAGAAAACCGCCGAGATCCTGTCGCGTGTCGATGTGCAGATCCTCGGCGCCAATCACTGCACGGGCATCGAGGCCGTCTGCCATTTCCGGCGTTGCTTCCCCGGACGGGTCATCTCGATGGGAGTCGGCGATGTCCTGGAAATCCGGGAGGACAACCGATGAAGATTGCCGTCACCAGCCAGAATCGCCGCACCGTTACCTCGCATGCCGGGCGTTGCCGCCGCTTCTGGATCTACGAAGTCGACGGCGGGGACATCCTCGGGCGCGAGATGCTGGAGCTGCCACGCGAGCAGTCGTTCCACGAGTCCCGGGGCCGCGAACCGCATCCGCTCGACGGTATCGATGCGCTGATCAGCCAGGGCCTTGGCGAAGGACTGATCGATCGCCTGGCGGGCATGGGGGCTCGGGGCTATCTGACCAGTGAATCCGATCCCGACCAGGCGGTCCGTTTGCTACTCGACGGGGCCCTGGAAGAGGGGGCAGGGCATGCCGACGGTGGGCACTGAAGCGGCGTTCTACCAGCGCGGCCATGTTCCCGGGAGTTTGTCAGGTGTCCGGATGATGTCCGCGATTCGCCGCTCATTGCCGAAGGTTTGTACAATGCGTGACCTTTCCTCGCCCTTGTGGGCGACCCGAGTCGGGTCGTAGGATGCATCGGTAACCCACCGGCGCGGCGGATGCGCCGGCTTGCCAAGGAGCTTTGCATGATCGATCGCACGGTCACCGGCCACGAGGTCCTCCTCTCGCCGCACGACACCATCCAGTCGCGCACCGACGCCCGGGGGGTAATCACCTTCGCCAATCCCACCTTCGCCCGGATCTCCGGCTACACCCGTGACGAGCTGGTCGGTGCGCCGCACAGCATTATCCGGCATCCCGGCATGCCGCGTGCGGTGTTCTACGCCATGTGGCAAATCATCGAAGGCGGCGAGGAGTTCTACGGCTTCGTCAACAACCGCTGCAAGAACGGCGACAACTATTGGGTGCTTGCCCGGGTCGCGCCTCATCGCAACAGCAAGGGCGTGATCGATGCCTACAGCTCGGTGCGCATGATGCCCAAGCGCGAGGCGGTCGCCGAGTGGTCGAAGGTCTACGAGCGCGTGGTCAAGGTCGAGCAGGCGCTGCCGCGCGACCAGCAGGTCGCCGCCGGCTACGAGGCGATCGTCAAGCACGTCCGCAAGAGTGGCGCGAAGAGCCTGCACGACCTGGTGATGCGCTACGTCTGACCCCCTGCGGTTCTGCCTGCCGTCTCCTATCCTCGGGGCATGGCAGGCGACACCTTTTCCAGCGAGATCGGCCGGACGATCTGGGAATCCCGCTACCGCCAGCCGGGCGAGCGGGACCTGGTTGCGTCCCGTGAGCGGGTCGCCCGGGCCTTGGCCGCCGTGGAGGCCGTCCCCGACGACTGGGAGTCGCGGTTTGCCGAGATCCTCCACGACTTTTGCTTCCTGCCCGGCGGGCGGATCCTGGCCGGGGCGGGCACGGAGCGGCAGGTAACGCTGTTCAATTGCTTCGTGATGGGAACGATCGAGGACTCCCTCGACGGGATCTTCGATGGCCTGAAGGAGGGCGCCCTGACCATGCAGCAGGGCGGCGGCGTCGGCTACGATTTCTCCACCCTGCGCCCGGCGGGCACGCCGGCCCGGCACAGCGGCACCATCGCCTCGGGCCCGGTGTCGTTCATGCGCATCTGGGACGCGGCCTGCGCCACCATCCTCTCCACCGGCGCCCGCCGTGGCGCGATGATGGCGACGCTGCGCGTCGACCATCCCGATATCGAGACCTTTATCGAGGCCAAGCGCCAGCCCGGAGAGCTGACTCGCTTCAATCTCTCGGTACTCGTGGATGATGCCTTCATGGCGGCGGTGGATGCCGACGACGACTGGCCATTGGTGTTCCCGGCCGGCAGGCTGGACGGAAACGATGGCGATACCGTGGAGCGGCGCTGGCCGGGCTTCGACTCCCCGGTGTCCTGCCGGGTGTTGCGACGAGTGCCGGCCCGTCGGCTGTGGGAGCGGATCATGCGGGCGACCTATGACCACGCCGAGCCCGGCGTTCTGTTCGTCGACCGCATCAACCAGTCCAACAACCTTGGCTACCGGGAGCGGATCACCGCCACCAACCCTTGCGGCGAGATTCCCCTGCCGCCCTACGGCGCCTGCGACCTGGGCTCGATCAACCTCGCCACCTTCGTGCGCCATCCCTTCGAGCCCGAGGCCGCCATCGATCTCGCGGCGATCACCGAGACCGCCACGGTCGCGGTGCGCATGCTGGACAACGTGATCGACGTCTCCCGGTTCCCGCTGACCGCCCAGGCCGAGCAGGCCCGGGGCAGCCGCCGCGTCGGGTTGGGAATCACCGGCCTGGCTGATGCCCTGATCCTGCTCGGCCAGCGCTACGATTCGGAGGCTGCCCGCGAAACCGCCGCGACCGTCATGCGCACCATCACTCACGCGGCCTATCGTGCGTCGGTTGGCCTGGCCAGGGAGAAGGGCGGGTTTCCCTTCCTCGATCGCGAGCCGTACCTGGACGCCCCGTTCGTCCGTTCCCTGCCGGCCGACATCCGCGACGGCATCGCCCGGCACGGCATCCGCAACAGCCACCTGACGGCCATCGCTCCGACCGGGACGATCAGCCTGCTGGCGGACAACGTCTCCTCCGGGATCGAGCCGGTGTTCCGTTTTCGTGTCGGCCGGCGAATACTCGATGCCCGGGGCGAGCCGCGGGAGCGGGAAATGGCCGATCGCGCCTGTGCGCTGTGGCAGGAACGGCATCCGGGTCGAGACCTGCCATCGGCGTTCGTCGAGGCCGAGGACCTGGCGCCCGAGGCCCACCTGGCCATGCAGGCCGCGCTGCAGCCGTTCGTCGACAGCGCGATCTCCAAGACCATCAACGTGCCCGAGGAACTGCCGTTCGGTCGTTTCGAGGGCATCTACCGGCGCGCCTTCGAACTGGGGCTGAAGGGCTGCACGACCTACCGGCCCAACCCGGTCACCGGTGCGGTGTTGCAGGGCGTGGAGACAGCGACGCCCTGTTGCGGGATCGACCGGGAAGCCGACTGACCGGGGCGGGCGGATCAGTTACCCGGCCTGGTGGCATTCTCCTCGAGCCACTGCTCGACCCTTGCGCGGATCCGGTCCCGGATCCGCCGCAGTTCCCGGAGCCTTTCTGCTTCGCTTCCCGCCAGTTCCGCTGGGTCGGGGTAGGGCCAGTGCAGGGTCCGCCGCACGCCGGGAAACACGGGACAGCCAGCCTCCACGCCGCGCTCGCAGACGTAGATGACCTGTTCGTACAGCCGTCCTTCCCGGAAGAAGTCGACGATGCGGTCGGACTGCGCCTTCGACAGGTCGTAGCCCGCCTCCTGCATGACCCGGATGACGCCCGGGTCGATCGGGTGGGGGTCGACGCCGGCGCTTTCCGCCACGAATTCGGGTGCGCCGAGATCGTTGAGAAAGGCCTCGGCCATCTGGCTGCGGCCGCTGTTGCGGATGCAGACGAACAGGACGCGACGGGATTGCTGCATGGGGGATTCCTTCGAATGGGTTGACCGGGTGGATGTTTGCATGCACTGTATGGCATATTCCATTAAAGACATATGACAGCGGTGGAATAAACCATGTCGCCAATCGATTTCTACCGGGTCCTGTCCCACCCGACACGCCTGCGTTTGGCCATGCTGATGGCCGATCACGGCACTTTGTGCGTCTGCGAGTTGCAGCACGTGGTCGACGAGGATCAGCCACGGGTCTCCCGTCATCTCGCCAACCTGCGCCAGGCGGGTGTCATCGTGGGGGAGCGACGGGCCCAGTGGGTCCATTACCGCCTCTCGCCGGATTTGCCCGAATGGGCGCGAGCGGTTCTTGAAGAGACGCTTGCCGGTGTCCGAGATCAGTCACCGTTCCGCGAGGATCGCGAGCGGCTCGTTTCCATGACCGAACGCCCCGGAGCGGCCTGTTCGGCCTGACCTTTTCCCGGAAGGAGAATCAACCATGAAAAAGCCCCTTGTTTCCCTGGTGGCCCTGCTGGGCCTCGGCCTCGCCGGGCTCGTGCAGGCCTACGAGCCGAAGGCCACCCCGGTGGCCGATGACGTCTACGCCATCGTCGGGCCGATCACGGGCCGGACGGCGGAGAACGACGCGCTGAACAACAACCTCGGTTTCGTGGTCACCCGTGATGGCGTGGTGCTGATCGATTCGGGCGCCTCGCGTCTGGGTGCCGAGAAGATCGACGCGGCCATCGACACGATCACCGACAAGCCGGTCACGCATGTGATCAACACCGGCAGCCAGGACCATCGCTGGCTGGGCAACGGTCATTTCGCCGAGCAGGGCGCGGAGATCGTCGCCCTGGCTCGCACGGTCGCCACGCAGAAGGAATACGCCGACCAGCACGTCCGCCGTCTGGAGGAGGTGCTGGGTGAGCGGTTCGAGGGCACGGAGCCGACGTGCGCGGCCGATCCGATCGATGCTGATCGCCAGACCCTGGAAATCGGCGGGACCGAATTCCAGCTCATCTGGTTCGGCGATGCCCACTTCCCCGGCGACATCGTGGTCTGGCTGCCCGAACAGGAGACGGTCTTCACCGGCGACATGGTCTACGTCGACCGGATGCTGGGCATCCACCCCTGGTCGGACGTGCTTTCCTGGCAGAAGGCCTTCCACGCGATGGAAAAACTCGACCCCGAACACGTGGTGCCCGGCCACGGGCAGGTGACCGACCTGACCCAGGCCCGCGCCGAGACCGGTGACTACCTCGACTTCCTGGTGACCGAGATCGGTGCCGCGGTCGACAACTTCGAGGGGTTGCAGTCCACCGTGGACCGCCTGTCCGACGCGCCGCGCTTCGAACACCTCGAGCATTTCGACAACTGGCACCGCACCAACATCAGCCGCGCGTTTACCCAGATCGAAGCGGCGGCGATGCAATAAGCCATGTTCGACTGGCTGGCCGACACCCTTGTCTACGGCGTCCCCGGCCTGACCGAAGGCGAGCGCTTCGCCGACGCGCTGCATTTCTTCGTCATGGACACGACGAAGATCTTCTTCCTGCTGGTGGTGGTCATCTACGTGATGGGACTGCTGCGCGCTCTGATGAGCCCCGAGCGGGTGCGGGCCTATGTGCGCGGCAAGCCCCGCTGGCTGGCACGGCTACTTGCGATCACCCTTGGGGCGGTGACGCCGTTCTGTTCCTGCTCCTCGGTGCCGTTGTTCATCGGATTCGTCGAGGCGGGCATTCCGCTGGGCGTGACCTTCTCGTTTCTGATCGCCAGTCCCATGATCAACGAGATCGCGGTGGTGTTGCTGATCGGGATTCTCGGCTGGGAACTGGCCCTGTTGTACGTCGCCGCCGGCGTGACGGTCGCCTGGGTGGGCGGCGTGGTCATGCAGTGGCTCCGGGCCGAGCGCTGGGTCGAGGACTACGTCTGGAAGATCCAGATGGGCGAGACCCAGCCGCAGGAGCCCGATCGGAGCTGGTCGGGGCGACATCGTTTCGCCGTCGCCGAGGTCAAGGAGATCGTGCGGCGTATCTGGAAGTGGGTGGTCATCGGTATCGCCGTTGGCGCGGTCTTCCACGGCTTCGTTCCCGGGGACTGGGTCACCGACTATCTGGGTACGCAGGGCAGTTGGCTGGCGGTGCCGGGCGCGGTGCTGCTGGGTATCCCGCTGTATGCCAATGCCACCGGCATCATTCCGGTCGCCGAGGCGATGCTGGGCAAGGGCGCGGCCGTCGGCACCACGCTGGCGTTCATGATGAGCGTCGCCGCGCTTTCCCTGCCCGAGATGCTGATCCTGAGAAAGGTGATCCGCTGGCCCGCGCTCGCGCTGTTCGCCGTCGTTCTGGCCGTGGCCTTCATCCTGGTCGGCTGGACATTCAACCTGATTGCCTGAGGAGCAACTGATGAGCGAAGAAAAGGGACTCAATCCCGTCATTCTCGATATCGCGGCCCTGTCGGCCGCCGTGGCGGCACGTTGCCCGTCCGGAACCGCGGAAATGATCGGGCGGCTCGCCGAGCGCGGCGTGCCCGATCACCAGATCCGGGAGACCGTCGATCTCGCACGGACCGTGGCCGGCGAATCATGGGAACGGGCGTCGGGGATGATCGACGCGGTGCTCGAGGGCGAGCCGCTGGATAGCTGCATGTCACGTGCGATGCGTGGCTCCGGTGGCGAGCAGGGAGGCTGCTGCGGAGAAACATCCGAAAAGTCAAGCTGTTGCTGACTGAAGGGAGAAAAGAGATGAAGACGATCCAGATCCTGGGCAGTGGCTGTGCCAACTGCCAGCGTACCTATGACCTGATCGCGGAAATCGCCGAGGAGCAGGGCGTGGCGGTCGAGCTGCAGAAGGTGGAGGACATCGCCGATATCCTCGCCATGGGGGTGATGTCCACCCCCGGGGTGGCAATCGACGGCGAGGTGGTTCACAGCGGCTCGATGCCGACGCCACAGCAGGTCAGGGATTGGCTCGCCGGAGGCTGATCCAGGCCCGGGCTTCGATCAGTCGCCGGCCCAGTCGAGTTCCAGCACGCTATCGTGCCGGCGCACAGCGGCCCCGAAGCGACCGGCTTCTCGGTTCAGGGTGTCGCTCAGCCAGTCGATTTCCTCTTCCGACGGGTGATTCAGGCGGAACCGGCGCATGCGAAACGGCAGCATGCGCAGGGCGGTGAGCCGGCCGTCCCGCAGCGTCGGCAACCAGGCGAGCGAGAGCTCGCCCCGAAAGGGGTCGTGGCCGCCGATGCCCTCGTAGTCGTTGATGAAGTCCCCGCAACCGTAGAGGATCAGGCGTCCGCGATGGACTTCCATCGCTTTCGGGTGATGCGAGGAGTGTCCGTGGATCAGGTCGACCACCCCCCGGTCGATCAGGGCGTGGGCGAAGGTGCGATGCGCCTCGGGAATCTCCCAGCCCCAGTTCCCGCCCCAGTGAATCGACAGCAGCACCTGGTCGCCGGGACGGCGAACCGTGTGGATGTGTTCCGCGAGGCGGGCGACACTGTCCGGGCCGCAATCCGGCAACCAGTTCACCCCGGCCAGTCCCGGTCCGGCGGCCCAGTCGGCGGGTATCCCGCTGTCGGGCAGCCCCACGGCGAAGACGAGCAACCGCCCGCCGTCGGGGCGGGGCAGGGTCGCCGGGCTCGATGCCCGGTCGATGTCCCGGCCGGCACCGGCCGTGGGGATGCCGGCGTTCCCGAGCGTGTCGAGCGTCTCGTCCAGTCCCTCCCGTCCCCAGTCGAGTACGTGGTTGTTGGCCAGCACGCAACAATCCGGCGCGAGGGCCTTCAGGCAGGCCAGGTTCGCCGGGTGCATGCGGTAATTGATGCCCTTGTTCGGCCAGGGGGTGTCGGCGGTGGTGACTGCCGTCTCCAGGTTGAGGATCCGCCGGTCCGGCCGGGAATCGGCGATGGCGGTCAGGGCGTCGCCCCAGATGTAGTCGGCCGGCACGTCCCGCGGAACCGGACCGTTGGCCCGTTCCGCCAGGCGCACGTAGCCCCGGGCGTCGAGTATCCATGATTCGTATAGCGCCGGGTCGGAGGGCTGCGGCTGGACCTGGTCGACGCCCCGTCCGGTCATCACGTCGCCGATGAGCAGCAGGGTCAGATCCGTTTCCTTGTCCACTGTCGTATCCCCCGTTCTGGCCCGCTTGCCGGGTCCGGCATCCCTTTTGATCCTAGTGCCGGCGGTCCTCGGGCGGCAAGCCCGGATCGGTTCCGATTGATTCCGGGTCTCAAACCGGTCGCCGAGCATCTACCCTCATACAGGGGCATCCATTGCAACCTGCCCCCTCTGAGGAGGGTTCGACATGGCGAAACACGTATTTGTCATCGGTCTGGATGATTTTCACAGGGAACAGATCGAGAGCATTCGGCATGCCGAGTATTACGTGTTCCACGGGCTGCTTCCCTACGAGATGGTGGTCCATCCGGACAGTTATCCCATCGACGAGATGATCGAACTGGGGATGGACGAGATCCGGGATTCCGGGGTGCGGCCGGATGCGGTGATCGGGCACTGGGACTTTCCCACCCCGGCGCTGCGCGTGGTGTTCCGAGACGCGCTGGGCCTGCCCGGGCCCAGTCTGGAGAGCATCCTGATCGCGGAGCACAAGTACTGGTCGCGATTGCGGCAGGGGCTGGCCATTCCGGAGAACATCCCCGGGTTCCAGAGCCTCGATCCTTTCGATCCGGACGCCGCTTCTCGGCTCGAGTTGACCTATCCCTTCTGGATCAAGCCCAACATCGGCTTTTCCTCGCAGATGGTCTACTACGTCGAGAACCGGGACGATCTGGACGCCGCGCTGGCCGGCCTGCGGGCGGGCCTGCCGCTGTTCGGCTCACCGTTCGATCGGTTCGTGGCACGGGCCACGCTTCCCTCGGACATCCCCATCGACGTCGATGCCTTCCACTGCACGCTGGAAAAGCCCATCGGCGGCTGGCAGTGCACCCTCGAGGGCTATGTGCGCCACGGGGAGACTGTCGTCTACGGGGTGGTCGATTCGGTACGCGAAGGCGGCATCGGTTCGTCGTTCGCCCGCTACGAGTTTCCCTCGCAACTGCCCGAGTCGATCCAGGAGCGGATGATCGAGATCACTCGGCGGGCCGTGCCGGCCATGGAACTCGACGACACGCCGTTCAATATCGAGTACTTCTGGGACCAGGAGCACGACCGCATCTGGCTGCTGGAGGTCAACACCCGGATCTCGCAGTCGCACTCGCCGCTGTTCATGGACGTGGCCGGCGCCTCCCACCACGAAGTGGCCATCGATCTCGCCCTGGGGCGCAAGCCGTCCTTTCCCCGCCGGGAAGGGCCTCACCAAGTGGCAATCAAGTTCATGCTCCGGCATTTCGAGGATGCGGTCGTCACCCGGGTGCCCACCGACGGCGAGATCCGCTCGCTGGAGCACGAGTTTCCCGGCACCCGCATCCAGATCGAGGTCGAGGAGGGCATGCGGCTGTCCGAGATGCCCGGCCAGGAGGTCTACAGCTACGAGGTGGCGGCAATCTTCATGGGTGGGCCGTCGCATGAGCACCTGATGGCCCGTTACGACGAACTGCTGGAACGATTGCCGCTGGAATTCCACGATATCGGAGCAAGGGCACCGAAGGAGGCGCCGTGAGAATCATCGATCCTCTTCCGCAGCCAGTCCGCGAGATCGAGCACGTCTGGATCCCGATGAGCGACGGCACCCGGCTGGCCGCCCGGATCTGGATGCCCGAGGATGCCGAGAATGCGCCCGTGCCGGCGATCCTCGAGTACATCCCCTACCGCCGGCGGGACAACACCCGCATGCGTGACGACGTGATGCATCCGTATTTCGCCGCGCACGGCTACGCCTGTGTCCGCGTGGACCTCCGCGGCAGCGGCGATTCGGAAGGGGTGCTCGAGGACGAGTACCTGCAGCAGGAGCTCGACGATGGCGTGGAGATCATCCGCTGGCTCGCCGCGCAGCCCTGGTGCAGCGGTCGCGTCGGCATGATCGGCATCTCCTGGGGTGGGTTCAACGGCCTGCAGATCGCCGCCATGCGCCCGCCGGAGCTCCAGGCGGTGGTGACCGTCGCCTCGACCGACGATCGCTATGCCGACGACGTGCACCACATGGGCGGCTGCCTGCTGGGGGATAATCTCTCGTGGGCCTCGACCATGTTCGCCTTCAACTCGCTGCCGCCCGACCCGGCGATCGTCGGCGACCGCTGGCGCGAGATGTGGTTCGAGCGCCTGCACGGCAGCGGCCTGTGGCTGGAGAAGTGGCTGACGCACCAGCGGCGCGACGAGTACTGGCAGCACGGCTCGGTCTGCGAGGACTGGGACGCGATCCGTTGTCCCGTCATGGCCGTCTCCGGCTGGACCGACGGCTACACCAACTCGGTCTTCCGGCTGATGGAGAACCTGCGGGTGCCAAGGCTGGGGCTTGTGGGCCCCTGGAGTCACAAGTACCCACACCAGGGTGTGCCCGGCCCGGCGATCGGCTTTCTCCAGGAATGCCTGCGCTGGTGGGATAAATGGCTCAAGGACATCGAGACCGACATCATGGACGAGCCGATGCTGCGTGTCTGGATGCAGGAATCGGCGCCGCCGACGACCTTCTACCAGCGGCGTGAGGGGCGCTGGGTCGGCGAGGAAAGCTGGCCATCGCCCGGCATCCGGAAAGCGCCGTTCGTGCTGGGCTGGCCCGGCACGCTCGAACCGGACGAGGGCCCGGTGGAAGAGAAGATCATGTCCATCCAGTCACCGCTGTCGGTGGGCATGTTCGCCGGGAAGTGGTGCTCGTATGCCGCCACGCCGGACCTGCCGCACGACCAGCGCGAGGAGGACGGCGGTGCCCTGGTGTTCGACACGCGTCGTCTCGACCAGCCGATGGAGATCCTCGGGGCCCCGGCGCTCGAACTGGCCGTCTCCTCCGACCGGCCCGTCGCCATGGTGGCCGTGCGGCTCTCGGACGTCGCGCCGGATGACAAGGCCACGCGCGTGACCTACGGCCTGCTCAACCTCACCCACCGCCACGGCTCGGAGACACCCGAGCCCGTGGTGCCCGGCGAGCGCTACCGGGTGACGGTCAGGCTCAATCACATCGCCCACGTGTTCCCTGCCGGGCACCGGCTGCGGCTGTCGATTTCGACTTCCTACTGGCCCCTGGCTTGGCCCGCGCCGGAGCCGGCCCGCCTGACGATCTTCACCGGCAGCAGCCGGCTTCTGCTGCCCGAGCGCCCGCGTCGGGACGAGGAAGACGCCCGGATCGACTTTCCGCCGGCCGAGGGAGCCCGGCCCACGCCCACCGAGACGGTCGAGTCAGGCCGTCACAAGTGGCTGGTCACCCGCGACCTCGAGACCGACGAGACCACGCTGGAGGTGATCAACGACGACGGGACCATCGATATCGGCCCGGCGGACCTCGAAATGCAGCGCAAGGCGCTGGAGTGGTACAGCTACCGCGGCTACGACTACCTCTCTCCCAGGGGCGAGACGCTGTGGGAACGGGGCTACCGGCGCGGCGACTGGTCGGTGCGGACCGTGACCCGTACCCGGCTGACCGCGACGAAGACCCACTTCGTCATCCATGCCGAACTCGACGCCTGGGAAGGGGACAAGCGGGTCCACTCGGACAACTGGGACGTGGAGATCCCCCGCGACCTGGTGTGATGCCATCACGGCTGCCTGCTCCGGAGGCGGAATGCCGGGCGGGGAACAGGGGGCCCCGGGAGATGCCCGGGGAGGCGCGCGTGTCAGCCGTGCAGTTTCATCGTGATCCCGGCGACGTGCTGCCCCTGGTAGCGGGCGATGGTCAGCTCTCTTTGGCTGGGCTGGCGGCTGCCGTCGCCACCGGCCAACGTCCCGGCACCGTAGGGGCCGCCGCCGCGCGGCTCGGAGATGTCGAACATCTCGGGGATGCCGTAGGGCGTCCCCACGATCACCATTCCCAGGTGTGCCAGGGTATTCCAGGTCGACGTGATGGTGGTCTCGTTGCCCGCCCCGGTGCCGGTGGAGGTGAATACGCTGCCAACCTTTCCGATCAGCTTGCCCTCGGCCCAGAGGCTACCGGTCTGGTCGAGGAAGTTGCGCATCTGCGCGGCCATGTTGCCGAAGCGGGTGGGCGTGCCGAGGATGACGGCATCGTAGTCGGCCAGTTCCTTCGGGTTGGCGACGGGGGCGCTCTGCTCGAGCTTGGCCCCGGCCTTTTTCGCCGTTTCCTCGTCCATCAGCTCCGGCACACGCTTGACCGTGACCTCGGCGCCGTCCACTTCCCGGGCGCCGGCGGCGACGGCACTCGCCATGGTCTCGATATGGCCGTACATGGAGTAGTAAAGGACGAGAATCTTGCTCATGTCGAACCTCTGCCGAACTGAAGGAATCGGCAAAAAGGGTAGACCAACGAGTGGCGGCCTGCCGGGTGGCGGGGCGGTCGTCGCCGGATACCGTCTCGAGTTGTTAGTTTCACCAGCATCTGCCCAGGAAAGGACCGAGAACCATGCAGGAAGCCGTACACGCCGTGAATGCCTTCGTCTGGGGGCCGATCACCATCGTGTTGCTGGTTGGCACCGGCGTCTATTTCACCATTCGGCTGCGGCTGATCCAGGTCTTCAGACTCTCGATGTCGCTGCGGCTGCTCGGCCAGCGCGGTGCAGAGACCGAGGGTGATCTCAGCTATTTCCGCTCGCTGACCGTGGCGTTGTCCGCGGCGATCGGCAACGGCAATATCGCCGGGGTCGCCACTGCCATAGCGATGGGCGGGCCAGGGGCCATTCTCTGGATGTGGCTCACCGCCATAGTCGGCATGGCCACCGTCTACGCATCCACGGTGCTGTCGCTGCAGTACCGCGTGTTTCGCAATGAGACGGGGGAATACGCCGGCGGTCCCATGTACTACATCGAGCAGGGCTTGGGGCCTCGCTGGAAACCGATGGCGCAGTTCTTCGCCGCATGCCTAGTGGTTGCCACGCTGGGGACCGGCAACATGGTCGAGGCCAATTCGGTAGCCGACACACTGGAATTCTCCCTGCGGGACCTGGCGGGATACGCGCCCGATCCGACGTACATCCTCGGAGTGAAGTTTCTGATCGGCGTGGCTTATGCGGCGATGATCTGGCTGGTGATCGTGGGCGGCATTCGGCGGATCGGCCACGTGGTCGCCCGGCTGGTGCCGGCGATGTTCCTGATCTATGTGGGCAGCGCGCTGATCGTGCTCGGCATAAACGCTTCCGCCATTCCTGCGGCACTGCTCACCATCGTGCACGATGCCTTCACCGGAACGGCGGCCGTGGGCGGATTCGCCGGGGCCAGCGTGATGGCGGTGATCCAGTTCGGCGTAGCCCGTGGCATATTCAGTAACGAGGCCGGACTGGGAACCACGCCGATCGCTCTGGCCGCCAGCCGGGGGGATCATCCGGCCAAGGCGGGCCTGGTGGCGATGAACTCGCCGCTGTTCGACACCCTGATCGTCTGCACGCTGACCGCGCTGGTCATCCTGACGACCGGTGTCTGGGAAACGGGCAAGAGCGGCTCGGAGCTTACCACCATGGCCTTCAACGCGGCCGTGCCCGATCTAGGCAAGCTCGCGGTGACCGTGACACTGCTCTTCTTTTCCATTTCCAGCGTCATCGGCTGGAGCTATTACGGGGAGAAGGGAACCGAGTACCTTCTTGGCAGTGGTTCGATCCGGCATTACCGGCGACTTTTCAGCCTGCTGCTGCCCTTCGGGGCGATCATGAACCTCGAGCTGATCTGGGCGCTTTGCGACATTGCCAACGGGCTGCTCGCGATCCCCAACCTGATCGCGATCCTGCTGCTGTCACCGCTGGTACTTCGCATGACTCGGCAATATTTCGGCGGTCACACGGGCCGGAGCCCGGAGGGCTGACGGTCAGCGTCCCGGATTCGTCCTGTCTTCCAGTGGTGTGTCCGATGCGGGTGATGGGCGGGAACCCGCTTTCTCCTCGGGTAGGGCCGGCGCTACGTCGTCACGGGCGACGGCATCGCGCTGTTCGATCAGCCAATAGACGAGGCCGAGCACCAGCACGCCGACGGAGAGCGACAGGATCATCATCGGCGAGGTGGTCCCGGTATCGAGGATGATGAACTTCCGTGCCAGGGCAAGCAGGGCGATCAGCACCACGATCTTGGTCTGAATGATGTGTTCGCGCCTTTCAATGACCTTGATGATCGAATGCTGGAATTCCATCGCGATCAGCAGGGTGAGAATCGCGCCGAACAGGTTCTGGAACACCCGGTGATCCAGCACGTTCCGGTGTTGCAGCAACAGTGTCTCGGCGACCAGCCGCAGGAGTTCCCACAGCGCCAGCACGATCACCCCGGCGATGACGACGCCGAGGATCGACGCGATGATCTGCTCGAAGCGCTCCGAGACGCTCATCACGCCCCAGTAGCGACGCAGGTCCGATTGGCGTCGGCTACGGCGCAGGTGAATGCGGCTCATTCGGGAACCCTCCATCGTGATGCCGGGGGATCGGGAATTAGGGTTGCCGGCCGCCCGTTTCAAGAGGGAGGCCGCGGGTCATGGGCTAGTCTCCGGTGAGATCGGGACGAACCCGGGAGGCGGTTCGGCACGACCGGGGACGGAGGAGAGATCATGACGGTACGGATCGGCACATCGGGCTGGAACTACCCGCACTGGAAGGAGGCCTTCTATCCGCACGGGCTCCCCGCGAGCCAGTGGCTGGCGTACTACGCCGAGCGCTTCTCCACCGTGGAAATCAACGCGACCTTCTACCGGCTGCCCGGGGAGGGCACCCTGGAGGCCTGGCGGGATGCCGTGCCGGAATCGTTCCGCTTCGCGGTCAAGGCCAGTCGCTACATTACCCACATGAAGAAGCTCAAGGACCCCGACCGGAGCGCCGGGCGGTTCTTCGAGGCTATCGACCGACTGGCTGACCGGCTCGGGCCAGTGCTGTTCCAGCTCCCGCCGCGCTGGCACGCCGATCCCGACCGGCTAGCCGGATTCCTGAAGGCCCTGCCGGCCGGTTACCGCTACGTGTTCGAATTCCGTGACGAGAGCTGGTGGACCGACGAGGTGGCCGATCTTCTGCGCGAGCACGGGGCCGCGTTCTGCATCTTCGATCTCGACCGCCGGACGACGCCGCTCACGACCACGGCGGATTTCGTCTACCTGCGCTGGCACGGGGCGGATGGAGCGTATCGAGGCCGGTACGATCATGCCGCCCTGGACGAATGGGCCAGCGCCATCGACGCCTGGCAGCGCGAGGGGAAGTCGGTCTACGGCTACTTCGACAACGATGCCGAGGCCCAAGCACCGGCCGATGCGCGACGGCTGATCGACTGCCTCCAGGCTCGCTGACCCATCCGGCCGACCGGGGCGTTTCTGCACCCCGACGCTCCCCGGCCTACTCTATGGAGTGAGCAGTCGAAAGGGAGGTTTCGGGATGGATGCTCGGTTCAATCATCCGGCCGTTGGCGTGGCGTCATGACCGGCGGAGCCGGCCGACGTCGCAATGTCTTCGTCATCGGGCTGGACGCGGTGCATCTTCGCGACCTCGAGATGATTCCCGACCGGGAACGGTTCCGCTTTCACGGTCTGCTGGAGCGCGAGGAGGTGAGTGTCGATCGTGACGTGGATGTCATGATCGACAAGGCTCAGGCTGTCCTGGATGCGTTCGACGGGCCGATCGACGCGATCATCGGCTACTGGGACTTCCCGGTCACGGCGGTCGGCGCCATTCTCTGCGAGCGCTTCGGACTTCCCTCGCCATCCCTGAATGCCGTGCTTCGCTGTGCCCACAAGTACTGGGGGCGCCTGGAACAGCGACGTGTCCTGCCCGAATTCACGCCCCCGTTCTGCGCGGTGGATCCCTTCTCGGACGATCCGCTCAGCGAGGTCAGCATCGATTTTCCTTTCTGGATCAAGCCGGTATGTGGCTATTCCTCGACCCTCGGCTTTCGCATCAACGACGAGCGCGATTTCCACGAGGCCATCGGATTCGCGCGCGAGCGGCTTCCCCGGTTCGGCAAGCCGTTCAATGCCGTGCTCGAGCGTGTCGATACCTCGGATTTGGGTGGCGTGGGCGGCAATCACATGATCGCCGAGGCGCTGATGGGAGGCGTGGAGTTCGCGCCGGAAGGCTCGGTCCGCAACGGCAAGGTCGCCGTCCACGGTGTGATCGACATGGTGCGCGCCCCGAACCACAAGAGCTTCAAGGATTACCGCTATCCCTCGATCCATCCCCGCCGGGTCCAGGAGCGGGCCGGGAAGGCGGTCGAGCGGTTCGTCCAGGCCATCGGATACGACGACGGCTGCTTCAATGTCGCGGGACACGGACGAGCTGCAGCTGATCGAGTTCAACGCCCGCCTTTCCCAGTCCCACAGCGCGATGATGGCGATGGTCGACGGCATGTCGAACTACGAGGTGGCCATTCACGTGGCGCTGGACGACGAGCCGGCCTTCGAACATGGGGGCGGCCCCTACGATATGGCGGCCAAGTATCTCTATCGCCGTTTCGATGTCAGCGATGCGCTCTGTCTGTCGGCGCCCGACGAGGCGGACCTCGCGCGATTGGCCGAATGCCAGCCGGACACCCATGTCGAGATCAAGATCCACCAGGGTATGCGTCTGGGCGAGACGGTCGACCAGGATGCCTACAGCTGGGTGCTGGCCGAGTTGGTCATCGGTGGCGACGACGTGTCCGATCTCAATCGCAAGTTCGAGCAGGCCAAACGGCTGCTGCCGTTCCGCTTCGAACCCGTTTCCCACCAACGAGAGCAGGGAGGTCACGACTGATGACAGCTCCTTTGCACCACGTCGACCCCGACCAGCTGCCTTGTGCCGTGCGTCACATCGAGAACATCTGGATTCCGCTGCCTGACGGCGACCGCCTGGCGGCGCGCCTGTGGTTGCCCGAAGATGCCGACGATGCCCCGGTCCCCGCGCTGATCGAGTACATTCCGTACCGAAAGCGCGACATCACGCGCGAACGCGACGAGATCAATCATCCCTATCTCGCTGGACATGGGTACGCTTGCCTGCGGGTGGACCTGCGAGGGAGCGGGGACTCGGACGGCGTGCTGCGCGACCAGTATCTCGACCAGGAGCAGGACGACGGTGTCGCGGCGATTGCCTGGGCGTCCGCCCAAACCTGGTGCGATGGCAACGTCGGCATGTTTGGCATTTCCTGGGGCGGCTTCAACGCCTTGCAGATCGCCGCTCGACAGCCGCCGGCCCTCAAGGCCATCGTGGCCGCCTGTGCCACCGACGACCTGTACGCCGACAACATGCACTACATGGGCGGCTGTCTCCTCGCGGACAACCTCTCCGAGTCGACCACAATGTTCGGCCATACCAGTTGCCCTCCCGACCCGGCCATCGTTGGAGACGACTGGCGGGAGATGTGGTTGCGCCGTCTGGCCGAAAGCGGGGTATGGCTGGATATCTGGCTGCGACACCAGCACCGGGAC
Source organism: Pseudomonadota bacterium (assembly GCA_051746865.1). GTDB lineage: Bacteria > Pseudomonadota > Gammaproteobacteria > Halothiobacillales > Halothiobacillaceae > Guyparkeria. Next base: position 105,186 of record JBNJFM010000001.1, on the reverse strand, counting down.
GAATTCTGGAAGCGGGCGTCCGTCTGCGAGGACTACTCGGCCATCCGTTGCCCGGTCATGGCGGTCAGTGGCTGGACCGACGGCTACACCAACGCGGTCTTTCGCCTGCTCGAGCACCTCGATGTCCCCCGGCAGGGGTTGGTGGGTCCCTGGGGCCACAAGTACCCACACATGGGGGAGCCGGGCCCGGCAATCGGTTTCCTGCAGCACGTGTTGCGCTGGTTCGATCACTGGCTCAAGGGAAAGGACAACGGCGTGGAGAAGGATCCTCTGCTGCGGGCTTGGATGCAGGACAGCGTGCCGCCGTCCACCCAGTACAAGGTCCGTCCGGGGAGATGGGTGGTCGAGGACACCTGGCCTTCCGCCAATGTCCGTGAGCGCGCGCTTGCCATGGCGCGGTATCGCCTCCTGATGCCCGATGAGCGCCGGGCCGATGTCGAGCCGACCGTGGATCGCATGCAATCGCCCCTGAGTGTCGGGCTGTTTGCCGGGAAGTGGTGCTCCTATGCCTCGGCTCCCGATCTCCCCCACGACCAGCGGGAAGAAGACGGTGGGGCGCTGCTCTACACCTCCGAGCCTCTGGCCGAGTCCATGAATATTCTCGGGGCACCGCGGGTGGAACTCACGCTGTCGGCGGACCGGCCCGTCGCCCAGGTCTGCGTGCGGCTGGAGGACGTGCTTCCGGACGGCAGTGCGACACGGATCGCCTATGGCCTGCTGAACCTGACGCATCGCGATGGCGACGAGTCACCCGAGGCACTGGAGGTCGGCGGGAGGTACACGGCAAGCGTACCCATGAACTACGTGGCGCAATCGTTTCCCGCCGGACACCGGATCCGTCTGGCTATCAGCACCTCGTACTGGCCGTTGGCCTGGCCGCCCCCGGAGCCGGTGGAACTGGCCGTGGTGCCCACCGAGAGCAGGCTGGTTCTTCCCTGCCGGCGCGACACGCTCGATGACGAACGCCTGTGCGAATTCGGTCCTCCCGAGGGCACACCGGCGATGCAAAAGACACTGATCGAGCCGGAGCACCACAACTGGCTGGTGCATCGGGATCTGGCGGCGGACGCCTCCGAGCTCGAGGTGATCAAGGACGACGGACGCTGGCGGATCGACGAACTCGACCTGACCATCGGCTCGGTGACCAACGAGTGGTACCGCAGCCAGGGAGGAGAATTCGAGTCGGTCTCCGGCGAGACCGCGACACGCAAGGAGTTCTCACGCGGCGACTGGCGGGCCACTATCCGGACCGCAACGTACCTGAGTTCCACGCCGACGCATTTCCTCCTGCGGGCCGAACTGGACGCCTGGGAGGGCGACACGCGGGTGTTCTCGGAGAACTGGAACCGGCGGATACCCCGGGACCTGGTGTGACCCGGCGCCCGGCGTGCATAAACTGGTTGTCGGTGAGACAAGAAAACACTATGGCCGTGTCCGCCGATGTTTACTAAACAACGTACTGAAAGCTAATTGATTCGGGGGCAGGAATCATGAGTGTCGTATCCGAACTGATGGGCCAGCCCGGGGTCGTGGCGGCGGGCGACTTCGCCTACCGGGGTGACCAGTACTACCACCACAAGGGCGATCTGTCCGAAGCGGAAACCCGGCTTATCTCGTCTGTCTGTCGGGCGAATGCGGCCGCGATGCGGATGGAGGGTGACATGCTGGCGCTGTTCTCTCGTGTCTGCCAACCAGGTGCAGGTGGTTGTGGTTTCGAGCCCACCAAGGGGTGGGTGATGCACGGCGCGTCACGCAGTGTCTGCGTGATCTCCAACGTCTACTGCGTGCTCGACAATGAACGGGCCTCGCTGACGAAGGTGCTGGGGCTGATGCGCGAACGTCTGGCCGACGCGCCTGATGCTCTGAGTTGACACCTGCGGGCGATCCGTCCCACAGAGGAGGAATGACCATGTCCGATCTCAAGACACTCAGTTCGATGCCCGGTGCCGTCGCGGCCTTCCAGTTCGATGACCAAGGGCGACTCGAGGACGCGGTGATCACCGACGACGTGGTGATCGATCGGGATACGCTCGATCTGCTCGGCCACTTGTGTGTGGCAAACACGGCCATCGGCGCCATGCAGGCGCGTGGCTGGGAAAGCATGAGCGACGTCAAGGGCTTCTATCCCGTGGAGGGATTCACCTTCGTTGGGCTGGATTGGTCGGCGGTTTCCCGTGGCCGCCAGGGCGTGGTGCTGTCCAACGACAAGGCCGATTTCGACGCCGCCTACGAGGCCCTGGCGGGGTGAGGAGGATGTCATGCTCAAGCAACTGCTCGATATCAGGGGCGTGCAGGCCGTCGCCCATTTTCGCGAGGAGTCCGGTGAGCCGTGGCAGGTACACGGCGAGCTTTCGGACACCGACGCCCGTCGGCTGACCCGCCTGGCGCTGGATTTCAAACGCATGACCCAGGGGCACGCCGATCAGCTGGCGATGTTCGTCAACGAGCCGGGCTGGACCCCGGCCAACGGCTGGATCGTCCATGGCGATCAGCGCACGGTATGCGGGGTGTCGAGCATGGTGGCGGTGGTCGACAATGCCCAGGCGAACCTGACCGAGGTGATGAAAGCGCTGGCGCAGGAATCGTTCTTTGCCTGAAAAGGCCTGCACGAATCCGCCCACCGCTCAGGCTCGCCGTCAGCCGGGCAGATGCAAGGCGGGCGTGCGCAGCGGAAGGATGATTCCTCGGCCCTTGTCACGAACGACCCGCCAGACCGTCAGTGGCATGTGGTTCCTGCGGGCCTTTCCCGGTCGTCATCGGACATGTCATCCCCGCCCGGAGATGGAATAAACCCCGCGAATCGATGGATCCGCGGGGTTCGTCTTTTCCCGGTCGGTTCCGGCTTCCGTTAGCCGTTCTGACGGATCCCGGCGATCAGCCAGTTGGCGTTCCCGTCGGCAAGATTGCGACGCACCAGCCAGGTCTCGTCCAGCGCTGTCGGTTTGCTGCCGGCCTGCTCGCGTACCCGGCCGACAAAGCGCACGGAGGCGACGATGTCGCCGTCTTCCTCGCCGAGGTCTTCGAGCGTGGCATCGAGGCCGAGCACCTCGGTGACATTCTCGGCATCCCCGATGGCCGCCCGCTCGCGTACCAGTTCACGGAACAGATCCGGCGTGACGAACTCGCGCACCTCGTCCATGCGATTGGCGTCCCAAGCCAGTTGCAGGTTGGTGAAGTGGGTACGGGCCGCGCCGAGGAAGCGTTCCTCGTCGAACCACGACGGCGGCTGGTACGACGCCTGACCGGAAAAGCCGAGCTCGGCCATGACCGAGCCGGGCCGCGGCGCGCCATGGCCCGAGCCCCCTTGCGGGAACAGCGATTCGCGCTGCTGGCTGTTATCGCGCGCCGCGCCGCCCTGGCCCGGGATGCCTGCCAGGGCAGGGCGACGCCCGCCGCCACGCAGGTGACGGATCAGCAGGAACACGCCCACGCCAAGCAGGACCAGCACCAGCAGGTCCATCGGCTGGATGCCCTCGAACGCGCCGCCCATGAACAGCCAGGCCAGCAGGCCGCCGGCTGCCAGGCCGGCGAGCATGCCACCCATGCCGGCGCCCGGGCTGCGGGTGGCCTTCTGATCGGTGGCGGACTGGCGCTGACTGGTGGTCTGCGAGCTTTTCTGGCCCTGGAAGCCGAAGCTCTTGCCGCCACCAAAGCGCTTGGCCTCGGCGGTGCCCACGGACATGGCGGCCACCAGAGCGGTGACCAGCAGGGCAATCAGTGTGCGATCGACGTGCGGACGGGAGGTCATCGTGTTCTCCATCGTGAAGTGGGGAACGCCGCAATACGCGACGGACGCGAGAGCCTAGCACGCGGCGAGAAACGGATGCAGCGCCGGGCTACCGATCGGCCGGCAGGGTGATCGGCTCCGTCCCGGCCGAATCGTTCTCGATGTGCAGCGTGCGGGTAGGGTAGGCGATCTCGGCACCGTGCGAGGCGATGATCTCGGCGACCTTGAGCAGCACGTCGTGCTTGACGCGGTGGTACTCGATCCAGTTCACGGTCTTCGTGAAGGTGTAGAGCATGAAGTCGATCGACGAGGCCGAGAAGGCATTGAAATTCACGATCATGGTCTGATCCTCGGCGATGTCCGGATGCTCCCACAGCATCGCCTCCACGTCGCGAGTGATCGCCTCCATGGCGTCGATGTCGGCGTATCGGATGCCGACGTTTTCGTAGATGCGGCGATGCGTCATCCGCGAGGGGTTCTCCAGCGCGATGGTGGTGAAGGTGGAGTTGGGCACGTAGATGGGGCGCTTGTCGAACTTGCGGATGCGGGTCTGGCGCCAGCCGATCTCCTCGACGGTGCCCTCGATCTCGCGGTCGGGCGAGCGCACCCAGTCGCCCACGTGGAAGGGACGATCGAGATAGATGGTCAGCCCGCCGAAGAAGTTGGAGACGAAATCCCGCGCCGCCCAGCCGATGACGATGCCGCCCAGGCCACCGAAGGCCAGCACGCCGGAGATGGAGAAGCCCAGCGTCTGCAGGATCACCAGCGTGGCGGTGACAAACACCGACACGCGCAACAGCTTGCCGATCGCCTCGGCGGTGTGCTGGTCGATGCGCTGTTCTTCCACCGGTCGGACGCGAGCCGTCTGCAGGATCGTCTCCTCGCCGTTGCGGATCAGGCGGGTGAGGAACCAAGCGACGGACAGGATTACGCCCACGCGGCGGGCCTCGCCGGCGTACTCGAAGAGGGTCGTCTGGGCGGCGTGGAAGATCACGTCGGCGGCCAGCGTGGTGCCCAGTACCCAGATCAGCAGTGTCAGCGGCCGGGCGAGGGCGTCGACGACCGAGTCCGCCCAGCGGTTTTCCTTCTCCCGCATCCGCCGGTGCAACCATCGCAGAAAGCGCCCCTGCGAGAAGTTTAGCAACAGGGAAACCGTGATGATGAGGAAGACCTGGGTGATCCATACCCAGTGGCCGGTCAGAAAGCCCGGAGAAATCTCGTTGATGGCATCCATGGAGTGTTTTCGTTGCCGTTCGGCGTGGAGTCGATGAGCTGGCATCTTACGCCATCCGGCATCCGGCGATGAATCGGATGGCGCCATCCGCATCCCGCGGGGGGCGGGTCAGCCGGTGTTTTCCCCGGTAGAGACGATGACCACCGGCCCTTCGCTCAGAACGAGCAATTCCTCGAGACGGCAATCGAAGGCCCGGGTGGCCGACCGGGCGATCACCAGTTCGGCGCCGGGTCGGTGGCGCAGGCTGCGCGCGAGGGTCGTCAGGCGGTTCGAGTCGAGATATTCCACCGTGGTCGCCGTGGCTGCCTCACGGCGGGCATCGAGCAGTCCGCGCTCGACGCCGGGATCGACCCCGGGGATGAACAGCAGATGCAGGCTGCGGTCGGCTGCCGCGGCCAAGGTGTCGGCCACGGCCAGGATCGCCGGTGCTGTGGCGTCATCCGTGATCAGCGCGGTGATCGCGCCGCTGCCGGGCGCGGGGCCCCCCTCCCAGAGCACGAGAGTGGCTGCCGAGCCGCCGATGAGGCCCGTGGCCGTCGAGCCGAGCCGTCCGCCCCGGCCATGTGACCAGCCGGCCTTGCCCAGCAGGAGGAGTTCGGCATTGAGTCCGGCCGAGGCCAGTGCCTCGGCAACCGAGCCGGTCTCCACCTGCAGTCGCCAGGAAAGCGCGTGGCGGGCGGCTTCTTCCGCCAGTCGCCGTTCGATCCGCCGCCGTTGCCAGTCGAGTCGTCCCCGCAGCATCTCGCTGTCGAACGGCCGACTGGTGCCGGAGAGAAAGCTGATTTCGCGGGCGAAGGGATAAGAGGCCGAGCGGATCAGATCCTGCTCCTCGATGAACAGGCCCACGAGTTCCAGCCCGCGGAATCGGGCGATCCGGGCGGCGGCCGAGAGCGCGGCCTCGCTCGCCGGCGAGGTATCCAGCAGGACGACGATGGCGCCCGGTTCAGTCATGGCCGTTCGGCGAGCTGTCGTCGTGATGGCTGGTGGCGGCATGGAAAGCTGCCAGCCGGTCGACGACCAGGCGGTTCACGCTGCCGGCGGGGAACTGTCCCTGCACATCGGCCTGCCCCGCTTGCCTTCCGGTGAGCAGGGCGATGGCCTCGTCGACATGCTCGACCGGGTAGATGTGGAACCGGCCGTCCGCCACCGCGTCGCGCACGTTCTCCGCGAGCATCAGGTGGGGAAGATTGCTGCGTGGCACCAGCACGCCCTGTTCGCCGTCGAGACCGCGTTTCTCGCAGATGCGGAAGAAGCCTTCGATCTTGTCGTTGACCCCGCCGATCGCCTGGACCTCGCCGAGCTGGTTCATCGAGCCGGTCACGGCGAGCGACTGGTGGAGCGGGATCCGGGCGATCGCGGAGACCAGTGCGCAGAGTTCCGCCACCGAGGCGCTGTCGCCGTCGACCGTGCCGTAGAGCTGCTCGAAGGCCAGGCTGGCCGACAGCGAGAGTTCGCCTTCCGGGGCATAGCGGCTGCCGAGATAGCGCGAGAGGATCATCACCGCCTTGCTGTGGATGTTGCCGCCGAGCTTGGCCTCCCGCTCGATGTCCACCACCTGGCCGCGGCCGGGGCGGGCGGTGGCCGTGATGCGGGTGGGCAGGCCGAAATGGAAGTCGCCCAACTGCGTCACGGCCAGTCCGTTGACGGCGGCGACCTGCTCGCCGCTGCTGGGGATGCGGATGGTGTCGCGCAGGATGGCCTCCACCGCCCGTTCGCGCAGACGCTCGGCGCGGCGCTCCTGGCGCCGGATGGCCTGCTCGATGTGCTCCTCGCCGATGGTGTCTGCCTCGTCTCGCTCGGCCAGATGGTTCGCCTCGGCAAGAAGGTCGGCCATGGGGCGCGTGCCGGCATCCAGCTTTTCCTGGTCGCCGGCACGGCGGCTGGCGTGCTCGATGCTGCGGCCCACGGCCGAGCGAGCCAGCGGCCGCAGGCGGTCACGTTTGGCCAGGGCGGCCAGCGTGCGCGCGTAGTCCATCTCGTGTTTGGCCGAGCGGTCGAGGCTGTCCTCGAAGTCCGCCTGCACCTTGAACAGCTTGGAGAAGTCCGGATCGTACTCGGAGAGCAGGTAGTAGAGCAGCCGGTCACCGATCAGCACGATCTTCACGTCCAGCGGCATCGGATCGGGTTCGAGCGTGATGGTGGTGAAGACCGCGTACATCTGTTCGAGCGACTCGATGCGGACCTGCCTGCCGTAGATCGCCCGCTTGAGCGTCTCCCAGGCGAACGGCTGCATCAGCACCTGCCGGGCGTGGATGATCAGGTAGCCGCCGTTGGCGCGGTGCAGAGCCCCGGATCGGATCAGTCGGAAGTCGGTCAGCAGCGCCCCCTCGCGGAAGTAGTGCTCGATCCGCCCGATCAGCCGCGCGTGGGTGGGGAAATCCTCGTAGACCACCGGTGCGCCCTCGAGATCGGCGTTGTCCACGATCAGGTTGAGCTGGTACTGGTTGAGCAGTTCCTCGGGGACCGTGCTGCCTTCGTCCTCAAGGTCGTTGACGTGCGAGATGATGTCATCGCGGATGGCGGTCAGGTATTTCGACACCTCGGGCAGGTGGTGCCAGTGCTCCTCGAGCGATTGCAATTGCTGGCCGACGGCCACCCGCAGCATCTCCTCGTTGAGTTCCTGAAGCTTTTCGCGCGCCTCTTTCTGCCACTTGGGGATCTGCTGGAGGGCCTGCTTGAGCTTTTCCTCGAGCTCGTCGATTGCCTCCTGCCATTTCTTGCGCTCCTCCTCGGGGAGCTTGTGGAACTCGTCCGGGTCGAGGATCTTGCCGTCGCGATAGGGGCCGAGGGTGAAGCCGGTGGGTGTGCTCACCATGGCGACGTCCTTCTCCTCGGCCTCCTTGCTCACCTCGGCGATCGCCTTCTGCTGGCGGTTCTTGAAGGTTTCACGCAGTTCCTGGACCCGGTTGTGATACTCGTCGCTTTCGAACACCGCGGGGATGGCGGTTCGGAACTCGTTGACCAGTGTCTCGAGATCCTCCTTGAGCGCCCGGCCGGCCTTTGTCGGCAATTCGAGCAGCGTCGGCTGGTCCGGGTTCTCAAAGTTGTAGACGTAGGCCCAGCTCGAGGGTGGCTCGACGCGCCGGGCGCGCTGCTCGAGAAAGTCGCGCACCACCGGGTACTTGCCCGTGCCCACGGAGCCCAGGGCGAAGACGTTGAAGCCGCCGTCCTCGATCTCGGTGCCGAATTCCAGCGCCTCCAGGGCGCGGTCCTGTCCCGGCGGCGCCTCCGGCGGCTCGAGCTCGGCGGTGGTTTCGAAGTCCAGCCGTTCGGTCTTGCAGGGGCGGTAGAGTTCGTTTGCGGGAAGGGGGGATGGCAGCGGCATCGTTGCTCTCGTCTCGTCCTGTGATCGATGAATCGAGACTAGCACGTTGTTCGGAGGCCCTCTGTGGCTCTTGGTGCGGCTGTGGCATGCTCTGTCACGTTCGATTCACGGAAACACGAAGAAGGATCAACGATGGAAGCGAGTGGAGCGATCGAGGGGCTCAAGGATTTCCTGGGGGGAATCAGTGGCTTCGTCTGGGGGCCGGTGATGCTGGCCCTGCTGCTGGGTACGGGCCTGTATCTCACCGCCGGGTTGCGTGGCATGCCGATCCGGCGGCTGGGCTATGGTTTCCGCCAGCTCTTTCGCGGCCGGCACGCGGATGCCGAGGACCGGGGTGACATCACGCCGTTCCAGGCGCTGGCCACGGCACTCTCGGCCACCATCGGCACTGGCAATATAGCCGGGGTGGCGACCGCCATCGCTCTGGGCGGCCCCGGCGCCATTTTCTGGATGTGGCTGACGGCCCTGGTGGGCATGGCGACCAAGTACGCCGAGGCGGTGCTGGCGGTGCGCTACCGCGAGGTCGACGAGCGAGGCCGGTACGTCGGCGGGCCGATGTACTACATCAAGAACGGCATGGGCGCGAAGTGGAAATGGCTGGGCGCGGCCTTCGCCCTGTTCGCCATGATCGCCGCCTTCGGCATCGGCAATACCGTGCAGGCCAACTCGGTGGCCGACGTGCTCCAGACCAATCTCGCCATCCCGGCGTGGCTTACCGGCCTGGTGCTCGCCGTGCTGGTGTTCGTCGTCATCATCGGCGGTATCCGCCGGATCGCGCATCTGGCCGAGTACCTGGTGCCGTCGATGGCGATCCTCTACGTCGCCGTGGCGCTGGTCATCATCCTGATGAACATTGCCGACGTGCCGGCGGCGCTGGCGCAGATCGTCTCGGATGCCTTCACCGGGACGGCGGCGACCGGTGGCTTTGCCGGGGCGGCGGTCTGGGCGGCGATCCGCTTCGGTGTCGCGCGCGGGATCTTCTCCAACGAGGCCGGGTTGGGTTCGGCGCCGATCGCTCACGCGGCCGCACGCACCAACGACCCCGTCCGCCAGGGCACCATTGCCATGCTCGGGACCTTCATCGACACCATCATCGTCTGCACCATGACCGCGCTGGTGATCGTGCTCTCCGGGGTGTGGACCACCGGCGAGAGCGGGGCGGCACTGACCTCCGCGGCCTTCGCTGACAGCCTCGGCGGCGGCAATTGGGTGGTCACCGTCGGACTGGTGCTGTTCGCCTTCACCACCATCGTTGCCTGGAGCTACTACGGCGAGCGGGCCGCCGAGTACCTGTTCGGCGTCAAGGTGATCCTGCCCTACCGGTATCTCTGGGTCGCCGCGCTGTTCGTCGGGGCGATCGCCAACCTGGAGCTGATCTGGCTGATGGCGGACATCCTCAACGCCCTGATGGCGATTCCCAACCTGATCGCGTTGATCGCGCTGTCGGGTACGGTGTTCGCGATTACCCGCGAGTATTTCGCCCGGGCCGACAGGGAGGACAGCACGCGATGAAAGCGGCGCGCATCCTCGCCGTCCTCGCACTGGCATTGGTGAGTGCCGGCTGTGCCATGACCGCAGCGGACCGGGGCGTCTCCGTGACGGTCGTCCATCCGGGAGGCGACCCGTCGCGAGGCGCGGTGGCGATCCCGCAGGGGCAGATGCCGCCACCGGGTAAGTGCCGGATCTGGTACCCGGAACGTTCGGCGGGTGACCAGCCGCCTCCCGGGGATTGTCGTTACCTGCAGCACCGGGTGCCGGCCGGGGCGGTGCTGGTTCGTGGCTGATTGCGCCGCGGACGTTTTTGTCATGCGGAAGGATTGAGGAATGTTACCGATCGGAAAGATCATCGGGGCGGGGCTGGGCGCCTGGCTGTTCGGCTGGGTCGGAGCCGGTATCGGTCTGGTGCTCGGCCACCTCGTTGACCGGTTCCTGGGACGGGTCAAGCGGGTTGGCGGAGAGTTGCTGAAGGTTCAGCAGAGCTTCTTCGAGACCACCTTCAGCACGCTGGGCTTCGTCAGCAAGGCGGACGGGCGTGTCTCCGAGGCGGAGATCCGTGCGACCGAGGCGGTGATGACCCAGATGCGCCTGACCAAGGCGCGTCGCCGCGAGGCGATCCGGGCATTCAACCGGGGCAAGGCAGCGGATTTCGACCCCGATCACACCATCCGGCGCTTCCGGCAGGTCTGTGGCAGTCAGCCGGCGTTGCTGCGCGTGTTTCTCGAGATCCAGATCCAGGTGGCCTTCGCCGACGGGCGCGTCGATCCGGGCGAGCGCGAGGCGTTGCTGCGCATTGCCCGGCAGCTGGGGGTCTCCGAGTCCGACTTCGCCCGGCTGGAGGCCCTGCTGGCAGGACACTACCACCAGGGGCCGGGTGCGCCGTCGACCGCCGAGGCACTGGATAACGCCTACCAGGCACTGGGGGTGGAGCGTTCGGCGAGTGATGCCGAGGTCAAGCGGGCCTATCGGCGGCTGATGAGCGAGCACCATCCCGACAAGCTCATCGCCAAGGGCCTGCCGGACTCCATGGTGGAGATCGCCAAGGAACGCAGCCAGGAGATCCAGCAGGCCTACGAGACGGTGCGTCGGGCCCGGGAGGCGGGTCGAGGCTGAATCGACCGCTTGCTCGATCCGTGGCGATGCGCCCGTCGTCGAGGGTGCCCCCGGCTACCGGCTTGAACGTGCGGGGATCTTCCGACTATGTTCAGTGGGTGCCCATCAGCACGCATCACAGCCACAGGAGGTGCCCGATGACGACGTATCGACCCGACCATGCCGACGAACTGATCCGCACTGCGCAGGCGATGGTCGCCGCGGGGAGGGGGATTCTCGCGGCCGACGAGAGCACCCCCACCGCCAACAAGCGTTTCAAGGCCGCAGGCATCGAGCCCTCCGACGAGAAGCGGCGGGAATACCGTGAATTGCTGCTGACGATCCCGGACCTGGAGCAGTACATCAGCGGCGTGATCCTCTATGACGAGACCATTCGCCAGTCGACCACCGACGGCAAGCCGTTTGTCGACGTGCTGCGCGAGCGGGGCCAGATCGTGGGCATCAAGGTCGACAAGGGTGCCAAGCCGCTGGCGGGGTCCACGGGAGAAAAGGTTACCGAGGGCCTCGACGGGCTGCGTGATCGCTTCGCCGAGTACTACGAGATGGGCGCGCGGTTCGCCAAGTGGCGTGCAGTGATCACCATCGGTGCCGACGGCCGGCCGACCCGTGCCTGCATCGAGGCCAACGCACACGCCCTGGCGCGCTACGCGGCCCTCAGCCAGGAAGGCGGACTGGTCCCGGTCATCGAGCCGGAGGTTCTGATCGACGGCGACCATGACATCGCCACCTGCGAGCGGGTTACCGAGGAGACGCTCGACGAGGTCTTCCACCAGCTCTACCACCAGAACGTCATGCTCGAAGGCACGATTCTCAAGACCAGCATGGTGATCTCCGGCAAGGAGGCACCCGACCGGGCCGGGGTCGAGGAAGTCGCCGACCGTACGGTCGAGACCTTGCGACGTGCCGTGCCGGCCGCCCTCGGCGGGGTGGTGTTCCTTTCCGGCGGGCAGGGCGTTGAGGAGGCCACGGCCCACCTCAACGCCATGCACCAGCGCCACGAGGACCGGCTGCCCTGGCCGCTGTCCTTTTCCTATGCCCGGGCCATCCAGGGGCCGGCCATGAATTACTGGAAGGGTGATTCCGGCCGCACAGAGGAGGCGCAGCGACTCGCCTTTACCCGGGCGAAGTTCAACGGTCTGGCCACGTTGGGCAAGTACAGCGCGGATATGGAACCCGGCTGAAACGGCTTCGTCCTCCGAGGATTCGAGCACGGAACCCCGTCACCCAGGCGGGGTTCTCGGCTTCTGGAACCGGGACATGGTTCGATCAGGGGTGCGTGTCGACCGGTTTCTCGCGGACGACCACGATGCCGGCCGCGATGATGATCAGCCCGCCGAGGATGGTGAGCGCGTCGGGCCAGTCCCCGAACACCAGCCAGCCGAGCAGCGTCGCGCCGAAGATCTCCAGGTACTGGAGCGGGGCGAGCAGGCTGGCATCGGCCCGGGCGAAGGCCATGGCGATCAGGACGTGGGCGAAGGCCGCCAGTCCGCCGGCGGCGGCCAGCCAGGCCCAGTTCCAGCCCGTGGGTCGGTGCCACTCGGCAATGGGCCAGTCGCCCGCGCCGCCGACGACCAGGAACACGCCCATCACGATGGCGGCGGCCACGCCCACCCAGCATTGCAGGGCGAGGGCGTCGCGGGGCCTGGGCGTGCGAATGCGCGCACGGGTGACGGTCAGGTAGGCTGCAAAGCAGGTGGCCGAGGCCAGCGGGAACAACGAGGCCAGCCCGTAGGCGCTCCAGTTGGGGCGCAGGATCACCATCGCGCCGACAAGACCGCCGAGCACGCCGATCCAGCGCCGGGCCGTGATGCGCTCGCCGAGGAACACCGCCGAGAAGATCACCAGGATCAGCGGCTCGACGAAGAACAGCGCAATATTGTTCGCCAGGGGCAGATGGGCCAGTCCCCAGAACAGGAAGAGGATCGCGCCGGCGATCAGCGCGCCGAGCCACAGGTGATCGCGCGTCGGACGACCGATGTATCGCTGGGCCGCGAGAATGGGCAGCAGGAAGAGTGTCTGGAAGACGAAGCGGAACCAGGCGATCTCGCCCACCGACAGGGTGGTCGACAGCCACTTGGCGGCCGTGTCGGCGACCGGGATGGTCAACACGGCCACGGCCATCAGGATCAGGCCCTGGCGGCGGTGGGCTTGCAGTTCGTTCATCAGACCTCCCGGTATTATGTTTCCCGTACCACCCGATAGGTGGCTATCAAGCTAACATCTCCGGTTCGGAGCGGACAGTTGTCGTAGGCTAGAAGTATATGAACCGTAAACACAGGGATTGCGCCATGACCGGACTGGCAAGCGACCGATGCGAGGCCTGCCGCGCCGATGCACCGCGGTTGGACGACGACCAGATCGACGCACTGCGTGCGGAGATCGATCCCGCATGGCAGGTACTCACGCGTGACGGTGTGCGCCAACTGGAGCGCACCTTCACCTTCGACGATTTCGCCGATGCACTGGCGTTCACCAATCGCGTCGGCGAGATCGCCGAAGCCGAGGGGCACCATCCCGCGCTGCACACCGAGTGGGGCCGGGTGACCGTGACCTGGTGGAGCCACAAGATTCGCGGGCTGCACCGCAACGATTTCATCATGGCCGCGCGCACCGATCGACTGGCGGCCGAGACCTGAAGGACAAGCGAACCATGCCGAGGCTGCTTTTCCATGCCGATCCGCACGGGGATTTTGCGCCCTTGCGTGCGGACATCGAGCGTGAATCTCCCGATGCCGTGATCCTGCTGGGCGACTACGAGCTTGATCGCCCCCTTGAGGAGATGCTCGACGGCGTCGACGTGCCGCTCTACTGGATTCACGGCAATCACGATATCGAGGAGGACGCCTACGATTTTCTCTTCGACAGTGTTCATCCTGCGCTCGATGGCCGGGTGGTTCCGATGGCCGGGTTGCGGGTCGCCGGGCTCGGCGGGGTGTTCAAGCAGAAGGTGTGGTACCCCGGACGGGGTGAGCCGATCCATGCCAGCCGCGAGGAGAGGCTGGCCGCGACCGGGAAGGGATCCCGCTGGCGGGGCGGCCTTCCACGTCGCCTTCGCGATGCGATCTGGCCGGCGGAGTGGGAGGCGCTGTCGAACCAGTCGGCCGACATCCTGGTGCTCCACGAGGCCCCCGAATCGCATCCGAACGGGTTCCGGGTGTTGGGGGAGCTGGCCCGGGCAATGGGTGTCCACACCGTGCTGCACGGACACCATCATCACGACTACGAGGCGCAGATCGAGGGCGGCATCACGGTGATCGGCCTGGGTGAGGCAGGCAGTCGGCTGCTCGATCCGGCAGCACGGGGTACCACGACGTGATGCCCGAATGGCTGCTCTCTCCCATCGACGCGTTCGTCGGCGCCTCGCCGGTGCTCCAGGCGCTGATCGCCACCCTGTTCACCTGGGGCATGACCGCCGCCGGCGCGCTGCCCGTGTTCTTCACCGACCGCGAGAACCGGCGGTTGCTGGACGTGCTGCTGGGGTTCACCGGCGGGGTCATGATCGCGGCCAGCTACTGGTCGCTGCTCGCCCCGTCGATTGAGATGGCCGCCGACCTGGACGTGCCCGACTGGTTTCCCGCCGCGGTGGGTTTCCTGCTCGGGGCGGTCTTTCTCCGCCTAGCAGACGTCATCCTGCCCCATCTGCACCTGAATGCCCCGATGGAGGAGGCCGAAGGGGTTACCACCCCGTGGCGACGTACCACGCTACTGGTGCTGGCCATCACCCTGCACAACATCCCTGAGGGGCTGGCGGTCGGTGTGGCCTTCGGTGCGCTGGCCTACGGCTTCGACAATGCCAGTCTCGGTGCGGCCGTGGCGCTGGCCGTGGGTATCGGCATACAGAACTTTCCCGAAGGCATGGCAGTGGCCATGCCGCTTCGACGCGAGGGGATGAGCCGGCTCAAGAGCTTCTGGTACGGCCAGCTCTCCGGCGTGGTTGAGCCGATCGCCGGGGTGATCGGTGCGGCGGCGGTGCTGTTCTGGGAGCCGGTGCTGCCCTATGCGCTGGCCTTCGCTGCCGGGGCGATGATTTTCGTCGTGGTCGAGGAGGTCATCCCCGAGGCCCAGCGAAGCGGTAACGCCGACTCCGCGACCATGGGCCTGATGGTCGGATTCACGGTGATGATGGTGCTGGATGTGGCGCTTGGGTGAAGCCCGGCTTTGTCAGAACCACCGCCGTCGCTTGAGCCACCACCCCAGCCCCATGCCGATCGCCAGGCTGAGCAGCACGACCCACCAGAAGCCCATCGCGGCTTCCACCCAGGGCATGCCGCCGACGTTGATGCCGAAAAGTCCGGTGAGAAAGCCCAGCGGCAGAAAGATGGCCGCCACGATCGACAGCAGGTACATGCGGGTATTCAACTGGTCGGAGAGGCGGCCCAGCAACTGTTCGTGGAGCATCGCGCCCCGTTCCCGCGCCATGTCGAGATCCTCGACCAGCCGGGTGAGGCCATCGGCCTGTTCGCGGACCCGACCGCGGTCCAGTCTCTCGAGCAGGGGGCTGGAGAGATTTGCCAGTCGTGCCAGCGCGTCGCGTTCTGGGGCGAGATAGCGCCGGATCACTATCACCGAGCGCCGGATCTGGCCGATACGTTCACGCAAATCGCGGTCCGCGCCTTCGAGCAGCTCGCCCTCGATCGCGTCGAGGGCCTCCTCGATCGTCTCGATCAGGTCGTCGGTCTGCTCGGTCAGCCCCGTGATCAGGTCGAGCAGCAGGTCCGGGAGGTCGTGTGGGCCGCGATCCTCCGCCAATGCCCGGGTCAGTGCCTCCACCGTGCGCAGCCGGGACCGGGAGGCGCTGATCAGGCGACGACCGTCGAACCAGATCCGTAGGGAGATCATGTCCTCCGGCCGTTCTCCCGCGTTGCGGTTTACCCCGCGCAGGATGATCAGCACCCCGTTCTTGTGCTCCACCACCCGGGGGCGGGTGTCCTCGGCGAGCAAACCCTCGGCGACCAGCTCGTCCAGGCCGGATTCACCTTCGATCCAGGCGCGGTCGTCGGGATCCTCCCAGTTGAGGCGTATCCAGTCACCGACAGCGTGCGTCGATGTGCCACGCCCCCCGCTGCCGTCCAGTCGGATCATCTTGCGCGAGGCCATGATCTCCCCCGGAGCGTCATTGTCCTTCAGGACTGGAGATGGAGCGAGGCAGCCGCGCGCCGAGCGCGTCGACGGGCGGCGTCGATGTCCTCTCCACGGGCGAGTGCCACACCGAGCCGGCGCTGGCCGTGGACCTCGGGCTTGCCGAACAGTCGGATCTGCGTGTCCGGCTCGGTCAGCGCCGCGGTCAGCCCGGTGATCACCGGCTCGTTGCTCTCGCCCCGCTGTACCACCGCGCAGGAGGCGGCCGGGCCGAGCTGACGGATGGCCGGGATGGGCAGACCGAGCATGGCTCGCAGGTGCAGCGCGAACTCGGAAAGGTCCTGCGAGATCAGCGTGACCATGCCGGTATCGTGGGGACGTGGCGAGACCTCGCTGAACCAGACCTGGTCATCCTTGACGAACAGTTCCACGCCGAACAGGCCGTATCCCTCCAGTTCCTCGACTATGGCGCGGGCGGTTTCACCGGCGCGCGCCAGGGCGGTTTCCGACATGGAGTGCGGCTGCCAGCTCTCGCGGTAGTCGCCGTCGATCTGGGTGTGTCCCACCGGCGGGCAGAGGGTGATCCCGGCGCGATGGCGGACCGTCAGCATGGTGATTTCGTAGTCGAAGTCGATGAACGACTCGACGATCACCCGTCCATGCCCGGCGCGCCCACCCGATTGGGCGTGCCGCCAGGCCTTGAGAGCGTCGTCGCGCTTGCGCAGCAGCGATTGCCCCTTGCCCGAGGAGCTCATCACCGGCTTGATCACGCAGGGCAGGCCGATGGCGTCCACGGCCTTGAGGTATTCCTCCTCGTTTCCGGCGAAGGCAAAGCGGCTGGTCGGCAGCCCCAACTCGTCGGCGGCCAGTCGGCGGATGCCCTCCCGGTCCATGGTCAGGCGGGCCGCCCGGGCGTTGGGGGTAACCACAAAGCCGTCGCGCTCCAGATCGAGCAGGGCATCGGTGGCGATCGCCTCGATCTCCGGGACGATCAGCGCAGGCATCTCCTGGTTGATCACGCTCTTGATCGCGGTGCCGTCGAGCATGTCGATGACGTGCGAGCGGTGCGCGACCTGCATTGCCGGGGCATTGGGATAGCGGTCGACGGCAATCACCTCCAGCCCCAGCCGTTGTGCCTCGATGGCGACTTCCTTGCCCAGTTCTCCCGACCCCAGCAGGACCAGGCGCAGCGCGGCGGGCGATCCGGGCGGACCGATGGCCGCGCTGCGGGTCGCGATGTCTCGGTGATCAACCATGGCCGAAGTTCTCCGTAACGTAATCGATGTCCTTGTCGCCACGCCCCGACATGTTGATCAGGATCGTGGCACCCGGGTTCTCCCGACCGAACTGCGTGGCCCAGGCCACCGCGTGGGCCGATTCCAGTGCCGGGATGATCCCCTCCTTGCGCGAGAGCCGGTAGAACGCGTCCAGCGTTTCCTCGTCGCTGACTGCATGATAGCCCACCCGGCCGGAAGTCTTCAGGTAGGAGTGCTCGGGGCCCACACCGGGGTAGTCCAGACCCGAGGCGATCGAGTGCACCGGGGCGGGGTTGCCTTCCTCGTCGGCCAGCAGCAGGCACTTGAAGCCGTGGATCATGCCGGGCTTGCCGAAGGTCATCGTTGCCGAGTGCTGACCGAGTTGCTCGCCGGTACCCAGCGGCTCGACGCCGTGGAGCCGCACCTCCTCGTCGTCGATGAAGCCGGAGAATATCCCCAGCGCGTTCGAGCCGCCGCCGACGCAGGCGGCCACGTGGTCGGGCAGCTCACCGGTCATTTCCAGGAACTGCTCGCGCGCCTCGAGGCCCATCACCGACTGGAAGTTGCGCACCATCACCGGGAACGGGTGGGGACCGACCACCGAGCCGATGGCGAAGATCGCCTCGTCGGTCTGCGAGAGGTAGCTCTTGAACGCGGAGTCGACGGCCTCCTTGAGGCTGCGCCCGCCGAAGTCCACGGGCACCACGTTTGCGCCCAGAAGCTTCATGCGCGTGACGTTGGGCGCCTCCTTGGCGATGTCGATCTCGCCCATGTGGATCTCGCATTCCATGCCGAAGTAGGCCGCGGCGGTAGCCAGCGCCACGCCGTGCTGGCCGGCCCCGGTCTCGGCGATCAGCTTGCTCTTGCCCATGTGCTTGGCGAGCAGTGCCTCGCCCATGCAGTGGTTGAGCTTGTGCGCCCCGGAATGGTTGAGATCCTCGCGCTTGAGATAGATATGCGCGCCGATTTCGGCACTCAGGTTGTGCGCGTAGTAGACCGGCGTCGGCCGGCCTTGATAGTGCTTGCGGATGTAGCGCAGTTCGTTGAGAAAGTCGGCCGACCGCATCAGTCGATGATAGGCCTTCTCGATCTCGGCGAAGTGGGGCTCAAGCTCCGGCGGCAGGAAGGCGCCGCCGAATTCACCGAAGTAGCCGTTCGCGTCGGGGAAGTTCTTGAGGTAGGACATGAATGCGTTTTTTCCTCTCTTGTTATCGTTGGTGTTCTTTCGATTGTGCATCATCCAATGCCCGGCCAGTGCTGCCAAGCCAGTCGTGCCGTCTTCGGCCCCCGGATGGAGGCCCCGGTGGGAGACACGGGTTGTCTATCCTTGAAGCAATGACATGCCGATTGTGCACAGCAACGGAGGGCCGTCGGATGAATACGGGGGATTTTGAGGCCAGGCGCGAGGCGATGGTGGACTGCCAGATCCGGGGGCGGGGGATCGAGTCCCCGCGGGTACTGGAGGCCATGCGCTCGGTGCGCCGCGAGCGTTTCGTGCCGGCGGAGCTGACCGAGTTCGCTTACGAGGACACCGGGCTGCCCATCGCCGCCGGGCAGACCATCACCCAGCCGTGGGTCGTGGCGATGATGGTCGATGCGCTGGAGCTGACCGGCGACGAGCGGGTGCTGGAGGTGGGGACGGGCTCGGGCTATGCCGCCGCGGTGCTCGCGCACGTCGCCGACCGGGTGTTTGGCGTCGAACGCATCGCGGAGCTGGCGGATCAGGCGGCACGGGCCGTCAGGGCCGAGGGGCTGGACAACGTCGAGATCCGCGTCGACGACGGCAGCCGGGGCTGGCCGGAGAAGGCCCCCTTCGATGCCATTCTGGTCGCCGCGGCGGCCCCCGCCGTCTCCGAGACACTCAAGCGTCAGCTCGCCGTCGGCGGGCGGCTGGTGATGCCGGTGGGCGAGGACCAGGAGGCGCAGGAACTGGTGCTGGTCACGCGGTTGGGCGAGGAGGAGTACGACAATCGCGATCTGGCCGACGTGCGTTTCGTCCCCCTGATCGGGGAGGAGGGCTGGCAGCAGGCCGAGCCACGGCCTCGGCGCGGATTCGGCCGGCGGCGCGAGTCCCCGGCCGACCGGCGCCTGGCCGAGGGCATCGTGGAAGTCGCCGAACGCTTCGACTCGGCCGACGAGCTGCCGCTCGACGGTCTGCTCTCGCGCATCGGTAACCGGCGCATCGTGCTGATCGGCGAGGCCTCGCACGGCACCTCGGAGTTCTATCGCGCGCGGGAGCGCATCACGCGGGCGTTGATCGAGGAGAAGGGCTTCGATTTCGTGGCCATCGAGGGTGACTGGCCGGATGCCGCCCGAATCGACCACTACGTGCGCCATGCCGAGTACGCCCCCTCGGAATGGACCGCCTTCGCCCGTTTTCCCACCTGGATGTGGCGCAACGAGGAAGTGCGCGGCTTCGTCGACTGGCTGCGCGAGCACAACGCCGGCCTGGAACCCGAACGGCGCGTGGCGTTTCACGGGCTGGACCTCTACAGCCTCTACAACTCGATCCGGGCGGTACTCGACTACCTCGACGAGGTCGACCCCGGGGCGGCGGCCGTCGCTCGGGAACGCTACGGCTGCCTGACCCCGTATCAGTCCGACCCGGGGACCTACGCGCGGGCCGCGCTTCACCCGGACATCGAGACCTGCGAGGAGCCGGTGCTGGCGATGCTTCGCGAGATGCAGACCCGTCACCGGGAATACGCCGAGCACGACGGCGAGCGCTTTCTCGATGCCATGCAGAATGCCCGCCTGGTGGCCAACGCCGAGGAGTACTACCGCACCATGTTCTATGGCTCGCGCAGTGCCTGGAACATGCGCGACACGCACATGTTCGAGACGCTCGAGCACCTGCTGCGTCATCACGGCGAGGGCAGCCGCTGCGTGGTCTGGGCGCACAACTCCCACGTGGGCGACTCGAACGCCACCGACATGGCGCGCCGGGACGAATTCAACATCGGCCGGCTGTGTCGGGCCCGCTGGCACGATGAGGTCTACGCCATCGGTTTCGGCACCGACACCGGCACGGTGGCCGCCGCTTCCAACTGGGACGATCCCATGGAGGTCAAGACCGTGCGCCCCTCGCTGCACGGCAGTTACGAACGGCTATGCCACGAGACGGGGCTGCACGCCTTTCTGCTGCCGCTCGGAGTCGGTGCCGATCCGGTGGTTCGCGACGGCTTGCGCGAGGAACGGCTGGAACGGGCCATCGGCGTGATCTACCGTCCCGAAACCGAGCGGCAGAGCCACTATTTCCATGCCGAGCTGTCGCGACAGTTCGACGAATATGTCTGGTTCGACCGGACCCGGGCCGTCCGTCCCCTTGACACCGCGGCCCTGGTCGACTTGCCCGACACCTATCCCTTCGGCATCTGAGGAGGTTGCATGAAACGTATCGACGTGGGCCTGGAATGGTTCCTGAACCCCGACCACCTGCCGTTCATCGCCGCACTGGAGAAGGGCTGGTTCCGCGAGGCGGGCCTGGACGTCACCCTGATCGAGCCGGCGGAGCACTACGACGGCCTGGCGGCGGTGTCCGAGGGGCGGATCGCCTTCGCCTGCAACGAGCCCCTGCACATGATCGACGAGACGCGCCCCGGCCTGCGTGCGCTGGGCTGCTTCTTCGAGACCGAAGGCGGGGTGATGCTCACTCCGGCGGGCGAGGAGGCATTGATCAGGGGGGAGGTAATCCGCGTGGCCTCGCCGGTTGCCGGCGAGGTGACGGACGATCTGGCGCGATTGATCGTCCGGCGCTGGTGCGAAAGCCGGGATATCGCCTTCGATCCGGCCCGCGTGCATATCGAGGCCGCCGGCTTCGAGCACCTGGCGAATCTGCAGGCCGGCTACCATGGGGCGTGGCTCTGCTTCGCCAACTTCGAGGGCGTCGAGGCCGCGCACCTGGGCGTCGAGGTGCGCCTGATCACCAGCACGGAGGTGGGGCTGCCCAACTTCTCGGCGCTGGAATTGTTCACCGGCGATTCCTTCAAGCGCGAGTACCCCGAGGTGGTACGCAAGTTCACCCGGCTGGTTTCCGAGGGCGCCGAGCTCTGCCGGGAGCATCCCGCCGAGGCGCTGGAGCTCTGGTACGGACATAGCGGGGAAACGCGCAGCGACCTGATGGATGCCATCGTCCGGGACACCTGCCGCCGACTGGTCGCGCCGGTGGTGCCGGACCCCGAACGCTGGCGGCCCATGTGGCGGGAATTCGACCGCATGGGGCTCTCGCAGGTCGACGCCAGCGGCTTCGATGCCCTCTACGAGCCGGCCTGATCCGACTTTAGAAGGTGGATAGCCCGGTGGCCTCCATGAATTGGTAGCGCCAGTAGTGCCAGGCCGACCCGTCGGCGAAGGCCTCGAATGGATCGCTGTGGCGCTGGCCGTTGTGGTTGCCCCAGCGGGTCTCGAAGAATGCCGCCGCCTCGGCCATCGCCGGGTGGTCGGCGGGTGCCTGCCACTCCACGCTGGTCTCGAGGTTGTAGTTGTCGAGGTTGCGGCGGGTGAAGTTGGCCGAGCCCAGGATCAGAGTCGCCGGACCGCTTGTTGGCCGGTGGAGCAGGAACTTGCTGTGGCACTGCTCGCCCTCGGTATGGCACCAGCGCACCGGGATGTGGACGCGGTGGAGCTCCATGCCCACCGGCCGGTTGGGGATGCCGCCCTTCTCGTGGCCGAAGGCGTCGCGGTTGGCGTCCATCAGTACCCGCAACGTCACCCCGCGGCGCCGCGCGTCGATCAGTGCCTCGATCACCCCGCGGTGGGACAGGTAGAACATGGCCAGGTCGATCGAGTCACCGGGCTGCGCCGCCTCGATGCGTGCGATCACCGCGTCGCGGATGCCCGCCTCGGTGAGAACCCGAAGGCGGCCCTCGTCCGTCTCCGGTGTGGCGGTGGGTCTCTCCGGGGCAGGCGAAATGGGATGACCGGACATTTCGGCGGCAGCCCGCTCGGTCTCGAGCAGGTCGATGGCCGCCGGACCGGCGAATTCCAGCGCCACGTTGCCGTGCCGGCTGCTGGCGTCGTGCGGGTTCGCCGAGGTGACCAGCCCCACCCACTGCCCGTTCCGGTCGGCGAACAGCGTCTTGCGATGATTGGCCTTGAAGTTCAGCAGCCGCATCAGGCTGGCCAGCGTGACCTTGCCGTCGCCGAGCGGATCGGGAAGCCAGCCATCCCCGGGACGCGAGTCCATCCAGCGGCAGCACAGCCGCCAGAACCCCGACCAGAGTGGATTGGAATCCCGCAGGCGCTCCAGGTCCGTGCGAACCACCTGCACGCCGGCGGCCTCCAGGGCATCGAGGTGGGCCGGGTCGTGGCTGCCGTAGACCGTGTTGACCGGGTCGGTGATCAGCACGATCACCAATGACGGGCGTTCCCGCTTGCGCTCGATCAACGCCCGGGTGAGCTCCCCGGACAGCGGACGGTGGTTTCCGCCGCTCTCGCCGGCAAAATCGTTGAACAGGAACATGTCGAGCACCAGCAGCCGCTCGGCGCCGGCGACCCGTTCGAGTATCCGGTCGAATATCGCCTGTCGGGCACGGCGTTCGCCTGCCGGGGTGGTGTAGGTCATGTCGGTGAAAAAACGGACATCCTCGGACCCTGCCCACGGCGAGGTCACGTCCAGTCCCGCAGGCATGGGCTTGTGGACGTGCCAGAAGCTCATGGCCGCCCAGACGAGCAGGAACAGCAGCAGGAGGATCCAGAGAACGGGCATGAGGCGCATCGGCAATCCGTGTCGACATGGGCAGGACTCGATGCTACTGCCAAGCGCGTCCCGCCGCCAGTGCAGGTGCCATTCGCAGCGAGAGCACGGTGGCGATAGCTTCAAGCTATTGTTTGGTCGGGCAGATTCAATTGGCAGCGATGCCATCGGGCGCCTAATGTCGAAGGTCAGGTGTCCGGGAGATTGGCCCCGGGCCGCGATGACGACAGACAAGCATCACCAGGAGATGACGATGGGCGAAAGCAACGCAGGAAAGTGTCCGGTCATGCACGGCAGCCGTACCCGGCTTAACGGTGGTGGCGGTGGTGCCAAGGACTGGTGGCCCGAGCAGTTGAACCTCGGCATTCTTCACCAGCACACGTCGGTCTCCAGTCCGCTGGGAGAAGATTTCGACTACGCCGAGGCGTTCGGCCAGCTCGATCTGGAGGCGGTCAAAAAAGACCTGGTCGATCTGATGACCGACTCGAAGGACTGGTGGCCGGCCGACTACGGCCACTACGGCCCGTTCATGATCCGCATGGCCTGGCATTCGGCCGGTACCTACCGGACCGCGGACGGCCGCGGCGGGGCGGCTACCGGCAACCAGCGCTTCGCGCCGATCAACAGCTGGCCGGACAACGCCAACCTCGACAAGGCCCGTCGCCTGCTCTGGCCGATAAAGCGGAAATACGGCAACAAGCTGTCCTGGGCCGATCTCTACATCCTCGCCGGCAACATGGCGCTCGAATCCATGGGACTGAAGACCTTCGGCTTCGGCGGCGGTCGCCAGGACATCTGGGCGCCCGAGGAGGACATCTACTGGGGTGCCGAGGAGGAATGGCTGGCCACCAGCGACAACCCCCAAAGCCGTTATTCCGGTGACCGCGAGCTGGAGAACCCGCTGGCCGCCGTGCAGATGGGGCTGATCTACGTCAACCCGGAAGGCCCGGACGGCGAGCCCGATCCGCTCGCCTCGGCGCGCGACATCCGCGAGACGTTCAAGCGGATGGCCATGAACGACTACGAAACCGTCGCCCTGACCGCCGGGGGGCACACCTTCGGCAAGGTCCACGGGGCGGGGGACGCCGCGCACGTGGGGCCGGAGCCGGAGGCGGCCCCGGTCGAGGAAATGGGCCTGGGATGGAAGAGCAGCTTCGGGTCGGGCAAGGGTCGCGACACCATCACCAGCGGGCTGGAGGGCTCCTGGACACCGACGCCTGTCCAGTGGGACATGACCTATCTCGACGTGCTGTTCGGCCACGAATGGGAGCTGACGAAGAGTCCGGCCGGGGCCTGGCAGTGGGTTCCGAAGAACCTCGCGGAGAAGGACCACGCCCCCGACGCCGAGGACTCCAGCCGCAAGGTGGGCGTCATGATGACCACCGCCGACATGGCGATGCGCGAGGACCCCGAGTACCGCCGGATCGCCCAGCACTTCCACGAGCACCCGGATGAATTCGCCGACGCCTTCGCCCGGGCCTGGTTCAAGCTCACCCACCGCGACATGGGGCCCAAGGACTGCTACCTGGGGCCGGACGTGCCCGAGGAAGACCTGATCTGGCAGGACCCGGTCCCGCCGGTCGACCATGTGCTGATCGACGAGCAGGACGCCGAGGAGCTCAAGGCGATGATCCTCGACTCGGGCCTGTCCGTGCGCGATCTGGTCTACACCGCCTGGTCGTCGGCTTGCACCTACCGCGGCTCGGACAGGCGGGGCGGGGCCAACGGCGCGCGCATTCGCCTCGCCCCGCAGAAGGAGTGGGCGGTCAACGAGCCCGAGCGGCTCGCCCGTGTGCTCGAGACGCTCGAGGGCATCCGGAAGGCCTTCAACGATGCCCAGTACGGCGGCAAGCGCGTCTCGCTTGCGGACCTGATCGTGCTCGGTGGAGCGGCAGCCGTCGAGCTGGCCGCCTGGGACGCCGGTTACCCGGTCGAGGTGCCGTTCGCCCCGGGACGCACCGACGCCACCGACGAGCAGACCGACGTGGAATCCTTCGAGCCGCTCGAGCCCGAGGCCGACGGCTTTCGCAACTACCGCCGCGCGAAGTTCACCGTCACCGACGAGGAAATGCTGGTCGACCGCGCCCAGCTCCTCGGTCTGTCCGCACCGGAGATGACCGTGCTGGTCGGCGGCATGCGGGTGCTGGGTGCGAACTTCGACGAGAGCAGCCACGGGGTGTTCACCGAGGAGCCGGGCACGCTGACCAACGACTTCTTCGTCAACCTGGTCGACATGGACACCGAATGGCAGCCCAGCCGGATGGAGGAAGATGTTTACGAGGGTCGCGACCGCGGAAGCGGCGAGCTCAAGTGGACCGGCACCCGCGTCGACCTGGTCTTCGGTTCAAACTCCCAGCTACGCGCCCTGTCCGAGGCCTATGCCCAGGACGATGCGGGAGTCCGATTCGTCAGGGACTTCGTCGCTGCCTGGAACAAGGTGATGAACGCCGGACGTTGCGATCTCGACTGATCACTGATTGCTGCCCCTTGTGCCACCACGACGGCCGCCCTCTGGCGGCCGTCGTTTTTGCGTCCTGTCGACGCTTTCCTGGCCATCACCGGGAGGCGCTGTTCATCAGGGGGGCACCGGACTGCGAAGGTGGAAGTGGCGCGCCCGTGGATGCTACGGGAGGAAGTTCCGGCAAGCGGTGTTGTGCCCGCTTGCTGATCGAGGGAGAGGTCGTGGTCATCCTGGTCATCCGGCACCAGCACGGAAGCGGGATTCCGATCGGACGCGAAGGGGTAGCCTTTCTTTCGCACCTCTGTCCGCCGGTTACCGATCCTTTTCTCTGGTTTCGTTGTCTTCCGTGTCTTCCGTCCCCCGGGCAGGCTTGCTGCCATCGGTCATCTGCATGACCGTATCGTCGTCGTAGGCATCGCCGTCATGGCGGTCGCTCTCCCGGTCCGCTTCGTCGCCCGCGGCGCCGTCGCGGTAGTGGTGAAGTTGCTTGCGCAGCTTGCGGGTGTACTTGGCCGCCTTGTAGGTCTGGTCAATGACCCGGCGGACATGGCTGAGTTCGTCGAGGCGGGTGACCATCTGGCGTACCGGAATGCGGTCGTCGGCGCCGGCACGCAGGAGCAGGGATTTCAGGGCCTGGTAGTCGTCGGCGAAGTCGCTGATCGCGTGCTTGAGGCGCTTCATGGAGAAGTCCTCGTCGTCCGGGTCGGAGAGCTCGAGTACGTTGGAGGTCTCGCGGCGGAACTCGGTCAGTGCCTCGGTGATGGCGGGGTCGTCGGGGGAGGGCAGGCTTGCCTCGAGACGGGCGATTTCCTCGACGTGTTCGGCGATGTCGCCGTAGTAGCGGCTGATGCGCATGGCCAGCGGAAAGCCCTCGGCGATCGAGGGGGGGATCTGGCCGAACTGCGCGCGGTTGCTGAACTCGGCGGTAGCCAAAATCAGCCGCTCGACGATCTGCCGATCACGGGAAAGCCGGTCGAGCGGGGCCGCCCCCTCGGCGCTCACCACGTCGCGCGCGCCGCGGCGGGCGATGTCGCCGATGCGCTTGAGTTCCATGTCCAGCGCGTCGAGGGCCAGATCCGGAGTGGAGGCAATGTGCCGGTCGAGGTGACGTGGGCGGCCCTCGTCCTCCTCGGCAGTGCGAAAGCGGGATTCCAGGAATTTCACCAGCCGTGGCGTGGCCGGCCAGAAGATGCTCATGCCCAGCAGCTTGGTCGCGGTATGGAAGATCGCCAGCGAGGTGGCCGGCCCCGGCTGCAGGCGCAGCAGCATGGCCGCGTGGCTCACCAGCCATAGCAGCGCCGGCAGCAGGATGAAGGCGACCACCCCGACCACGACGTTGAACATCACATGGGCCATGGCGGCGCGCTTGGCCGCTGAGGTGGCGCCGATAACGGCGAACAGGGCGGTGGAGGTGGTGCCCACGTTCGCCCCGATCACCAATGCCGCGCCAGCGGTCAGCGGGATCAGTCCCGTGCCGGCGGCCGTCAGGGTGATTGCCAGCGAGGCGCTCGACGAGTTCATCACCACTGTCATGATCACGCCGATGCCGACGAACATCAGCAGGCTCCAGACGCCGCTGCCGGTGTGATCGGCCAGATCGAAGCCCTCGCCGAAGTCGCCGAAGGTGCTCTTGAGGATGTCCAGGCCCAGAAAGAAGATGCCGAAGCCGGTCAGGGCGTCGCCGAGATAGGCGCGCCGCCGGCCGCGCCCGGTCACCCTCAGCAGCGTGCCGATGGCCACCGCGGGGAGGGCCAGCGCCTGCAGGTTCACCTTGAAGCCGACCAGTGCCACCAGCCAGGAGGTGGCGGTGGTGCCGATGTTGCTGCCGATGATCACGCCCACGGCCTGGAACAGGGTGAGCAGGCCGGCGTTGACGAAGCCCACGGTGGCGAAGATCACCGCCGAGGAGGACTGCACCACGGCGGTGATCCCGATCCCGGAGAGGATGCCGCGCGGCGTGGTGGCGGTCCCGCGCGCGAGGATCTCCCGCAGGGCGTCGCCCGCGGCCACCTTGAGGCCGTCGGTCATCAGCCGCATCCCCAGCAGGAACAGGCCGATTCCGCCGAGGAATGTCAGGGTCATCTGGATGTTCATGCGCGCAAGTATAGTGTCCCGAGCGCGCGGTCTGCCCGCCACCCGGCATTCCGCTGCAGTACACTGGGCATTCCCACCCGCATTCCCCCGAAAAGACCACCATGATTCGTTCGCTCACGCTCCCGGCATTCCTGCTTGCCCTGATCGTCGGCCTGACGGGCTGCAAGGCCTCGATCGAGGCGGAGATCGATGTCTCGACTCTCCACGAGCGACCCACCGTGCCGCTGTTCGTTACCTCGAAGGTCGAGGTGGATGGCTGCGAGCGGGTGGTCGGTGGCTCGGAACGTCCCGGCTCGCTCGACCGGACGCAGTGGACACTCTCGGGCGTCTTCCCGGATACCCGTTACAGCGGCTGCGTCGAGCGCGAGTCGGCCGCACGGGCTAGCTTCCGCAACATGGTGGTGATCGATGGCGCGCCGGAGGACGAGATCCGGGGGCAGTCGCACGTGAATCTCCTAGTTACGGAGGAGGCGCTGCGGATCGCGATTCCCGATTACGTGCAGGGCAATATCGAGCGCGTACGGGACCAGACGGGCGAGGTCGATGCCCCGGCCATCACGGTAACCATCGAGCTGGTGAATGACAGTGATGCGGCGTTCGAGTACCGCCCGATCACGGGCTTTGACGGCGACCGGCCGCGCTTTGCCGAAGCCGTGTTCCTGAATGCCGGCGAGCGGGGTGTGGTGGAACTGCCCGAGTCGTTCGCCGAGCGCGTGCTGGCCGGCGAGACGCTGACGGCGCTGCGCTTTTCGATTTCTGGTTAGCCGGAACAGCCCCGAGGCGGTTCGCCGTTTGCGTCCCGTTCGCGGTAGGGATGGCAGCGCGCCGGCAGCAAGTGCAGGTCGGCGAGGATGGCCATCGCGCAGTGGCGGCGCGGGGTCTCCGGGTGGAGCGCCCGGTAGAGCATGGTCTTGAGTGCGAGCCAGGCGCCGAGGATGATCGCGCCCAGCGCCAGCAGGCTGCCCAGCGCCAGGGTGGAACTGCCGGACAGGCCCTGGCCTACGGAGCAGCCCATCGCCACGATGCCCCCCGTTCCCATCAGCAGTCCGCCGGCGGTATAGGCGGCGAACTGCCCGAGCGAGCCAAAGCCCTGAAAGCGGAACTCGCGCCGGGCGAGGAACCAGCCCGCCGCGCCGAGAACGACGCCCAGCATGGCGACCATCCCGAAGGTGAGCAGCGACAGCGACGGCCCCGTCGACCACCGCAGGGCCTCGGCGGCCGGCGCGACGAAGCTGAATGACTGCGTGCCGCCGCCCTTCGGCGGCTCGAAGGCCAGCGTCGCCTCGGCGGTCCACTGCTGCCCCAAGGGCGTGCCGGTCCAGAGCCAGGCCGCGGCGATGGCCAGGCCGATGCCCAGCCCGCCGATGATGTCCGCCTGTCGCATGGGCCGTGCCCCGTCGAGTCGGCGCACGGTGATCAACAGCGCGATGGTGACGAGCGTGGCGGCCGTCAGTCCCCAGAAGGCAGCATTGCCGCCCACGAGGGCGGTGGTGATCGTGCCGGGATCCTGCCCGTCGATCCCCGCATCGGCCAGGTTTAGTCCGGGCCAGGCAAGCCCGCTGTCGACGAACATCCGAAGCGCCGGCACGTAGAGGAGGGCGGCCGCGGTGAGGCCGACCACCGCGTAGGCCCACAGCGACTTGAGATCTCCCTGGCCGATATTGACTAGCGTACGGGTGGTGCAGCCACCGGCTAGGACCATCCCGATACCGAACATCAGTCCGCCGGCAAGGTAGCGCAGCCAGGGGAAGTCCGCCGAGCGGTAGCCCACCCGGGTGTGGTCGAGGTCGAGCAGGCCGGCGGCCTCGAGTCCGCCGACGGCCGCGACGGCGACCGCGATCGACAGCAACCAGGCGCGCAGGCGCCCCTTGTCGCCGGTCAGCACCCAGTCCGAGACCGCACCCATGTTGCAGTAGCGCGTGGCGGCCGCCACCAGCCCGAAGCACGTGCCGATGCCCAGCGCCCCGGCGAGGATCAGTAGCCATGGCAGGTTGGTGGTGGCAAGGGACATGGATGAAGCCGGTCGGGTGTGAGGGTGCCCCCATGGTACGGGCAAACGCCGGCCCGGCGCCGCTCCCGGGGCCCAAAAGGTTGTGATCGGGTCATAAGCCGCGGCGGGCATCGCCGGATCAGGATTTTTGGAAATCGAAACGTGGGTCCGGAATATTCCGATGCAATGTGATGGAAACAGGCCCATACTCCGCGCCCGGCGGCACATGCACCGCCTGCATGAACGAATTCACGGGAGTGAGAAATGGGGCTGTTGATCGACGGGGAACTGCATACCGACTGGTTCGACTCGGAATCCGAGGGCGGCGAGTTCGTCCGCAAGGACTCGATGTTCCGCAACTGGATCACACCGGACGGTTCACCGGGGCCGAGCGGCGAGGGCGGCTTTCCCGCCGAGGCCGGCCGCTACCACCTGTACGTGTCCCATGCCTGCCCCTGGGCGCATCGCACGCTGATCTTCCGGGCCATCAAGGACCTGGAGGACCTGATCACGGTGGACGTGGTCCATCCGCACATGGGGCCCGAAGGCTGGCATTTCGGCGAGTTTCCCGGAGCCACGCCGGACAGCCAGATGGGCGCCCATCATCTCTACCAGCTCTACACCCGGGCGGATCCCGCGGTCAGCGGTATCGTCACCGTGCCGGTGCTCTGGGACAAGCAGCGCCAGACCATCGTCAACAACGAGTCCTCCGAGATCATCCGCATGTTCAACTCGGCCTTCGACGGGCTGACCGGCAACACGGACGACTACTATCCCGAGTCGCTACGCGAGGAGATCGAGGCGATCAACGCGCCGATATACGAGAACGTCAACAACGGGGTCTACCGCACGGGGTTCGCCACGACGCAGGATGCCTACGAGGCGGCCTTCGATCGTCTGTTCGAGACGCTCGACGATCTGGAGGCACGTCTGGGCCGCCGGCGTTACCTTGCCGGCGACCGGATCACGGAGGCCGACTGGCGGCTGTTCACCACGCTGGTGCGTTTCGATCCGGTCTACCACGGCCACTTCAAGTGCAACCGGAGCCGACTGGTGGACTTCCCCAACCTGTGGGCCTTCACCCGCGAGCTGTACCAGTGGCCCGGCGTGGCCGAGACCGTGCATCTCGACCACATCAAGCATCACTATTACGTCAGCCATGACTGGATCAACCCGACCGGCATCGTGCCCAAGGGGCCCGAGATAGATTTCCGCGCACCGCACGGGCGGGAGGTGAACCGATGAGCGTCGTCATCCGCACCGCGTCCGTCATGCAGGAAGGGGCGGGTGCCCGGGTCAAGCGGCTGATGCCACTGCCCGAGTTCATGAACTTCGACCCGTTCGTCATGTTCGACCACTTCGAACTGGCCCCCGGCACCGGCTTTCCCGAGCATCCGCACCGCGGTTTCGAAGCGGTGACGTATCTCTTCAAGGGGGAGATCGAGCACCGGGACAACCTGGGCAACGTCTCCCGGGTGGGCCCGGGCGGTGCGCAGCGATTCACGGCCGGTTCGGGACTGCGGCACTCGGAGATGCCGTCGGTGGAAACGACGACCGCCGGCATCCAGCTCTGGGTGAACCTGCCGCAGGGCCTCAAGGGCGTCGATCCGTCCTACGAGGAGGCCACTGCCGATACGATCCCCGAGATCGGGTTCCACGGCGGGCGCGAGCGCCGCATCGCCGGCGAACAGGGGCGGGTGAGTTTGAGAACCCCCGTGCTGTACCGGCACCTGCTGATGGAGCCGGGCAGTGATTTCTCGATCGACCTCCCCGAGGGCTGGCGCGCGATCGTCTACCTGCGACTGGGCGCGGCCAGCGTCAATGACCAGCGGCTCGAAACGGCCCAAGGGGCTTTTGTTGAGAATGAGACGGCGATCCGTATCGACGCGCATGCCGGCAGCGAGCTGATGATCGCCGCCGGGTGTCCGCACGGGGAACCGATTCGGCAGCGCGGCCCGTATGTCGATTGATACGCTCTCGGAGCGGATGCGCTGCCCGGGATTGTTCCGGCAGGTGCAAGTCGATAGCATCCCTGTCTTTTTTAAGCGGAAGCTATGAACCAGCGATCGATCATGCTCTGGGGTGCGGCGGCCCTGGTCGTCTACAACGTCTTTGTCGTCTACCTCGGAGTCAGCCTCTCGCCCGAGCGCGCCGAGGCGATGTTCAGCGAGAAGGGATGGTTCGAGAACCTGAGCCCCGTTTTCTGGCTGCTGCTGGG
>JBNJFM010000001.1:0-73397 GCA_051746865.1 Pseudomonadota bacterium | reverse complement strand
CTACCTCGGAGTCAGCCTCTCGCCCGAGCGCGCCGAGGCGATGTTCAGCGAGAAGGGATGGTTCGAGAACCTGAGCCCCGTTTTCTGGCTGCTGCTGGGGGCGGTGCTGCTGTTCGCTCGTCCGATTGGGCTGGCCAAGCGCATCGGCATGGCCGTGATCACCGCCGCCCTGGCGGCGCGCGAGGAGGGCTGGCACAAGAAGTTGACCACCGACAGCCTGTTCAAGTCGGATTACTATCAGATGGCCGACGTCCCCTTGGGCGAGAGGCTGGTCGCCGGTGCCGTTGTACTTGCGCTGACAGGCCTGCTGATCTGGCTTCTGGTTGCCGGGGGACGAGAGCTGTTCGCTCGCGGGGGCTGGCGGCGCCCCTGGGGATGGGTAGCGCTGTTCGCCGTGCTGATCTCCCCCATCCTCAAGGCCGTCGATCGCGGTCCCTCCATCCTGAGGATCCGGTTCGACATCATGCTGCCGTCGGATATCGACATGGTGATGCTCTCGCTGGAGGAGGGGATGGAAATGGCGCTTCCGCTGCTGTTCCTCCTTGCCCTGTTCCTGTACCTGGCCGATTGCCGCTCCACCGATGCGCAAGCCCGACTCGATTGACTGGCGTTGCGGGATTCTCGACCTGCTGGAGGCGGCGGCCATGCGCCAGGGCGCCGTCGAGATCCGGACGGGCGGTCGATGGCGATGCGTGACCGTTTCCGATGTGCCGTCGGTGGATAAAGAGGACTGGCTGCTGACCGTCTCGGGCGAGTGCGTCCCGGTGGCCGAAATCGAGGCCTCCCGACCCGCGGAGTGAGCCAGCCCGTCCGGCGACGTGCGCGTTTGTGCTGACCTTCCCCGGCGAACTGCTAAGCTTGATCAGGCTTAGCGAAATGCGCGAACAGGGAGAGGCAGTCGATGCAGTACGTCAGGCGGTTTTCCGAGCTGGGGATGGATGATGTCGCCAGCGTGGGCGGCAAGAATGCCTCGCTCGGCGAGATGGTGGCGAAGCTCGGTGATCGGGGCGTGCAGGTCCCCGGCGGCTTTGCCACCACGGCGGATGCCTATCGCTACTACATCCGTCACAACGGCCTGGAGGAGCGGATCCGCGACACCCTCGAGGCCCTGGATACCGAGGACGTCGCCGCCCTGGAGCGTGCCGGCGCACGCATCCGGGCGTGGATCCGGGAGGGCGAGCTGCCCGATGACCTGGCCGACGAGATCGTCGCGGCCTACGCGGAACTGGGAGAGCGTTACGGGGAGAACCCGGACGTTGCGGTTCGCAGTTCCGCCACCGCCGAGGACCTGCCTACCGCCTCCTTTGCCGGCCAGCAGGAGAGCTACCTCA
Source organism: Pseudomonadota bacterium (assembly GCA_051746865.1). Classification (GTDB taxonomy): domain Bacteria; phylum Pseudomonadota; class Gammaproteobacteria; order Halothiobacillales; family Halothiobacillaceae; genus Guyparkeria. The sequence goes on along the minus strand of JBNJFM010000001.1, from coordinate 72,066 downwards.
ACATCTCCGGCGCCGAGGTGCTGCTCGAGAGCGTGCGGCACGTCTACGCCTCTCTGTTCACCGATCGGGCGATCTCCTATCGCGTCCACCAGGGGTTCGACCACATGGCCGTGGCGCTGTCGGCGGGCGTGCAGAAGATGGTGCGCGCGGACCTGGCTGCCTCCGGCGTGATGTTCAGCATCGACACCGAGTCCGGTTTCCGTGACGCGGTGTTCATCACCGCGGCCTACGGGCTGGGCGAGAACGTGGTCCAGGGCGCGGTCAATCCCGACGAGTTCTACGTCTTCAAGCCGACACTCCACGACGATCTGCGCCCGATCATCTCCAGCCAGCTCGGCGAGAAGGCCATCCGCATGGTCTACACCGATGATGCGCGTCTGGGCTCGTCCACGCGCAATGTCGAGGTGCCGGTGGAGGAGCGCCGACGGTTCGCGATCGACGACGACGAGGTGCTGACGCTGGCGCGCTTTGCGGTGGAGATCGAGAAGCACTACAGCGAGCAGGCCGGCGAACTGCGCCCGATGGACATCGAATGGGCCAAGGACGGCCAGTCAGGCGAGCTGTTCATCCTCCAGGCACGACCGGAGACCGTCCATTCCCAGCGGGAGGCGGCCACGCACACCAGCTATCGCCTCGAGGAGCGCGGCGAGGCGCTCGTCGAGGGGAAGAGCGTCGGCGAGCGCATTGCCACCGGGCGGGCGCGGATCATCGAGTCCGCCACCGACATGGGTCGGCTCGAGGACGGCGACATGCTGATTACCGACATGACCGATCCCGACTGGGAACCGATCATGAAACGGGCCGGGGCGATCGTCACCAACCGCGGCGGTCGCACCTGCCACGCGGCGATCATCGCCCGGGAACTGGGCATCCCGGCGATCGTCGGCTGCGGGGACGCCACCGAGCGGGTGCCCGACTGCGAGACGGTCACCGTCTCCTGTGCCGAGGGCAGCAGCGGCTACGTCTACCGCGGCGAGTTGCCCTTCACGGTGGAGCGGGCAAGCGCGGAATCCCTGGAACGCCCGCGCACCGATCTGATGATCAACCTCGGCAACCCCGAGCAGGCCTTCCGCCTGTCGACCCTCCCGGCGGCGGGCGTGGGGCTGGCGCGGCTCGAGTTCATCATCAACAACCGCATCGGCATCCACCCGCGGGCACTGCTCGAGTACGACGAACTGGATGCCGAAGCACGCGCGGTGATCGACGAACACACCGCCGGGTACGAGGATCGAACCGAGTTCTATGTCCGCCGCCTGGCCGAGGGCGTGGGCACCATCGCCGCGGCGTTCCACCCGCGCCCCGTGATCGTCCGGCTGTCGGACTTCAAGTCCAACGAGTACGCTTCGCTGATCGGCGGCGAGGGCTTCGAGCCCCACGAGGAGAATCCCATGCTGGGCTTTCGCGGGGCGTCTCGATACTACAGCGAGGCGTTCGCCGGGAGCTTCGCGCTGGAATGCGAAGCCCTGCGCCGGGTGCGCGAGCGGATGGGCCTGACCAACATGCAGGTCATGCTGCCGTTCGTGCGCAGCGTCGGGGAGGTCGACCGCGTGCTCGCGCTGATGACGGACAATGGCCTGGAGCGGGGACGTGACGATCTGCGCGTCTACCTGATGTGCGAGATCCCGGCCAACGCGCTGCTGGCCGACGAGTTCCTCGAGCGGGTAGACGGCTTTTCCATCGGCTCGAACGATCTCACCCAACTGACTCTGGGGGTCGATCGGGACTCCTCGCTGATCGAGGGGCTCGACGAACGCAACCCGGCGGTGAAGAAGCTTATGGCCATGGCGATCGAGGCCTGCCGCCGCCACGGCAAGTACGTGGGGATCTGCGGCCAAGCACCGTCGGACTTCCCGGAGATCAGCCGCTGGCTGGTCGAGCAGGGCATCTCCAGCCTGTCACTCAACCCCGACAGCCTGCTGCCCATGCATGCGACGGTGCTGGAGGCCGAGAAGGCGATGTCGTCCTGAAGCGATTGTTCGTCTTAACCCGACCAGATTGGTGCTGTTTTGTTACCCTTTGCACCCGGGGCGGGTGATTGCGTTCGCGAACCCGCCACGCCAATCAGTTTGAAGGGGAGACGCATTCATGGGCCTGTTCGGCAAGAAGCGGAAGAAGGACCGGGGGCTGGCTGACTCCGTCGAGTCGGCCGTCGCCGCTGTCCGCGATCCCAACAACGAGCAGACGCTGGGCGAAGCCGGCGCGATCGAGCGGGTCGAGTGCAAGGGCGAAAGCTGCGCGGTCGATATCGTGCTCGACTACCCACCGGGTGACTGGGAGGGCGAGCTGACCGCCCTGATCGAAGAGGCCGTCCGCGGGGTCGACGACTCGTTGCGCGCTGAAATCACCGTGGCCTTCGTCGCCCCCGAGGGGTCGGCGATGCACGGCAAGCCGCTGCCGGGCGTGAAGAACATCATCGCGGTGGCTTCCGGCAAGGGCGGGGTCGGCAAGTCGAGCACCAGCGTCAACCTGGCGCTGGCGCTGGCGGCCGACGGCGCCCGTGTGGGGCTGCTGGACGCGGATATCTACGGTCCCAGCCAGCCGCGCATGCTGGGCACCAGCGAGAAGCCGCGCCAGGTGGACGACAAGTCCATGGCGCCGGTCGAGGCGCAGGGGCTGCAGACCATGTCGATCGGCTATCTCGTCGACGAGGAGGCGGCCATGGTCTGGCGCGGTCCGATGGTGACCCAGGCACTGATGCAGCTTCTCAACGACACGCGCTGGGACGGACTGGACTACCTGGTGGTCGACATGCCCCCGGGCACCGGCGACGTGCAGCTCACCCTGGCGCAGAAAGTGCCGGTGGCGGGCAGCGTGATCGTGACCACGCCGCAGGACATCGCGTTGCTCGACGCGAAGAAGGCGATCACCATGTTTGGCAAGGTCAGTGTGCCGATCCTGGGCGTGATCGAGAACATGGCCACCCACGTGTGTTCCAATTGCGGGCATGTCGAGGCCATCTTCGGTGAGGGCGGCGGCGAGCGGATCGCTGAACAGTACGACACCGAGCTGCTCGGCCAGCTGCCGTTGAACCGGCAGATCCGCGAGGATCTCGACGCCGGCACGCCCACCGTGGCGCGGGATCCCGACGGGGCACTCGCCTCCACCTACCGACAGGCCGCCCGCCGGCTGGCCGCCTCACTGGGCAAGGCTGTGCGGGCCGAGTCGAGCCAGGGTCCCGAAATCGTGATCGAGGAGTAAACCATGCTGGAAATCACCATCCCCAGCCGGGGCGTTCTGCATTTCTCGCACCTGGTGCTGGACTACAACGGCACACTGGCGCTCGACGGCGCCCTGGTCGAGGGTGTGGGCGAACGCCTGCGCGAGTTGTCGAAGCACCTCGACGTGCACGTCATCACCGCCGACACCTACGGCGACGTCGAGGGGCGATTGACGGACCTGCCCGTGACGCTGTCCACGCTCTCCGACCACCTGCAGGACGAGGCCAAGCAACGTTACGTGCGCACGCTCTCGGCGCGCGAGTGCGTGACGATCGGCAACGGGCGCAACGATGCCCTGATGCTGGCCGAGGCCGTGCTGGGCATCGGCGTGGTCCAGTCCGAGGGACTGTCGCGGCACGCGCTGGATGCCTCGGACGTCGTCTGTCCGGACATCAACAGCGCGCTTGATCTACTCTTGAAGCCCAAGCGCCTGATTGCCACGCTGAGGAACTAGGTTCCATCACAATTCCGCAGGCCGCCGCATGGCGGCCCGTTACTTCCGTATCCGATCGAAAGGAGGCATTCCATGTCCAAGGTCACGTTCAAGGGCGATCCCGTCGAGGTTGCCGGCACGCTGCCGGCGAAGGGCGACAAGGCCCCCGCCTTCACCCTCACGGCGGGTGATCTGTCCGACAAGGGGCTGGAGTCGTTCTCCGGCTACCGCAAGGTGCTCAACATCTTCCCGAGTCTGGACACGAGCACCTGCGCCCAGTCGGTGCGCGAGTTCAATCAGCGGGCCGGCAGCCTGTCGGATACCGTGGTGCTGTGCGTCTCCATGGATCTGCCGTTCGCCCAGGGGCGTTTCTGCGGGGCGGAAGGGCTTGACCAGGTGGTCACCCTCTCCGCGTTCCGCCACCCGGAGTTCCTCGACGACTACGGCGTGCGCATCGCCTCCGGGCCGCTCGCCGGCCTGGCGGCCCGTACCGTGGTGGTACTCGACAAGGACGACACCGTCCTGCACGTCGAGCAGGTGGGCGAGATCGCCGACGAACCCGACTACGAGGCCGCGCTCAACGCGCTCTGAGTCGTCGACGGGAATGGGTTTGGGCCCGGTGCGTGAGTTGACCCTGGTGGTCGGCTGACCGCCGGGCCTTTTCATTTGGTTGCGGGAGAAGGAGTGATGGGAAATCGAATGGGCGTCGACCTCGGCGGCACCAAGATCGAGGTGGCCGTCCTGGACGCGGACAACACGATCGTCTGGCGCGAGCGGGAACCCACGCCGCAGGGCGACTACGCGGGCACGGTCGAGGTCATGGCGCGGCTGGTCGAGCGCGCCGAGCGGGACTGCGGTCGGGTCGACAGCATCGGCGTGGGCACGCCCGGCACGATCTCGCCGCGCAGCGGGCTGATCAAGAACGCCAACTCGGTGGTTCTCAACGACCGGCCTCTGCGGGACGATCTCGAAGGGCGCCTCGGCCGGGAGGTGGCCATGGCCAACGATGCCAACTGCCTTGCATTGTCCGAGTCGGCTGCAGACGGCGCGGCGGGCGATGCCGAGTCGGTGTTCGGCGTGATTCTCGGCACCGGGGTCGGTGGAGGCCTGGTGGTTGACCGCCGCGTGTTGATCGGGCGCAACGCCATCGCCGGGGAATGGGGTCACAACCCGCTGCCATGGGCCCGCGGCGACGAGAGCCCCGGACCTGCCTGCTGGTGCGGTCTAGAGGGCTGCATCGAGCAGTGGCTGTCGGGACCAGCGTTCGAACGGGACTATGCAAGCCTTTCGGGTCGGCGCCTGCCCGGGGCGGAGATCGTCGAGCGGGCCGGGCGGGGCGAGGCCGCGGCCGAGACGGCGCTGTCCCGTTACGAGGATCGCCTCGCCCGGGCCCTGAGTCATGTCATCAACCTGTTCGATCCCGACGCGATCGTGCTCGGTGGCGGCATGTCCAATGTCCGGCAATTGTACGAGAACGTGCCGGCGATCTGGGACCGGTACGTCTTCTCCGACCCCATCGGCACTCGCCTGCTCGCGCCCCGCTTCGGCGACTCGAGCGGCGTGCGTGGGGCGGCGTTCCTCAGTGACGGGGCCTGGCCGATGTAGCCGAATCGGATCCGGCCGGTGAGTGAGCGGGGAAGGTGGTGTGCATGCACCTGGAACGTGACGCGCGAACCGGCGGACATGGTCTACGCTCAGGGCAGGCGGAGGAACTGCGACTGGAACAAAAGCTCAGTGATTCGCTTGGTTGATGGGGGCATAAGTACCGGCTAGATTGTGCTTATGACCCCATTTCACGGAATTGTGGTCATTGAAACGATACAACCGGGAGAGAGTGTCATGAGCATCGAGATGCAAATCGTTTTGATCAGTGCCCTGGCAATGGTCGGCATCATCGGAATGCCGCTGTATGCCTTCTGGATGCTGTGGAGGAAGTCCGGCAAGGCCAAGCACGACAAGCAAGGGCATCAGCACCAGCATGGCTGAGGAATAGCACGATCGACGGTAAGGGCCGGCCCCTGGGCCGGCCCTTTTCATTTCAGGAGGAGCTTGGAAAAGCCATCCCCGGCGAGACCGAACGGCACACTCCTGGACATGAGACAAATTCATGTCTATCCCATGAAAACATCAACCAAGTGCTATCTCATGCCGTTTAGGCTGTACGTCATCATTCGAGACAAGACAGGTGACGCACATGACCCACGGTGGACATTCGAACAGTTCTCGCCCGACCACCCACGTCCTAGGCTATCCGCGCATCGGAGAGGCGCGCGCGCTCAAGTGGGCGCTGGAGCGCCACTGGCGCTATGACCTGCCGGCCGGCGAGCTCGAAACGGTCGCCGCCGGTGTCCGCCGGGATGCATGGGCCGCACAGATCGAGGCCGGCATTGATCGCCCGGCGAGCGGTGACTTCTCCTTCTACGACGGCATCGCCGATCTCGCCCTGCTGTTCGGCCAGGCCCCGCGTCGCTTCGGTGATCTGCCCAATACGGCAGAGGCCCTGTTCGATCTCACCCGTGGCAAGCAGACGGGTGACGAGAAGATTCCGCCGCTGGCGATGAAGAAGTGGTTCAATTCCAACTACCACTACCTGGTCCCGGAGCTCGACGCGGGACGACCGTTCCGCCTCGACGCCGAACGCTTTCTCGCCCCGTTGCGGGAGGCGGTGGCCGTCGACCCCCGGACAAAGGCCGTGCTGGTCGGTCCGCTGACCTTCCTCTGGCTGAGTCGCGGGGCGAGTCTGGACGACCGTCTGGCGCGCTCGACGGATCTGGCCGCCGCCTACGCCGACCTGCTGGCCCGGATCGCCGAGCTGGGCATCGACTGGGTGCAGATCGACGAGCCGGTGCTGGGGCTGGACCTGCCGTCCGACTGGCTGGCGGCCTTCGAACCGGTCTATCACCGCCTCAAGACCCCGGGGATCAAGCTCCTGCTGGCCACCTACTTCGGCGAACTCGACGGTCACGTCGCGCTGGCCACCTCGCTGCCGGTCGACGGCCTGCACGTGGACGCGACCACGAACGTCGATCTTTCCGCGGTGGTCGATCGACTGCCGTCGTTCAAGGTGCTCTCGGTCGGTATCCTTGACGGCCGTTCGATCTGGCGTGCCGACCTGGGCGCGTTCCTGGACCGTCTCGAACCGTTGCACGATCGCCTCGGGGATCGGCTGTGGCTGGCGCCGAGCTGCTCGCTGCTCCACCTGCCGCTGGATGCCCGCCACGAGAGTCATCTGCCCGAGGCGCTGGTGGAGAACCTGAGCTTCGCCCGGCAGAAACTCGACGAGCTCGCCGTGCTGGCCCGCGGGCTGGCCGAGGGCCGGGAGGCGGTTGCCGACGAGATCCGGAACGCCCGGGCCGCGCGCGGTCGGCTGGAATCCCTGCGCGGCCGTCGTGACGACTCGTTGCGGACCCGTATCGGCGAGGCCCTGCGCGACGAGCCGCGCCGGAAAAGCCCGTATCCCGCCCGGGCGCGTGCCCAGCGCGAACGCCTCGACCTGCCGCTGCTGCCGACGACCACCATTGGCTCGTTCCCGCAGACCGACGCCATCCGCGGCACCCGCCGGGCGTTCAAGCGCGGCGAGATCGAGCGGGGCGAGTACGAGCGCCGCATGCGCGAACAGATCGCCGACGTGGTGCGCTTCCAGGAGTCCGTGGGACTGGACATGCTGGTCCACGGCGAGCCGGAGCGCAACGACATGGTCGAGTACTTCGGCGAGCAGCTCGAGGGCTATGCCTTCACCCGGCAGGGATGGGTGCAGTCCTACGGTTCCCGCTGCGTCAAGCCGCCGATCATCTGGGGTGATGTCACGCGGCCGGCGCCGATGACCGTCGAGTGGAGCCGCCACGCCCAGTCGCTGACCGAGCGGCCGGTCAAGGGCATGCTTACCGGGCCGGTGACCATGCTGTTCTGGTCGTTCGTCCGCGACGACCTCTCCCGGGAGGAAATCGCCTACCAGATCGCCGAGGCGCTGGCCGCCGAGGTGCGGGACCTGGCCGATGCGGGCATCCCCGCCATCCAGGTCGACGAGCCGGCCTTTCGCGAGGGATTGCCGCTGCGTCGGCGTGACTGGCCGGGGTATCTCGACTGGGCGGTGCGGGCCTTCCGTCACGCCACGGCGGTCGCACCTGACGACTGCCAGGTGCACACGCACATGTGCTACAGCGAGTTCAACGACATCATCGAGTCGATCGCCGCGCTGGATGCCGACGTCATCACGATCGAGACCACGCGCTCGAACATGCAGCTGCTCGATGCCTTTGCCGACTTCGACTACCCCAACGAGATCGGGCCGGGCATCTGGGATATCCATTCGCCGCTGGTCCCGGAAGTCGACGAGATGGTCGACAGGCTGCGTCTGGCGCTGAAGAAGGTGCCGGCCGACCGCCTCTGGGTGAACCCCGACTGCGGCCTGAAGACCCGCGGCTGGCCCGAGGTCGAGGCGGCGTTGACCAACCTGGTCGAAGCGGCCCGGCGGTTACGGGCGGAAGTCTCCTGTCAGGACTGACAGCCGCCGGTCCGCTCCCTGAGCCGGGTGACGGCACGGATGCGCTCGGCGCGCAGGCGCTGGCCGATTTCGGCGCCACGGTAGCCCTGCTCGAGCAGCGGCCGGGGGGAGATGGCGTTCATCGTCTCTCGAACCTCTTCCAGCCAGTCGGCTTCGGGGAAGGGGTCGTCCTCGCGCCCCGGGCGGCCGCGGGAATCGGCCTTGGTCACCAGCAGAACGTCACGGAAGCGTTCGGGGCGGCGCAGTCCGTCGAGTCGGTCGACCAGGTCCACCAGGGTGGACGGGCGCATCTCGCAGGCCTTGTGCACCCGCCCGTGCATCTCGGTGGCGGTCAGCGCCAGTTCCCTGACTGCCCTCGGTGTGCGCAGGCGTTCGCAGAGCTCGCGCGCCGGGGCGACCCCGCGGGCCTCGTGGCCGATGTGCGACGGCCACTCCTCCCTGGGGGTGAGCGCCTTGCCCAGGTCGTGGCACACGGCGGCGAAGCGCATGGCCACGGAGTCCGACAGCTTCGCGGCGGCCTCGAGGACCAGCAGGGTATGGATGCCGCTGTCCACCTCGGGGTGGTACTCCGGCGGCTGTGGCACGCCGAACAGGGCGTCGACCTCGGGGAAGATCACGGCCAGAGCGCCCACCTCCCGCAGGACCTCGAAGTAGCGGGCCGGGTGCGGGGTCGACAGTGCCTTTGCGGTTTCCGTCCAGACCCGTTCGGCGGTCAGGTCGGCCAGCTCGCCGCTCTCGCTCATCCGGCGCATCAGGTCACGGGTTTCCTCGGCGAGCGTGAAGCCGTGATCGGCCAGCCGGGCGGCGAAGCGGGCGACGCGCAGGACGCGCAGCGGATCTTCGACGAAGGCCCGGCCGACGTGTCGCAGGCGTCGCGCTGTCAAGTCCTCCTGCCCGCCGAGCGGATCGATCAGGGTGCCGTCCTCGGTCATGGCCATCGCGTTGATGGTCAGGTCGCGCCGCTCGAGATCCTGATCCAGGGTGACGTCCGGGTCGGCATGCACGATGAAACCGTGATAGCCACGCCCCTGCTTGCGTTCGGTGCGGGCCAGCGCGTATTCCTCGCCGGTCTCCGGGTGCAGGAAGACGGGGAAGTCGGCGCCGACCTGGCGAAAGCCGCGTGCGAGCATGTCTTCCGGCCTGGCGCCGACCACCACCCAGTCCCGATCGCTCACCGGGCGGCCGAGAAGCCGGTCGCGCACGGCACCGCCGACGATGTAGCAGTCGAGATCACGAGTCGTTGTGGTCATGGCGCAGGATTCACGGCTGGGATTGAACGAGGCTCGGGCAGCGGTTGGTCGCTTTCCCCTTGCAGGTGGGGGCGGTAGACTACCCGCATCGTATCGAAACAGGCTTTCAGGGACATGAACCAGAACCCTTATCTTGAGGCAATCCACACCCAGTCGCCGCGCTTCGAGTCGACGCTGCGCAGCATCAGCCTGGTCGCGGGAACCGAGGCGACGGTGCTGATTACCGGCGAGACCGGCACGGGCAAGGAGCTCGCCGCCCGGGCGATCCACGAGGGATCGCCGCGCCGGCGTGGGCCGATGGTGACGGTCAACTGCGCCACGATACCGGACGATCTGGCCGAGTCCACCCTGTTCGGCCATCGGCGCGGGGCGTTCACCGGCGCCCTGCAGGACCAGCACGGCCTGGTCGATCAGGCCCACGGGGGCACGCTTTTTCTCGACGAGTTGGGCGAACTGCCCCTGTCGATGCAGGCCAAGCTCCTGCGTCTGCTGGAGAACGGCGAGACGCGCGCGGTGGGCGAGACCGGCACACGTCGCGTCGATCTGCGCGTGGTTGCGGCGACGCACCGCGATCTCGAGTCGATGGCGGCCGAGGGGCGCTTCCGCGTCGACCTCTACTATCGCCTCAGTGGTGTGCCCATCGAGCTTCTTCCCCTGCGCGATCGCCAGGGCGATGCCGAATGGCTGTTCCGGCACTTTCTCGAGGAAACCGCCCGGCAGCAGGGCGTGGCCGAGCCGCGGCTGACCGCCCGTGCCCTGGGTGTGCTGCGCCGCTACCGCTGGCCGGGCAATGTCCGTGAAGTGCGCCAGCTGGCCGAGCGACTGGTGATCTTCCATGCCGGCAGCGTGGTGGACGTGGAGGCATTGCCGCCGACCATGCGTTCTGCGGAGCAGAGTGAGTGCGGTGGACCGATTGCGCCCGGATTCGTGCTGCCCGAAGGGGGGGTGGATCTCGAGGCGGTGGAGAGCGATCTCCTGCGTCAGGCCCTCGCCCAGACCGGGGGCAACAAGTCGCGTGCCGCCCGTCTGCTCAACCTCTCCCGCGATACCTTCCTCTATCGTCTGAAGAAATTCGCCATCGAGTAGCCTCGGTGCGGTCGGCGATACCGCTTCGCTCTTTCCTGCAAAGAAAAACGGCGACCCCCGCAAGGGTCGCCGCAAGGGCCACGATGTCGCGTGGCAGTCTGGAGAGAGGAGTGTCGACCGGGCAGCAAGCCCGGTGAATCTCACCACTATCCTGAAGCAATCGGCGTGCCATTCCCAAGTCATTGATTCCGGGTGGTCTGCATTCGCATGACTGCGGCAAATGCCGCGCTCGCTGTGGCAGATGACCGCAGGCCGTGGCTTCGGGTCAGGTCATGCCGGAGCCCTTTTCCGCCGGGCGGCCCTGGCAGAAAAAACGGCAGCCTTCAGAGGCCGCCGTGAACGCCCACGGTGTCCCGTGGCGGTCTGCAGTTAGAAACGTGCGGTCAGCCGAGCCCAGAGGGTGCGTCCGGGCTCGTTGATGCGGGCCTGCGGATCGCCGAAGGCCCTGGTGTAGACCCGGTTGACGTGTTCGGCGTAGGTCTTGTCGAACAGGTTCTCGACCCCGGCCTGGATGCGCCAGTTGGCGGTGATGTCCCAGCCGGCATGCAGATCGACCACGCCGTAACCCGCCGTTTCGCGGGTGTCCAGACCGCTGTCGGTATCCAGGTGCGTGGCACGGTCGGCCCAGCGCAGGTCCACCCCGCCGCTGAACGCGGCATACTGCGCCGTGAGACCCAGGCGGCCGGACAGCGGCGGGATCTGCGGCAGGTTGCGCGAGTCGTCGGTGTTGCGACCGCGGGTGTAGGCGACCTGGCCACGGGCTTCCAGCCAGTCGGTGACCGCGTAGGTCAGATCCGCTTCGCCCCCGTAGAGGCGGGCATCCACGTTGCGATAGGTCGGCACGGTCTGGTCCTGGAGGATGAAGTCCTCGACCTGGTCGAGATACAGCGTGCCGGTGGCCTCGAATCGCTCGGTCCGCCAGGCCAGGCCGGTGGCCAGCTGATGGTGGATCTCGGGGTTCAGGTCGGGATTGCCTACCTTGTCCAGATCGCCGCCCTTGACGATGAGCGCGTATTTCTGGGTCAGGTTGGGTGCCGCCGCCGTGCGGCTCAAGCCCACGTGGCCGGCCAGCTGCTTCGAGAAGCGATGCTCGTAGCGCAGCAGGGCGCTGATTTCGGTGTCGCTCTTGTCCCGACGGGCCGAGTCGGCCACCTCCTCCGGGATGCCCGGGTGCATGTGCGTGGCAAGGCTCTTGTCCAGTGCGGTGTCGATCTCGGACTCGAATCGGTCGACACGCGCACCGGCTACCAGGCGGCCTGCGTCGGTCGGCGACCAGTTGGCCTCGACGAAGCCGCCGAACTGATCGGCCCGGGCATCCGGCCATTGGCGGAACATGACCGTTTCGTTCATGGCGCTCCGTCCGGCGGCATTCTGTTCGATGCGCTCGAAATCCACCCCGTATTCCAGGTCGAGCGCGCCCATGCTCGAGGAAAGGCCCAGTCGGGCGGAGGTGGCATGCGATTCGCTCAGGGACTCCATCGGCATGGGAGCGACCAGATCGCGCAGGCTGAAGTTGTCCATCAGGTGGTCGACGTTCGCCCGCGAGAGCTCCAGGCGCACGGCGTCCACCGGCCCGTCGAGATCGCCGATGCGCCCGTCGAGGCGGTAGATGGTGGCGTTGTCGTAGACCGAGTCCATGCCGGCGCCGGCGTAGCGGGTGTCGAGCATGCGGTTGCGGTCCACCGACACCTCGATGCCCGTGTGTTCGTTGACGCGGTAGCCGCCGACGATGGCGCCACTGCGCTGCTTGTAGGAGGAGGGCACCTCGTCGCCGTTGCCGTCCTCGTAGTTGTCGCCGTTGGCGATCGAGCCGATGGCGCGGGCGTAGGCGTGGCCGTTGCTCAGCAGCACGTCGGCGCTGCTCTGGTCGGACAGGCCGTTGTCGCTTGTGCCGAAACCGAAGCGCGACTGGATGCCGGTGCGCGCGGCGCGCTCGAAGGTGTTTCGCTCGAGCTCGATGCGCCCACCGCTGCCGCCTGCTCCCTGCGTGAGGGTGGTCACGCCCCGGGTGACGACCACTTCGTCATAGCCGGTCAGGTTGCCGAAGCTGGTGGGCGGATCCATCCGGTTGGGGCAGGCGTTGGCGATAGCGGCGCCGTCGAGGGAAACGGCCAGCTGGTGCTCGCGTTGGCCGCGGATGATCGGGTCGAGTCCGTGGCCGGACATGCGCCCGGCGGTGATTCCACCGATCTCGCGCAGCACTTCGGAAAGATCGGCGCGCGGAACGGTGGTTTCCTCCTCGGACACCGATGCCTCGTCGGGAAGGGGGAGCGGGGCATCGGCGGAGATCACGATGGTGTCCAGCGCCGACTGTGCCATGGCGGGCGCCGGCAGGCAGAGGGCGGGCAGCAGGGCAAGGCTCAGGCGGCTGAGTCGGAAGGCGGGCTGTCGGGTCTGCGTTGTCATCATTTCGTGATTCGTTTTCTGTTGTGATGAGTGTCGATGGGTGATTGATCGGGCATATTGAATCCTTATATGCAGGAGCTGTGCCAGCGACAAGCCGTTGATTCGGGGAGTTCCCGATCGGCACGAGTGCGTGAAAACACTCACCAGCTGCGGCGAATGCCGCGGTCGAGGCCTGGCGCGTCCCTCCCGGGGGCGATCTGTGCCAGAATCGAGCCTTGTTTCACATTGCGGCCTTCTGGGGAGACAACGATGAGCATTCGGCAGGATCGACGCTACGGACAGACGCACGAGTGGTACACGGTCGAGGATGATGTGGTCACGGTAGGTGTGACCGAGCAGGGCCAGGAAATGCTGGGTGACGTGGTGTTCGCCGACCTGCCGGATGTCGGCCAGACTGTCTCGGAGGATGCCCCCTGCGCGACGCTGGAATCGGTCAAGGCTGCCTCGGACGTGCTCTGCCCGGTGGACGGCGAGGTGGTCGAGGTCAATCCGGCTCTGGAGGATAGTCCGGAGCTGATCAACGACGATCCCCTCGACGAGGGCTGGATCCTGCGGATTCGACCGTCCGGTAAACCGGCCGAGTGGATGAGTCCCGAGGAATACGAACGGATGCTGGAAGGCGCCGACTGAGTCGGCCGGGGAGTCGCGCATGCCATCGGATCGACACGGACTGCGGCGGGTGCTGCTGGCGACCCGTTACTCCTGGCAGGGCCTGCGCGCTGCCTGGCGCAAGGAAGAGGCCTTTCGCCAGGAGGTGATCGTGGCGCTGGTCGCGTTGCCGGTGGCGTGGTTCATGGGTGATTCCGCCATCGAGCGCGCACTGCTGATGGCGGTGATCCTCAACGTCCTGATCCTGGAACTGGTCAACACGGCCGTCGAGAACGTGGTCGACCGGGTGGGGACTGATCCGCACAAGCTTTCGGGGCGTGCCAAGGACATCGGCTCGGCGGCCGTCTTCATGGGGATCGTTCTGGCGGCGGTGGTCTGGGGGCTGATCCTGTTCGGCTGATCGACCAGGCGATCAGCGCGTCGGGGGCGACTCCAGCCGGCTGAGCACGAAGAAGAGCACCGGCCAGGCGGCGAGGTTGCTGATGGCCCGCGAGAGATGGGTAGCCATCGAGAGGAGGTCGGTGGCCATGCCTTGCACCCACAGGGAGACAAGCAGGTAGGCCAGCGTGATGCCGGCGATCAGCAGGGCCTGGGAAAGTAGAGCGGCCGCGGCGAGTCTCTGGCGCAGCGAGAGGACGCCGAAGACCGTCAGCGTGAACAGCAGCGCATGCAGGCCGAGCAGGCCGTTGGTGGCCACGTCCAGCAGTAATCCGGCGATCCAGGCGTACAGGAGACCGGCCTGGGCCGGGCGATAGAGTGCCCAGAAGATTGCCGTCAGAAGCAGCCACTGCGGTGCGTGGATCTGAATGGCCGGTGGGAGCGGCACGAGAGAGAGGGCGAGTGCCGCGAGCGTGGTCAGTGCGATGGCGATCCAGCTACTCGACATCGGGGCGCTCTCCCTCCGCGGGCGTCGCGGCGGTGTCCGGGGATGCCATGTCGACATCGCCGGGATGATCAGGCGGTGCGGTGATCACCAATACGTGATCGATCCGTGACAGGTCGGCCACGGGCTCGGCGTGTAGACGGACGAACCCCTGGGCTTCGCCGGTGGCGATGTGCGTGATGCGGGCAACCGGATACCCCCGCGGGAAGACACCCTCGATGCCGGACGTGGCCAGGAGATCTCCCGGCTGGATCGAGGTCCGGTCCGGCACCCGCTGGACCACCAGTTCCGACTCGCCGGTCCCCCGCAGCAAGGCGCTGCGGCCGGTATCCCCGAGCAGGACCGACACCATGTGGTCACGGGACGTGACCTCGATGACCGTCGAGCCCAGCCGGGTGCTGCGCAGCACCTGCCCGACCAGACCGTCGGCGTCGATGACCGGATCGCCCGGGCGGACGTCGTCGTCAAGACCGCGGTCGATGGTGAACAAGTGGCCGTCGGGGCGGGGTGGATGCCCGATGCGCCGGGCGAGCAGGACGGGAGGGACTTCGATGGGGCGGCCATTGAGGAGTTCACGCAGCTTGTTCACCTCGCGGCTGAGGCTGGCGTACTGTTGCATCTGGCCGCGGAGCAGCAGGTTTTCCTCCTCCAGGCGCTGACGCTCCTCGAGCAGTTCTTCCCGTTCGGTGAACCGGGCACTGATCCCCCGGGCAAGTTCGACCGGCTGGCTGACTAGCCTGGCGAGCCCGTCGGTGAAGCTTCCGGCATCGCTGTCCACGCTGTCGACCCAGCGCGTACCGATGCGGTCGAGACTCATCAGGACGATGGAGAGCACGACCAGCACCAGCAGCCGGTTGAAGCCAGGGCGATGGGAATCGAACAGCGCCATCGCGGGCGCCGTTACTCGTCAGCGAACAGGGTGGTGTTGCGCTGGTCGATCAGGTCGAGAACCTTGCCGCCGCCACGGGCCACGCAGGTCAGCGGGTTCTCCGCGATGACGACCGGCAGGCCGGTCTCTTCCATGAGCAGCTTGTCCAGGTCGCAGAGCAGGGCACCGCCGCCGGTCAACACGATGCCTCGATCGGCAATGTCGGCGCCCAGTTCCGGCGGGGTCTGTTCGAGCGCGGCGCGCACGGCCTGGACGATGCCGAACAGCGGCTCCTGCAGTGCCTCGAGGATCTCGTTGGAATTGAGCGTGAAGCTGCGCGGCACGCCCTCGGCGAGATTCCGGCCCTTGACGTCGATCTCGCGCAGCTCCTTGCCCGGATAGGCCGATCCGATCTCCTTCTTGATCCGCTCGGCGGTGGCCTCGCCGATCAGGATGCCGTAGTGCCGGCGGACGAAGGCGATGATCGCCTCGTCGAACTTGTCCCCGCCGATGCGCACCGAAGAGGAGTAGACGATGCCGTCGAGCGAGATCACGCCCACCTCGGAGGTGCCGCCGCCGATGTCGACCACCATCGAGCCGCGCGGCTCGTCGACATCCACGCCGGCGCCGATGGCCGCGGCCATCGGCTCCTCGATGATGAACGCGCGCCGCGCGCCTGCGGAAAGCACCGATTCGCGGATCGCCCGGCGCTCGACCTGGGTTGCACCCACCGGCACGCAGACCAGTACGCGCGGGCTGGGGCGGAACCAGTGCGAGGAATGCACCTTCTTGATGAAGTACTGCAGCATCTTCTCGGTGACGTGGAAGTCGGCGATCACGCCGTCACGTAGCGGGCGGACGGCCTGGATGGACTTCGGCGTGCGGCCGACCATCTGCTTGGCCTCGTTGCCGTAGGCCTGAATGACGGTCTGGCCGCCCTCGTTCCGCAGGGCGACGACGGAGGGCTCGTCGAGCACGATGCCCCGGCCGGAGACATAGATCAGCGTGTTCGCCGTGCCGAGGTCGATGGAAAGATCGGTGGAGAAGATGCCGCGAAAGCCTTTGAACATGGAATGTGTAACCGGTGGTCGATGTCTTTAGTTGGAATATAGCGCGTGTCTGGATGTCTTCCTGGCGCCCTGTCGGATGGCGCGGACCCGAAGTCGATTTCCGGGTTACGATTCCTTTCCCGAGTCGCTGTCGGAGATTGGGAAAACCCGCCAGGGCGGATGTTCCGTGCCGCCGGCGAGAGTCGCACCACCGGCAGGTTAAAACAAGCCGCTAAGGTAGCAACATGCGCCTGCCCAAGCAAGCGTGGCTATGGTAGGCTTCGCGCCTGATTCTCCAAGGCAACCGGCGACTCGAGCCGACTCGGCCGGCATGCCGGGATTGACATCCATTCCTGACAGGGGTTCCGTCCATGTCGCTGACGAACGACCAGTTGCAGGCGGTCGCGCACCTGGCACGCATCGCCATCGAACCCGAGTGGTGCGATGCCCTGCGCTCGGATCTCAACGCGATCCTCGAGCAGGCCTCGATGCTCGACGACCTGCGTCTGAACGATCTCGAGCCGATGGCGCATCCGCTCGACCAGACCCAGCCCATGCGCGCCGACGAGGTCACCGAGACCGACCGGCGCGACGAGCTCCTCGCCGGGGCGCCCGCCACCGAGCGGGGGCTGTTCCTCGTGCCCAAGGTGATCGAATAGCCGGGACGGGGCCCGGGGCCCCGTGACCGTTCGCGACTTCGTCAACACGAAACTTCCGGGAAGCTATCTCGTGTCCAGCAATCAAGACTCTCGTTCCGACGGGGACATCAATCCCGTCAACGCCTCGATCGCGGAACTGCGCCGCGGACTCTCGAGCGGTGAGTTCACCGCCGCGGAACTGGCGAACCGGTTCGCCGCGCGTATCGAGTCGATCGACCCGAGGCTCAACAGCCTGATCAGCCGCGTGGAGCCTGCCGAGCCGGCAGGAGAGGGTGGGCTCGCGGGCATTCCCTACGTGCACAAGGACATATTCTGCGCGAAGGGCACCCGCACCACCTGTGGTTCGCGCATGCTCGCCGACTGGGTCGCCCCCTACGACGCGACGGTCCACGAGCGACTGAGCTCGAGTGGGGCGGTCCTGCTGGGCAAGGCCAACATGGACGAATTCGCCATGGGCTCGTCCAACGAGAACAGTCACTTCGGTGCGGTGGCCAACCCTTGGGACGAAAACGCCGTCCCCGGCGGTTCCTCGGGCGGTTCGGCCGCGGCCGTGGCGGCACGGCTGGTCCCGTTCGGCACCGGCACGGACACCGGCGGCTCGATCCGGCAACCGGCGGCCTACTGCGGGGTGACCGGCATCAAGCCCACTTACGGGCGAGTCTCGCGCTACGGGATGATCGCCTACGCCTCGAGCTTCGACCAGGGCGGGGTGATCGCGAAATCCGCCGAGGACTGCGCGCTGGTGCTTGGCGAGATGGCCGGCTTCGACGAGCGCGACTCGACCTCGGCGAACCGCGAGGTGCCGGACTACGTCGCGACGCTGGACGAGTCGATCGACGGGCTGCGCGTGGGTATCCCCGCACAGTGGTTCTCCGATGCGCTCGACCCGGCCGTCGGCGATGCCGTCATGGCCGCCATCGAGGAACTGCGTGCCGACGGTGCGGAGATCGTCGAGATCGACCTGCCGGATGCCGACATCGCGCTGGCCGCCTACTACCTGCTGGCCCCGGCGGAGGCCTCCTCGAACCTCTCGCGCTTCGACGGCGTGCGCTTCGGCTACCGCTGCGAGGAGCCGAAGGACCTGCAGGACCTCTACGAACGCACCCGCTCCGAGGGTTTTGGCGCCGAGGTCAAACGCCGCATCCTGGTGGGCACCTATGCCTTGTCCGCCGGCTACTACGATGCCTTCTACCGCCGGGCGCAGAAGGCCCGCCGCCTGGTCACGGACCATTTCCATCGTGCTTTCGAGCAATGCGACGTGATCGCCGGTCCGGTCACGCCCACCCCGGCGTTCGATCGCGGCGCGCACAGTGCCGACCCGGCCAAGATGTACCTCGAGGACATCTTCACCATCCCAGTCAACCTCGCCGGCCTGCCGGGCATGTCGGTACCGGCCGGTTTCGTCGAGGGGCGCCCGGTGGGGCTGCAACTGATCGGGCGGCATTTCGACGAGGCGCGCCTGCTGAACGTCGCGCATCAGTACCAGAAGCGGGTGGACTGGCACACGCGGATGCCGCCGCTGGCTGACGATTCCTCCAACCAATAAAGCGAACATAGCGAAGGGCAGAAAAACGACATGTCGGATTATGCAATCCCTTCGGGCTGGGAAGCGGTCATCGGCCTGGAGATCCACGCCCAGCTGGCGACCCGTTCCAAGATCTTTTCCGGGGCTTCGACCGCGTTCGGTGCCGAGCCCAATGCGCAGGCCTGTGCGGTCGATCTGGGCTTGCCTGGCGTGCTGCCGGTCCTGAACGAGGGCGCGGTGCGCATGGCCTCCCTGTTCGGGCTGGCCATCGGTGCGGACATCTCGCACGTCTCGAGCTTCGACCGCAAGAACTACTTCTACCCCGACCTGCCCAAGGGCTACCAGACCACGCAACTGGCCCGGCCCATCGTGGTCGGCGGCGAGGTGACCATCAGCACCGGCGAGGGCAAGAAGGCGCGTGAACACACGGTGCGAGTGACCCGCGCCCACCTCGAGGAGGATGCCGGCAAGTCCCTGCACGAGGACTTCCACGGCATGACCGGCATCGATCTCAACCGCGCCGGCACCCCGCTGATCGAGATCGTCTCCGAGCCGGACATGCGCACACCCGAGCAGGCGGTGGCCTACGCCCGCAAGATCCACGCGATCGTGCAGTACCTGGGCATCTGCGACGGCAACATGCAGGAAGGCTCGTTCCGCGTGGACGCCAACGTCTCCGTGCGCCCGACCGGTGACGAGGCCTTCGGCACCCGCACCGAGATCAAGAACGTCAATTCCTTCCGCTTCCTGCAGCGGGCGATCGAGTTCGAGATCGAGCGCCAGGTGGATCTGCTCGAGACCGGCGGCGAGGTGGTCCAGGCCACCCGCCTGTACGACCCGGACCGCGACGAGACCCGCCTGATGCGGACCAAGGAAGAGGCGGACGACTACCGCTACTTCCCCTGTCCGGACTTGCTGCCGGTGGTGCTCAGTGAGGCGACCATCGAGTCCTGGCGCGCCGAGCTGCCCGAGTTGCCGGACGCCAAGGCCGAACGCTACCAGTCCGAGTACGGTCTGAGCGGCTACGATGCCGGCGTGCTCACTTCCAGTCGGGCGACGGCCGAATACTACGAGGCGGTCATCGCCCGCGAGGGCTCGGATGCCAAGCTGGCCGCCAACTGGGTGATGGGCGAGGTCGCCGCACTGCTCAACCGTCTCGAGCTCGAGATCGGCGAATGCCCGGTCCCGGCCGGGAAACTGGCCGATCTGCTCGAGCGGGTCTCCGACGGTACGCTCTCGAACAAGCTCGCCCGCGAGGTGTTCGAGGCGCTGGCCGACCAGGGCGGTTCGGTCGACGCGATCATCGAGGCGCGCGGCCTCAAGCAGATCAGCGACCCGGCCGCGATCGAGGCGATGGTCGACGAGGTGATCGAGGCCAACCCCGGGCAGGTGGAAGCCTATCGTGGCGGCAAGGACAAGCTGTTCGGCTTCTTCGTCGGACAGGTGATGAAGGCGGCAAAGGGCAAGGCCAACCCCAAGGCCGTCAACGAGGTGTTGAAGCGCCGGCTGGATGGCGAATGAGCGACGCATGACGGATTCCTCCCGACAACCCGAATCGATCGACTGGCAGGCTTTGCCGCAGAGCGACGAGTTGTTCCGTTTCTCCTTCGAGGACGGCCGCGTGCGCGGCGTCTCCGTCAAGCTCGAGGAGGCATGGCAGGCGGCGATGGAGAACGCCGACTACCCGCCCGCGGTCGCGGCACTGCTGGGCGAGGCCGTCGCCGGTGCCGTGCTGATGGTCGCCAGCCTCAAGCTCGAGGGGCGGATGGTGCTGCAATTCGCCGGCCGCGGACCCATCTCGCTGCTGGTGGTGCAGGTCCGTTCCGACCGGCGCTTTCGCTGCATGGCCAAGTGGGACGATGAACGGCTGGCCTCGGCCGGCGAGTCCCTGACCGAGCTGATGGGGCACGGGCAGCTGGTGCTGACGATCGAACCCGACCAGGGGCAGCGCTACCAGTCGCTGGTCCCGCTTTCTGGTGACCGCCTGGAGTCGGCCATCGAGGGATACTTCCGGCAGTCCGAGCAGCTGCCCACCCGGCTGGTGCTTGCCGCGGACGGCCGCGCGACGGCCGGCATGCTGGTCCAGCAGATGCCCGAGACCGGCGGAATCGTGCCGCAATCCGGCCCCGGGGCGCTGGAGTTCGAGCACGTCGGCAAGCTGGTCGACACGCTCGTGGGCGACAAGGGCCGGGCGGAGATGCTGGCCATCTCCGCCCCGGAGCTGCTGCACCGGCTGTTCCACCAGGAAAACCTTCGCATCCACGACGTCGCGCGTGTCTGGTTCAGTTGCGGCTGTTCCCGCGAGGCGGTGGGCTCGATGCTCGCCAGCCTCGGGCGCGAGGAGCTGGAGACTTCGCTGGAGCACGGCGACACGCCGGGCAGCCTCGAGATCCGTTGCGACTTCTGCGGCAGTCTCTACCGCTTCGATCGCGTGGACGTCGAGCAGCTGCTTTCCGGCGAGGGTGTCGAGCCGCCTGCATCGACCCGTCATTGACCCCCGGACCGGCCCGGTCCCGAGGCAGGCTGGATGCCGACTGGCCCGTACCCTCGGGAGCGCCCATACTTGTCCTGTGCGCCTGGGTCTCGGGCGCGTGTTTCCGGCGCGTCCGGGTCGAAACGGATGACTGATCATGAGTGCAGGCAACGCCCCGGGGAATGACCTGGCCGGTTCGGCCAATCCCGCGACACAGCTCGATCACCTCTATGCCGAAGTGCGTCGCCATATCCTGGATCGGCAGCATCCGGTGTCGGGTCTGCTGCCGGCCAGCACGGGCGTGACCGCGCACGGCGACTACACCGACGCCTGGGTGCGGGACAACGTTTACAGCATTCTCGGTGCCTGGGGGCTCGGGCTGGCCTACCGGCGTACCGCTCACTCCTCGGTGCGTGCCTACGAGCTCGAGCAGGCCACCGTGCGCAACATGCGCGGCCTGATGATGGCGATGATGCGCCAGGCCGATCGCGTCGAGCGCTTCAAGCACAGCCTCGCGCCCGTTGATGCCCTGCATGCCAAGTACGATACTGCCACCGGCGAGGCCGTGGTGGGCGACGAGGAATGGGGTCACCTGCAACTCGACGCCACCTCGCTGTTCGTGCTGATGCTGGTACAGATGACCGTCAGCGGGCTGGCCATCGTGCAGAGCCGGGACGAGGTCGCGTTCGTGCAGAACCTCGTCTGGTACCTGTCCCGGGCCTACGTCACGCCGGACTACGGCATCTGGGAGCGTGGCAACAAGATCAATCACGGCGTGCGCGAGCTCAACGCCAGTTCGCTGGGACTGGTGCAGGCCGCGCTGGAGGCGGTTGACGGCTTCGACCTGTTCGGCGGCGAGGGGGATGCCAGCACCCGTGTGCGGGTAGTGGCGGACGACATCGTCCGGGTGGAGCGGGCCCTGCTTTCCATCCTGCCGCGCGAGTCGGGCTCCAAGGAGATCGACTCGGCCCTGCTCGCGGTCATCGGCTTTCCCGGTTTCGCTGTCCATGATCGTGAGTTGGCCGACCGCATCGACCGGACCATCCGCGAGCGCCTTGCCGGGCGCTACGGTTACAAGCGCTTCCTCCGCGACGGTCACCAGACGGTGATCGAGGACGAGAACAAGCTTCACTACGAACCCCAGGAGCTCGAGGCCTTCTGCGGCATCGAGTCCGAGTGGCCGCTGTTCCTGACCTTTCGCCTGATCAACGCCCTGTTCGCGGGAGACGCCGAGGCCGCCGCGGCCCTGGATCGGCAGCTCGAGAGCGTGGCGATCGAGGAGGACGGACAGGGACTGCTGCCGGAGCTCTACTACGTCACGGCGGAAAACATCGAGGCCGAGCGGACGCAGCCCGGCTCGACCCAGCGCGTGCCGAACGAGAACCGCCCGCTGGTCTGGGCACAGAGCCTGTGGGTGGTCGGACGTTTGCTTCGCGACGGCCTGGTGGACGTCTCGGACATCGATCCGCTCAACCGGCGCCGCAACCTGCGGGTACAGCGTTCGCCCGCGGTGTCGGTGGCCGTGGTCGCCGAGACCCCGCGCGTGGCCGCCGCGCTGGCCGACGCCGGGGTCGAGCCGGTGGACGTGCTGGGCGAATCGCACACGCAGGTGAGCTCGCCGAGGGGGCTGGCCGAGAGCCTCACCCGGGTCGGCGAGAATCCGCGTCTCGGGCTCACCGGCCGTCCGCGTCGCCGCCTGCTGGGGCTGGCGACCGCCTCGATCGTCGAGGCGGAAGGGCGACCCTGGGCGGTGGTGCCCCAGCTGTTCGACACCGACGATTTCTATCTCTCCCGGGACCTGCCCCTGCTGGTTCACGAGCTGCGTACCACGATCGACTACCTGCATCGGCACGCCCGGCAGGCGGGACGTCCGTTGTTCACGCTGCTGGTCCCGGAATGGATGCTGGAGGTCGACGGCTTCGACGCACTGCTGTCCTTCTGCCGGGAGGAGCTGTCTTCCGGGCTGGTCCGGGGGGTGCCGGTGCATTTCGACCGCCTGGACAACCTCGCGAGCACCGCGCCGCACGTACGGTTGCCCGGACCCTTGCCGAGCTGGTCTCCGCGGCGGACGAAGGATGTCTCCGGCTGGGAGGTCGAGGCGGACGACGCGGCGCGGGAGGCCCTGGCGGCACTGGGCGGGGAGCCTGAGCGCGAGGCGTTGGAAGCGCTGTTCGCCGAAACCCGCTGCCTGGAAATCCAGCTGGCCGTGCTGCGCCGGCTGGCGCGTACTGGCGAGCGGCGAGGGCGCCGCTTTCCCGATGCGGCCGGGCGGGAACGCAGCGTGGCCGAACACCTGGTGTGGGTCTTCCGGGTCGCCCAGCAGAAGCAGGCCTGGCGGGTGATGCGGCTGGCCGCCGAACAGGCCGGCCGGGTCGACGCCTTCCTCGAGGTGGCCCTGATGGACCTGATCGTGCGCCAGAAACGGGTGGCGGTGGGGCGGTCCTATACCGCCGAGGCGGTGATCGCCGAACCGGTGGCCAACGCCGAGATACTCCGACGCATTGCTGCCTTCTGCGGAGACGATCCGCGTGAGCGCATCCTCACCCAGGAGCTGATCATCCATCTGGGCGCCTGGATTCGCGCCGAACCCGAGCTTTTCGAGGATGTCATTACCCTGCGCACCGGGCCGCTGCTTCAGATCCTGGTCGCCCTGAACGGTCGCGGACGGGGCCTGGCACCGGCACGATCGATGGAAGAGCTGGTGGGCATGGCCCCGCACCTCCTGCGCGACCGACTGCGCGAGGCGCTTTCCTGGCGGGGGCACGCCGAGCGGCTGGAGGCACTGCATCCGCGCCGGGAGGTCGGCTCGGTCAGCCTGCCGGCCGGGGGTTCCGGGGGTGCCCTGTCGAACGAGTTGCGCTCCACGCTGGCGGCCGATGACCCGACTGCCGACTGGTATCATCATCGCCAGATCCAGGGGGCGGTGGGGCGATTGCCCGCGTCCTTCTACCGGCAGTTATGGTCATTGCTTGCTCACGCCCCGGCGCTGGTGATCGGCAACCGCTATGATCCGGCGAGCGTACTCGACAGTGCGCTCTACCGTAGCCAGACGACGGCGGGCGAACACAATTTTGCCCTGGCGGTCGAGCACCGCCTCAATCATCTTGCCGCCCCCGAATACCGGCAACTGTGCATCGAGGCGCTGGCTGCCCTGGTCGAGGTCACGCGGCGACACCCGGAGCTCTCGGTGGAGGAGCCGCTGGTACTCGACGTGCTGATCGGGCATGCCGTGCGCCTGGCGTGGCTGGCCGATCACCCGGATGACGGGGAACGCTACGACGAGGTGCGTGATCGTGCCTGGCAGTCGTTCTACCGGACATCGCCCGATTCCGTGGCCCACTGGGTCAGCTGTTCGCTGGACCGGCTGATCGGGGTGGAGAGCAGGGAGGAGACGACATGATTCTTGCCGGAGACATCGGCGGCACCCGCTCGCGGCTGGCCGTCTATCAACCCGGACACCCGGAGCCCGTACTCGAGCGACGGTTCGCCAGCGAGGAGTATGCCAGCCTCGGGGAGATCGTGGCGGCCTTCCACCAGGAAAGCGAATCGAGCGGGGAATTTGACTGGCAGTCCCTGCGCGTGGCGGCCTTCGGGGTCGCCGGGCCGGTGGCCGGTCGGCCGGGCGAGGAAGTGGCGCGCACGACCAACCTGCCGTGGACGGTTTCGGCCACGGAGATCCGAGAATGCCTTGCCGGTGCCCCGGTTCGGCTGGTCAACGATCTCGTCGCCGTGGGAATGGGCGCGATGGCCAGCCCGGTGCGCGAGCGCGAGGCGCTCAATCCCGGGTCGCGCTTCGAGGGCGGGCACGTGGCCGTGATCGCGCCCGGCACGGGGCTGGGAGAGGCGGTGTTCTTCCACGACGGCCACCGCTTTCTGCCCATGCCGAGCGAGGGCGGCCACTGCGATTTTGCCCCCAACGACCGGCGCGAGGACGAGCTTCTGGCCTTCATGCGGCGTCGTTGCGATGGCCATGTGAGCTACGAGCGGCTTCTGAGCGGCGACGGCTTCTCGGCCCTCTACGCCTTCGCCCGGGAGCAGGAACTGGGACGTCCCGCGCCCGACGCGGACCGGCGTCTTGCCGAATCCCCGGACCGCAACGCCACCGTGACCCGGATGGCGATCGACGGCGAGGACGAGTGCGCGGTGGTCGCCTGCCGGCTGTTCGCCCGGATCCTCGGGGCGGAGGCCGGCAATCTGGCGCTCAAGACCCTGCCGTTCGGCGGGGTGTTCATCGCCGGGGCCGTTGCCGGGCACGTGCTGCCGTTCCTGCACGAGGAGGCGCTCGGCGGTTTTCTCGACAAGGGGCGCTTCGCCGACCTGCTGGCGCGCATGCCGCTGTGGGTGGTGCCGGATGGCGATCTCGGACTGGCGGGTGCCCGTCAACTGGCCGAACAGGAGCAGGACGCATGAGCGAACCGGAAAAGGATCACCGCGCCGGGTTGCGCGGGCTGTACGTGATCACCGATACCAAGCGGTTTCAACGTGACGCCCTGGTACGCGCCGTGGGCGAGGCGATTGCCGGCGGGGCACGCATCGTCCAGTACCGCGACAAGTCGGATGACGTCGAGCGCCGCCGTGTGGAGGCCGCCGCCCTGGCCGAACTGTGCCGGCGGCACGAGTGCCTGTTCATCGTCAACGACGACGTGGAACTGGCCGTGGAGGTAGGCGCCGACGGCGTGCACCTCGGCCGGGAGGATCACGCCGTGCTCGGGGCCCGACGGCGTTTCGGGGCGGCAGGGCTCGATGCGATCATCGGAGTGTCTTGCTATGCTGAGCGCCAGCGGGCCGAACACGCCGCGGCGGCCGGTGCCGACTACCTGGCCTTCGGCGCCATGTTCCCGTCCCCGACCAAGCCCCATGCACCCAGTGCCTCGGCCAGCCTGCTGGCCTGGGCGAGAGAGGCATTCGGGCTGCCGGTCTGTGCCATCGGTGGCATCACCGCGGAAAACATCGACGACCTGCTGGTCTACCGCCCCGACATGGCCGCGGTGATCAGCGAGGTCTTCGGCGCGCCCGACATCCGGGCGGCCGCCGCGGCCCTGGCCGAACGCCTCCAGACCATTCACCCGGAATAATCCATCCAGATTCGGAGAATTCGCAGATGACCGCATCCAACCACGAGCTGTTCGAACGTGCACAGGCCCACATCCCCGGCGGCGTGAACTCGCCGGTGCGGGCCTTCGGCTCGGTCGGCGGCGATCCCTTCTTCGTCAAGCGTGCCGAGGGTGCCCGCCTCTATGACGAGAACGATCGGCCGTACATCGACTACGTCGGCTCCTGGGGACCGATGATCCTCGGACATGCCCACCCGGAGGTGCTCGACGCCGTGCAGGACGCGGTCACGCGTGGTCTGTCCTTCGGTGCACCGACGGTCACGGAGACCGAGATGGCCGACCTGCTCTGCGAGCTGGTGCCGTCGATGGACATGGTTCGCCTGACCTCGTCGGGCACCGAGGCGACCATGAGTGCCATCCGGCTGGCCCGCGGCTTCACCGGCCGGGACCGCATCGTCAAGTTCCAGGGCAACTACCACGGCCATTCCGACTCGCTGCTGGTCGAGGCCGGTTCAGGGGTGCTCACTCACGGCGTGCCCGGCTCGCCGGGCGTGCCGGCCGCCATTGCCGAGCTGACCTCCACCGTCGAGTACAACAACCTCGAGCAGGTGCGTGAGGTCTTCGCCGAGATCGGTGACGAGGTCGCGGCGATCATCGTCGAGCCGGTGGTCGGCAACATGAACTGCATCCCGCCGGAGCCGGGGTTCCTCGAGGGCCTACGCCAGGTCTGCGACGAGTACGGCTCGGTGCTGATCTTCGACGAGGTGATGACCGGTTTCCGCGTATCCCTTGGGGGGGCGCAGGGGCATTACGGCATCAAGCCGGACCTGACCACCATGGGCAAGGTCATCGGCGGCGGCATGCCGGTGGGGGCCTTCGGCGGCCGGCGCGAGATCATGGAGCGCATCTCGCCGATGGGCCCGGTCTACCACGCCGGTACGCTCTCGGGTAATCCGGTGGCCATGGCGGCCGGCAAGAAGACGCTGGAGCTTATCCGCGTCCCGGGCTTCTATGACGTGCTCTCCCGCCGTACCCAGGAGCTCTGCGACGGGCTGATGGCCGCGGCAAGCAAGCACGGCATCCCGATGATTGCGCAGAACGCAGGAGGGATGTTCGGTCTGTTCTTTACCGACAAGGACCGGGTGGCGAACTTCAACGATGCCACCGCCTGCGACAAGGAGGCCTTCAAGGCCTTCTTCCATGGCATGCTCGAGGAAGGCGTCTACTTCGCGCCGTCTTCCTTCGAGGCGGGATTCGTCTCCATGGCGCACGGCGAGGACGAGATCGATGCGACCGTCGCCGCGGCCGAGCGCGTCTTCGCCCGCATGGCTTCCTGAACGAAGCGGGCCTTCCCCGCGCCGCGCCAGCCATGCGCGTAAAAGCCGGCGGAACGGCCTCTCGGGGCGCGTTTCGCCGGCTTTTTGTCGTGCAGTGGGGGTGTCTCGACCGGGGTCAGTCGTCCTCGAGGTTCGCGTCGGGATCCCAGCCCTTCTCGCGGGCCTTCTCGATCTGGCGCTCGTACTCTTCCTGATGGCGCTGGCGCAGTTCTTCCGGCAGGCGGCTGGGGATGTTGCCGTAGCGGTCCCATTCGGCGTTGACCTGGGCGGCCAGGGCCTGCATGCGTTGCAGGTTCCAGCCGGCGCAGGTCTCCTCTGGCGGGATCAGGCCGAAGACGCGGGCATCCAGCACGATGCGGCCATAGTAGGTGATGCCGCCGTCCTGGTCGTCGTCCAGACCGACGTAGCCTTGCTGTTGTGCGGATTTGCTGCTCTGCATGTCGACTCCTGCCTCTCGGCTCATTCGGATTCTTGAAAACGGTCGGCGACGAGCCGGTCGATCGCCTCGATGGCCTGTTCGGCGTCCGGACCGGTCGCCGTGACGTCGATGGTCTTGCCGCAGGCGGCGGCGAGCATCATCAGCCCCATGATCGACTTGCCGTTGACCTGGCGGCCGTCGAATGCCACCTCGACGTCGCTGGCGAATTCCTCGGCGGTGGCGGCGAAGCGTGCCGCGGCACGGGCATGCAGACCGCGCTTGTTGCACAGGGTCATGGGCCGGGTATGCGACGTCGAATCGGTCATGGGCGGGCTCCGACCTACTGGGTGTTGTCCTGGACGATGCCGTCGTGTCCGCCCCGGCAGGCCTTCTCCGTCATCGCGGGCAGTCCCAGCCGGGCATAGTTGAGTGCACGGACCAGCATGGGCAGGTTCACCCCGGAGATCACGCTCACCTCCCGGCCATCGAGCAGCCGATGGGCGATGTTCGACGGGGTCGAGCCGTACATGTCGGTCATCACCAGTACGCCCTGACCGGTGTCGATCTCCGCCACACGTCGGCGGGCGCGCTCGAGCAGGTCGATCGGATCATCGTCCTGGCGGACGTCGAGATGTGCCAGGCGGGTGGGAACTCGATCGAGCATGTCGGTGGCCGTCTCGATGAGCTGGGCACCGATGTCGTTGTGGCAGATAAGCAGGATTCCCACGGTCATCGCAGTGTCGGTTCCTCGTTGACGCGGCGCGTGGCCTGCATCATACCGAAAAAACGGGGCGGGGCAGGCGTTCGAGTCAATGGCGTGACCATCCTCAGCGTCCGCCCAGATCCCGGTGGCGCACCACCAGGTTGTGAAACTCCGGACGCAGGTCGCGGGCGACCTGTTCGACCAGGTAGACCGAGCGATGCTTCCCGCCGGTGCAGCCGACCGAGCAGGTGACGTAGCTGCGGTCGCTCTTGACCGCGTGCACCAGCATCCCGCCGAGGAATTCGCTGATCTGGCTCCGCGTCTGGTGCGTCACCGGGTGTTGTTCCAGGTAGGCGACCACGGACTGGTCCAGGCCACTGTGCGGGCGCAACGTGGTGTCCCAGTGCGGATTGGGCAAAAAGCGCACGTCGAAGAGATAGTCGGAATCCAGCGGGATGCCGAACTTGAAGCCGAACGACTGGATCAGGATGCGCGGGCCGGCCTCCTTCTCGCCCACCAGGCGGGCGCGCACGTCGTCACGCAGCTGGTGGACCGTGGTCAGGCTGGTGTCGATCACCAGGTCGGCGTAGGCCCGGATCGGGGTGAGCAGCTGGGCTTCGCGCCGGATCGCCTCGACCAGGTTGTCGATGCGGTAGGAGAGCGGGTGCCGCCGGCGCGTCTCACTGAAACGGGCAATCAGTCGCTGCTGGTCGGCCTCGAG
This sequence comes from Pseudomonadota bacterium, assembly GCA_051746865.1. Lineage (GTDB taxonomy): Bacteria > Pseudomonadota > Gammaproteobacteria > Halothiobacillales > Halothiobacillaceae > Guyparkeria. The sequence continues at coordinate 42,870 of JBNJFM010000001.1, read as the reverse complement.
GAACACGCTGCTGATCGACAGCTCCGGCAGGCGCTGCTTCAGGGCCGCGATTCGGTCGGGCAGGCCGGCGAGCGAGCTCTCCGGCGCGCGGGCGTCGATGCTGATGGCGATGCCCCGGGCGGCGATTCCGCCTTCGAGGTAGCTCTCGGCGAGGTGGTCGAGCAGGTCGGGCGGCAGGTTGTCGATGCAGTAGAAGCCGCTGTCCTCGAGGGCGGCGAGGGCGACCGACTTGCCGGACCCGGACTGGCCGGTGACCAGGATGAGTCGCGGAGTCGTCCGTGTCATCGCTCGTCTCCCGGAGAGGGCTTCTCGCCGATCAGCCCGGTCACGCGTTCGCTGACCGGTCGCCCGCGGCGCTGACGTTCGAGGTTGCGCTGGCGCACGATCGCTTCGAGCAGAACGGCGAGGTTGCGACCGGGGGCGACCGGGAGTCGCCAGACCGGGATCGAGTGGCCGGCGACCGTCTCGTTTCCACGATCGCCGAACAGTCGTTCGTCGGGACCAATCGGCCGGCCCTCGTCGGCCGGGTAGAGGTCGACGATCAGGCGAAGATACTTGCGTGTCTTGAGGGCATTGGAGCCGAACAGCTCACGGATGTCGAGAATACCGATGCCGCGGACCTCCAGCAGGCCGAACAGGCTGTCCGGGCAGGAGCCGGTCACTTCCTCGCCCCGGGCCAGAAAGCAGGGTGCATCGTCGGCCACCAGGCGGTGTCCACGGGTGACCAGTTCCAGTGCCACCTCGCTCTTGCCGATGCCGGCCGAGCCCCGGATGAGCACGCCCAGCCCGGAGACCTCCATGAACACGCCATGGCGCCAGTCCTCTGGTCGGTGTTCGCCGAGGCGGTGGAGGCGTCGCGTGACACGGTTACCGGCTTCCGGGGTGCTGATCAGGGTGATGCTGGCGGGTAGCTCGTCCCGCCGCGCGTCGATCCAGGCAACCGCCTCTTCCGGCGTGCATTCGGACAGCACGATCGTCCGCGGGGTCTGTTCGGATACCGGGCCGTTGGCCAGGAGCGGATCGATCGGTTCCCGGCGCAGGGATGGATCGAGCAGGGCCACTCGCGTGGCCAGCCAGGGGTTGGCCCGTCCCGCGAGGCGTTCGCCCTCGTTCAGGCCGGCCTGCCAATCGACGGGAAGCGCCTCCGCCCACTGGCTGTCGTCCAGGGACGCGGCAAGATGTCGATGGCCGTTCCGCTCAGTCATGGCGAGCCTCCGGAGGAGGGGGCGATCCGTGATCCGGGCCGTGAGAGGATTACGGCGTCGTCGCCTCGGTGCTGTCCTTGAGCCACTCTAGCATCAGATTCTGCACGCGCTCGGCACTTTGCGCTTCCATGATGACCTCCCGCTCTTCGGGATCGTTCAGGTGGCGGGCCAAGCGGCCGAGGATTTCCAGATGCTGCTCCGGGCAATCCTCGGGGATCACCAGCCCGATCACCAGCGTCACCGGGGCGCCGTCGGGCGCATCGAAGTCCACCCCTTCGCGCAGGCGAATGACCGCGCCGCGGGGCGTGAGGATGTCGTCGACGCGTCCGTGAGGGACCGCGATGCCATGGCCGATGGCGGTGCAGCCCAGGCGTTCCCTGGCGATCAGGGCCTCGAAGATGCGTGTGGCGTGCTCGCCGCCCAGTTCGTCATCGGCGAGCAGCCCGGAGAGGACCTCCAGCACGCGCTTGCGACTCTGGTACAGCTCGTCGATCCGGATGTGATGGATCGGGAACAGCTCGGCAGTATTCATGCGTCACTCTGTCGGTCGACTCGCCACGAGGATCGCTCGCGGGTCGCTGCGGATGTGTGTATCGGGTTGGCGCGCATCATAGCGCGTTGGGCCGGGTCTGCAATACCGTCCCGGGTTATGGGGCGATTCAGCTGGCGCAAGGCGGGGAACAGGAAGATACGGGAAGGCCGGTTTGCCGCGCTCGCCACGGGGATGGGGCGAGCGTCCGACAGGTCCGGGGGACCGGTCGTGAGCGGGTCGTGACGAACATCAGCGGTGGCTGGTGATCTTTTCCTTGTGCTTGACGATCTGGCGGTCGAGCTTGTTGATCATGCCGTCGATCGAGGCGTACATGTCGTCGGTGATCGCTTCGGCGTGCATGTCCTGCCCGCTGACGTGCAGGTTGGCCTCGGCCTTCTGCATGTCCTTGCGCTCGACGGTCAGGATCACGTGGATGTCGACCAGCTTGTCGAAGTGCCGCTCGAGGCGGGTGAACTTTTCGTGGACGTGGCTCTTCATGGCCTCGGTGACATCGACATGATGCCCGGTGATGTCGATTTGCATGAGCAGCTCCTTTTTCTTGCGGCTATATCAGCCGCTTGCGGTCAGTGGATGAGGCAATGCCCATTGCCTCGCGGTACTTGGCGATCGTGCGTCGCGCGACATCGATCCCTTCCTCTCCAAGCATGGTGGCAATCTTCGCGTCGCTCAAGGGCTTTCGCGGGTTTTCCTCGTCCACCAGTTTCCTGATGCGGGCACGGATCGCGGTGGCGGAACATTCGCCGCCGTCGCTCGTCCCGACGTGACTGGAAAAGAAGTACTTGAACTCGAACACGCCGCGGGGCGTGAGCATGTATTTCTGCGTGGTCACCCGGCTGACGGTGGATTCGTGCAGGTCGAGCGCGTCGGCGATCTCGCGCAGAACCAGCGGCTTCATGGCGATCTCGCCTTCCTCGAAGAACCCGATCTGCCGTCGCACGATCTCCCGGGCGACGTTCAGCAGGGTCTCGTTGCGGCTTCTGAGGCTCTTGATGAACCAACGCGCTTCCTGGAGGTTGTTGCGGATGTAGGTGGTATCCTCGCCACGACTGGCGCGATTGATCAGGCCGGCATAGGTCTGGTTCACGCGCAGTCTCGGCGCGATCTCCGGGTTGAGATCGACATGCCAGCCATCCTCGCGGTGCGTGACGATCACGTCGGGCTTGATGTAGTCGGCTTGAGTCTCCCCGATCGACAGGCCGGGCCGCGGGTCGAGTTCCTGGATGAGTCGCAAGGCGGATTCCGCGGCCTCCCGGTCGATGCCCAGTTGCCGGCATACCCTGGGCAGTTCGCGCCGGGCGATGGCCTCGAGGCAGTCATCCGCCAGCAGGGCGCGGGCAGCATTGGCCGCGGGGTCGTCGGCATGTTCCTGGTCGATCTGCAGGAGCAGGCATTCGTGCAGGGAGCGGGCGCCTACGCCCACGGGATCGAGGTGCTGGACGAAGTGCAGCATCGCCTCGACCTCGTCGCTTTCGACCTCGGGTATGTCCTCGCGGACGATCGCGGTCAGTTCTTCCGGGGATTCCTGCAGATAACCGGCCGCGTCGACCGACTCGATGACGGCCGTGGCGATGCGTCGGTCGGTGTCGGACAGCGAGGCCAGGTGAATCTGGCTAAGCAGGTGGTCACGCAGGTCGTCCTCGCCGGTGGACTGGGTGGCGAACGGGTCGTAGTCGCTCTCTCCCGGCCCGGGGGCGCTGAGCGTGGTGCCGCCGTCGGGTTCATAGTAGTCGTCCCAGGAGGCATCGACCACCAGGTTGTCGTCGGCTGAGGGCTCGCTGCGATCCGCGAGGATCTCCTCGCCGGCCTTCGCACCCGGATCCTGTTCTTCCAGGCGCTTTTCTTCCGCCTCGCGTTCGTCGGATTCCTCGGCCACTTCAAGAAGGGGATTGCTGTCCAGCGCCTGCTGGATCTCGACCGTCAGTTCCAGTGTCGATAGCTGCAACAGTCGGATCGATTGTTGCAACTGCGGCGTCATGGCCAGCGTCTGGCCCATGCGCAGGTCGAGCCCGGCTTTCATTCCCGCCATGAGAATGCTCCGGCAAGTGTCTGTTCAGAAGAGTGAAATGCCCCCGATGCAGCTACGGAGATCACGCCCTTCGAACGGGGCAGACTCGGTTTTCGGCAAGCAATTTGCATGCCTCTAAGTCTATCCCATTCGGCGAGGATTGCGAGTGCCGGCAAGGGACGAATCAGAGCCTGAACTCGTGGCCCAGGTACACGTCGCGCACGGACTGGTTGGCCAGAAGTTCGTCGGCCGTGCCGTGGGCCAGGATGCTGCCGTCGGAGACGATGTAGGCGCGCTTGCACACGCCCAGGGTCTCGCGGACGTTGTGGTCGGTGATCAGCACGGCGATGCCGCGGTCGCGCAGATGCTCGATGATGCGCTGGATGTCGATCACCGAGATCGGGTCGATGCCGGCGAAGGGCTCGTCGAGGAGCATGGCACGCGGGTTGGCGGCCAGTGCACGGGCGATCTCGACGCGACGGCGTTCCCCGCCGGAAAGCGACTGGCCCTTTGAGTCGAGGATATGGCCGATGTTGAGGTCGTCGACGAGCTCGTCAAGCGCCTCGCGCCGTCCGGCGCGGTCGAGGTCTTCGCGCAGCTCGAGGATGGCGCGGATGTTCTGCCGCACCGTGAGCTTGCGGAATACCGAGGCCTCCTGCGGCAGGTAGCCGAGTCCGAGGCGGGCACGCTGGTCGATGGGCGTGGTGGTGATGTCGTGGCCGTCGAGGTAGACGCCACCCTGGTCGGCGGGTACCAGGCCGACGATCATGTAGAAGCTGGTGGTCTTGCCCGCGCCGTTCGGACCCAGCAGGCCGACGATCTCGCCGCTGTCCACGCTCAACGAGACGTCGCGCACGACGGTCCGCGAGCCGTAGGTCTTCGACAGGGAGCGCGCCTCGAGCAGGGCGCGCTGATCGTTACCTTCCGGGGTGTGTTCCGCGTCAGTCTGCGTCATTCCTCGTCCTGCGCGTTGCGCGGCTGGAGCGTCATCTCGACGCGGGATCCATCCTGATCGTCGCCGGCCTCGATCACCTCGTCCGCCAGGTCGTAGGTGATGCGCTCCGAGCGGATGCGGTCGCCGGTCCGGGTCAGCCAGGCCTCGCCGGTGAGGATCACCTCGCGGTCGGCGGTGAGGTAATCGGCATTGAGCGCCTCGCCCTCGACCAGGTTGCCCTCGTCATCGCGCTCGCGGAAGGTCGCCGGATTGCCCTCCAGCACCGCGCGCACGAGCTCACCCTCCTCGAGGTAGAGCGTCGCCCGGTCCCCGGTGGCGTGCAGGCTGCCCTGGTCGATCACCACGTCGCCGGTGTAGACGCTGGTGCCTTCCTGGTAGCGGGTGACCTTCTTGTCGGCCTGCACCTTCACCGGCTGGGACCGATCGGCCTGAGCCGCTAGGGCGGAGGATGGTGCCACCCCGCCGGCCAGGGCGACGAGGCAGGCCAGTGAAACGGCGGCGATCGTCGACGGGCCTTGCGTGAATCGTGAGACGGGTTGGTTCATGGTGGCATCCCTCGTGCGTGATTGCGTGGTGACGGCATTCATGGCGTGTCCGTCGGAACGTAGACGTCCCGGACCCGGCCGGTTTGCGTCAGCCGTTCAGTATTCCAGTCGAGTGCCAGGTTTTCCGAATCGCTGGTCCAGCGAGAGTCGCCGTCGGCGGTCCGCTCGATCAGCGTGGCGGGGGCCTGGCTGTCGGCGCGGTGTTCGTTCGGGTGGACGCGCAAGGCCTCGGTATGCATTTCCAGGCGGCCCGACGTGCCGAAGGGGGCACGACTGGCCAGAACGTCGCCTTCGAGATCAACGATGCCCCCCGTCCGCTCGACCCAGCCCTCGATCGCCGTCACCCGCCAGGGCGGGGCGGCACTTTCCGTGTCGATGATGCGGGCCACCGGGCGATCGAGCCGGTAGCGGTCCCCATCGTCCCGGTCGACCACCAGTGGCGCATCCAGTCGGTAGGCCAGTCGGCCGTCATCGTCGTACTGCCAGCTGCGTGCCGCGTCGATGCGCTGGGCTTCGCCGTCTCGCGCCTCGGTGAACGGTCTCGTCGGCCCGGCCAGATTGTGCCAGAGCAGCCCGCCGAGCAGCGCGAGACCGGCGATGGCCAGAATGATCCGATAGGCGCGGGCCGTCACGATCAGCGATACCGGGAAAGGATGTCGCCCGATTGATTCCGGGCGTCGATCAGGGTGTCGATCAGTGCGCGTACCGCGCCGGCACCGCCCGGCAGCGGACTGACCCAGTCGACGCGGGTGCGGATGACCGGGGGGGCGTCGGCCACGGTCACCGACAGACCGGCCCGTTTGAGCATGGGCAGGTCGAGCACGTCGTCACCCATGGCGGCAACCTCGTCGAGGGGGATCTCGAGCAGCTGGGCGAGTTCCTCGATTGCCTGTCCCTTGTCCGTGGCCCCGAGCACCACGTGCTGGATGCCCAGCCCGGCGGCGCGACGGCTCACCGCTTCCGACGACCGCCCGGTGATGATGGCGACGTCGACGCCCAGCGACTGGATCAGCTTGATGCCGTGACCGTCGCGGCTGTGGAATATCTTGTGCTCCTCGCCGCCCTCGGTCAGGTGGAGCCGACCGTCGGTCATCACCCCGTCGACGTCCAGCACCAGCAGCCGCACGTCGCGGGCCTTCTCCAGCCAGGTTCGCCAGTCGTTACGAGCCATCAGGCCACCCCTGCGCGCAAGAGATCGTGCATGTTCAACGCCCCGGCCAGTCGCCCGTCCGCGTCGACTGCCAGCAGACCGTTGATCTGGTCGCGTTCCATGATGGCCATCGCCTCGGCCGCGAGGATGTCTTCCCGGCAGGTACGCGGCGAGGGTGTCATCACCCGCTCGATGGGGACGTCCAGGTCGATGTCGTCACGATCGAGCAGGCGACGCAGATCACCGTCGGTGAACAGGCCGAGCAGCCGGTCGTCCGGGTCGACCACGGCGGTCATGCCCAGCCCGCCCGAGGACATCACCAGCAGGGCCTGCTTGATCGTCTGTCGCGGACCGACCCGTGGCAGCTGGTTGCCGGTGTGCATGACGTCGCGCACGTGCAGCAGCAGACGCCGTCCCAGCGACCCCCCGGGGTGGGAGAGCGCGAAGTCCTCGGGCTGAAAGCCGCGGGCGTCGAGCAGGGCGACGGCCAAGGCATCGCCCATCACAAGGGTCACGGTGGTGCTCGCCGTCGGCGCAAGGTTGAGCGGGCAGGCCTCGCGTTCGACGCCGACATCCAGATGCACGTCGGCCGACCGGGCCAGGGTGGACCCGGGGCGCCCGGTCATGGCCAGCAGCGGCACGCCGATGCGCTTGATCACCGGGAGGATCGCCAGCATCTCGCCGGTTTCCCCCGAGTTGGACAGCGCGATCACCACGTCGCGGGAGGTGATCATGCCCAGGTCGCCGTGGCTCGCCTCGCCGGGATGGACGAAGAACGACGGCGTGCCGGTGCTGGCCAGGGTCGCCGCGATCTTGCCGCCGATATGCCCGGACTTGCCCATGCCGGTGACGATCACGCGGCCCTCGCAGCCCAGCAGGAGCTGGCAGGCCTCGACGAAGCCGTCGTCGAGACGGTCGACCAGGGTGCCCACGGCATTGCGCTCGATCTCGACCACGCGACGGGCCATGTCGAGGAGGTTGTCGGAATGAATGACGTGCTGCTCCATGAAGGGTCCGGTTGGCATGCTAGTATTTCGGGCTCGGGAGTATATCAGCCCGTGGCATTGGACACCGCGAAATGCGGTGTCCGGTTGCGTAATGCCCTTAAGGGAAGGTCTCCACGAATCGGGCACGGCTCCGTGCGCGTTGCGGCTCGGGCGAATGGTTGGTGCTCCGCGTTGCGCCGACTCGACGTGGCCACTGCCGTGTGGGCGATGCCGTGTCCTGTCACGAAGGATTCGCCTGGCCTTTGCAGTGGCATGTCGTTCGTGCAGACCTACCCCCCAGTCCTTATTCCCTGTCAGTCCGGAGGGTGATCAATGCAATCGGCAGCGACCGCGAACGAGGTCCAGGGCGATCCGCTCGTCGAGCGTCAGCGCGAGGCGGCACAGGAGCACGGGCTCGAGCCGTTCTTCTCCGATCGCCTGCAAGACGGCAGTGAAGCGCCGGAGCTTGCGGTCATCCCGCCGGGCGGATTCTGGATGGGCTCTCGACCCGGCGAGCACGGGGCAAGGGACTGCGAGCAGCCACGCCACGAGGTTCGCGTTCCGCGGGCGTTGGCCATCACACGCGGGGCGATCCGCCGGCGCGAATACAACGTGTTCCTGAATGCCACGAATCACCGGCGGCCGCGTCCGTACTCCTGGAATGACCCGGACTACCCGATGTTCAACGTCACGGCGGGGGATGCCGAGACCTATGCCGAGTGGCTGAGCGAGCAGACGGGGCAACGCTACCGATTGCCGACGGAAGCCGAGTGGGAGTACGCCGCTCGTGCCGGCACCGACGGCATGTTCTGCTTCGGCGAGAAGATCCGTCGCGAACAGGTCAACTGCGCCGGAGGGCTGCACTGCACCCGCGGGCTCTTCCTGTGTGGCCTGGGGCGGCCGGTGCCGGTGGGTACGTTGCCGCCGAACGCCTGGGGGCTGTACGAGGTGCACGGCAACGTGCAGGAGTTCACCGCGGATCACTGGCGGGAATCCTATCCCGCCTCGGTACAGCCCGCCGATCAACCGTATCGTAGCCGCGATGCCCGCCACCGCCGGCTGCGGGCCGTCCGCGGCGGCTCGTGGTTCGAGCCGCCCGGCGCCTGTCGCAGCGGATCGCGGGCGCCGCGGAACCGGAACGAATTCGATCTGAATCTCGGGTTTCGCCTGGTGCGGGAGCTCGACTGAACCCGGAGCGATCGGTCTCAAGGGAGATTGAAGCACGAATCGGATAGCACTCTGGCTTGGGCCCGTTCGTGGTCAAGGCGCGCTTCAGCGATATCGGATTCGTGAAGAGTTTCTCCAGGGGCGGCAGGAAATGGCCGGCCCGTGTATGATGCGTCGCCGTGTGCCGATTCGTTAGGATGCGAACGATCGGGTCGGCCAGAGATACAGAACAGACATGGAGAGCAGCCCCGGCATGAAGGCCGTGCACTTCGGAATCCGCAATCGTCAGTCACCGGCCCTGGTGGATCGTTTCTTCGATCCCGGGATGCCGGCGGAGTGGCGCGTGGCGTTCCTGCTCAACGAGCACGACGCGCTGTGGGTGGATGCCGAGGCGGATGACGCCGACCGGGTGCTCGAGGAACTTGCCGACGCTCCGGCGCCCGTGTTCGTGGTCGTCGAGGCCACGGGGTGGTCGGAGGACTGGGAGCGGCTCGCCGCCGAGAGCGTGCATACCGTCGTTCGCGTGGAGCCGGACACGCCGGTCTGGCGCCCCGACACGGGCGTGTCGGGCGCCCGGTTGGGATTGATCCCGGCGTCGGACGACCCGTCGTGCCTGAAGACGTGGCTGGAGGCCTTCCTCGCGCAGGCGCCCGGGCCCGCGGCGCTGTTCGTCGATGGCGAGCCGCCGTCGACCGCGACCGTGGACCGTCTCAAGACGCTTGCCGAGCTGATGGGGGTGTGACCGTGTCCGGCAGCAGCACGAGTGGCCGTGACGAGCCGATGGTCCGGATCGAGGGCATGTCCTTCGCCCGGGGGCGGCAAACGATCTTCCGCGACATCGATCTGGTCGTGCCGCGCGGCCAGGTCACGGCCGTGCTGGGACCTTCCGGGACGGGCAAGACGACACTGCTGAGGCTTGTCGGCGGCCAGGAACGGCCCGCCGCCGGGCAGGTTGTCGTCGACGGCGTCGACGTGTCCCGCGTGGGCCGGCGCGCGCTCTACGATCTGCGCCGGCGCATGGGCGTGCTGTTCCAGAACGGGGCGCTGTTCACCGACCTGACGGTGGGAGAGAACGTCGCCTTTCCGCTGCGGGAGCACTCGCGGCTGGACGAGGAGCTGATCGATCGCATCGTGCTGTTCAAGCTCGAGGCCGTGGGGTTGCGGAGTGCGCGCAACAAGCGCCCCGCGGAACTCTCCGGCGGCATGGCGCGACGGGCGGCCCTGGCCCGCGCGATTGCCCTGGACCCGGATCTGATGCTCTACGACGAGCCCTTCGCGGGACAGGACCCGGTCAGCATGGGTGTGCTGTTGCGCCTGATCCGGCGGCTGAACGACGCCCTGCGGCTCACGAGCGTGGTGGTCACACACGACGTGCAGGAGGCGATGAGTATCGCCGACCGGGTGGTGGTGCTCGCCGGCGGGCGGATCATCGGGGCGGGGACGCCCGACGAGGTGCTGGCCCAGAAGGCGGATCAGCCCGCGCTGGCCCAGTTCCTGGACGGAACGGCGGAAGGGCCGCTGACCGGTGATGCGGAAAGCGTGCCCATGGGCGACGAGCTCGGGCTGGGAGGGAATTCATGAACGCCTTGCTCGACATGGTGGCGCGGCTGGGCCGGATGGCGATGAACGGCGCGGCACATGCCGGTTCGATGACGCTGTTCGCCCTGCGTCTGCTGCCGGTACTGGTGCCCACCTGGGCGAGACCGCGCGACATCATCCAGCAGATCTATGCCGCCGGGGTGCTCTCGCTGGTGATCATCCTGGTCGCCGGTGGCTTCGTCGGGCTCGTGCTGGGTCTGCAGGGCTACAATATCCTGAGCAAGTTCAACGCCAGCGAATCGCTGGGCGTGATGGTCGCCCTGTCGCTGGTGCGCGAGCTGGGGCCGGTGGTCGCCGCCCTGCTGTTTGCCGGGCGGGCCGGCTCGGCGATCACCGCCGAGATCGCCCTGATGAAGACCACCGAGCAGCTCGCGGCGCTGGAGATGATGGCGGTCGATCCGTTCCGTCGGGTGATCGGGCCACGTTTCTGGGGAGCGATGCTCTCGGTGCCGCTGCTGGCGGCACTGTTCTCCATGGTGGGGATCATCGGGGGCTACCTGATCGGCGTGGTGGTGCTGGGCGTGGACGCCTCGTCGTACTGGGGGCAGATCGCCGAGCAGATGGACCCCTGGGAGGACGTCGGCCAGGGGGTGTTCAAGTCGGTGGCCTTCGGTGCGGTGATCGCCTGGATCGCCGTGTTCGAGGGCTACCAGGCCGAGCCGACCGCTGGCGGGATGGCGCGGGCGACCACGCAGACCGTGGTCTTGAGCTCGCTGGCCGTTCTGGGACTGGATTTCGTGATGACCGCTTTCATGTTTGGGGCCTGATACGTAATGAATGTGCAACGCGGAGTGGAGCTGGTGGTTGGGCTGTTCGTGCTCGCCGGGATCGCCGCACTGATGGTGATGGCGGTGCAGTGGAGCAACTTCGGCGCCAGCCGGGTGTCGGGCTACGAGATCACCGCCCGCTTTGACAACGTCGGCGGACTGACCGAGAAGTCGCCGGTGAAGCTCGCCGGGCTCACCATCGGACGGGTCGAGTCGATCGAGTTGCACCCGGAGACGTTCCAGGCCGAGGTGCGGATGGTGATAGACGACGATTACGACAACCTGCCGGTGGACTCCTTCGCCAACATCTACACTTCCGGGTTGTTGGGGGCTCAATACGTGGAGATCTCCCCGGGCGGGGCAGTGGATACGCTGGCCGACGGCGACCGGATCACCATGACCCAGTCCGCCATCATTCTCGAGAGCGTGGTCTCCAGGTTCCTGTTCGACAAGGCAAGGGAATGAAGATGAAACACCGAATTCGCGTATTCGCCAAGGGTCTGGGCCTGGTGGCGGGCCTGGCTGGCTTGCCGTTCGCCGCTCAGGCGATGGACCGGCCCATCACGCTGGAGGAGGCCACCGAGATGGCGCTGTCCTCCGACCCGCGCATCGACGAGCAGAAGGCCAACGTCGCCCGGGCCCAGGCGCTGATCGAGCGCGTGAAGGGCGAGGGCGGCCCGAGGCTGTCGGCCAACCTCTACGCGGGGCTGGCGCCGCAGGCCTCCGACGGCATCTTCACCAACGGGACGAATACCTGTCCGGACGGCAAGGACTGCACCCTGCGTGACGATGCTACCGATCTCGACGAGGGGGTCACCGTCACTACCGGGCTGACCGCCACGCTGATCCAGCCGCTCTATACCTTCGGCAAGCTGGAGAACTACCGCAAGGCGGCCAGCTTGAACCGCGACGTGAGTGCCGGGGAAGTCTCGATTGCCCGGGGCGAGACCTGGCTGACGGTGCGCCGGGCCTGGTGGGGCTATCTGACCGCGCAAGACACCCGGCACATGCTCGAGGGCGTCAAGCGCCAGGTCGTGCGCACCCGCGACCGCATGCGCGACAAGGCCGAGCAGGGCGAGGCGCCCATGAGCGACCTCTACGCGCTGGAGACCGGGGTGGGCAACCTCGATCGGTACATTGCCCAGGCCGAAAGCGTCGAGTCGATCGCGCTCGATGGTCTGAAGACCATCATCGGCCTGCCTCTGGATGAACCGATCGAAGTGGCCGAGCGCGGTATCGAGCCGCTGGATCCGCCGTCGGCGGGGCTGAACGCGTTGGCCGGCGAGGCGCTGGCCAACCGCCCCGAGATGATGATGGCCGAGACGGGCCAGGAGGCGGTGCGTCATCTCATTTCCGCCCGCAAGAGCGACAAGTATCCGAACCTCTACGCCGGGATCGTGGCCGGCGGGGCTTACACGCCGGGCCGGGAGCGCCTGAACAATCCCTACATCCACCAGCCGCTGAACAACGTGTTCGCCACGCCGGTGATCGGACTGCAATGGGAGTTCAACCCCGGGCTGGTGCGGGCCGGGGTCAGCGAAGCCGAGGCCCGGATGCAGGAAGTGACCGCCAAGGCCCGGCTGGCGCGCCAGGGCATTCCGTTCCAGGTCGCCGAGGCCTATCACCAGGCGATGGGGCTCGATCGCCAGATCGAGGCACTGGGTCGTGCGCGGAACAATTCGCGGCGCTGGATGGTCTCGAGCTTCATGGACTTTCAGGCCGGCCTGATCGACGGCAGCAAGCTGGCCGACGCTGTGCGCGCCAACACCGAGGCCCAGGCGGACTATTTCCGAGCCATCAACGACTTCAACATGAGCGTCGCCCGTCTGGCCGTGGCGACAGGTGACTACCCGCAGTGAGGATCCCGATGCAAGCAATGGCCCCGATCGCCAGCCGTGTCCTGTTCGCCCTGATGACGTTGCCGCTGTTTCTGGCAACAGCGGTTGCCGCACGGGCGGAACCAACGGAGGAAGAGGCCCGCGAACTGGTGGAGCAGACCGCCGAGACGGTGATCCGGGAGATCTGCGAGAATCGCGAGGCGATCCGGTCGGACCCGGACGAGCTGCTGGAGATCGTCGACCGGCTGCTGCTGCCGCACGTGGATTCCCAGCGCATGACCCGCCTGGTGCTGGGTCGCTATTACCGCCGGGCGAGTTCCCGGCAGATCGATGATTTCACGCGTGAGTTCCAGCGCCTGCTGGTCCGTACCTACGCCGGGCCGCTTTCCGATCTGGGCAATCAGGAGATCGTGATCGTCGATTCGCGCCCCGCCGGTCGCGAGGGCGAGGTGCTGGTGGAAAGCGAGGTTCGGGGTGGCGATCTGGGGACCGTGCCGGTCGCCTATCGCCTCGCGGTGGTCGACGGCGAGTGGAAGACCTATGACGTGAACGTCGACGGCATCAGCCTGGTGAACAACTACCGGGGCAGCTTCGCGCAGAAGATCCAGCGTGACGGCCTCGGCGGGCTGATCGACACCCTCCGTGAGCAGAACGAAGGCTGATCCGGCCGTGAGCACGGAGACACCAGGCTGGTCCTGCCGTTTCGAGGCCGGCCAGATGCGGATCTCGGGCGATCTGGTCCGGACGACGCTGGAACGGGTGCGGCCGGCGCTGCCCGACGAAGTGATCGGTCCGGAGTTCGACGTCCACCTGGGGCAGGTCGACCGCATCGATACCGCCGGCCTGGCCTGGCTGACCTCCCTGCAGGCACGTGCCGAGGAAAAAGGCATCCGTCTGCGATACACTCACGCCCCCAAGGCCATGCGCCAGATGATCGGTGTCTACGGTCTCAAGGACCTGATGCACCTGGAATCCGGCCTGGACGATCTGCCCATTTCCGGCTGAGACCTGACCGCAACCCATGAACAAGCTCCTGATCCGCGGTGGCGCCCCCATCCAGGGCGAGATCCGCATCTCCGGCGCCAAGAATGCCGTGCTGCCCATGATGGCCGCCTCCCTGCTGGCCGACTCGCCGGTAACCATCGAGAACGTGCCGCACCTCCAGGACGTCACCACGACGATGGAGCTGCTCGGGCGCATGGGCGCGACGCTCACCGTCGGCGACCAGATGAGCGTCGAGATCGACACCACCACGGTGGATACGCTCGAGGCACCCTACGATCTGGTGCGGACCATGCGGGCGTCGATCCTGGTGCTGGGCCCCATGCTGGCGCGGTTCAAGAAGGCGCGGGTCTCGCTGCCGGGCGGCTGCGCCATCGGCACCCGCCCGGTCGACATCCACCTGCAGGGGCTCGAGGCGCTGGGTGCCGACGTGCGCGTGGAAGGGGGCTACATCGAGACCTCGGCCGAGCAGCTGGTCGGCGCGCGGATCGTTCTCGACCAGGTCACCGTCACCGGCACCGAGAACCTGATGATGGCCGCGGTGTTCGCCCGTGGCGAGACCGTGCTGGAGAACGCCGCGCGCGAGCCCGAGGTGGTCGATCTGGCCCGCTTTCTCAACGCCATGGGCGCGGACGTGCGGGGTGCGGGCAGTGACGTGATCCGCATCCACGGCGTCGAGCGCCTGACCGGCGTGCGCTACCGGGTGCTGCCGGACCGTATCGAGACCGGCACCTACCTGGTCGCCGCGGCCATGACCCGCGGGAGCATCCTGGTGCGCGACACACGCCCGGACCTGCTCGACGCGGTACTGGCCAAGCTCGAGCAGGCCGGGGCCGACATCGAGACCGGCGAGGACTGGATCCGGCTGGACATGCACGGACGGCGGCCCAAGGCGGTCGACATCCGCACCGCGCCGCACCCGGGCTTTCCCACCGACATGCAGGCGCAGTTCGTCGCCATGAACGCCGTGGCCGAAGGCACCGGCACGGTGGTGGAGACCATCTTCGAGAACCGCTTCATGCACGTCCAGGAAATCCAGCGGATGGGTGCCGACATCCACATCGAGGGCAACACGGCGGTGATCCGGGGAGTCGAGGCCCTCTCGGGCGCCCCGATCATGGCCACCGACCTGCGTGCCTCGGCCAGCCTGGTACTCGCCGGGCTGGTGGCGCGCGGGGAGACCGTCGTCAACCGCATCTACCACATCGACCGCGGCTACGAGTCGATCGAGGAGAAGCTCTCCCGCCTCGGGGCCAACATCCAACGGATCAACAATTGACTGCCATGTCCCAGAACGACCCGTCCGACGAGATCGTCGTCGCCCTCTCCAAGGGGCGCATCTTCAAGGAGACCCTGCCGATGCTGGCTTCGGTGGGTATCGAGCCGCTCGAGGATCCCGACAAGAGCCGCAAGCTGATCCTGGAGACCAGTGATCCGAGCGTGCGCCTGCTGATCCTGCGCGCCTCCGACGTGCCTACCTACGTCCAGCACGGGGCGGCGGACATCGGCGTGGCCGGCAAGGATGTGCTGTTCGAGCACGGCGGCGAAGGGCTGTTCGAGCCCGTGGACCTGGAGATCGCCCGCTGCAAGCTGATGGTCGCGGGCAAGCCCGGCGTCCTCGATCGCCCCGGCCGTCTGCGCGTGGCGACCAAGTACACCCGCGCGGCCGAATCGCATTTCGCCGACAAGGGGCGCCAGATCGAACTGATCAAGCTCTACGGTTCGATGGAGCTGGCCCCGCTGGTCGACCTGGGCGACTGCATTGTCGACGTGGTCGACACCGGCAACACGCTGCGGGCCAACGGCCTCGAGCCGCTGGAACACATTGCCGAGATCTCGTCGCGCCTGATCGTCAACCGGGCCGCGCAGAAGCTCAAACACGCCCGCGTCTCGGATTTCGTCGAGCGGGTGGAGGCCTATCTCGAGGAGAAACGCTCATGATCCGTCGCATGAACGCCCGTGCCGCGGGTTTCGACCGGCAACTCGACGAACTGCTCGACTGGTCCGGAGTGGCCGACGACCGGGTCGAGGGCATTGTCCGCGACATTCTCGCCGATGTGCGCAAGCGTGGCGATGCGGCGGTGGTTGAACATACCCGTCGTCTCGACCGGCTCGAGGTGAATGCGGCCGCGGACCTGGAGCTGTCCGCCGCGCGCCTGGATCAGGCGCTGGAGGCGATCCCGGCCGATGTGCGCGAGGCGCTGGAACTGGCAGCCAAACGCCTGCGGGCCTACGCCGAGCGACAGAAGGGCGAGAGCTGGTCGTACACCGAGGACAACGGCAACGTCCTCGGTCAGCAGGTCACGCCGCTGGACCGCGCCGGGCTGTACGTCCCCGGCGGCAAGGCCGCCTATCCGTCGTCCGTGCTGATGAATGCCATTCCGGCGAAGGTCGCCGGGGTGGGGCAGGTCGTGATGGTCGTGCCCACGCCCGACGGCGTGGTCAACGACACGGTGCTCGCCGCCGCGCGCATTGCCGGCGTGGACCGGGTGTTCACCGTCGGAGGTGCCCAGGCCGTGGGTGCGTTGGCCTTCGGCACCGAGACCATCCCCGCGGTGGACAAGATTGTCGGCCCGGGGAACATCTTCGTCGCTTCGGCCAAGCGCGAGGTCTTCGGTCGGGTGGGCATCGACATGATCGCCGGGCCCTCCGAGATCCTGATCGTTTGCGACGGCCACACCGATCCCGACTGGATCGCGATGGATCTGTTCTCGCAGGCGGAGCACGACGAGCAGGCCCAATCCATCCTCGTCGCCCCGGACCCGGAATTCCTCGAGGCAGTCACCGCCTCCATCGAACGCCTGCTCCCCGAGCAGCCGCGTGCCGAGATCATCGCCAAGGCCCTGGAGTCGCGCGGGGCGCTGATCGAGGTGGCCGATCTGGACGCCGCCATCGAGCTGGTCAACCGCATCGCCCCCGAGCACCTCGAGCTGTCCTTCGAGGGCGCCGCGGATCGCCTGGGCGAGATCCGCAACGCCGGTGCCATCTTCGTCGGTCGCTACACCGCCGAGGCGCTGGGCGACTACTGCGCCGGGCCCAACCACGTACTGCCGACCTCCGGCACGGCACGGTTCTCCTCGCCGCTGGGGGTCTACGACTTCCAGAAACGCTCGAGCATCATCCACTGCTCGGCGGCGGGGGCCGCCGAGCTGGGCGAGACCGCTGCCTGTCTGGCGCGGGCCGAGGGCCTGGAAGCCCACGCCCGGTCGGCGGACTACCGTACCGAGCCCGAGGGCTAGGGCGATGGGCGGATTGGCAACCCGCTTGGGGTCCGACGATCTCGAGGCGCTCACCCCGTACGTGCCGGGCGAGCAGCCGCAGATCGACGGGTTGGTCAAGCTCAACACCAACGAGAACCCGTTCCCGCCGTCGCCGCGTGTGCTCGAGGCGATCCGCGCGGCGGCCGACGAACGCCTGCGTCTCTATCCCGACCCGACCAGCCGGAGCCTGCGCGAATGCGTGGCCCGCTACCACGGCAGGGACGTGGAGGAGGTCTTCGTCGGCAACGGATCCGACGAGGTGCTCGCCTTTGTCTTCCGGGCGCTGTTCCAGCGGGGGCGGCCGATCGTCTTCCCGGACATCACCTACTCGTTCTACCCGGTCTACTCGCGCCTGTACGGCATCGAGTCCAAAATCGTGCCGCTGGACGAGAGCCTCGCCGTGGACGTCGATGCCATGTGCCGCATCGATCCGGCGAGCGTCGGCGGGGTAATTCTGCCCAATCCCAACGCCCCGACCGGTCGGGCCCTGGAGCTGGAACAGGTCGAGCAGCTCGCGGCGCATTTCACCGACTGTGCCGTGGTGATCGACGAGGCCTATGTGGATTTCGGTGCGGAGTCGGCCGTCGCCCTGGTCGAGCGCTACCCGAACCTGCTGGTCAGCCAGACCCTCTCCAAGTCCCGCTCGCTGGCGGGGCTGCGGATCGGTTTCGCCATCGGCCAGCCGGGGTTGATCGAGGCACTGACGAAGGTCAAGGACAGCTTCAATTCGTATCCGATCGACCGTTTGGCCGAGGCCGGTGCGATCGCGGCGTTCGAGGACGAGTCCTACTTCCGGGAGACCCGGCAGGCGATCGTCGGCATGCGCGACGAACTGGCGGCGGGGCTGGGCGAGCGCGGCTTCGAGGTGTTGCCGTCGTCGGCGAACTTCCTGCTGGCGCGTCACCCGGATCATGCCGGTGCGGACCTGGCCGCGGGCCTGCGCCGGCACAAGGTGATCGTGCGGCACTTCGACCGGCCGCGCATCGGGGATCATCTGCGCATCACGGTGGGCAGCGAGGCCGACAATGCCGCTTTGCTGACTGCACTGGATGCGATCTTCTCCGGCGATTGATCGGTCCACTGTCTCCGCCGGCCCTGTTTT
The DNA here is from genome assembly GCA_051746865.1 of Pseudomonadota bacterium. Taxonomy (GTDB): domain Bacteria; phylum Pseudomonadota; class Gammaproteobacteria; order Halothiobacillales; family Halothiobacillaceae; genus Guyparkeria. The sequence goes on along the minus strand of JBNJFM010000001.1, from coordinate 24,736 downwards.
CCGCCCGGCCGGCATGTTATTCTTCGCCCGCGTTTTCGGTCAGTGAACGCTGAACCGGGACGCCACCCAATGGTGCTCTGTGTTCGTCCCTTCGCGACGGATCACCGTGAATCCCGCCAGGCCCGGAAGGGAGCAACGGTAGCGGTCGATTCGGGCGCCGGAGATCGGCGGATGCAGGGTGCCACCCAATTGGATCGCGATCTATGAGCTACCTGGTACTGGCACGCAAGTGGCGACCCAAGCGCTTCGACGAGATGGTCGGCCAGGGTCACGTGCTTCAGGCCCTCACCAACGCGCTGGATCGTGATCGCCTTCACCACGCCTATCTCTTCACGGGCACGCGTGGCGTGGGCAAGACCACCGTCGCGCGCATCTTCGCCAAGGCGCTCAACTGCGAGCGCGGCGTGTCCAGCCAGCCCTGCGGCGAATGCGATGCCTGCCGCGAGATCGATTCGGGGCGCTTCGTCGACCTGATCGAGGTCGACGCCGCCTCGCGCACCAAGGTCGACGACACCCGCGAACTGCTGGACAACGTCGCCTACCTGCCGGTCAAGGGGCGCTTCAAGATCTACCTGATCGACGAAGTGCACATGTTCTCCCAGGCGAGCTTCAACGCGTTGCTCAAGACGCTCGAGGAGCCGCCGGAACACGTCAAGTTCCTGCTTGCGACCACCGACCCGCAGAAGCTGCCGGTCACCGTGCTCTCGCGCTGTCTCCAGTTCAATCTCCGCGCCCTGCCGCAACCCCACATCCAGCGCTACCTCGGTGACATCCTCGAGAAGGAAGGCATCGAGAGCGACACCGAATCCCTGCGGCTGGTTTCGGAGTCCGCCGGCGGGTCGATTCGCGACGCCCTGAGTCTGCTCGACCAGGCCATCGGCTTCTGCGACGGGCGTCTCGACGCCGAGGCGGTGGCCGACATGCTGGGCGTGACCGACCGGCGCCTGCTGGATGCCCTGCTCGCCGCCTTGGCCGAGGGAGACGCCGAGCGGGTATTCTCCCTGGTCGAGCAGGCGCTGGAACGCTCGGTGGACCCGGCCCGCCTGTTGGCCGAACTGGCCGAGAGCGTCCATCGGCTGTCGCTGGCGCAGTGGCTGCCCCCGGAAGAGGGCGGTGAGCCGGACGGAGCGCTGTCGGCCGTCGATCCGCAGACCCTGCAGCTCTGGTATCAGATTGCCCTGGGCGGTCGCCGGGATATCGGCTGGGCGCCGTCGCCTCGGGTGGGCCTGGAAATGACGCTGCTGCGCATGCTCGCCTTCCAGCCGGCCGGTCAGGGCAGGGCCATCCCCTCGGCAGGGGTGTCCGATGCCGGTACCGCACCGGCCTATCGGGCCGAACGGCGCCCGGAGCCGCCGGCTGGCTCGGGGGCACCGGCCCCGACAAGGCATGCCTTGGCGCAGGACGAGCCGACTCCGAACGGAGCGGTCGATCCGGCCGCGCCGGCCGTCGAGGCCGCGGCAGAGCCGCGGGCCGACGTCTCCGCGGGAGACGCCCCTGTCGCACCATCCCGCGAAGGGGTCTCGATTACCCCGGCGAACTGGCCGGAGATGGTCACGCGCCTGCCGATGCCCGCGCGCAGCCTGGCCGAACGCTGCACCGTGGCCGAGGAGGACGGCGTGGTCGTGCTCACCATCGACCCGGGCTTTCGCTCCATGGCCTCGAAGGCCACGCAGGACCGGCTGGTGACGCAACTCGAGCGCATGGGCGTCTCCTCGCCGGTGCGCTTTGTGGTCGGCGATGCGGCGAGTGCCCCGGCGCCCGAGGCCGCTCGCCCGGCACCGGCGGCGCCGGAGGGTCCGACCCCGGCGGAGATCCGCGAGCGCAACGAACGCGAGGCCCGGGCCGAGCGGATGGAGTCGGTACAATCGCATCCGGCTGCCCGCGTGCTTGCCGAACGGGCCGGTGCCGAGCTCCTTCCCGATTCCGTTCGCCCGGTGGAGACGGGCGGCCCAGATTTCGAACAACCGTCAGCAGGAGACCGCAGATGAAAGGTGGTATGGGAAACCTGATGAAACAGGCGCAGGCGATGCAGGAAAACATGCAGCGCATGCAGGAAGAAGTCGCGAAGATGGAGGTCGAGGGCCAGTCCGGCGGCGGCCTGGTCAAGGTCACCCTGACCGGCAAGCACGAGGCGCGTCGGGTGGAAATCGACCCGAGTCTGCTCGAGGACGACAAGGAGATGCTCGAGGACCTGATCGCCGCGGCGATCAACGACGCGGCCCGCCGCATCGAGCAGGAGCAGCAGGAGAAGATGGCCGGCGTGACCGGCGGCATGAACCTGCCGCCGGGCTTCAAGATGCCGTTCTGATTCCCTCCCGCGCCCGACCCCTTCCGGTTCGGGCGCTTTTTCTTCGGAGTGTCGTCCCGTGCAGTTCTCCCCGAGTTTCCAGCAACTGATCGATGCCCTGCGGTGCCTGCCCACCGTGGGTCAGAAGACCGCGCAGCGCATGGCCCTGCACCTGCTCGAGCGGGATCGTTCCGGCGCGGCGAACCTCGCCGGGGCGATCGAGCAGGCGCTGGAAAAGCTCGGCCACTGCCGGTCGTGCCGGGTATTCACCGAGGGCGAACTGTGTCCCATCTGTGCCGACGAGCGGCGTGACGACTCGCTGCTCTGCGTGGTCGAATCGCCGGCGGACTGGATCGCGATCGAACAGTCCGGCGCTTACCAGGGCCGCTATTTCCTGCTGCTGGGCCGGCTTTCACCGCTCGACGGCATCGGCCCGGAAGAACTCCGTCTCGACCAGCTCGAGGAGCGACTGGACCAGCCGGCACTCGAGGAGGTAATCCTCGCCACCAGCGCCACGATCGAGGGAGAAGCCACCGCCGGGTATGTCACCGAGATGGCACGTGCTCGCAACCTCAAGGTCACCCGCCTGGCCCAGGGCGTCCCGATGGGCGGCGAGCTGGAATACATCGATCCCAGCACGCTGAGCCTTGCCCTGAAAGGACGGCGCGAGCAGCAGGAAGATTGAGCGGTCGATCCGCTCTCCGGAACTTATCCAGCATAACGCTGACTGATAGACTGATCGTCATTCCACGTTCGAGAGGTCGTCATGTCGCGTCATTCCGTCATTTCCCGTTCCCTGATCGCTTTGGTCCTCGCCGGCGGTCTCGTCGCCCCGGGCCCCGTCCTGTCCACCGAGGAGACCGCCTCATCGCTGTCGGTAGGCGACTCCTTCCCGGTGCTCGATCTCGAGAACCAGTTCGAAGAGGCAAGCCCGGTGCCCGGCGAGGCCAGTCTGGTGGTCTTCTCCGGCTCCAAGTCCGCCGACGACGATCTCTCCGAAACGCTCGGCGAAGTGGCGGGCGATGCCCTGCGTGCCGGCGAGACGATCTACCTCTCGGACATCAGCCGCATGCCGGGGCTGATTACGCGCTTCGTCGCCATGCCGGCACTCAAGGACCGGGACTATCCCGTCACCCTGATCCGCGAGGAGGGCATGGCCCATCGCCTGCCGGCTAGTGATGGCTGCTACACGCTCTTCCAGCTGGCGGACGAGGCCGTCGTCGAGGGCATCGAGGAGGTCTGCGAGCCGAAGGCGCTGCCTGCGGCGCTGAGAGCCGTCCCGGAGACGCCCTGATCCCGCCGGGAGCGGCGAGCGCTGGTAGAATGCGCCCATGCCAAAGATCATCGAAATCAGCACATCCGGCCGCGGGTTTTCCAATATCACGCGGGAGGTGGAACGCGAGGTGTCCGGGACGGGCCTCTGCCACCTGTTTCTGCAGCACACCAGTGCCTCGCTGATTCTCTGCGAGAACGCCTCGCCCGACGTACGGGTGGATCTGGAGACGCTGGTCTCGCGGATCGCCCCCGACGGCGATCCGGCCTACCGGCACGACGACGAGGGTCCCGACGACATGGCGGCGCACTTTCGCACGCTGGTCGCCGGCCACGATCTCACCATTCCGATGCGGGACGGCCGCCTGCTGCTGGGCACCTGGCAGGGGATCTTCCTCTGGGAGCATCGGGCGCATCCGCACCGCCGTCGCGTGGTGATCACGCAGGTTGCCGAGTCGGTCTGAGGTGGATGACACCATCGCCACCGGCTGGCCGCTGACGACCGCCCGACTGGAATGGGGGAGTGACGCGACTCCCGCCAGTCCGCTCTATTCCGACGTCTACTTCTCCCGCGAAGGCGGTTTCGGCGAGAGCGAGCACGTCTTCATTCGCGGCAACGATCTCCCCGCCCGCTTCGCCGAGGGCCGGGCGACCCGGGTGCTGGAGACCGGCTTCGGCACCGGCCGGAACTTTCTCGCCACCGCGCTGTTCTTCCTCCAGACCGCGCCGCCCGACGCGCGGCTGGACTTCGTCAGCCTCGAGAAGCACCCGATCGACCGTGACGACCTGCTACGCCTGGCTCGCGCCCAGCGCGAACTCGCCGACCCGTGGTTGGCAGGGCATCCGTCTATCGGGGAGGAGAGCCGGTCGCGGCTCGCCGCGTTGCAGGACGAACTGCACCGCCAGTGGCCGGACGCGATTCCCGGCTTCCATCGTCGCCTGCTTGCCGACAGTCGCATCCGCCTGACCCTGGTGTGGGGCGATGCCCGCGACCAGCTCCCCGAGATCGACGGGATCTTCGACGCCTTCTTTCTCGACGGCTTCGCCCCGGCGCGCAACCCCGAGCTCTGGGACGAGTCGTTGCTGGCTGAGCTGGGCCGCCGCGCGGCCCCCAATGCGACGGCCGCGACCTATTCGGCCGCCCGGCGGGTGGTCGACGCCCTGGACGCGGCGGGATTCGCCACGGAAAAACGCCCGGGGTTCGGGCGCAAACGCGACATGCTGGTCGGCCGGTACCCCGGCAGGGCCTCGCCGCCGGACCCGGCAGGGGAGCGAGGAGACCCGCGCATCGCCGTGATCGGCGCCGGGGTGGCCGGTGCCTCGCTCGCCCGTCTGGCCGCGCCGCGCGGTCTGGCCGTGGAGGTGTTCGAGGCCGGTTCGAAACCGGCCGGCGGTGGTTCCGGCAATCCCGCCGGCCTGATCGCCCCGGTGATCAGCCGTGACTGGAACCGATTGTCACAGTTGACGGCCACCGGCATGGGTTTCATGCGCGAACTCGTCCGCGAGACGCTTGGTCCGGCGGAAGGGCCGACCCCGGCGTACGGCTTTCACGGCGTGATCAAGCTCGCGCGACAGGCCCGGCACGCCGAGAAACAGGCGCGCATCGCCGCCGAGCTGTCCCCGGATCCGGCATTCGCCAGCTGGGCCGACGCCGAGTCGTTGCGGGAACACTCGGGCCTTGCGGATATCGATTCTCCCGGCTGGTGGTTCCCCGGGGGCGGCTGGATCCGGCCGCGCCCGACGATCGAGCGCTGGCTGGACGTCACCGACGCGCCGTTGCACCTCGACTGTGCGGTACGCGAGTTGCGCGGCGGCCCCGGCGCCTGGGAAGTGATGGTCGGGAACGGCACCGTCCACGGCCCCTACACGGACGTGGTGATTGCCGGTGGCGAGCGTTCCGCCCAGCTGGTCGAGTCGCTGACGCGCTGGATCGAACCCTGCCGCGGGCAGGTGAGCTGGACGGCAGGGCGCGGGGAAAGCCGCGCCCTGTCACCGGGGCTGGTGATCATGCGTGAGGGCTACGCCCTGGACCTGCCTAGCGTGGGACTGTTGTTCGGGGCGAGCTTTCTGCCCGGGCAGACGGATCGTGAGGTGCGTTCGGCGGAGCATGACGGGAACCGCGAACGGCTGGCCTCGATCGCCGGGTCGCTGGCCGAGCGCATGCCATCGGGCGAGGGCCTCGAAGGGCGGGCCTCCGTGCGAGCCACCACGCCCGATCGGCTCCCGATGGTGGGCGAACTTGCCGAAGGGCTCTGGATTAGCACCGGTCACGGCGCCCGGGGGCTGACCTGGTCGGCCTGGCTGTCCGAGTTCATCCTCTCGCGGATCGAGGGGACGCCGTCGCCACTACCACGTTCGCTGGCCGAGGGGTTGCGACCGCAGCGTTTCGACGAGCGCGAGGCGCGCAAGCGGACAGGGACGGGTAAGCGAGGCGCTTCTCGCAGGCGACGGGACAGCCGAGGCGGATAAGTCCGGCGAGTCGGCGCCTGAAGCCGATCCACATGGGGGAGGCTCTCGGCGTGGGTTGGACTTCAGTCCAACGTTGGCCGCCAGGCCGACTCAAGGCTCCACAAACAAGCCAGCCCGGCCATGCCGCTCGTCTCCGAGGGCGTGGCCGGGCTGTTTTCGTGCCCGGTCGTGGCGGGAATCAGCTGGCCAGCTTGGCGATCCGCTCGCGCTGGGCGGCCAGTTCGCCGCGTTCGGCCTCGAAGCCCGCCAGGCGTTCGCGCTCCTGGTTGACCACCGCCTCCGGGGCGCGCTCGACGAAATTGCTGTTGGAGAGCTTGCCGCGCGCCTTCTCGATCTGCTTGTCGATGTTGGCCAGCGCCTTGTCGAGTCGCTCTAGCTCGGCGTCCACGTCGATCAGCCCGGCCAGCGGGATATTGACGTGCATGCGGCCGACCAGCGCCATGGCGGACTCCGGCGGCTCGCCGTCGCATTCCTCGATCGATTCGATCCGCGCGATGGATTTCAGCAGCGGTGCCAGGGACTCGATGCGTTCCCGGTCCGTGTCGTCGGCGTGGGTGACCAGCACGGGAAGCGGCTTGCCCGGGGCGATGTCCATCTCCGCGCGGATGCGACGCACGCCCAAGGCGAAGGCCTGCAGCCACTCGATCGCCTCGGTGGCCTCCGCGTCGCGCCGGGACTCGTCCGGGGCGGGGAAAGGCGCAGTCATGATGCTGTCGGTCTCGCCCAGCGGCCCGCGCGCCAGCGGGGCGACCCGCTGCCAGATGGTCTCGGTGATGAACGGGATGAACGGGTGGAGCAGGCGCAGCAGGGTCTCGAGCACGCGCACCAGCGTGCGGCGCGTGCCGCGCTGCGCGGCCGCGTCACCTTCGCGGATCGCCGGCTTGGACAGTTCCACGTACCAGTCGCAGTAGGTCGACCAGGTGAAATCGTAGAGCGACTGCGCGGCCAGGTCGAAGCGGTATTCCTCCAAGTGCTTGACCACCGTGGCCTCGCAGTCCTGCAGGGCGCTGACGATCCAGCGGTCGGCGGCGTTGAGGGTCACCGGCGCATCATTCAGCCCGGTGTCCTCTCCCTCGCACTGCATCAGCACGAAGCGGCTGGCGTTCCACAGCTTGTTGCAGAAGTTGCGGTAGCCCTTGACCCGGTCGGTGTCGAAGCTGATGTCCCGCCCGGTGGTCGCCTGCGCGGCGAAGGTGAAGCGCAGCGCGTCGGTGCCATGCGCCTCGATGCCCTCGGGGAATTCCTCGCGGGTGTGCTTCTCGATCTCGCGGGCCTTCTGCGGCTGCATCAGCCCGGTGGTCCGCTTTTCCACCAGCGGCTCGAGTTCGATCCCGTCGATGATGTCGATCGGGTCGAGCACGTTGCCCTTGGACTTGGACATCTTCTGCCCGTGGGCGTCGCGCACCAGCCCGTGGACGTAGACCTCGCGGAAGGGCACGTCGCCGCCGAAGTACTTGCCCATCATCACCATCCGCGCGACCCAGAAGAAGATGATGTCGAAGCCGGTGACCAGCACGCTGGTCGGATAGAAGCGCTCCAGCTCCGGCGTCTGCTCCGGCCAGCCCAGCGTGGAGAACGGCCACAGCGCCGAGGAGAACCAGGTGTCGAGCACGTCCTCGTCCTGGTGCAGCTCGGTGCCCGCGGGGACATCGTACTTGGCGCGGACCTCGTCCTCGTCGCGGCCGACGAAGATGTTGCCGTCATGGTCGTACCACGCGGGGATGCGGTGGCCCCACCACAACTGGCGGCTGATGCACCAGTCCTGGATGTTCTCCAGCCACTGGAAGTAGGTGTTCTCCCAGTTGCCGGGGACGAAGCGGATGTCGCCGGAGCGCACGGCTTCGATGGCCGGCATGGTGATCGCCTGCTTGCCGCCCGGGGTGCCTTTCGCGGTCTCGTCGCGGGTGAGATCGACGAACCATTGGTCGGTAAGCAGCGGCTCGATCACCGTGCCGCTGCGATCGCCGCGCGGGACCATCAGCTTGTGCTTTTCGATCTCGACCAGCAGGCCCTCGGCCTCCAGGTCGGCGACGATCTGCCGGCGCGCCTCATAGCGGTCCAGCCCGCGGTAACGCTCCGGAATGTGCGGGTCGGCGTGTTCGGCCGCCGCGCCGACGCACTCGGCGGACTCGCGGATGGCCGCGGTCTCGGTGAGCACGTTGAGCATCGGCAGGTCATGGCGCTGGCCGATGGCGTAGTCGTTGAAGTCGTGCGCCGGGGTGATCTTCACGCAGCCGGAGCCGAATTCGGGATCGACGTAGTCGTCGCCGATGATCGGGATCTTCCGCCCGACCAGGGGCAGGGTGATGGTCTGGCCGATCAGGCCGTTGTAACGCTCGTCCTCCGGGTGGACGGCCACGGCCGAATCGCCAAGCATGGTCTCCGGGCGGGTGGTGGCGACGGTCAGATGCCCGCTGCCGTCGGTCAGCGGGTAGCGCATGTGCCAGAGGTGGCCGTCTTCCTCCTCGCTGACCACCTCCAAGTCGGAGACGGCGGTGCGCAGCACCGGGTCCCAGTTGACCAGGCGCTTGCCGCGGTAGATCAGTCCGTCCTCGTAGAGCCGGACGAAGACCTCGCGCACTGCCTCGGACAAGCCATCGTCCATGGTGAAACGCTCGCGCGACCAGTCGCAGGAGGCGCCCAGGCGCTTCATCTGCTCGGTGATGAACCCGCCGGACTGCTCCTTCCATTCCCAGACCTTCTCCAGGAACTTCGTCCGGCCGATGTCGTGGCGCGAGATGCCCTGGCCCTCGAGCTGGCGCTCGACCACCATCTGCGTGGCGATGCCCGCATGGTCCGTGCCCGGTTGCCACAGGGTGGCCTCGCCGCGCATGCGGTGCCAGCGGGTGAGCAGGTCCATCAGGGTGTCCTGGAAGGCATGGCCCATGTGCAGGCGACCGGTGACGTTCGGCGGCGGCAGCATGATGCAGTAGCCGCCCTCGGCCTGCATGTCCGGACGAAAATGCCCGCTGTCCATCCAGCGGGAGTAGCAGTCCTGTTCGATCTGTTGCGGGTCGTAGGTCTTTTCCATGCCGTTGCTGATTCTCGGTTCGTGGGGCCGGGAGTCCGGTAGATGCGATCTGTCTTCAGGTGCCGGCAGCCGGCTGCTCACTGCTCCGGTTCGCGCACCGAGGCGACCGGGGCGTGTCGCAGGTTCGCCCCGGCCGCCTTGTAGTCACGCCAGCGGGCGCGAGCGCCTTCTCGGCTGGCCTTCCCGGGCGGGATCACCTCGTCGATCCGTTCGCGGTCGGCGACGCGGGGGATCTCCTGTCCCGAGAGATTGATCACGTGGGTGAATCCCCCGGCCTGCGTGTCGCAGCCGATGAAGACCGGTGCGTGGGCCGCGTCCTCCGGGTCGGCCGTGTGGGGAACGAAGCGATCGTCCCGATACGACCAGAGATAGTCGTCGAAACCCTCCACGTGGGCGAGGCTGGCGCAGACCACGTAGGTCGGCTGCTCGCGTTCCGCCGCCTCGGCGCAGAGCTCGGCGGCGTGATACCAGAACGCGTCTTCGGCCGGGTCGTCGATCACGTGGAATACAATGTCGCTCATGAAGGCCTGATCAATGGTCTCGTCGTGATGTTGCGGGGCCCGGGCGCCCGGAGTCGGGCCATTGGCGCTGCGCCTGTCCGGGAGGCACAATCGTCGCGCCCGACCGAGAGGAGGTCGGCCAAGGATTCCCGGAAGCAGGACGGAGTAAACCCTCATTATGCCCAATAACCCGATGCCGCCCAAAGCGTGCCGGCCTGCCCGGTACGATCGACCGCTTCCTCGGGGCGGGACATGACCACGCGTGCCTGGTCGACGGCGGCCGGCTGGCTGCTGGTGGCGGCCCTGCTGGCCGGGGCGGTGATCTGGATCGGGCCGGCCGAGCTGCTTGCTCCCTGGCAGGCGATAGACGCGATCTCCCTGGCCGTCGCACTGCTGCTGATGCTGGCCAGCTACCTGCTGCGCACCCTGCGCGTGACGCGCTATTTCCGCGAGCGGCTTTCCGGGCATTTCTGGGCGGCCTTCCGTTTGTCGAACTGGCACAACCTGATGAACAACCTGCTGCCGATGCGCTCCGGGGAGGTGGCCTTTCCGGTGCTCATGCGGCGCTATTTCGGTCTCTCGCCCCTGCAGAGCGTGCCGGTGCTGTTCTGGTTCCGGTTGCTCGACCTGCAGGTGGTGGTGATCGTGGCGTTGCTCGCCGGCGGCGCTGCCTTCGGGCTGGGCGCCGCTGTCTGGTGGCTTCTGCTGGCCGCGCTGGTGGCCGCGCCGCTGGCGGTCTATTTGTCGCGCGCCCCGTTGCGCGAGCGGATGGCCCGGGTCGACGGCCGTCTCGCGGCCCGTCTCGTGGAGGTGCTCGACAGCCTGCCCGACAGTCCGGGCAAGTTCCTGGGAACCCTGTGGTGGACCTGGGCCAACTGGGTGGTCAAGCTCTGCGCGCTGGGCTGGGTGCTGGCCGCACTGGCCCCGGTGGGTTTCGTCGAGGGGGTGCTGGGCGCGATTGGCGGCGATCTGACCACGGTTCTGCCGGTACATGCCCCGGGCGGTTTCGGCACCTACGAGGCCGGGGTGGCCGTCGCACTGGCCCCGTTCGTCGAAGGGGGGCGCGAGCTGCTGACTGCCGGGGTCAATCTGCACCTGTTCGTGCTGGGGTCGGCCATCGCCGTGACACTGCTGTCGCTGGTGATACCCCGCCCGGCGCGGGTCGGGTAGGTCAGAGGGCCGATGTGTCATACACTGCGCGACGTTCCTTTCAGCCAGACCGGATCGCCAACGTCATGTCCAGTCCGTCAGCCGCGCCGCTATCCATCGTCGTCCCCGTCTACAACGAGGAGGAGAATGTCGCGCCTCTCGTGGAGCGCGTGCACGAGGCGCTGGCGGACTATGGCGCGGCTTGGGAGCTGTTGCTGGTCGATGATGGCTCGTCGGACCGGACGGTCGCCGAGGCAAAGCGGATGCGCGAGCAATTCGGCACGCACGTCCGCCCGGTTCCCCTGACGCGCAATTTCGGCCAGACCGCGGCGATGCAGGCGGGAATAGACTTGGCGCGCGGCGAGGTCATCGTCACCATGGACGGCGACCTGCAGAACGATCCGGTCGACATCCCGCGGATGGTCGACCGGCTGTTGCGCGAGGACCTCGACCTGGTCGCCGGCTGGCGGATCAATCGCAAGGACAACCTCTGGCTGCGCAAGGTGCCTTCCCGTCTCGCCAACCGGCTGATTCGCCGGCTGACCGGGGTGAACCTGCACGACTACGGCTGCAGCCTGAAGGTGTTCCGCGGCGAGGTGATCAAGGGGGTGCGGCTCTACGGCGAGATGCACCGATTCATTCCCGCCTGGCTGGCCACCCAGACGGCGCCCTCGCGGATCGCCGAGGAGGTGGTCACGCATCATCCGCGCACGGCGGGGACTTCCAAGTACGGACTGTCGCGAACCTTTCGCGTGCTGATCGATCTGATCAGCGTGTATTTCTTCATGCGGTTCTCGGCGCGACCGGCGCATTTCTTCGGCCTGCTCGGCACGGGGTTCGGCCTGCTCGGCGGGCTGGGGATGGCGTACCTGTTCGTGCAGAAGCTGCTCGGCCACGACATCGGCGATCGGCCGCTGCTGCTGGTCTCGATCCTGTTCGTGTTGATCGCGGTGCAGATCCTGACCACCGGCGTGCTCTCCGAGATGCTCTCGCGCACCTATTACGAGTCCCGCAACGTGCGCACCTATCACCTGCCGCCGCGCTTCGACCTCGAGGGCGAGAACGACGCCTTCCACATGCCGCGGCATGCCGACACGGACGACAGTGACGATGCGGAGGGGCGGGCATGATCGACAGGCGTTCCACCCATCCGACCGATCCGGGTCCGGCCAAGCAGCTCGTGCTGGCCTTCGCCGCCGCCGCGGCCGCGTTGCTGGCGGTGGTCTACCTCTGGCCCGGGGCGCGGGAGTCGCTGTTCCACCAGTTCAACGCGCTCGGCGGAATCGAGGCGACGGTCGCCTTCTGGGCGGGCGTCAACGCGCTGGCCGATACCTGGCTGGCGCTGGGGCTGCTGCTGCCGTTCATCCTCTGGCGGCCGCGGCTCGCCATCCTGCTGCTGTTCGCGGCCATCGTGGCGACGCTGATCACGCACAGCCTCAAGCCAATGCTCGACGTGCCCCGCCCCCCGGGGGTCTACGAGCCGGGCATGTTCAACCTCATCGGCCATTCGCTCAGCTCCGAGGCCTTCCCCTCGGGACACACCGTCACGGCTTTCACGCTGGCCGGGCTGCTGATCTTCGGCCTGCGGATGCGCGTGGCCGCCACCGTCCTGATCCTGACGCTGGCGAGCATCATGGGCATATCGCGCATGGTCGCGGGGGTGCACTGGCCCACGGACGTGCTGGCCGGGGCGGTCGTCGGGCTGTTCTCCGTCTGGATGGCCGTTCTCGTGGTCGACCGCTGGCCCGCCGCACGGCATGCGCGCTGGCCCGTGCCGGTGGCCGTGCTGGTGACCGCCATCTGCGCCCTGGGCGCCCCCTGGGTGGATGTGGGCTATCCCGGGGGCGTCTGGGCCAACTGGCTGGTGGCAATGATCGGTCTGGCCGGCTTGCTTTTCGGCGCGGTGCGTTACTGGCCCGGCCTGCGGCAGGACCGTTTCCTGCCACGTCGGCGCGACTGGACGCGCCGGGGATCGTCAAAAGGGTAGCTGCGGGGCTATAATTCGGCCATGTCACTGATCGCATTCGGGGTAAACCACAAGACCGCGCCGGTGGACGTGCGCGAGCGCATCGCGTTCGGGCCGGAGCGGGTGCAGTCGGCGCTGCAGGACCTCATCGACGATTGCGGTGCGCGCGAGGCGGCGATCGTCTCCACCTGCAACCGCACCGAGATCTATGCCCACTCCGAATGCGTGAGCGACGCGCTGGTCGAGTGGCTGGCCGCCTTCCACCGCCTGTCTCCCGACTCGCTGCGCCCCTACGTCTATGCCCACACCGGCGAGGAGGCCATCCGCCACCTGATGCGGGTGGCCTGCGGCCTGGACTCGATGGTGCTGGGCGAGCCGCAGATCCTCGGCCAGATCAAGGATGCCTTCACCCTCGCGCAGGATGCCAACGCGCTGGGCCCGATTCTCGGCCGCCTGTTCCAGAACACCTTCGCGGTCGCCAAGCAGGTGCGCACCGACACCCAGATCGGGGCGTCGCCGGTGTCGGTGGCGTTTGCCGCCGTCAGTCTGGCGAGGCAGATCTTCGGCTCCTTCGAGGACAAGACCGCGCTGCTGATCGGCGCCGGCGAGACGATCGAGCTCTGCGCCCGCCACCTGCAGACGGCGGGCCTGGGCGAGATTATTGTCGCCAACCGCTCGATCGAGCGCGCCCATCTGCTCGCCGAGCAGCACGAGGGTTCGGCGATCGGGCTGGCGGACATCCCCGCCCACCTGCATCAGGCCGATATCGTGATCTCGTCGACGGGCAGTTCACTGCCGGTCCTGGGCAAGGGGGCCGTGGAACAGGCGGTCCGCGAGCGCAAGCGTCGCCCGATCTTCATGGTGGACATCGCGGTTCCCCGCGACATCGAACCGCAGGTGGGCAAACTGCAGGACATCTACCTCTACACGGTCGACGACCTGCGCACCGTGATCGAGGAAGGCCAGCGCAGCCGCCGCGAGGCCGCCCAGCAGGCCGAGGAGATCATCGACGTCCAGGTCGATCACTTCCTACAGTGGGTGCAGTTGCAGACCGGTGCCCAGCTGATCCGTCGCTACCGCGAGCGCGCCGAGGCGATGCGTGACGAGACGCTTGCCCGGGCCCGCTCGATGATCGAGTCCGGCAAGGACCCGGAGCAGGCGCTGGACTATCTTGCCCGGACCCTGACTAACCGGTTGATCCACCAGCCCACCGTCGTCCTGCGCGAAGCCTGCGTCAGTGGCGACCTGCCCACCGTCCAGAACGTCTCCCACGTTGTGGGTCTTGACGAGGACGCGCAGGAACTGGCGACCCGGAAGCTTCCGGTGGGCTCCTGGGGCGCCCGATCCGGCGGATCCTAGCCGCGCAAAGCCCTGTCCCCCGTCGCGACAGCCTGTCTGTCGGCGCCCGTTTTTCCGTCTCTCCCCGGATACCCCCTGATCTATGCACGAAGCACTCGCCGCCCGTCTCGACAACCTGGTCGACCGCTTCGAGGAGGTCACCGCGCTGCTAGCCGATCCCGATGTGATCGCCGACCAGGAGCGTTTTCGGCGACTTTCGCGGGAGTTCTCCCGGCTCGAGTCGCTGGTCAAGAACGTCGATGCCTGGCGTGAGACCGGGCAGGCCCTCGAGGAAGCCCGGGTCCTGGCGCAGGATGGTGACCCGGACATGGCCGAGCTCGCCCGCGAGGAGATCCCGGCACTCGAGAGCCGCCATGCGGAACTCGACGCCGAGATCGAGCGCCAGTTGCTCCCCGAGGATCCGAACGACGAGGGGGATGTGTACCTGGAGATCCGCGCCGGCGCCGGGGGTGACGAGGCCGCGATCTTCGCCGGCGACCTGTTCCGCATGTATTCCCGCTTCGCCGAGACGCAGGGCTGGAAGGTGGAAGTGCTGTCCGCCTCGGAGGGCGAACACGGCGGCTTTCGCGAGATCATCTCGCGGATCAGCGGTGAGGCGGTTTATGCGTGGCTCAAGTTTGAGTCCGGTGCGCACCGGGTCCAGCGCGTGCCGGTGACCGAGACGCAGGGGCGCATCCACACCTCCGCGGGCACGGTGGCGGTCATGCCGGTGATCGCGGCCGCCGAGGCGCCCGAGATCAACCCCAACGATCTGCGCGTCGACACCTACCGGGCCTCCGGCGCCGGCGGTCAGCACGTCAACAAGACTGACTCCGCCGTGCGCATCACCCATCTTCCCAGCGGCGTGGTGGTCGAGTGTCAGGAGGAGCGGTCCCAGCACAAGAACCGCGCGCGGGCGATGGATCTGCTGGCCTCCCGGCTGGCCGACCAGGCGCGGCAGGCCCAGGTCGCGGAGACCGCGGCGAATCGCAAGGCGCTGGTCGGCACCGGGGATCGTTCCGATCGCATCCGCACCTACAACTTCCCGCAGGGGCGCGTGACCGACCACCGCATCAATCTTACCCTGCACCAGCTCGACCGGGTGATGCAGGGCGACCTCGAGCCGGTGCTGGTGCCGTTGCGCCAGGCCGACCAGGCCGCCCAGCTCGAGGCGCTGGCCGAGGAAGGCCATTGACAGGGTCGTCCGGCGACCGTGCCGAAGATCGGATGACGCTGGAGGCATGCCTGCGCGCCGGCGCCCGTGATATCGCGGCGGCACGCGCCTGCAGCATGGCCGAGGCCATGATGGAGGCCCGGCTGATCGCCGGGCATGTCACCGGGTTAGATGCCGCCGGGCTGCTCATGGCCGCCAACGCCCCGCTGTCCGCAGAACGACGCGTCGAGCTGGAGCGGGCTCTCGAGCGTCGGGCGTCCGGCGAGCCGGTGGCCTATATCGTCGGTGAGCGCGGTTTCTGGGAGCATCGATTCCTCTGCCGGCCCGGCGTGCTGATACCCCGCCCGGATACCGAGATACTCGTCGAATGGGCACTGGAGAGGATTCCGGCGGAAACGGCCGGCTATCGCGTGCTTGATCTGGGCACCGGCAGCGGTGCCATCGCCCTGTCGATGGCCGCTGCCCGACCGGCCGCCGACGTCCTTGCCGTGGATCGCCATGCCGAGGCGGTCGCGCTGGCCCGGGACAACCGCGAGCACCTGCGCGGGCAGGGTGCGCACGCCGAGGTGGCCCTGTGGCAGGGCGACTGGCTGTCGGCGGTACGCTCGCGGAGCATCGACCTGCTGGTCAGCAATCCTCCCTATCTCTCCGACCGGGATCCGCACCTGAAGCAGGGCGACCTGCGTTTCGAGCCGAAGACGGCGCTGATCGCCGACGAGCGGGGACTGGCTGACTATCGCCGTCTGCTGCAATCGGTGGGCCGGGTGCTGCGTCCCGGCGGGGTGGTGCTGTTCGAGCACGGAGCCGAACAGGCCGACGCGGTGGCCCGACTGATGGCCGAGGCCGGGCTGGTGGTGCTGGGCACCCGTGAGGATTTCGGCGGGAACCCGCGCGTGACCGCTGCGCTCCTGCCATCGCCCGGTGACTGAAAGCCCGGGTGCCCGTGGCGGGCCTGCGAGACCCTCCTTCGCCCCTTGGTCTGTATCCGCAAGTGCGCTAATCTTGATCCGAACAGGGTTGAAGGCAAGGCGCCGGCATGGACGACAAGCAACTGATCAAGCGGCACGAAGTCTGGTTTCGTGGTCCGCATCACGAGGGCGAGCAGGCGCGCGCGGCGGAGCAGTACGTGCGCTGGTTCCCGGGTGTGCTCAGCGCGCGCAAGCGCGGTCCCCGGTGCCTGGAAGTGGAGTACGACCTGTCGGTGATCTGCCACAAGGCGATTCGCCTGGCGCTCAAGGAAGCCGGCTTTCACCTCGACGCGGCCCTGATGGAAAAGCTCAAGTGCGCCCTGGTGGACTACACCGAACAGAACAAGCGCGAGGCGCTGGGTATCGAGGGTTGCGGTCTGCCGACCCAGCAGTACCGCGCCTCGGGCGAGGCCAGTGTGGTCCGTGACCGTCACCACGAGGAGACCCCCGAGCAGCCCGACGACCCCTGGCGCCACTATCTCTAAGGGGAACCTCTGCACGAATGCCATACCGCTCTGCGCGTCTTGAGCCGGGCAGATGCAAGGCGTTCGTCCGCAGTGGAAGGGTCGTTCCCTTTCCAAGGACGATAACGCAGCAGATGCCCGGCTCAAGGCGCGCCCTGCGGGGCCGGTCGAGCCGCCCGTGCTCGGCGTTGCGTTGCCTTGCCGTGGCCACCGGCACGCCGGCAGCGACGCGCCTTGACCACGAACGGCTCGACCGGCCAGAGTGGCATGGCCATTCGTGCAGAGGTTCCCTAACGGGCCACCAGTTACCAGTACCCCGCGATGCCCGGCCTGAAGCCGGGCATTTGCGTTTTGGCACACCCTTACCGGACGGATCGGGATGCAAGACGACGAACTGCTGCGCTACGGCCGGCACATCATGCTCGATGGCCTCGACTACGAGGGGCAGGAACGGATCACCCGGTCGAGGGTGCTGATCGCGGGTGTCGGCGGGCTGGGTTCACCGGTCGCGCTGTATCTCGCGGCAAGCGGTGTGGGCGAGCTCCACCTGGCCGATTTCGACCGCGTGGATCTCAGCAACCTGCAACGGCAGATCGTTCACGACACGGAGAGCGTCGGCCGGCCCAAGACCGAGTCGGCCGCCGAGCGTCTGGGCCGGATCAATCCACACGTCGAAATCCACCGCATCGACCGCCGGCTGGAGGGCGAGGCGCTCGACCAGGCGGTCGACGGCATGGACCTGGTGCTCGACTGTTCCGACAATTTCGAACTGCGCTTTGCGCTGAATGCCGCCTGCGCCCATCACGGCGTGCCGCTGGTTTCCGGTGCGGCCATCCAGTGGGCGGGGCAGGTGACCGTCTTCGATCACCGCGACCCGGATGCTCCCTGCTACCGCTGCCTGTACCGAGAAGAGGGCGAGGACCAGTTGCGCTGCGCGGAAACGGGCGTGCTCGCGCCACTGGTGGGCATGATCGGCAGCCTGCAGGCCGCCGAGGCGTTGAAAGTGCTCACCGACAGCGGCCGACCGTTGATCGGCCGGCTGGCCCTGTTCGACCTGCGCGAGGCCGAATGGCGCACCGTGCGCTTCCGCCAGGACCCGGACTGCCCGGTCTGTGCCGCCCGCCGTGCGGCGAGGGCCGTGACCGGCTGGTAGTTCGGCAGGGTCAGTCGTCTTTCGGCATGGTCGCGAGTGCCTCGGCGACCTCGCGCACCAGTTGCGGGCCCCGGTAGATCAGGCCCGTGTAGATCTGCACGAGGTCGGCACCGGCCTCGATCTTCTCCCGGGCCGCCTCGCCCGAGTCGACGCCGCCGACGCCGATGATGGGGAAGTCCTCGGGGAGTCGCTCGCGCAGCTGGCGGATGACTTCCGTGGAGCGTTCGCGCACTGGGCACCCGCTCAGCCCGCCGCGTTCCTCGGCATGTTCGAGCCCCGTGACCGTCTCCCGCGACAGGGTGGTGTTGGTGGCGATCACCGCGTCGATGCCGTGTTCGACCAGTGCGTCGGCGAGCTCCGGGAGCTCGGCATCCTCGATGTCAGGGGCGATCTTGATCGCCAGCGGGACCTGCCGGCCGGTTGTCTCGCTCAGTTCGGCCCGTTTTTCGGTCAGCCCGCGGAGCAGGGCGGTGAAGGCCTCGCCCCCCTGCAGGTCACGCAGGTTGGCGGTGTTGGGCGAGGAGATGTTGATGGTGACGTAATCGGCCTGCGCGTATACCGCCTCCAGTCCGGCAAGGTAGTCGTCCAGCGCCTGCTCGATCGGCGTGTCGAAGTTCTTGCCGATATTGATGCCTATGGGTACCTCGCTACGGCTATGCGAGAGGTTTTCCAGCGCACTGTCCAGCCCGTCGTTGTTGAATCCCATGCGATTGATCAGCGCCTCGGCTGCCGGCAGGCGGAACAGGCGGGGCTTCGGGTTGCCCGGCTGGGGGCGCGGGGTGACGGTCCCGACCTCGATGAAGCCGAAGCCCAGACAGGCCAGCCCGTCGACATGGGCGGCGTTCTTGTCCAGCCCGGCGGCCAGTCCGACGCGGTTGGGAAAGTCGATGCCCATCACCCGTACCGGGTCGGAGGGCACCGACCGGCGCTGCATGCCGCACCACGGCGTATGGGCGGCCAGATCGAGCAGGCCGAAAGTCACCCCGTGGGCGGTCTCGGGGTCGAGGCGAAAGAGCAGGGGGCGGGCGAGGGAATACGGGTTCATCGGCAATTGATCGTCACTGTGGTTTCGTGTCCTGCCGTCCGCGGACGGGAATGTCGTCCATGGTACCGCGAAACCGCCGGGTCCCCGTTGTGGTCTCCCGGGTCCTTTGTCTATTCTGGGCACTGATTTTCACGGGCAGGGAGGCAGGGAATGCCGGAACGGGCAATGGACGCCGTCACCGAACGGCCGCACTGGCAGGACGTGGCGCCGGACGGGCACGGAGGCTTCTGGAAGCGGCTGCTGGCGTACCTGATCGACTGGGTCATCCTGATCGCCATATCGATCATCGTGCTCCTGTTCGGCATCGTGCTGCTGGTCGCTGGCGGGGTGCCCGAGGTGTGGGCCGGCCCGTTCGGCAACCTGGTCGGGCTGCTGGTCGGCTGGATCTACTACGCGCTGTTCGAGAGCTCCGACTGGCAGGCCACGCCGGGCAAGCGTGCCCTCGACATGAAGGTCGTCGACATGGAGGGCCGGCGCATCGGCTTCTGGCGTGCCACCGGGCGGCATTTCGGCAAGATCCTGTCGATGCTGGCGCTGTTCATCGGTTTCGTGATGATCGCCTTTACCCGGGAAAAGCAGGGCCTCCACGACATCATGGCCGGTTGTTTGGTGATCAACCGCCGTCCGCCGCTGGACAAGCGCTACCTGGATTAAGCCGTCCTGCCGCTGATCGCGCGCCGGGACGGCTGGTATACTCGCGCCCGTTCGCATCGGCGGACCCATCGACACGCCACTTCCCAGCCGGAATCGTCCATGAATCCAAATTCGTCCACCGCCGATACCTCGACCGCCTGGCTGGATTCCCGTCGCGTGCATGTCTTCGTGCTCGCCCTGGCCGTGGCCATCGGTTACGTCTGGGGCATCGGAAGTCTGCCGCTGTTCGATCTCGACGAGGGGGCGTTCACCGGCGCGACCTGGGCGATGTTCGATCGCGGCGATTTCCTCGTTCCCTACCTCAACGAGGAGCCGCGATTTGCCAAGCCGGTGCTGATCTACTGGCTGCAGGCCGCCTCGGTGGGTCTTTTCGGCTTTACCGAGTGGGCCTTCCGGCTGCCGTCGGTGCTGGCCTCGGCGCTATGGGTGGCGATGATCTACCGCTTCGCCGACCGCTACCTGGGTGCGCGGGCGGCATTCTTCGCCGCGCTGATCCCGGCCACCGCCCTGATGACCACGGTGGTGGGCAAGGCCGCGATATCAGACGCGGTATTGTTGCTGTTCCTGACCGGGGCGGTGTTTGCCACCTTCAATCACTGGGTCACCGGCGAACGTCGCTGGATCCGCTGGGCGTATCTCGCCATGGCGCTCGGTTTTCTGACCAAGGGGCCGGTCGCGGTTGTGATTCCGGCGGCGACCAGCTTCATCTTCTACCTGATGACCGGCCAGGGGCGGGCCTGGTGGCGGGCCGTGCTCGACTGGCAGGGGCTGGCGCTGTTCGTGGTGGTCGCGGTGCCCTGGTACGTGCTGGTGTGGATCGAGCACGGCCAGGCGTTCATCGACGAGTTTTTCCTCGAGAACAACCTCGGTCGCTTCGACGAGCCCATGGAAGGCCATTCCGGCGGCTACTGGTACTACCCCGTGGTCACCCTGGTCGCCCTGCTGCCGTTCACCGGGGCGGTGCTCACCTCGTTGCGGCATTTCCGCAGTGACTGGCAGCGACCGCTGGTGGCGCCGGAGTCGACGGCCACGGCCCTGCGGCGTTTCGGCTGGGTCTGGTTCCTGGTCGCGCTGCTGCTGTTCTCCTTTTCCGGCACCAAGCTGCCGCACTACCTGAGCTACGGGCTAGTGGGCTTGATGCTGGTGATGGGCTCGCACCTGCCGCAGGTGAAAAGCCGCTGGCTGCACCTGCTGCCGCCGGTGGCCTTCCTGCTGTTCGTCCTGGCGCTTCCCACGCTGGTGGATGTCTTCTTCGACCAGATCAAGCCCGCCTACGTGCAGGACATGCTCGCCGAGCGCGATCGTTTCTTCGGCCCGGCCTGGTACGTGATCACCGGGCTGGCGCTGATCGCCGTGGTGGTGCCCCTGTTCCGTCGCCGGGTCGCGCTTTCCGGGGTGATGGTGCCGGTGGCGCTGTCGTTCTCGCTGGTGGTCAACGTGCTGGTGCTGAACGCCGTCGGCCAGATGCAGCAGGGCCCCGTACGCGAGGCCGGACTGATGGCCCGCGACCTACCGGGCGAGCTAGTGATGCGCGGCATGAACACGCCCAGCTTCGGTGTTTACGCCCGGGGTGTGGTCGAACGGCGGTCCCCGCGCCCGGGCGACCTGCTGCTGACCCGAAACGAACGGGCCGCCGAGACCCCGGGCGAGGTACTCTATGCCCGCGGGGGTGTGGTCCTGATGCGGGTGGGCGAGGTCGCCGGGGAGTAGGGAAGATGGGTCTGGACTATCATCGCAGGCATTGGCACTGTTACCCATCCATAAGCAAACGCTGATGTATGGGTGCGCCGTGGGTGGGCTGAACGCGGTCTGCCGGGGCGTGTCCCACGGTCAGGTGCCGCTTAATGATTCAGGCCGACCGGGATCGTCGGCGCCAACGAACCAGGAGACTGTCATGACCGATTCACGCAACAATCGACGTCGATTCATCACCGCCGTGGCCGGGGCGGGCACCGCCGCGCTGGGCATCGGCCAGGCCCGCGCGGAAGACGAGCTGTTCTTCCCGGGCGACGAGCCGGCGCACCACGTGATCTACCAGCTCAATCACGGCGACGTGGAGTACCAGACCCACGTGCTCAACTCCATGAACGCGATGATCGGCAAGTACGGCGGCAACGTGAAGATCGCCGTGGCCTGTTTCGCCAAGGGCATCCACCTCCTCGCCAAGGAGCCGATGCGCGAGGTCGACGAGGAGATCTACGCGCGCGTCGAGGGCTTTGCGAAGAACTACGACGTCGAGTGGATTGCCTGCGGCAACACCATGGACACGGTGGGCTACAGCGAGGACGACATCCGCGACTTCGCCCGCATCGAACAGGTCGGCGCCGCCGCGCTGATGGAATACCAGGAAGACGGTTACGCCTACATCGCCTGGTGATGAGCTCGACACGACACGCGTAACGACCACAGACAAGGGGGTCTCTTGGACGAACTGATCATCCGCCAGCCCGACGACTGGCATCTCCACCTGCGCGATGGTGCGATGACCGGGGCCGTGGTCGGTTTCACCGCGCGCCAGTGC
The DNA here is from genome assembly GCA_051746865.1 of Pseudomonadota bacterium. Lineage (GTDB taxonomy): Bacteria > Pseudomonadota > Gammaproteobacteria > Halothiobacillales > Halothiobacillaceae > Guyparkeria. The sequence continues at coordinate 2,745 of JBNJFM010000001.1, read as the reverse complement.
GGTCGCGCGATCATCATGCCCAACCTGGTGCCGCCGGTGACCACCGTCGCCGAGGCACATGCCTACCGGGACCGCATCCTGGCCGCGTTGGGGCCCGATGCCGACTTCCAGCCGCTGATGACCCTGTATCTGACGGATCGCACCACGGCGGCCGACATCGAGCAGGCGGCGGCGGACCCGCTCGTGCACGCGGTCAAGCTCTACCCGGCCGGTGCGACGACCAACTCGGAGAACGGCGTGACCGACCCGCTGGCGATCGAGCCGGTACTGGCCGCGCTGGAGCGCACCGGCCTGCCGATGCTGGTTCACGGCGAGGTGGTTGACCCGGCGGTGGACATCTTCGACCGCGAGGCGGTGTTCATCGAACGGGTGCTTGCCCCCATTCTCGACCGTCACCCCGACCTGCGGGTGGTGATGGAGCACATCACCACCGCGCAGGCGGTCGCCTTCGTGCGCTCGCAGGGCGAACGGCTGGGCGCGACGATCACCGCCCACCACCTGTCGTTCAACCGTAACGCCATGCTGGTCGGCGGCATCCGTCCGCACTACTACTGCCTGCCGATCCTCAAGCGCGAGAAGCACCGCCAGGCCCTGCTGGAAGCGGCAGTCGATCCCTCAGGCAAGTTCTTCATGGGCACCGACAGCGCGCCGCACCCGCAGGGCGCCAAGGAGTCGGCCTGCGGCTGTGCCGGGGCATTTACCGCGCCGGTCGCCGTGGAGCTCTACGCGCAGGTGTTCGATTCCATCGATCGGCTGGACGCGCTGGAGGCCTTCACCAGTCTCAATGGCCCGCGCTTCTACGGCCTGCCGGTCAACGAGCGGCACATGAAGCTCGAGCGCCGTCCCCAGCGCGTCCCGGATCCGGTGACCGCCGGCGACGAGCGGGTCGTGCCGCTGCTGTCGGGCGAGGAGATCGACTGGACCGCGACACTCCTCGATGAGTGACGCGCCCCGGGACTGGCCCGGCGCGCCGGGCACCGAGCGACCGCGGGTCTGCGGGACGCCGAACTGGCAGGCGGGGTTCAAGGCCAGCCCGGAGGCGTTTCGCGTCGACGAGGAGCTCGGCTTCGAACCGGCCGGGGCCGGCAATCACTGGCTGGTGCGGCTGGAAAAGCGCGACATGACCACCGCGGCGATGGTCGACCGCGTGGCCGCCATCACCGGGACGAAGCCGCGCGACATCGGCCTGTGCGGTCAGAAGGACCGGCATGCGGTGACCAGCCAGTGGCTGAGCCTGCCGCACGAGACCTTCGACCCGGACACCTTCGAGGCCGGGTGTGAGCGCGAGGGTATCGGCCTGCTGGCCATGGACCGGCACGACCGCAAGCTTCGTCGGGGCATTCATCGCGCCAACCGTTTTCACCTGCGGCTGCATGACGTCGGGCCCGTCCCGGGCGAGGCGCCCGGCGAACTGGCTGCCTACCTGGCGGATCGCCAGGCGCTGATCGCCTCGCGCGGGTTCGCCAACTACTTCGGCGAGCAGCGCTACGGTCGGGGATACGCCAACCTGACCGCCCTGCGCGAGTGGGGGCAGGGCGAACGCAAAGGCAGTCCGAAGCGCCAGGCGCGCAACTGGCTGCTCTCCACGCTGCGCGCGGCGATCTTCGACCGCGTGCTGGCCGATCGGCTGAAGCGGGGTGCCAGCGCAACCGTGAGCGAGGGCGATGTCCTCCAGCTCGCCGGCTCCCGCAGTCGCTTCGTCGCCGAAAGGAATGAATTGGTCGATCTGCAGGAGCGACTGGCCCGCGGCGACGTCCGCCTGACCGGACCGCTGTGGGGCGAATCCGGCACGCGGGCGACCGGCGCGGTGGGCCAGCGGGAGGCGGCGCTCGCCGCGGAGATGCTCGAGCGCTGGGGGGCGGAACGATGGCAGGAGTGGCTGGCCCGCTGGCGCGTGGAGCCGGATCGCCGGCCGCTGACGGTGCCAGTGCCCGACCTCGAGTTCGCATGCGAAGACGGGGTGGTGACACTATCCTTCTCTCTGCCGCCCGGCAGCTATGCCACCGAACTGGTCGGCGAGCTGTTTGCCCCGCTTCCCACGGCCCCGTCCACCGGAGACGCAGACCATGGCTGAATCCATCACCGCCCTGATGGGCTCGATCGTTCTCGTCGCCCTGACCGCGCTCAGTGGCGGGGTGTTCCGTCCGGACGACTGGTACCGGCGTCTGGAAAAGCCCGCCTGGACGCCGCCCGACCGGGTGTTTCCCATTGCCTGGGCGGTGCTCTACCTGCTGATGGCGGTCGCCGCCTGGCGGGTGTTCGAGGCCGAGTCCTCGGTCTGGCGCACCGTCGGGTTGCTGCTCTATGTCGCCCACCTGTTCCTCAACGCCGGCTGGTCGTGGCTGTTCTTCGGTCGCCGGCAGATCGAGGCGGCCCTGCTGGATATCCTGGTGCTCTGGGCGTTGCTCACGGTGGTGATCGTGCTGTTCGCCCTGGCCAGTCCGACCGCCGCGGTCCTGCTGTTGCCCTACTGGGGCTGGATCGCGTTCGCCGTGGCGCTCAATGCCCGCATCCGCCAACTGAATCCGCAGGCGTCATCATCCTGACTAGGGAAGGTCTGCACGAATCGATGACGTCTCTGCGGGCTCTCCAAGGGCCCAGATGCAAGGCGCAGTCCGCCGTGAAGGGCCGTCGCCCTTTACAAGGGCGGCAACGCCGCAGATGGGCCCTTGGAGGCCCGCCCGGACGGGGCTCGCGGGTTTGTCCGCACTCGGCGTTGCCGTCCCTCGACGGGCAACGACCCCG